>DAINRQ010000173.1:0-11652 GCA_036741775.1 Gemmatimonadaceae bacterium | reverse complement strand
CAAAGTGAACCGCGAGGGCCAGCCATACGACCCCCGACGACGTTGCGAACGTGACTCGATCCATGCTGCTCCAGGCCTGGGGTTGTATGGGATACCCATACGAGCGGCCCAATGCAATGGTTTCGGCACAATAGAGGTTTGCTTCGCGCGAGGGGGCCGACCTACTCGCTTCGGAGCGCGATGATGGGGTCGACCCCCGCCGCCCTCCTCGCCGGAACCCAACTCGCCGCCACCGCCGCCAGCCCGAGCGCGATGGCCGCCCCACCAAACGCGACGATGTCCGTCGGCGGCACGCCATAGAGCAGATTGGCGATGAGCCGCGTCGCCCCGAACGCCGCGAGCGAGCCCACGAGCACTCCAACGGCCGCCAACACCACCCCCTGCCTGAGCACCAGCCCGAGCACGTGCGAGCGCTGCGCGCCTAACGCCACCCGCACCCCGATCTCCCGCGTGCGCTGCGACACGCTGAACGCCGTCACGCCGTAGATCCCGAGCAGGGCGAGGAGCAGCGCGACCGTCCCGAGCCCGCCCGACACGTACAGCGCCACTCGCTGTGGAAAGAGCGACGTCGCCGTTTGCTCCTCCATCGTCTGCTGTCGCAGAATGGGCAACCGAGCGTCCACGTCCTGCACGAGCCTCCGGACGGGCGCCGCGACCGATGCCGCCGCCCCCGCCGTCATCTTCACGAGCAGGTTCGTGCGGCCCATGTACCGCTGCGCGAGCGGCACGTAGATGAAGTTGCGCTGCGGCTCGCCTAACGAGCGGTACTTCGCGTTCCGCGCCACGCCGATGACCGTCACCACGCGGCCGTCATTCGTCAGAGTGCGGCCCACGGGGTCCTGACCCGGGAAGAGCGCGGCGGCTAAGGCCTCGTTCAGGATCGCCACGTCGCCCGCGCCCGCCCGGTCGGACTCGGCGAAGTCGCGCCCGCGCACGAGCGGGATGCCCATCGTCGCGAAGTAACCCGGCGTCACCACGTTCCAGTCCTCCCGCCAGCCCCCCTCCCGCCCGGCGGGCGGCTCGCGGCCCGCTACCTCGATGCCGCCAAGCCCCAGGCCGCCGCCGTCGAGCGGCAGCATGGTGGAGAGGGCCGCCGATCGCACGCCGGGGATCGCGCGCGCTCGCTCTACTATAGTTGCGGCCGCACGCCCCCCGGAGGCCGAGTCGTGGTTCGCGAGCCCGAGGTCGAGCGAGGCGACGTACACGCCGCGCGGGTCGAAGCCGGGGTCGATGCTCCGCGCGCGCGCCAGCGTCCGCGCGAACAGCCCGCCGACCACGAGCAGCAGCATCGAGAACGCGATCTGCGCGACGAGGAGACCGCTGCGAAGACGCTGCCGCTGCCTCGTCGCCGTGCCGCCGGTGTCGGACTTGAGTGCCGGCACGAGGTCAGGGCGCGTGCTCTGCAGCGCCGGCACCACGCCAGCGAGGAGGCCTGTCACGAGCGACACCAGCAGCGCGAACGCCAGCACGCGCCAGTCGAGCTGCACGTCCACCGCGAGCGGCACCGGGAGGCGCGGAACGAGGGCCATGAGCCCCGACACGAGCCATCTCGCGAGCAGCAGCCCGGCCGCGCCGGCCGCAGCGAACATGAGCAGGCTCTCGACCACGAGCTGCATGACGAGCTGCCCGCGCGACGCGCCGAGGGCGAGCCGGACGGCGATCTCGCGCCGCCGAGCGCTGGCGCGCGCAAGCAGCATCCCGGCGACGTTCGTGCTCGCGATGACAAGCACGAGCCCCGCGACCGCCAGCAGCAGCCCCAGGAACGCCGCGATCATCGGGCGCAGCTCACCAGGGAAGAGACTCGCCGGCATCACCGCGAGCCCCCGGCTTTCGTTCTCGCTCGGGTACTGCTGCGCGAGCCGCGCGGCGATCGCTGACAGCTCGGCCTGCGCCTGTCCGATGCCCACGTCAGGCGCGAGGCGGCCGATCCCCATGAGCCACACGGCCCGGCGACTCTCGAAGTCGCCGGCCGACGCGCCCAGGAGCGTGGACGCCGTGAGCGGCACCCAGAGGTCCGGCGCCAGCACGAACGGTCCCTGGAACCGCTCGGCCGCCACCCCCAGCACGGTGAACGGCGACCCGTTGAGCACGATGGCCTTCCCGACGATCGACGAGTCCGCCTCGAACCGCCGGGTCCAGAACCGGTGACTCAGCACGACGACGGGGCTCGCGCCGGGCGCGCGGTCCTCGTCCAACGTGAAGAAGCGGCCTAACGCGGGGCGCGCCTCGAGCACCTCGAAGAAGTTGCCGCTCGCAGCGCTCATGTGCACGGGCTCGCCACCACTCGGCCCCGCGAGGCTCGCGGCCTGCGGATCGAAGCGGATCGCGGCAAGCCCCGAGAGCGACCGCGCCGAGGCGCGGTAGTCGGCGAAGTTCGGGTAGGAGAAGTTGTCGAAACCGCGACCCTCGCGGGTCGACCCGACGCTGACCACGCGCTCGGGGTGCCCCACGCCCGGCGGCGGGCGGAGCAGGAACGCGTTCGCGATGGTGACGATCCCCGTCGTCGCGCCGACGCCGATGGCGATCGAGAGCACCGAGACGAGTGCGAACAGGGGGCTCCGGCCGAGGGCGCGGATGGCGTAGCGGACGTCCTGTCTCAGGAGGTCGAGCATGGGCGTGCCTCTCGGGCGGTGGGGGTGCCGTTCCTACGGCACGGCGGGCCGGGGCGTTTCCGCATCGCTGAAGCCACGGTCCGGACGAGCTCGTATGTGCTCGTTCACTCATCTGGCGCCGATCTTTACATTTAACATCGTAAGCCGCTTACGTTATCCATCGTGTCTGTTCTCCGTGAGTACCTCGCTGAAATCGGACGGCGCGGCGGCATCCGGAGTCGCCGTGTGCTGGACCCCGAGACGGCCCGGCGCATGGTCGCGATCCGCGAGGCACGCCGCGCGGCGCGGCGCCTGGACCGCAACGCTCCGCCATCGCGTCTCGGTGGAACCCCGGCCGATACCACCGCCGCGGCGCAGGCCATTCAGGATGCGGTGATGCGGCGCTTCTCACCGGCCGAGAAGCTCGCGCAGGTGGCGCGGCTCTGTCGCATGGTCGACCAGCTATCGATCGAAGGCCTCCGGAGACGTCACCCGACGGCGACTGACGAAGCGATTCGTGACCTCCGCGCCGAATTGCGGCTGGGCCGTGACGTCGCGGCGCGTGTGTCTGCCGCGCGACGCAACGTCTCCCCGCGTTGACGCCGCTCGAGGATCCGATCGAGATCGCAACAGACACGGGCTCACGACTCGATTCCCTCGGCGTCGCCTGGGTAACCGGCGGATCCATCGCGAGCTCCGTCCATGGTGAGCCGCGATCCACGCAGGATGTGGACATGGTCGTCGCCCTCCTCCGCCGTCACGTGACGCCGTTCGCGAAGGCGATGGGCCGCGACTACTACGTGGACGTCGACGCCATGCGCCTCGCCGTCACGGCAGGCGAGTCGTTCAACGCCGTTCACTTCGCCAGTGCGATCAAGGTCGACTTCTTCGTTGCCGGCGACGATCCGTTCGAGGCGGAACGGCTGCAGCGCCGCCAGCGTATCGAGACGCCTAACGGCGTATTGTACGTGGACACCGCGGAGCACACGCTGCTGCGGAAGCTCGAGTGGTACCGGCGCGGCGGTGAGGTGTCCGAGCGGCAGTGGCGCGACGTGCAGGCCATCGCGCGCATCCAGGGTGAGCGGTTGGATCTCGAGCCCCTGCGGCTCTGGGCCCCCCGACTCGGCGTCACGGACCTGCTCGAGCGCGTCATTCGCGAAACGGCGTCTCGAGTCGATCCCCGCGACTAGTTGCGCGCCCGACACGCCGGCAACTTCCATCGCGTGACCCATCGCCACAGTCGCGCCGGCGCTCGCCGAGCGATACCGCGTCGAGCGCCTGCCTCGGTGCGGGAGGGTCGTCACGGTTGCACGTGGGAACCACCGCTCACACTCCAGGGTTCCCGGCTGTCCTCATGGCATGCGACCACTCATTCTCTTGCTTGCCATCACTGGCTTCTCGCGAGGCGGCACGGCGCAGGCACCGGATAGCGCCCTCATTGCCGCCGACCAGTGGGTCCGCCAACGGGCTGAAGCCGATTCGTTCTCCGGCGCGGTCCTCGTCGCGAAGAACGGCGTGGCCGTCCTTCGGCGCGGCTACGGCCTGGCGAACCGCGAGACCCGAACGCCCGTCACGCCGGACACGAAGTTCAACCTCGGTTCGATCGACAAGCTGATCACGCGCATTGCTCTCTGGCAGCTCGTGGCCGCCGGCAAGCTCGACCTCGATGTACCCGTCGGCACCTACCTGCCCGACTACCCTAACGCCGCCGTGCGAGACCGCGTGACCGCGCGTCACCTGTACGAGATGAGGTCCGGCGTCGGCAACTTCATGAACGACGAGTTCCTCAGGCGCCACGCCGACGTTCGAACGGTGGATCAGTACCTCGAGCTGTTTGCCAGGGAGCCCCTGGCGTTCGAGCCCGGCACGTCGATGCTCTACAGCAACGGGGGCTACATCATCCTGGGGAAGCTGATCGAGCGCCTGACGGGAACGACTTACTACGATTACGTGAGAGCGCACATCACCGGGCCGGCCGGCATGAGCGACACGCGGCACTACCTGATCGATGAAGACGTCCCCAACCGCGCCATTGGCTACACGGCCACCCGCGGACCTCTTCAGCCTAACACGTACAGCCTGGCAGGTCGGGGCTCGCCGGCCGGAGGCGGTTACTCGACGGTCGATGACTTCCTGAAGCTCGACGCCGCACTTCGCGCCGGCCGCCTCGTGCCCGCGGCATTCGACTCGATTCTCGGCCCCTCGTTCAAGCGCGGAGAGCTCGTGTCGTACGGCGGGGGTGGACCTGGTACCAATACGCAATACGCCGCGTGGAGCGACGGGCTCACGATCATCGTCTTCAGCAACCGTGATCCGTCCGCCGGTACGGTGGTCGCGCAGGAACTGGCCAAAGCCTTCGGCAGGACCATACCGGGTGGCACGCGGGTGCTGCGTCGACCAGGAGGGTAAGGCAGCCTTGCGGCCGCCGAACGCTGTCGAATGGAGGCATGTCGCAGTCGGACGAGGAGTTGGTGGCGCTCATTCTCGGAAGCGACACCGCCGCATTCGAAGTCCTGATGCGGCGGTACTTTCGCATGGCGTTTCTCGTCGCGTTCGCGCAACTCGGCAATCGCGAGGACGCCGAGGATGTCTGCCAGGACGCCTTCGTGCGATGCTGGGAGCGGATGCGCGACTGTCGGGACCCGAGTCGCGTGAGTCACTGGATCATGACCATTGTCAGGAACACCGCCCACAATCGCCGCGAGTATCTGCAGCTCCGAGCGACCGAACAGCTCGACTCCACTGCACACGTGACGGCGCCGGATTGTCTCGATCGCATGGCGGAGCTCGGCGATCTGCGAGCACGACTCACGGCGGCGCTGCTGTCACTTCCGCCAGTGCAACGAGAGGTTGTTCTTCTGCACGATTACGAAGGTCGGAGGCACGCAGAACTCGCGCGTCAGCTCGGCATTTCCGAACTGATGTCCCGCCGCCACCTGAGCGACGCGCGCAAACGACTGCGGAACCTTCTGGGCGACCTCCCGACACTGGAGCCGGACCATGACTGAGAACCTGGAACGACGTGCGGAATCACGGCTCGATCTTCGCGCGCTCGATGTCACGGACGATCTCGCTCGCGAAGATGCCGTGATCCAGGCGGCGCTGAGGCAGATATCGACACGCGCGCGCGACGCTGAATGGCCCGATTGGATGATCCGCGCGCAGCGCGGCCTGGCCGCTGCTGCCGCCGTGCTGTTATTGGTGGCCGGTGCCGTGGTGCTCGCGCAATCAGACCAGAGCGATCCGGCCGATCCGGCCGAACTGATCCAGCAATGGGCACGATCGAGTCACATACCAACCAATGGCGAATTGCTGTCGGCGTACATGGGGTATCGCCAATGACTCAGGGCTCTTCGAAGCGCCTCGTCACGTTCGTGGCATCATTGGTGTCGATGGCGTTCATCGCCGGTGCCGCGGCAGGCGTTGTGGGCGATCGCGTGCTCGCCCCGCGCATCCAGGTGCGCGCGACCCTGAGTGACATGTCCGACGTTCTCGACCGCCTCGACCTGACTCCGGAACAGCGGCGTCAGGCCGATTCGATCGTCCTGCACAGCGAGCCGCGTTCGCGCGAGGTGCTGATCGAGCTCGGCGAACGTCTCCGGCGTGTGGCGGATTCGGTGGACAATGAACTGCGTGCCATCCTGACACCCCGGCAGCGGCTCCGTCTCGACTCGCTGCGGACCGATTCACGTCTGCTGTTGAAGCGGAAGGTGTTGACACCGACGGGTGCAAGAGTCGACACGTTGCTGGACACGGGCTCGACACGCCCGCGGCAATGACCCGACCGAGGCGGACGCGCTGTTTGCGCCATACGGTGGACTCGCAACCGTCGGTTCGCCGGTACATCTTCGCGCTCCTATGCGAGTCACCGTCTGCGAGCTGCACGATGAGCCCGACGCCTTCGAGGCCGACTGGTCCGCGCTGTGCGCCCACACACGCCGCGAGCGCAGTGAGCTCGTGCTGCTGCCGGAGATGCCGTTCGGACGATGGTTCGCGGTCACACGGCCGTTCGACGAGGACCGGTGGCGCGAGGCGATCGATGCGCACCGCCAGTGGGGGGCGCGCATCGCGGAGCTCGGCGTGCCGGCGGCCATCTGCACACGACCCACGGAACGGCTCAGCCGCCGGCTCAATGAAGCGATCGTCGTGACGGCGGATGGCTCGCGCCTCGTACACGACAAGCGCTATCTCCCCGACGAAGAAGGCTACTGGGAGGCATCGTGGTACGAGGCGGGCGACGGCGTCTTCGAGCCATTCGCCGCTGGCGGCGCGACGCTCGGGACGCAGATCTGCACCGAGATGTGGATGCTGGATGTGTCGCGCCAGTACGGGCTCCGCGGTGCGGACATCATCGCGGTACCACGAGTGACACCGGCGAGCAGCCGAGAGCGGTGGCTCGTCGGCGGACGCGCCGCGGCGATCGTGAGCGGAGCGTTCTGCGTGTCGTCGAACCGCAGCGGAATCAGCACGGCCGGCGATCCGTTCGGCGGTCAGGGTTGGATCGTCGACCCCGACGGTGAGGTTGTCGCGGTCACGTCGGACGCGGAGCCATTCGCGACGCGCGACCTGAACCTCGCATGCTCGGTGCAGGCAAAGGGGACCTATCCGCGATACGTTCGGTAGCACTGGCGTCGCGATGCTATCGGTCGCCATGCGCGGAACGGTACGGCCGAGGCATGTTTGTGCGCGGGTCGAGTCGGCAACTCGCGGATGACTGGCGCGCGCGAGATCTCGCGGCGTTGGAACGTACCCTTCGCGCGTGAGTCCGATGTTTTTCGACTCTGACCCCAATTAGCCGCCAATCAGCCGCGCCATGCCTTGACTATCGAGGTGTCGCCTTATATGATACCTCGACAATCGAGGTACTCGGCACCCGGGGCCCGCATGGCCGAACAGACCGAGCTGCTGCACGGCACGCTCGACACCCTCATCCTCAAGACCCTCTCCTGGGGCCCGCGCCACGGCTACGGCGTCGCGCGGTGGATCCAGGACGCCACCGACGACGCGCTCGAGATCGGCGAGGGCTCGCTCTACCCCGCGCTCTACCGCATGGAGCGCAAGGGGTTCATCGAGGCCGAGTGGGGGGTGTCGGAGACGGGGCGGGAGGTGAAGTTCTACCGCCTAACGAGCGCCGGACGCGCCCGACTCAAGGTCGAGCTCGCCCAGTGGACGCACTTCACCACTGCGGTCGCCAAGGTGCTCTACCCGGCGCGCTGACAATGCCGACCCTGGGCCGGTTCAGACGCGAGCTTCGGTGGCGGCGGTTCTGGAGCGTCCCCGTAGAGCAGGAGGTGGACGCCGAGGTCGCCTTCCACCTCGAGATGCGCGTGCGCGAGCTGGTCGAGCAGGGGATGCCCCCCGACGACGCGCGCGCCGCGGCCCTCAGACGCTTTGGCGACGTAGCCGGCATCATGGAAGCCTGCCGCGACCTCGGCAGGAGGAGGAACGAGGAAATGCGCCGCGCCGAATGGCTCACCGAGCTGCGTCACGACCTGCGGTACGCCATCCGAGGGCTCCGCGCGAGCCCGGGCTTCGCCGCCGTCGCAGTCCTGACGCTGGCCATGGGAATCGGGGCGTCCACCGCGATCTTCAGCGTGGCCAACGCCGTGCTGCTCCGACCGTTCCCATACCACGAGCCGGACCGGATCGTCCGCCTCTACGAGACGAACCCGACCACTGACAGGTTCGGCGTTTCGGAGCCGAACTACCTCGACTGGCTCGAGCGCGTGCGGGGACTGAGCCAGATGGCCGCCTTCACCGCGGGAAACCTCACCCTCCTTGGCGATGGCGACCCCGAAGAGCTCAGCAGCATGGCGGCCACACCGTCGTTGTTCCCGCTGCTCGGCGTTAGGCAGCACGTGGGCCGCCTCTTCGACGACGCGGAAGCCAGGCCCGGCGCGCCGGCGCGCGTCGTCCTGCTGTCGTACGCGTTCTGGCAGACGCGCTTCGGTGGCGATCCACAGGTCGTCGGGCGCACGATGAATCTCAATGGGACGCCGTACGAGGTTGTCGGCGTGATGCCGCCGGAGCTCGTGTTCCCCGGCAACCCGGTGCTCTGGGAGCCACTCGCGCCATCCGCGACCCTATCACGTGGCGAAACGCCGCGCGGCGACCGCCGGCTCGGAGTCCTCGGTCGCCTGGCGCCTGACGTCACGATTGCGCTCGCCCGCGACGAGCTCCAGTCCGTGGCTCGCGATCTGGCCCGGCAGTATCCCGAGACGAACCGGGAGTGGGGCGCAAACGTGACGTCACTCGAGGAATGGCTCATTGGCGATGAGCTGCGCACGCGGGTTCAGGTGCTGCTCGTGGCCGTAGGGCTCCTGCTGCTCATGGGATGCGTGAACGTCGCCAACCTCCTGCTCGCTCGCGCCACCGCTCGGCAGCGGGAGATGAGTGTCCGCGCGGCGTTGGGCGCTGGGCGCAGCCGGATCGTGAGACAGCTCCTGACCGAGAGCCTCGTGCTGGCGGTGATCGGTGCGGCGTTAGGCGTCGCCTTGGCGGTCCTGGCCGTGCCCGTGCTGCGCGAGGTGGGCGAGACGGCAATTCCGCGGCTCGATGGGCTCGACATCGACTGGCGGGTGGTCGCCTTCGGCATGGCCGCCTCGCTCGTGACCGGAATTCTCTTCGGGATCGCGCCCGCGCTTCAGGCGTCGCGCGCAGACCTCAACGCTGTGCTGCGGAGCGGGGGGCGCGTCGCCGCCGCCGGCAGGCTTCGCAGCGCGCTCATCGTCACCTCGGTCGCGATGGCGCTCGTTCTTCTCGTCGGCGCCGGGCTCGTTGGGAGGAGCTTCGAGCGGCTGATGCGGGTCGACTACGGGTTCCGCACCGAGGGCGTATTCACGGCGTCGCTGACGCTCTCCGGCGAACGCTACCGCGAGCGCGCCAAGCTCGCGGCGTTCTATAGCGAGGTGGCGCGAAGACTCTCGTCCACGGCGGGCATCCGTGCGGTCGGCTTCACCAACATCGCGCCGTTCAGCGGTGGGAGCACCGCGATCAAGTTCACGGTGGTGGGCCGCCAACCGGCGAGCGCCGACGAGTTCCTGTCGGCGAACTGGCGCTCGGTGACGCCGGGGTACTTCGACGCCATCGGCGTCGCACTCAGGAAGGGACGGCTGATCGCCGAGTCCGACGGCGAGCGGGAGCCGCGGGTGGTCGTGATCACGGAAGCGATGGCCCGGCAGATCTGGCCCGGGGTGGATCCGGTGGGCCAGCAGATCGCCGTCGGCGGGAATGCCGCCGTCCCATGGACGGTCGTCGGCGTTGTCAGCGACATCCGCGATCAACTCCTGGAGGAAGAGCCGGAGCCGATGATGTACCTCTCCTTCCAGCAGGTAGCGTGGACGAACATGTGGCTCCTCGTGCGCGGGACGGGAGATCCACTGGCCCTCGCGCCGGTCGTCCGCCGCGAGATCCACGCGCTCGACCCGCTGCTTCCGCTCGCGAACGAGCAGCCGCTCGCGCGCCTCGTGTCGGAGGTCGCGGCGCAGCCGCGGTTCACGGCGCTCGTCTTCGGCCTGTTCGCGTCGGCGGCGCTCGTGCTCGCGGTGGTGGGTGTCTACGGGCTCGTGGCGTACGGCGTGACGCGGCGCACGCGCGAGATCGGCGTCCGGATGGCGTTAGGCGCCACGCCGTCGCGCATCGTCGGCGGCGTCGTGCGGCACGGGGTGGGGCTGGCGGGCGTCGGGATCGCGATCGGGCTCTGGGCGGCGTACGCGCTCTCACGGTTCATGCAGGGGATCCTGTACGACGTCGCGGCGACCGACCTGGTGACGTACCTCGGCGTAGCAGCGCTCCTGCTGGGGTGCGCGGCGGCGGCGAGCCTCCTGCCGGCGCGGTGGGCGGCGCGGCTGGACCCGGTGCGCGCCCTGCGCGACGAGTAGCGCGGCGCGCCGGTCTCGCTCTGGCGCGGGTGTGTCCCCGCGCTACGCGAGCAACAGGTCTGAAGGAACTCGGCGTCGAGGCCATGCGTCGCGTCTCTCACCAACGCTCGCGGCGGGAACGACGGATACACTCGCGCGATGTCGCCGGCCAGACGCCGCACGAGCACGGGCGCGAAAAACGCCTCGAGTAGTGGCTCGGTCATCCGCCAAAATATCGTGCAGATCGTCGCACGGGGGCGTCCTGCCTATCCGGCAACGGTCACGCGTCACGTCCTCTTCGGCCGACCACCCTTCTTTCCGTTGGCCCGCGCCGCCCTCGCCTTGGCGTCGGATTTGACGCGGCCCGCGAGGCTGGCGAAATGACGACGTCGTTCGTCCACGCCGACCGCTGATAGAAGCAGGCCGGGGACGCTCAGGTCGACGTCGAACTCGTCCCACCGGAGCGCGCCGCCAGATGGGTCGAGCTCGACCGTCGCGAGCTCCGACGCGGAGAGAGACCTCAGCGCCGGAATTGCACGGGCGGGAAACGCAAACAGGTACCCGTTTGTCAGCTCGAGCACGACGCGTCCGGTCGCGCGGTCGTACCGCGCCGCGGAAGCGCGCAGCCCCTGTCGGCGCTCGCGACGCTCACGGGCTCGCGCGGCGGGGATCTGCGACAGAATCTCGGCGTCACTCAGGCGGCGCTTCGCCATGGTACTTCCTCCACTGTTCGAGCAACATCTCGGCGTTCGCGTCCACCAGTCGAACGGCCGCCACGACGTCGACGGCGCGCATTCGTCTTACCGTGCGAATGGCGAGCGGTCGGTCGCCGTCGGGAAGGTCGATCACCACAACAGCCCCGGCCTTGCGCACGTGAACGTGCGGCGGGCCGTGTTCACGCGGCGGCAGACGGATGCGGACCTGAAAGCCGCCGACGTTCAAGATGGTGGGCATCGAAACAATAACCTATCCGTTGGGTTATTGTCACGAGCCTACACCCAAATTCCGGGATCACGGCATCGGACGGCCGCCATGAGTACCACTTTGTCACCGACCGCGGGTCGCGAATGAGCGAATGCAGCCAACCAAAGGGACGGGACCCCCGCCCGACTTCGGCCGAGCGGGTTCGCGAAGTCAACGCGCTTGAGTGGCGCCGACGACGATGCCGCTCAGGCGCCCGCGAACGCGCACGCGCCACATCC
>DAINRQ010000172.1:0-11653 GCA_036741775.1 Gemmatimonadaceae bacterium | reverse complement strand
GGTTGGGCTGGCTTCAGAAAAGAATGAACCGCAGAGGACGCAGAGAACGCAGGGGTGCCTGCAATTCAGGCACCCCCTGCGTTCTCTGCGCCCTCTGCGGTTCGCTTTCGTTCTTGTCCCGCGGGTAAATGCCTCCGACCCGCATGAAAACGATGAAATTCGAATCTGACCCCGATTTCAGGGGAGGGAGTCCAGCACCCGGCGCTTGCCCAGACGATCGATGTCGAACGCCACGGCGCGACCGCGCCGCGACTCGGCGCCGCGAACGGTCATCAGCGCGGAGTAGTAGTCGAGGTACTTGAACGACGAGATCGTGCCGCCGACGAACTCGTACTTCGTCACGGCCTCCCGCCACCGCGCCGAGTCCTCGGGTGCGATCGCGACGTACATGTACGGATGGAAGCCGTCCGCGTCCTCCCAGTTCTCCGCATACCACACCCCGCGGATCCCGCGCCACGCGGGATGTTCCGTCACGACACCCGGGAGTGAGGCGAGAAGAACGGCATCGACCACTACGCGGTGCGTCGTCGCGTGGTCCTTGTGAATGCTCTCGCGCCAGTGCGTCAGCACGTGTGTAGGCCGCACCTGGCGAATCACGTTCGCGACGTACCGGCGAGTCGCCTCGTCATCCGGGATCTGACCGTCCTTGTAGGGCGCGAACAGCGCCTCCGCACCGAGGATCGACGCCACCTGCTGTGCTTCGCGTCGTTTCTGATCGCCGTACGCCTCGGGCGAGAGGCGCGCGTTGCCGCCCTCGCCCAGCGTCATGTGCAGAACGACCGTACGATCCCCCGCTCGGCGCTGTCGGGCGAGGAGCAGGCCGTTCGTCAGCTCCGCATCGCCCGCGTGCGCGCCGATGGCGAGAATGGTGCGCGCGGGTTGAGCCGGGCCCTGCGCTTCAGCGGCGGCACCGACGGCCAGGACCGCCGCGCACAGCGCCGCCACAGCGACGCGGGCTCCCCGCCGAAGCACACATACCCGCGGCCGCCTCACGGCGTGGCCGTCGTCGAGCCGGCGGACGTCGCCGGTTTCGCGCGACAGTAGACGCAGACGGGGCGGGCGCCGAACGACACCTGCACGCGGCGAATGAGCGAGCCGTGCAGATGGGTGTCGCACAGAATCTTTCGGCACTGCTCGCACACGCCGCCCGCCCCGATGTGGAACCGCGCGTGACAGCGGTCGCACTCGGAGAAGAAGATCGATTTCTTGAAGAAGGGCATGCAGCGGAAATTAGCGCTGCGCCCCGGCGCCCGACGAGATCGCCGAACGACTCCAGTACGCTGCGACGGCTACTTTCGGTCGTCGAGACCTTTCACGCCCATGTGCTTTGCGCAGTGGGCGCAGCAGAAGAAGCGACCGTCGGCCTCCATGCCGTGCCCGATGATGCGGCACCCGCAGTGCGCACAAGTCGGCGCGAGTACGTGAATCGCACACTCGAACGAGTCGAACGTGTGAGTTTCGCCGGCCATGGTCACCGTGAACGCCTTGTCGTAGTCGTTACCACAGAGCTCGCATTTTGCCATTGCATTCGTCCTCGACGTTAGCGCGGCCGAGTATCCCGGGCGGTCCGCAGAGCGCCGGACCGGTCGTGGCGGCCTGGTCGTGCAAGTTTGTGCAAGGGGGCGGCCGCTGCCGCCCCGTGCCGTCGATCAGGGGGCATTCGCTTCGGAAGCCGGCGGAACGTATCCTGAACGGAGGAGGCTCCAAATGAACTCGCTCGCGACACTCGTTCAGGCGCTCGGCGTGGCGTACGCGTCGGGTATCAGTCCGTACGCCACGGTGGCGCTCGCCGGCATTGCCGACCGCATGGGGTGGATCGATGCACTCCCCGGCGCGCTCGGCGGCGTCAGCCACCCGGCGGTCATCGTGATCGCGTCGGTACTCACGGTGATCGAGTTCCTCGCGACGCTTATTCCGGGCGTGGCGTCGCTGTGGGAGACGATACACACGGCCATCCGGCCGCCCGCGGCGTCCGCCCTCGCGGTGCTCACGGCCTGGGGCGGTGAACCCTCGCTCATCGCTGCCGCGGCGCTCCTTGGCGGTGGCCTCGGGCTCGTGACGCACACGACGAAGCTCGGTCTCCGGTACACGATCGACACCTCGCCGGAGCCGGTCACGAACGGGGCGGCGAACGTCGCGGAGCTCGGGGTCGTCGCGACGATCGCCTACGCGATCTGGAATCACCCCTACATCACGCTGACGATCGCGCTCGCCCTGCTCGTGCTGTTGATCCTCGCCGTTCGCAGCATCTGGCGTACGGCCCGCCGGGCGCTCCGGTCGACGTTCGGACCGAAGGATCACCCGGCAACCGGCTGACGGTCGGTTTCGAACGTCGCAACGATCGTCGCCTAACGAAGCCGGCTGGGGGCGAAGACCGTGACTAGCGAGCCATCCGCCACGAACGCCGAGCGCGCTGGGCCCGAAAGCGTTCGCGCGAACGCATCGCCGTAGACCGGCGCCACGTTGCCCTCCAGCGCAGCCTCCTCGGCGTGCCATATACGCCACCGGGGATGCTCGACGCGGTACTCTATCGTCCCCCCATCGCGCTGCCGTGTGTAGCCCCAGAAGTGCTCGGTCACGAACTCCTCCTCCGACCCAACGGCGAGCAGGTCTGAGGGCCCGCGAGTGACGGCGCGGAGGCGAGTCCACGAGGCATTGGCATGCCACGCGTACTCGCGCACCGTCCGACCCTCGCCGTCCGGATCGACCCGGTGGCGCATTGGAAGCGCGCGATACGGCTCGTTGTACGCCAGGCGCGCGATGACCGCGACAGCCGCGCGCGGCACGAGCTCGCGGATGAACACCACGCCACGCCGGACGTCGTCCCCCACGTGGCGGCGAACGTAGAAGCGGAGGTTCACTTCCTCGAACGACCGGTGTCCGGGGATTCCGAACCCGAGCACGCGCGTGTCGAGGAAGCGAAACCCGACCACGCTCACATAGAGCCGCCCGTCGTAACGATCGAGCTCGACACCCGACGGGACAAACGGTCGTAGCATCTCTTCAGGGACCTCGTAATTGAGCATGACGAGGTCCCGCCAGGCGGCGGAGAGAAATGCGCGCGAGTGACCCTCGGGGCGGCGGTGCAACGTTCGTGGCTTTGGCCGGTATCAGCGTTCAGCGCCGCTTCGCGGCGACGTCGTGTCGAACTCCAGCCGAAGAATCGCCGTTCAGGGGTTCCTTATCGAGCGGACAGCGTATCTGGTCGTGCCGATTGTGGTGCTCGGTGTCCCATTTTCGAACACCGCACACCGGTCTGCGACCACGTGTTTATCAGTTAACGCATTCATTACCATAAGCTTACAAACATAGCCCACGCGGCACGGTACTTTCTTAAGTGGTATGGGTGCTCCCACGCATGGCGGGATCACCGCTCGATGAAATGCCTTGCAGGAGAAGTCGCCAGCGATGCCTCGCCCATCCGAGCAATTCACCCCTAGTGGTTTCGACGCGACGGAAGTCGAGTCGCCCATCGAGTCGCGGGACCTCGACGCTGAGCTCCTCTCGCGCGACCTGAGCGATGAGTTCCAGATCGTTCGCCTTCTCGGCCGCGGGGCGATGGGCTCCGTCTACCTCGCGCGCGACCTCACGTTGCACCGGGTGGTGGCCATCAAGGTCCTGCGCTGGGATCTCATGACGAGTCCTGACGATTGTGAGCGGTTCCGCCGCGAGGCCCGCACGACCGGTCAGCTCGCTCACCCGAACATCGTTCCGCTGCATCGGTTCGGCGAGACGCCGAACCTGATGTACATGGTCATGCGATACGTCCCGGGCGAGTCGCTCGGCGCACGCCTGCGCCGCGCGCGCAGGCTCGACCCGGACGAGGTCCGCCGGATTCTCGCCGACCTCGCGTTGACGCTCGAGTACGCGCACCGCGAGGGGATCGTCCATCGCGATCTCAAACCCGAGAACATTCTCCTCGAGACGAGCGGGGACGCGATGCGGCCGATGGTAGCGGACTTCGGCGTTGCCGTGCGACGGTCGTACGACCCGCCGCCCGGTGAGCTCCGACGCAGCTTCGGCACGCCTCATTTCATGTCGCCCGAACAGGCGGCGGGCGAGATCGATATCGACGGGCGCAGCGACATCTACGCGCTCGGGGTGCTGGGATACCTGATGCTCTCGGGTCTGTTGCCGTACACCGGGGACACGGTGCAGGAGATCTCCGCTCACCGGGTGGAGGCAAAGCATCGCCCGCTCCGGGTGGCGGCGCCCGATGCGCCGCGCGATCTCGTCGAGGCGATCGAGCGCTGCCTGATGCCGTCGCCCGACGACCGATGGCGTCACGCGCGCGAACTGCACGCGGCGCTGATGGCGCGCCAGGCGCCTGGCTCGCGTCTCTCGCGCCGACTTCGCCGTGTTCGCATGGCTACGCGAAAGGTCGTCAGCGTCCTGCTGGAGGCGACGCGAATGAACGCACCGTGGCCGGTGCGTAGCTGAAGAAACGTTGCTCGGGCCCCGATCTCCTGCCATCATGGGGGCCGTCCCTGACGTGGAGCTCGAGCATGGCGATTGACGACACCGGCCTGGCTGGCACTGGGACGGAGAAGCCGAAAGGTGCCGGCGGAACGTCGGGCGGGCTCGGTGAGTTCTTCGCCGGTCTCGCGATGACCGTCGGCGGCGGATACCTGCTGCTCAATCAGGTAACCGTCACGTCGAGCGTCTGGCGACTCTGGGGCTACAACGCGTTCGGGATCTCGCTGATCCCGCTCCTGGTCGGCATCGGCCTCCTGTTCTTCGATGGCCGCTCGAAGCTCGGTTGGCTACTCACCGCCGCCGGTGCGCTCATCATCCTGCTCGGTATCCTCACGAACCTCACGATCTTCTTCCGTCCGACAAGCCTGTTCAACACGCTCATGATGCTCGGGTTGCTCGCGGGCGGGTTGGGGTTGGTCGCGAGGAGCCTGCGATCACACGGCTGACCGGCGGCGCGGAGGCTTTCGACCGGTGACGCGCGTCCATCCCGCGGCCGCGCCGCGACGTGCGACAAGTTGCGCGACGCTCACCAGCACGCCGGTAAGCCCCGTCCACACGATGGCCTTCCCCCAGCTCGTCGTGGCCGCGTCCGGGTCAATGGGTGGCTCCTCATCGCGGAGCGCTCGCCACCCACCTTCGATCAGGCCGCTCGTCGCGGCGCCGGCCGCCATCGCGGATCCCGCACCGACGAGCATCCACGTCAACCGCTGCTTCTGCCGCCGGTTCCGTCGTCGCTTTCTCACCGCTGTCTCCGCTGGCTGTGGATACTGCGGGTGTCGGCAAACGAGGTGCCGTTCGGTGTGACTCGCTCAGCGAGCGGCATCGTCGTTCGGATCACCGCGCGCCGGGTCTGCCGGCGGACCGGAGTGCAATGGTTCCCACGCCGGAGGATCGCTGGCCGGAAAGCTCTCTCGCGACGCCTCTTCGACGAGGTCGCCGCGCAAAGGTGAGGAGTCCTCGGAGTCGGACTCGGCCGACTCCCGGTCGATAGGTCCCGCGTCGTGTTCTTCCTGCATGGCTGTCCTCCGGTGGTGACGTTCAGCCCCGTTCGCCACACGTGCCAACGGAGCAGCCGAGCTCGCCGCGACGCGGCACGCCGCGTGCCCGTTAGGCGGGTCTTGCCCTTCGGAGCGTGCGACCCTCGACTGTGACCCAGGCCGCCCCTTTCCAGACTCCCATGGCGCTCGAGCTGACGAATCACGACGTAGCGCACGAAATCGCGGATCGGATCCGCACCCTCATTGCCAGGAATGACGACGGCGATGTGACCGCCGCCGCGCGCCGCCTGAATCGCCCGATCGCGGACCTCTATCTGCCCGAACGGGTGCTCTCTTCTGGCGACGAAGTCGCACTCGAGTTCCTGGCCAGTATCGTTCGCAATTACGACGCCGACGCATGCTGGTTGATCACTGGTAGCACTGCGCATCACGCCGCACGACTCTCGGTCGGTGAGCGCGACGTGATCGTCGGATTGCTCGGCGAAGTGAGTGACAACCTCATCGAGCAGGTTCGCGAGGCAAGACGAGCGCGTCAATCGTGACAGCCGTCACTCCGAACCGAAGGCGAGGAGTCCTCAGTGCCGGTCGCTCGCTCAAGTCGTCTACCGAGGCACTCTGAGAAAACATGAACGCAGATCGACGCAGATTCCGAAATCCGCGTCAGGTCTGACAGAACATCCCCGTTGAGGGAGCAAGCCCCTCTATCGGGATGTGGATGATTCCTCGCTGCGCTCGGCATGACATTTTGCGGGGACGCCGAGGATTCCTCATCACCCGCTTCGCGCGTACCCGGCCCGGAATGACAGACTGTTACTGACCCGCAATCAGCGCCGGCGCCATCCCCATCGCGTGATAGCCGTAGTCCACGTAGATCGTGGTCCCCGTCACCGCGGTGGCGAGAGGGCTCGCGAGGAACGCGGCCGTCACACCGACGTCGGCGGGCGTCAGCTGACCGGGCAGGGGCGAGTTCGCAGCACAGTACTCGACCATTCGTTCGATGATGCCAATGGCGCTCGCGGCACGCGACGCGAGTGGCCCGGCCGAGATCGTGTTCACGCGAATGCCCCATTTGCGGCCCGCCTCGTACGCGAGCGTTCTCGTATCGCTCTCGAGCGCCGCTTTCGCCGACGACATCCCCCCGCCGTACCCGGGAATGACCCGCTCGCTCGCCATGTACGTCAGCGACAGCACCGATGCATTCGGCCGGAGATGTGGGCCCAACCGAGCGACGAGCGACACGAGCGAGTACGCGCTCACGCTCACGGCGCCAAGGTACCCGGCGCGCGAGGTCTCGAGGAGCGGTTTCTTCACTTCCGGCCCGTTCGCCAGCGAGTGCACGACGATGTCGAGCGCCGGCGACCCGAAGTCACTCGTCAGGCGCTGCACGAGGCCGTCGACCGAAAAATCGCCGGTGTCCTTGTAGCGCTTGTTCGTGCGGATATCTTCGGGCGCATCCGCGAGCGTGTCGAACGCGGCGTCCAGCGGATAGATGCGCTCGAACTCGAGCAGGTGCCCGTTGCTCAGGCGGCGAGATTCGTCGAGCTTTCCGCGCTCGAGCAGGTTGTTGAAGATGGTGAGCGCCGGCGGCCACGTGCCGACGCAGATGGTCGCCCCGGCCTCGGCCAGGGCCTTCGCAATCGCGAAGCCGTACCCCGCGTCGTCAGCGACGCCAGCAACGAGCGCACGTCGTCCCGACAGGTCAATGGAGAGCATGGCGTGATATCGCCACTCCGGGCGACTCGGGCAAGTGCCACGCGCCGTGTGTCGCTTGGAGCGTGTATGTTATGCTTGGATAGCCGGCGCACTGCCGACGGCAGGGTGAGGAGACATGGCAACGGTCCTGTACGTGGACGATGATCCGGCGGTTCGTATGGTCGTGCGCCGACAGCTCGAGCAGAACGGGCTGCAGGTCTACACCGCCGAGGGCGTGCGCGAAGCCAAGGAACGCATCGACCAGATGCCTCCCGACGGTTTGTTCATCGACATCTGGCTCGGCGATGGGACTGCGTTCGACCTGCACGCGTGGCTTCAGGAACACCATCCCCTGCTCTCCCGCCGTGTGGTGTTCGTGAGCGGTGACGTGCCTGGCAACACCGGCGGTCGCAACCCCACGGCGCTCGGCTGTCCGGTGCTTGGCAAGCCGCTCGACGTACCGGCCATGGTGCGCCTCGCCCGCGACTGGGATGGATGAACGGGCGCGCCCGGAGGCCCTGACTCCGAGCGCACCGGCAAGACCGGCACTACCGGCCGACCCGAGCTCGGCAGAATTGGCTGCGTCGCATGCATCGTTCGTCGCGCACCGAGCGTCGGGGGTTGTTCCACCCGAGATCGAGCGACGTGCTGCCGAGCCGGTTGGTTCGCCGTCGTTCGCGCGCGGCCTCTGGCGGATTGCCGCTGCCGATGTGTCGAGCGGCAACCGCGTCACGCTCCTCCGCAATGGTCCCGCCACGTTCACGGCTATGCTCGGGCTCATCGCGGAAGCCGATCAGGCGGTGAACCTCGAGGGCTACATCTTCCGGCACGACGAGGTCGGGCAGCAGTTCTCGGCCGCGCTGATTGAAGCGGCGCGGCGCGGGGTCGCCGTGCGGGTGCTCGTGGACTGGATCGGCCGCATGGGCACACCGCACTCGTTCTTCGACGAGATGCGTCGCGGCGGCGTGGATGTGCGGCTGTTCAACACGCCGGGATTTCGCCCGTGGCTGGGACTCGTGCCGCGCGATCATCGGAAGCTGCTGGTGGTCGACGGCCACGCGGGGGTCACTGGAGGCATCGGGATTGGTGTCGAGTGGAAGACCGGGGTGCTCAAGCGGCGACGCGCCCCGTGGCGCGATACGGCCGTGATGATCGAGGGCGACGCGGCGACGGACATGACGAACGCGTTCGAGCGCATGTGGCGTCGCGCGATTGGCGCCGAGCGACGCGGCTCGCACCGGCACCTCACGCGACCAGCTCGGGCGACGCACCTCGACCCGAACGTTCATCCCCCGGCGCTCGTGGGCATCATCGAGGGCGAGCCTGGCCGGTTTCGCGTCTCGCGCGCGCTGCAGATCCAGGCGGTGTCGGCGGAACGGTCGATCTGGATCGCGAGTGCCTACTTCACGCCGGGTCCGTCCGAGGTGGAGGCGCTGAATGGCGCGGCTCGCGATGGGGTGGACGTGCGCGTGCTCGTGCCGAGTCGATACGATCACCCGTGGATTCGACTGGCGACTCGACGCTTCTACCGGCGGCTGTTGCAGAACGGCGTGCGCATCTGGGAGTGGCGCGGCGAGATGATGCACGCGAAGACGAGCGTGGTGGACCGGCGGTGGACGCGGATCGGGTCGACGGACTACAACCCGTTAGGCGTGGCGATCAACTTCGAGCTCGATGCGGTCATCGAGGACCGTGTGCTCGGCGCGCAGGCGGAGGCGATGTTTCTGGAGGATCTCGAGCGGTCGAAGGAGATCACGATCGAGACTCTCGCGCGAGCGTGAGCAGGGCTGAATGAGCCCGCGGCGCGTTCGACAACAGGAGCGACGGCCCGGCCGCCGTGCTGGCAGGCAAAGAACAGGGCCCCGGCGGCAATCGCGCCGGGGCCCGCAGTCCTCCGCGATGGTCGTCGCTCGCTATTTCAGCTTGAACAGCGCCGAGATGCTCGAGCCATCGGCCGTGAACACCGTGACGCGGTAGCAATAGCCGGCCTTCTTCGGGGTCTGCCAGTTCTGGATGAACTGCCCGCCAGTCGCGTCATAGCGAAGGCTCGTGCCGCCCGTGTTCGTGATCTCGATATCGTCCACCGTCGCGGTGGCGGTGCAGGCGGTCTGGAGGGCCGAGAATTTCACCACCACCGCGGTATCGGTCAGTTCCGTGGCGCCGGCGTAGACGTTGAACTTCAGCGGAACCGTCTGGCCCCCGCGGACGGTGTTGAAGATTTCGTTGCCGTTGGCGTCGCGCATATCCACGGGCGCGTAGAAGCCCGTGAGCGTCCACGCCAACACAGTGTAGCTTGCACTCGCGGAACTCGTGTTGCCGGCATTGTCCTTCGCATTCGCCGCTACGGTGTGCGTTCCGACGGTGGTACCGTACCCCGTGACGGTACAACTTCCATCCAGTCCAGAGAGCCCGTCGCTCGCGGAACAGGTGGGCGCGGCTGGCACGCTGCCGAAGTAGTAGCTGGCGCCGTTCGCTGGGCCGCCGACGAGGCTGACACTCGGCGACGTCTTGTCGATGTTGATGTCGTTGACCGTGGTCGAGGCGGTGTTGCCGGCGTTGTCGCTGGCGTCGCCCGTCACCGACTGGCCAGCGCCCTCACTGGTCAGTGTCTGGTCAGGAGTGCAACTCGCGACGCCCGACAACGGATCTGAGCAGGTGAAGCTCACCGTGACATCAGTGTTGTTCCAGCCATTCGCGTTCGCCGCGGGCGATCGGCTTCCGCTGATCGTGGGAGCCGTCGCGTCTCGCTTGATCTGGACGGTGACAGGGCCAGCCGACCCGCCGGCACTGGTCGCAGAGCACGAGTACTCGGTTTCCGCCTGATCCGCGGTGATGTTCTGATCCTCACAGCCAGTCTTCACCAGCGAGTTCGGTGATTCGGGATCGCCGACATTCCACGTTAGGCTGACGTTGCTCTTGTACCAGCCGTTGTCGCCATCGGGCGAAGAAGGGCTCAGCGTATACCCGATCGTGGGCGCAGAGGGATCGATGATGCTGTAGGTCACGCTCGAAGAGGCCACGAGTCCGCCAGCATCGGTGTAGCTGCAGCTCGCCGTCTGCGAACCGATCCCGTCCGCTGCGTACGGGCCCGTGACGGCGCTGAGGGTAGCTGCGAAGGACGAGTTGCCATCCTCGGCATCTGTCACCTGGCACGTAGCCGCGGGGACGGAGCCTTTGTTGTACGAATCGCCGGGGGTCACGCCCGTTATGTCAACAGTGGGCGCCGTGTTAGGCGGTGCACTCACGTTCACCGTGAACGTCGCGTGCGCGAGGTCGAACGCGCCGCCGGTGGTGTTCGAGGTCTGGGCGACGGTGATGTTGGCGGATCCCACGCCAACCGGTGTGATCGTCAACGTCTTCTCGTCACCGCAGGATGCGAAGGTGAGCGACGATGGGCTGACCGTCGCCACGGCCGTGTTGCTGGAGGCGACAGAGACGACAAGCGTGGTGGATCCAGTCAGGTTGCAACCGTTCTTACCGTCGCCGTTTCTCGGCGTCACGTACAGAGTCGTCGTCCCGTTCGGGCCGCCGAGAGTGAGCGGCATCGCTTCGGCGACCGCGTCGATCGTGGCATCGATATTGTTGGAGATGTCGTCGAAGCTCGGACCGCGGGGCCGGGGGTCGACCACTGCTGACGGGCTGGTTGGATTACGGTCGCCGCCGCAAGCGGCCGCGAATACCAACAGCGGCACGGACAGGAGGATCTTCTTCATGAGCTCATGGGGTTAGCTGTTCCCGGTGCAACCTGTCCTTTCCGGCAGCCTGGCGATCTCGGAGAGACCCATGACTTTGCGACCCGGCCTCGCGACCGGAGTGCCTTTGTCGAAGGAATGGAGATCGTGCTCAGCGTGACCCGGACGCCGGGCCGGTCACCGCGACTGCCTCGTGACGCTACGCCGCGACACGACGGGCCAACAACACGGTGGTTGGGATCGCAACCTACGAATCGCGGCCCTGGAGACTGGCAACACGCGCACCGCCTTCATGACGCGTTCGACGACCAGCGTCGAACTCGGCGTACCGCATGGAGTTGGCGGGATGTTCGCCTCGAGTCCGCGACGCACCGCATCCGTTCGATGGGCGCTGCGTTGTTGCGTCGCGTTGACCGCGGAGTTGCGCGAGCGCCACACGTCGGGCGGCTACTGCGCGAGTCAATACGCCCGCGGTGTGCGGCTGCAGGCACAGGTTGAATTGCCTGAATCCGGCCGGTCACGGTGACCTGCAGGCGACCACGACCCGTCACACCGCGCGCGCTACGCGCGGCCCGTCGCACGCCGCGAGGATGCGGCGGCCATGCCTAACGGCCTCCGTAGGGACCCACCAACACAGCGAAGGCCCCCGGGACGGCCGGCGTCGCCGGCCGTCCCGGGGGCCTTCGTCCATGTGGCTGGCTATTCGGCGATCGGGCCGAAGTCTCAGCTCTGCAACGCTTGCGTCGGCTCCACCCGCGTCGCTCGGCGGGCCGGAACCACACTCGCCGCCAGCGC
>DAINRQ010000171.1:0-11789 GCA_036741775.1 Gemmatimonadaceae bacterium | reverse complement strand
GCCGCGCGCGCGGACAGACGGTGCTCGGCGGGTCGAGCGAGCAGGAGCAGACGCTCAACCAGATCCTGACGGAGATGGACGGCTTCTCGAGCCGCGAAGGGATCATCGTCCTGGCGGCGACGAACCAGCCCGATGTGCTCGACCGTGCGCTGCTCCGGCCAGGACGTTTCGACCGGCGGGTCGTCGTGAACCTGCCGGACAAGAAGGGACGCAAGGCGATTCTCGAGGTCCACACGCGACGCGTCCCGCTGGCGCCCGACACGAGCCTGGAGGAAGTCGCTTCCGCCACTCCCGGACTGTCCGGGGCCGACCTCAGGAACCTCGTGAACGAGGCGGCGCTGCTCGCCGCGCGCCGCGAGCAGAACGACGTCCGCCAGAAGGATTTCCTTGACGCGCTCGAGAAAATCATACTTGGGCCGGAGCGTCCGCTGCTGCTCAGCCAACACGACCGCGAGCGCATCGCCTACCACGAATCCGGACACGCCATCCTCGGCCTCGTGGTCCCGGGCGCCGACCCGGTGCACCGTGTGACGATCGTCCCGCGCGGGCAGGCGTTAGGCGTGACGTACCAGCGTCCGGACAGCGATCGCTACAATTACCCCGAGGGGTATCTGCGCGCGCGCATCGTCGGGATGCTCGGCGGTCGCGCGGCCGAGGAGGTCGTCTACGGCACGAAGACGACAGGCGCGGAGAACGACATCGAGCAGGCCAGCTCGCTCGCTCGCAACATGGTCACGCGATGGGGCATGAGCGAGCGTCTCGGCATGGTGCAACTCGCGCCGAAGCAGAATCCCTACCTCAACAGCCTGGACGGGTATGCCGGGTCGGCAAAGGTGGTGAGCGAGGCAACGGCCCGCGCCATCGACGAAGAGGTGCTCAAGATCATTTCCGACAGCCACGACGAGGCGACGCGGCTGCTCACGGAGCACCGACGGGAACTCGACGCACTCGCCGACGCGCTGCTCGCGCGCGAGACGCTCGACGAGCAGGAGATTCTCGAGGTGACAGGGCTGCCGGCGGCGCCGAGCCTCGAAACGGGCAAGGTGCCTGTGTAATCAGAGGCGCCGACAGGCGCGTCTGATTAGTTGCCTTCGGCGTCGTCCGGCGCCATCGGGGCGCGTCGGCTGCTACTGCCGTCGCGCCCTCGACGCGAACGCACCGCCGCCGCTATCTGATCTCGACACGCCGGCCACGCCGCTGCTGTTGCTCCGGGACCGGAACGCGCACCTCGAGGACCCCATCACCAAAGGACGCGGAGATGTCGTCCTCCTTCACGCCTTCGGGGAGGGGAATGGCGCGATAGAAGCTGCCGTAACTTCGCTCGCTGCGGTAAAACCCCTCGCGCTCCTCCTGCTCTTCCTGGCGGCGTTCACCGGACAGCGTCAGGACGCCGTCATCGACCTCGACGGTGACGTCGTCGCGTTTGAGTCCCGGCAGGTCGGCCCGGACTATCAGCTCGTTATTCCGCTGCTGGACTTCGACCTGCGGCATCCACGTCCCCATGCCTCCTTGCTGACTGCTGAACGGCGCGAGCGGCGCACCCATCCCGGCGCTCTCGAAGATGCGATTCATCTCCTCGGTCATGCGACGCATGAAACCGAAGGGGTTCGACATGAACGCGCCGGAGAGGAGGCTTGGCGGCGCGGCGAAGAGCGAGGGTAGAAGCGACGGGTCCTGGCGCGAGAGTGGCGAGCCACGCGACGTCCCCTCGCGACTGACCGGTACCTGCTGTTCCTGTTCGGTCCCGCGGGAGCTCCGTACGCCCGTGCTTCTCGCCTCCATGCCTTGCGTCTCCGTACCTCGCGTGTCTACGCTCTTTCCGCCACGACCGCTACTCGTAGCCTGCGGCCTGTCTTTTCTGGACGACTCCGTGTTGTCCCCCCTGGCCCTGGCCATACTTCACCTCCCGATGCGTGATGGTTCGCGTACCGATCCGCCCACTCGGCTGACACGCCACTTTCGAAACGCCCGTCAGTCTTGGCGGGGTGGAGAAGGGACAAAACGCTGCACGCTCCGCGCCATGCATCGTGTCTCTCCGCGAACAAAGCCACGTTAGGCAGCAGCAGATTCAACACCGATCTCAGCCGGCCATGATGGCGCGGACCCCGGGCGACAGCCGGTCAACCAACCATACACATCGATCAGGCGGGTCAGCCGACGCTGACTGCGATGGGCAGACACCGACGAGCTCGACATGGGCAAGCACTGCTGAGGGAATGCAGGTTGCACCCGCACTCCGCACCGACTCCGCGTGAGACACGACCCTATGATGCTCGATCGGAACGCGTACCACCCGCGGCCCCTTTCCTCGACACGCGTGTTGGACGTAGCATCGGCGAAGTCACAGGGTGCAGAGTAGAGCGGCCGAATGCCGCGCACCTCCCGACGCATAGAGGCCGCACGAAAAGCGCTGCAAAAGGGCGGCGACCGCGCCGCCGCGACACTCGCGATACCCATCGCCCCCGCCACGGCCTTCCGGACGTCGATCCTGCTGTCAGCGCTCGCGCTCTTCGGACTCGGTACGGCGAAGGTGTTCGTGACGCGACTCAATCCGCTGCGAAGCGGCCTCGAGATGCTCGCGGTTGGTGGACTCGCGGCGGTTGTCGCGTACGTGATCGGGTCACTGCTGAAGAACGTCGGTGCCTGAGCGTGTTGTCTGGTGGGGTGTATGAAGCAGATCGGAGTCAACCGTAATCACGGGGTCGAGGCCCCATGGAGCGTGCGCCGCGCGACCTGCTCCATGTCGTGCGCCACGCCGAATCGGCGCAGTGCCGCGCGTGTGAGACTCACGGCCAGCTCGCGCTCGCCCACGAGCGCCTGCGATACGCCATGCTCGAGGAGCCACGTGCGCTCCGCATCGCTGTGCGTCCGCGCGACGACTTCGATGTCGGGATTCAGACTGCGGGCGAGCGCGAGGACCGCGCGCGCCTGGTATGCGTCCGGTGCCGCGACCACCAGCAACCGGGCGCGCTCCAGGTGCGCGTCCTCGAGCACCTCGGGGCGCGTCGCATCACCATAGATCACCGGCAACCCGTGCTCCCGCAGCCGCTCGGCGACGTCGCGACTCGCTTCGACGATGACGTGCGGGACGCTGTGCCTCGCGAGCTCCTCAGCGATCGGGCCGCCCACACGTCCGTGTCCCACGACCACGACATGATCGTGCAGCGCGGCCGTGTTCACCCCCGGTGGCAACTGCGCGATGTCACCCGCGGGACGCTCGAGCGCTTCGGCAAGCGTGCTGTGACTGCGCAGCCAGCGGCCCAGTGGCTCGACGCTCCGGAAGACGAACGGGTTGAGTGTGATCGAGAGCAGCGCGCCGGCCACGATCAGGCTCTGTGCCTCCGGCAGGAGAAGGCCGAGTGAAACGGCGAGCGCGGCGAGGATGAACGAGAACTCGCCGATCTGCGCCAGGCTGGCCGAGATGCGCAGTGCGGTATGGAGCGGATACCGGAACGCCAGCACGATCGCGAGTGCCGCGAGCGACTTACCGATGAGGACGATCGCCACGACGGCGAGCACCCCCAGCGGCTCGCGAACGAGAATTCCGGGGTCGAAGAGCATCCCCACCGACACGAAGAACAGCACGGCGAATGCATCGCGGAGCGGCAACGCGCTCGTCGCGGCTTCGTGGCTGAAGTCCGACTCGCTGACGACGACGCCGGCGAAGAACGCGCCGAGCGCGAACGACACGTCGAACAGCGCCGCGGCCCCGGCAGCGATTCCGAGCGCGACCGCGAGCACCCCGAGCGTGAACAGCTCCCGCGAGCCGGTATTGGCGACGCGGCCGAGCAGCCAGGGAACTACGCGGCGCCCGACCACCAGCATGATCGCGACGAATGCGACGACTTTCGCGAGCGTCACGCCTAACGTGATGAAGACCGACCCGGCCGGCTCGGGTGCGTGCGCCGGCCCTTCACCGATGGGCCCCGGCGGCGTCGCGCCCACGAGCTCGGCGAGGATGGGGAGGAGCACAAGGGCCAGGACCGTCACCAGGTCCTCGACGATGAGCCACCCCACCGCGATGCGTCCGTCGGATGACTCGAGGGCACCGAGATCCTCGAGCGCGCGCAGCAGGACCACGGTGCTCGCCACCGACAGCGACAGGCCGAATACGAGACCGCTCGCCCAGCCCCAGCCCCAGAACCGCGCCAGAAGCGCCCCGAGGCCGGTCGCAACGGCGATCTGGGCTATGGCACCGGGCACCGCGATCTTGCGCACGGCCAGCAGATCACTGATGGAGAAGTGCAGTCCGACGCCGAACATGAGCAGGATGACCCCGATCTCCGCCAACTGCGACGCGAGGCCAAGGTCGGCCACGAATCCGGGAGTGAACGGGCCGACGGCGACCCCGGCGAGCAGATATCCGAGGATCGGCGGGAGTCGGAGGCGCATCGCGAGAAGCCCGAGCAGGAACGCGAGCGCCAACCCCCCAGCGACAGTGGCAATCAGAGCGGTTTCGTGCGGCATGGACACATGATGGATGGGTGCGGTCGCCGGCGCGACCCCGGCATCGCCTAACGATTCTTGGTCCGGAGTTCCTGGATACCGATCACAGGGCGGAACGTGGATTGCGGGCCTCGCCATCGGACCAGCGTTCCCAGGGACGTGGTCGACCAGCGAACCCGAGGCTGCCCATGTTCACCTCGACCAGCGACCCACACCCGGGGCTCAGCCCGTATAGCGGCCGGTTCCGTCGCCGTCGCGCTCCTGCTCGCCTGCGGCGGCAACCCCGATGGTGCGACGCCAGCCGTCAGCGTCGCTGGCGCCCAAACGCCGTCCACGAGCGCATTCCAGAACGCAACGGCTCGAGCGCCCCCGGCCGTAGTTTACCTCCAGGTCGAGGCCCGTCCGAGGCTCATGATGGTGCCGCTCGGCCGTTTGGTCTGCCGATCCGACCGCAAGCCCCCCAAGTGCCCTGGGGATCACACGTTCCACAGGCGCCGCTGATCCCGAGCCAGCGCCGAAGTGGTATCGTGCGTGCATCAACACGCTCAACCTCCGGAGGCGACATGACCGAGCCACGCACCGATCGCACCGATTTCGGCGATCACCGTCCCACGAACGACCCGGCGGCTGGACCGGCGGATGAGCCCCAGTATCCCACGAACCACGTACTGGGCGTTCTGGACACGCCGGAGCAGGCAAGAGCTGCCCTCGCGACGTTGGAGAGCAACGGTTTTTCGGACGCCGAGATCGGCATCAGCTGCGGACCCGCGGCCGCCGACGCCCTCGGGGCCACGACGGGACGCAAGGGGCTCGCGAACGTCGCGATTCGCATCGCCGAACGACTGAACATTCGCGATGACGAGATGATGCTGAAGGATCGCTACGAGGACGCGCTTCGCGACGGACGTATCATCCTCTCGGTACCGACGCCCACCGAGGACGAGAAAGAGCAAGCCGCCGAGGCGTTGAAGCAGCACGGCGGGCACTTCATCAGTTACCTGAAGCGCTTTTCGTTCGAGATGCTGGAGCCCTGAGCGACGGCGAGGTGCAACCGGGGTGCCGAGATCTCGACGACGCCGGATCGAAACGCGACCACCGTGAGCACCGCGACGACGACCTGCGTCAGGCAGTACGCCGCCACGGCGCCGCCGAGTCCGAACGGGCGGGTCAACGTCGCGTTCGCCGCTATCGCTACGGCGCCACCCGCGAGCGCGGGCAGGTAGAGCGCGCGCTGCGCGCCTACCGCATAGAGCGCCGCCGAGTAGAGCCCTGCCCCGGCACACGCGACGCGAATGGCGACGAAGGCGACCACATAGGGAAGCCAAGGCTGGTACTGCCGGAACAGGAACGCCAGCGCCAGGAGCGTCACGGCAACGCTTCCGACGAGGGTCGCGGCCATCAATGGGACGAACTGACGCACGCGGCGCCGCACGTCCTGCTCGAATGCGTGCGCGCCACCGGATCGCCGCATCACAGCGAGCTTCGGTTGCCACGCCTCGAGAAGCGCCGTCGGGACGAGCAGTGCCACCGACGCGATCTGGAGTGCAAGTCCTAACACGGCGACGCCCGCGAGTCCGTCGGGAGATCGCTCGAGGAAGTACACCTCGAGGCGCCTGAACAACACGACGTCGAGCAGCACCAGTCCACCCACCGAATAGACACCGCCGAACAGGGTGGGGAGTCGCGGAGGAGAGCTCTCTTCAGAGCCATGGTGTCGCCTTCGCTGCGAGAACACGAGCACCATGGCGGTTCCGGCCAGTGCGATCGCCTCGACCGTGAGCGCGATGTTCGGGCTCAGCATGTCGCGCGAGCCCAACCTGCCGATCACTACTATGGTTGCGAGGATGAGGACGCCGGCACCGGCGAGCTCCGCACGCCACGACGTGCGGAAGGCGAACCAGGACTTCGCGCGTGCGCCGTACGCCGTCGCCAGAATGGTCGCAGTGACGACGCCACTCACGACCGCGATGGCTGGCGTGGGCCGAATCACGGGTAGCAGCAGCGGTGTAATCGCCACGAGCACGGCGCCGACGAAGACCGAATGGAGCAGTAGCGGACCCATGGGGACACGCTGGCCAGCGTGCCGCACGATCGTCTGCGGCGTGCCTAACAAGGCCAGCTGCGCCGCCATGACCGCGACCGTGAGCAGCAACTGGTACCGGCCGTACGCGGCGACGCTGAGAACGGCCGGCAACGCGAGCCCCCAAACCGCGCGCGACCCCGCGCGCACGACAACCGCCCCCACGTAGGGCGTCGCAGGGTTGCCGACCGCCGTGCGCAGTCGTGACACTGAGCGGTCGATCAAGTGGGGCTCGCGTCCGCCGTGTCGATCGCCCTCAGCACGCTCCCTTCACCTGCCGACCTCGTGCCGCCATATGCCGCGAGTCCCCGTCGCGCTCCGACGATGGCGTTCAGCGCCAGCGCTGGATGTCCCCGTGCCATTCCCTGAAGCGTCAGCGCGATGAGATGGTAGGCGAATCGGACGAGGTAGCGGGCGCGCCAGGCAGGGCGATGACCGATGGCGCGGCGCACGAGCCGAACGCGGCGCGCCTCCTCCTCGCGAACGAGCCGGGGGAGTGACTCCCGATTGATCGCGCTCGGAAAGTGTGTGACCGCCAGGCGGCGCGTCGAGACGAGGCGCCAGCCAGCGGCGCGTACGCGAACACAGATGTCCACGTCGTCGTAGCCATACGCGCCGTACCCCTCGTCGAATCCACCCACCTGCTCGAGCGCCGCGCGCCGGAACGACATGTTGCAGCCGGAGAGCCAGTCTGCCTCCTGATCCTCCTCGGGATGACCGCCCCACGGAAACGCGTGAAACCCGCCCCAATCGATGCGGTAGCGTTTCGCCGAGAGTCCGAGGATCGGCCTGACGAGTCGACTCGTCAGGCGGCGCGACCCGGGATGGCGTACCTCGCCCCCGACGCCACCGAGCGACGCGTCCGCATAGTAGGGGAGGAGCGCCTCCACCCAATGGGGCGGAACGCGAACATCGTCATCGAGGAACGCGACGATCGCGCCGGATGATCGAGCCAGCGCGGCGTTCCTCGCGGCGTGAACACCGAGCCCGGTGTCCGCGTGATACACGTGCAGCGGGAACGCCACCGAGAATTCGGCCGCGAGCCGCTCGGGAACGCCGGCCGGGTAGGCCTGGAGCACGAGGACCACCTCGAACGGCTCGCGCGTTCGCTGCGCCGCGAGGTCCGACAGACACCGCGCGATCTCGTCCGCGCGTCGATGCGACACGATGCAGACCGACACGCGCGGCTGCGTTGGACGTCCGCGCGATACCAGTCGGAGTGTCGCCCCGCCGCGAGCGAGAAGGCTTGGATCAGCGAGATCAGTGGGCGCCACGACCAGCCAGCACGACCGGGACTGTGCGCAGAAGGATGCGGATGTCTCGCAAGAGACTCCACCCCTCCACGTACTCGAGCTCCACGGCCGCGCGTTGCGGGTACGGAAGCGTGGACCGTCCGCCCACCTGCCACGCACCGGTAATGCCTGGCTTCAGGGAGAGCAGGAAGGGCCCCTCGCCCTTGTAGTGCTGAATCTCGTCAGGCACGATCGGCCGGGGCCCCACGAGCGACATCTCTCCCTTCAGCACGTTCCAGAGCTGCGGCAGCTCGTCGAGACTGGTGCGCCTCAACAATCGTCCCACGCGAGTAATGCGCGTGTCGATCGATTCCGGGAGCTTGTAGTCGTTCTCGACGTATTGCCTGAACAGAGCCGGGTCGCCCAGCAGTCTGGCCTCCGCATCGACGTACATCGAGCGGAACTTGAGGCAGCGGATCGGGCGCCCGAAGCGGCCGAGCCGCCGCTGCGAGAAGAGCGCGGGGCCCGGCGTGTCGAGTACGACCAGCGCAGCGATGATCGCGAGGACCGGGGCGAGAAGAATCAGAAGGATGGACGCCCCGATGATGTCCATTGCCCGCTTCAACATGAGTTGCTCGGCGCGAAGCGCTGCCGGCCGGAGCTGAAGCATTGGCTGACCACCCTGCTTGATGACGTTGGGCCGGACCGACGGATGTTCCAGCTGCGGTACCGACGCGAGTACGGTGCACTCGGCCACTGCGGCGGCGCGCAGCACACGGTCGCTCGCGAGCTGCGACGGGAATCCGCACAGGATGACGGTGTCCACGTCGTAGTCGACGAGCAGTCGTTCCACGTTCGCTACCGTGCCGAGCGCGCCGTTGTGCGGGGTGGGCGAAACGTCGATGAAGCCGATGACGTCGAAGCCGGCGCGTCGAGTGAGGGAAGTACCGCCGCTCCGCGCGGCACAGTCGGCGGCCGACCCTACCAGTACGGCCCGCGCGAGGCGCGCCGAAGCAGACCGGTCGGAGACCCGCCTCACGGCGACATCGAACACGATACGCAGCGCGAGCAATGCGCTGAGAAGCGGAACGAATGTCGTGAACCAGGTCTCGGCTGCAGTGACGAGTGGCTGGTTCCAGAGATGAGACCAGAGCGGGAGCGCACTGGCGATCGCGGCAGCCACGCAGAGGCGCCCCGGATGGCGTTGCGCGTCGCCTGGCCCGTACGTGCCGGACACGACTGTGCCGACCATCAGCGCGGTCGCGAACGACAGCTCGTGCGCGCCCGGCGCGATGGCCCACGAGGCCAGTATTCCGTCGCCGGCACCGTTCACCTCGGCGAATTCCTTCGTGGCCAGTCGTGCGGTGACGAACGCGAGCGCGTCGAGACCGACGAGGGCGCCAATGCGTCTGGCGGCGCGCCACGCGTGCCGCCGTAGGTTCTGCGCCGCGCGGTGTGTCGTAGCGTCACCGTCAAGTTGATGGCTGCGGTCCGCCAGGTGGCGGGCACGTGTGGGGCGCGGCGCGCGCGGAACGCTCGCGACCGTGTACGACGTGTACGTACGGCGGGGCTCGGTGGATGAGGCTGACACCGAAATCTCGAGTCTCGCGGTGAGGACGCGTTAGGGCGGTGCGACAGTCAATGCCGGCCGCCTAGAACGTTCGGTCGAAAGTCTTCACGCTTAAACCCGACAGTCTCGGGGGGCGTCACGTCGTCGTAAACGCCAACGCGAATTTGACCGAACGGTCGACTTGTAGCGAGTAACCTCGTTAGGTGGCGAGCTCGACAGAATTCCTGATACTGTTCGGTTCGCTACCATGAGCACACTCGCCCTGTAGACCGCTTGGTCCTGACCGCCATTGTTGTGCCGAGAGCACTGCGTGGTGTGCGCAACGCGGCCTAACGGCAGTCCGTCGCTTGTGCATCGAACCCAGGCAACCGACGTTGTCATTGCCGCCAACCGTTTGGCGTTGCCGATCCATGCGCGCGCGTTACGTGGGGACGTACCGTTCGCAGGGCGATCTCCCCCTTCAAAGGCGGCTGCCACGCCCTACCTTAGGGTAGGTCCAAGGGCCCAGACGGTTCTTCCCGCAGCTTCTCGGTGGTGGCCATGTCCGTAAAGCGGTTTGTCGAGTCTGTCCCGCCGGCGCCGTCTGTGCCGGCTCCCGATCCCGGCGCGTCCGACGTTGGGCCGCGGCTGGTGAGCGCTCCTCCAACCGCACCGCGGGAGCAGCCCCGCGACGCGACCCGCGAGGGGTTGCGCGAGGCGCCGAGTGAGCAACCGGTGGAGGTTGCCCGCGTCGCGCGACGTGACACGCGCATTCAGGCTGCGCCGTCTGAACCGCTGGCTCGCAACGCCGGCGTGCCGCTGGATCTCGCGATCGTACGCGCGGTACGCGTGAACCGGAGCGCCGTCGAGCGGCGCGCGGCGACGATTCCCACGCGCCGCACGGTGAAAAAGGAGTGGCAGGCGGCGTGGCTGCTGCGCGCGATCACGCTCATGGACCTCACAACGCTCTCGGGCGACGACACTCCTGGGACCGTGCGGCGTCTGTGCGCAAAGGCGCGGCGGCCTCTTCGGGACGACCTGGTGCGCGCCTTGGGCGCGGAAGAGCTCGGGGTGACAGTCGGCGCAGTGTGCGTATACCACGCGCTCGTGCCGACGGCGGTCGACGCGCTCGCCGGAACGAACATCCCCGTCGCGGCGGTCTCGACGGGGTTTCCGGCGGGGCTGAGCCCCATCGAGCAACGGGTTGCCGAGATCCGCGAGTCGGTTGCAGCCGGCGCGCGCGAGATCGACATCGTCATCACGCGCGCCCACGTGCTCACGGGGAACTATCAGGCGCTCTACGACGAGGTGCGACGGTTCCGCGACGCGTGCGGTGACGCCCACATGAAGGCGATCCTCGCGACCGGGGAGCTCGCGACGTTAGGCAACGTCGCCCGGGCGAGCCTGGTGGCGATGCAGGCCGGCGCTGATTTCATCAAGACGTCCACGGGAAAGGAAGGGGTGAACGCGACGCTCCCGTTCGCGCTCGTCATGTGCCGGATGATCCGCGAGTACCAGGAGCGCACGGGCTACGCGGTGGGCTTCAAGCCGGCTGGCGGCATCCGGTCGGCGAAGACGGCGCTCGAGTACATGTATCTCATGAAAGAGGAGCTCGGCGACCGATGGCTCCGCGCGGACCTGTTCCGATTCGGCGCGAGCGCGCTGCTCACGGACATCGAGCGGCAGCTCGAGCATTTCGTGACGGGACGCTATGCGGCGGCATATCGAATGCCGATGCCATGACCGTGGAAAGACGCTGGTGGCTGTTAGCTGGTGCTGGTAGCTGCAGGGTGAACTGCTTTTAGAGACGGTGGCATCCCGAGCGGCCGTTACCCTGCAGCGCAGTTGGACGCGGTTCGCGTCAACCAGTGCCAGCTAACAGCTACCAGCGTAGTTCATGTTGTTGTTCAGGTGCCCGACCCGCGCTTACCAACTTAGATGACTACTGTCGCCCAGATTTTCGAGACCATGGAGTACGGCCCCGCGCCCGAGTCGGACGCGGAAGCCCGCAGATGGCTTGCGTCGCATCGCGACCAGCAGTTCGGGCACTTCATCGACGGGGCCTGGACGCATCCGGAAAAGACGTTCGACGTCATCGACCCGGCCACCGCCGCCGTGCTCGCGCGCGTGTCGCAGGGGACGAAAGCGGACGTGGACGCCGCCGTCGCGGCCGCGCGGCACGCGCTGCCGGCGTGGAAGGGGCTGACGGGGCACGCGCGCGCGCGACACCTGTACGCGCTCGCGCGCGAAGTGCAGAAGCACGCCCGACTCCTCGCCGTCGTCGAAAGCATGGACAACGGGAAGTCGATTCGCGAGACGCGCGATCTCGACATCCCGCTCGTCGCCCGCCACTTCTACCACCACGCCGGGTGGGCGCAGCTACTCGAGAGCGAGTTCCCGGGGTATACGGCGGTTGGCGTCGTCGGCCAGATCATCCCGTGGAACTTCCCGCTGCTCATGCTCGCGTGGAAGGTCGCGCCGG
>DAINRQ010000170.1:5240-11871 GCA_036741775.1 Gemmatimonadaceae bacterium | reverse complement strand
GAAAGTCCTTGAGCCGCTGGAACGCGCGGATGAACGTCTCCTGCGTGAAGTCGCGAGCGAGCTCGTCCTCCCCCGCCAGGCGGAACGCCAGGCGGTACACTCGGTCGACGTGCTGGTCATATAGGATTCGCTGCGCTGTGACTTCACCGGCCACTGCTGCCGCGATCAGCTGGCGTTCATTCACTAGTCGGATCTTCGGGCTCGGATATCCCGTTCTGTTTGCTGCCGGCTGGTTGACACGGCCCGTCGGCGGATGGTTGCGCGGAACTTGCTAAATCGGGGCGAATCAAAGGCTTGATCAGTCGCCGGCTCAGGCCGTCCGGAGTGGACTGTGCTCGTTCGGGCAGGCATCCACGACTGGGTATACGGATGGAACGGATGGGGCGGATCCACCGGATCGCACCGAGCCCGGGACGCGCCCTCCCGCAACGAGCCGAATGAAGAAAGGGGAACTGCCGCCCGGGACGCCACGGTACGCCACAAGGCAGTTCCCTCATCCCTACTGCTCATTGCGAGATCAGGTCTCCTTTCGCGAGGAGCGATCCGCGCCCATCCGTTCCATCCGCAATATCCGCATCTCCTTTGCGCGAATGCGCGGCGACTCGATGTCGCCGAATTCTCCACTGCCGACTCTGGCTCGAGGTGGCGGCCATCCCAGAACGAACATCCAGGCGTTGGGGCGGCATCCAGAACGAGGGGGAAACGGACGAGGGAGGGGGATGAGCGTCGGCTCCCCGAGACGTCGGGCCGGTGGAGCCAAGTTCTGGATGCCGGCCTTCTTGGAAAATCCCCCGCCGCACTGCGAAGAGACGGGACAGTCATCCTGATTGCACTGCCTCTGATCCGGCCTCCTTGATTAGCCAGCCGGACCTCGCGCCCGCATATTCGGGCCCGATGACAGCCACCCCCGCCCCGCCCGAAGCAAAACGACCCGCCGATTCGCCGGGCGTCAGCATCAACCCGCCACCCGGACCCATCCGGCCCCCAGGCGACGGCCACGGCGCAACCGAGGTGCTCGGCGCCCGCGATCTGGCTCTCCGGTGGGGAGCGGTCGCCCTGACGATCATTGTCATCCTCGCGGCTCCGCGCCCGGCCGGGATCACCGAAGCCTCGTGGCGTCTGCTTGCGATCTTCCTCGGCACCATCGTCGGGTCGATCGTCCGCCCGATCGCCGCCAGTGCGGTCGTGTTCCTCGGCGTCACCGCCATCGCCGTCACCGGAACGCTCCCGCCCGCCCAGGCGCTCGGCGGATACGCTGACCCGATCGTCTGGCTCGTGCTCTGCGCGTTCTTCATCTCGCGCGGCGTCGTGAAGACCGGCCTCGGGCGCCGGATCGCATTCGTCTTCATTCGCGCCATCGGACATCGCTCGATCGGTCTCGCGTACGCGCTCGTCGGCACGGACACGCTGCTCGCATCACTCATCCCGTCGAACACGGCGCGGGCGGGTGGGATCGTCTTCCCGATCGCGAAGAGCCTTGCCGAGGCGTACGACTCGACGCCCGGCCCGACTCGGCGGCGGCTGGGTGCGTACCTCATGACGACGGTCTACCAGTGCGACGTCATCGCCTGCGCGATGTTCCTCACCGGTCAGGCGTCGAACGTCATCATCGCCCGGTTCGCGCGCGACGTCGCCAACGTCGAGCTCACGTACGCGCGATGGTTCATCGCCGGTGTCGTCCCCGGGCTTATCGCACTGGTCTTCGTTCCCCTCCTACTCCATCGGCTGTATCCGCCGGAGATCCGACAGACGCCGGGCGCTGCCTCGTTCGCCGCGCACGAGCTCGGGCGCATGGGGCGGATGTCGCGCGGGGAGCACATCATGCTGCTCCTGTTCATCGCCGTGGCGGGGCTCTGGATGACGACGCGGTTCCACGGCATCCACTACGCGGTGGTCGCCCTGGTGGGTGTGGGCGGGCTGCTGCTCACGAACGTGCTCACGTGGGACGACGTCATCGGCGAGCGCTCGGCCTGGGACGTGTTCATCTGGTACGGTGGACTGGTCCAGATGGCCGCGGCGTTAGGGGAGACCGGGATCACGCGATGGTTCGCCGAGTCGTCGGCGCAATTCACGGTGGGGTGGGCGTGGGGGGCGGCGCTCGCGGTATTGCTCCTCGTGTACTTCTACGCGCATTACGGGTTCGCGAGCATTACCGCGCACGTGACCGCGATGTTCACGCCGTTCCTCGTCGTGATGATCGCGGCTGGCGCGCCACCGGCGCTGGCGGCGCTGTCGCTCGCGGCCTTCTCGAACCTGAATGCGTCGCTCACGCACTACGGAACGACGCACGCGCCGATCTACTTCGGCGCCGGGTACGTGACTCAGCGCGAGTGGTGGCGCTACGGGTTCATCGCGTCGGTAACGACGATCGTGATCTGGAGCACGCTGGGGGCTGGATGGTGGAAGCTTCTGGGGTGGTGGTAGCGACCGCGCTCCTGTCGGCTCGCGACGTCATCAAGCGCTACCGGACGGCTACCGGCAGCGTTGACGCGTTGGCGGGCGTGTCGCTCGACGTCGCCGCCGGTGAATGCGTCGCGCTCGTCGGCGAGAGTGGATCCGGGAAGACGACCCTCCTTCGCTGCTTCAACCGCCTCGTCGATCCTGACGACGGAGTGATCGTCGTCGACGGCGCCGACGTTCGGCACGGTGACGCCATCGCGCTCAGGCGTCGCATCGGGTACGTGCTGCAGGAAGGAGGACTCCTGCCGCACTGGACGGTGCGACGAAACGTGGAGCTCGTCCCCCAGTTGCTCGGCGCGCCTAACGTGGTGGCGCTCGCCTCCGACGCGCTCGAGCTCGTGGGGTTCGGTGGTGGCAGTCTGGACGAACGCTATCCGCGCGAGCTCTCGGGGGGACAGCGGCAGCGCGTCGCCATGGCGAGGGCGCTCGCGGCGCGACCGGCATTGCTGCTGCTCGACGAGCCGTTCGGCGCCCTCGACGCCATCATCCGCGCTGAGCTTCAGGCGATGTTCCTCGCCGTCCGACGCCAGCGCCCGGTCACGTGCGTGCTCGTCACACACGATCTCGCGGAAGCGCGGCGCCTCGCCGACCGGATCGCCGTAATGCGCGCCGGTCGCATCGAGCAGATCGCGCCGAGCCGTGAGCTGATCGACCACCCGGCCACGGAGTACGTGGCGCGGCTCGTCGAGACGTCTGGCGTGCGCGACCGCATCGTCTCGTGATGCTCGGCTCGCTCGGCGCGTTAGGCGTGGTGGTCGCGGCCGGTCTGGCGCTCGCCCAGGTGGCGCCGACTCGCCCGGTCATTGTCGCGTCGAAGCCGTTCGGCGAGTCGTACATCCTCTCCGAGATGTTCGCCCAGCTCCTCGAGGCGCGCGGCGTGCGCGTGGTCAGACGCCCCGGGTTGGGCGCCACCGAGATCGCGTTCTCTGCACTCCGCACCAATGCGATCGACATCTACCCCGAGTACACCGGCACCGGGCTCCTCGCCATCCTCGGCGACACCGTCCCGCGTACGCCGCTCGCGGCCTTCGACCAGGTGTCACGAGAGTTCCACGCTCGCTTCGGCGTTCGCTGGCTGCCTCCGCTCGGCTTCGAGAACACGTACGCGATCAGCGTCACGCGCGAGACCGCGACGCGTCACTCACTGAAAACGTTCTCGGACCTCGCGCGCGTGGCGCCGACGCTTCGCGCGGGCTTCACTGCGGACTTCATTGGTCGCAACGACGGGCTGCCGGGGTTGGCGCGGGCATACGGGCTTCGATTCCGCGAGATTCGCCCGCTCCTCGCGGCCGTGAAGTATCAGGCGCTCGCGTCAGGCGACGTGGACGTCATCGACGGCTATTCCACCGACGGGCTCATCGCGCGGTACGATCTCGTCGTGCTGGAGGACGACCGCGAGTTCTTTCCACCGTACGAAGCAGCGGCGCTCGTCAGTCCCGCGCTCGCTCGAGAGAACGCGGCGGCGATCTCGGCGCTTACGGAGTTGAGCGGACGGATCGACGACGGCCTCATGCGCTCGCTCAACCGTCGACTCGAGGTCGATGGTGTTCCTGTCGCGGACGTCGCTCGCGGTGCACTCGATTCGCTAGGCCTCGTGCGTGGGCCAGCCACCGCGCGCACAACCGTGGCGGGAGACGAGCGCTCAGGACGCCGCTCATTCGCTCGCACCATCATCGACGACCGCGTCGCGCTCGCACAGCGCACGTTGCGTCACCTCTTCCTGTCGGCGGCGTCACTCGCGATCGCGGCACTCGTTGCGATTCCGCTCGGGCTCGCGCTCGAGCGACGGCGATCGATCGCGGAACCGGTCGTCCGGGCCGTCGGGGTGTTACAGACCATCCCGGGCATCGCGCTACTCGCATTCATGATTCCGCTGCTCGGCATCGGCGTGCTGCCTGCCGTGGTCGCCCTGTTCGTCTACTCGCTGTACCCGATCGTGCGCAACACGTATTCGGGCGTGCGCGATGCCGACCCACCGGCGGTGAGCTCGGCCACCGCTCTCGGTATGACGGAGGTTCAGGTGCTGCGCTCCGTGCGTCTTCCTCTCGCCGCGCCGTCGATCATGGCGGGGGTTCGTACGGCGGCCGTCATCAACGTCGGGACCGCGACGCTCGCGGCCTTCATCGGTGCGGGAGGTCTCGGCGAGCCGATCGTGACGGGGCTCGCCCTGTCGGATACGGCGCTCATCTTGTCCGGTGCCATCCCGGCGGCGCTGCTGGCCCTGCTCGTTGACGTCACACTGGGGATCTGCGAGCGCGCCGTGCGGCCGAGGGGATTGGCGTAGGCCGCCATGTGATCCGCGTCGCCCGCTTCGGCAACCGCCCTGACAGCGGCTGCGCCGCGACGCATATTGCCTCGACGTTCCGCGTTGCCTTCGACGGGTGTCATCGGCGCATGCGGTGCACTCGAGTCATTCAATCCCGCAAGTCATGAAGCGATCAACCTCTCAGCGGCGCGCGGCGTTCCCCACGCTCGATCCCGGCGAGCCGCCGAAGCAGATGTCCGCGCTCGAGACCCCCGCGGCCGTGGTCGATCTCGACCGGCTCGCACACAACCTCGACCGGATGGCGTCGTACTGTATCCTCCACGGGTTGTCGCTGCGCCCACATGTGAAGACCCACAAGTCGCCGCGCATCGCTGCCGACCAGATCCGACTGGGCGCCGTGGGCCTCACGTGCGCCACGCCGCGCGAGCTCGAGGTGATGGGCGACGTGTCGCACGACCTCCTGCTCGCGTACCCGCTCGTCGGCGCCGCGAAGCTCGCGCGCGTGATGTACATCCCGCATCAGGTCAAGCTCACGGTCGCGCTCGACTCGACGGCCGCGCTCGGCCAGCTCGCGGCTGCCGCCAAGGTGTCGCAGCGAGATCTCGACGTGTACGTCGAGATCGACCTCGGGATGCATCGGGTGGGGGTGCAAACGCCGGCGGACGCGATCACGCTCGCGCGCCAGGTGCTCCAGCACCCGCCCCTCCGGTATGCGGGGATCGCGTTCTATCCCGGTCACGTTCGCGAGCACGTGAAAGAACAGGACGCACATCTCGAGAAGCTCGCCGCCGACCTCGCCACTTACATCGCGGAGCTGGATCGCGCCGGCGTGCACCCGCGCGTCGTGAGCGGAGGGTCGACCCCAACCGCGTGGCGCATGCACGAGGTGGCTGGCGTGACCGAGGTCCGGCCTGGCACGTACGTCTACAACGATCGCACGACGGCCGAACTGGGGGCGTGCGGGTGGGAGGATTGCGCGCTGACGGTGCTGGCGACGGTGGTAAGTCGCGCAGTGCCCGGCCAGGCGGTGATCGATGCGGGCTCGAAGGCGCTGGGCAGGGAGCCACTCCGCGGCGCGGCCGGCGAAGGATTCGGTGTCGTGATGGATCACCCGACCGTGGTCGTCTCGCGGATGTCCGAGGAGCACGGGATCCTCGACCTCGGCGACTCGGGATGGGACCCGCAGGTAGGCGATCAGGTGCGCATCATCCCGAACCACGTCTGCGTCGTCGTGCATCTCAACGACGTCATCTACGGAGTCCGCGACTCCATCGTCGAGACCAGCTGGCCGGTCGCCGCCCGAGGACGAGTCGAAACCGAGCCGGCCTACGATACCTGACTACTGGAACATCGCTGTTAGCTGTTAGCTGGAATTGGTTCCTGCAGGGTTGTCGAGTTGATTGGCTTGGTTGCCTTTGTCTCGGCGGGGACGCCACACACTGTTCTGTTCTCTCTCTCGCGGGATGACCGCGGTCAGGATTCTCACGACTCGGCTCAACCTGGCGAGACGGGAGGCAATGATTTCCGAAGCCAGTGCGATCGAGCACTTGTAGTACCAGCCACGCGCTTCGCGCGTGGAGCCAAGAGCGTACTCGTAGAAGTGCGCCCGCTCGCGTCCGCTCGAGCGACTACCCCTCATCGAGGTTGGCGCTGATCCCTCCCACCGCCCGGAGGAGTTGGTCGGCGACGGCGTGCGTGGATGGATGACGCCCAATCCAACGGAGATCCGCTTGTGCGCAGAACATGAGGTACAGCGAAAAACCGGTAGGCGGGTGTACGCCAGATAGTATCGGTGGTGATCTCGGGTGGGACAGTGAGCGCCCAGCTGCCTGCGCGCACCACCGTCCGTGAAAGCAGTTCGCCCTGCAGCAACCAGTTCCAGCTAACAGCTAACCAGCGCGGTTC
>DAINRQ010000170.1:0-5140 GCA_036741775.1 Gemmatimonadaceae bacterium | reverse complement strand
CCTGCAGCAACCAGTTCCAGCTAACAGCTAACCAGCGCGGTTCTGGTTTTTCAGAGGGTGACGCGAACCGAGACGCGTACTTCGTCGCCGATGACCATGAAGAGCGGATCGAGCCTCCGGATGCCCCGCGGAACGCCAACCCCATAGGCGCGCCGCGAGAGGGTAACGTCTCCAACCAGGTGTCGTCGGCTGTCGACGTTCTCGAGCGCACAGCGGAGCTCCTCGGTGCGCGTCACGCCGCGGATAGTCAGCGAGCCCGGGACCGCGATTTCAGTCGGCCAGCGCATTACGTCACCGCCGCGGAACGTGATCACCGGGTGACGCGCCGCGTCCAGGAACAGTGGACCCCGCAGATGCCGATCGCGAAGCGAGATTCCGGTTCGGACGCTGTCGGCGCCGACCTCCACCGTCACGGCAGCCGAGCCCCCGTCGTTCGGCACGTGAATCATCCCCCGCACGTTCTCGAACGTCCCGCGGACGATCATCCCACCGAGCCATCGCACCGACATCGAGACGGTCACATTGCTCGGCGTTAGGCGTATGGGATCGGGACCGAGTTGCGTGAGCCACTCGAGCCGGCTCTCGAGGCCGGTACCCAGACCGTCGAACGCGCCCTGGCGCCGTCGGCCAGCTCTCGCCGAACCGGGTATCGCGTGTCCGCTGCCGCGGGCGGGGCCGGAGTCCATCAGTTCCTCGCCGCCCCCTGTTCGATCCAGCGGACGATGTTTCCGATCTGATTCGCCGTGAGCGGCTGCGTCGCCAGCGGCATACGACTGAAGCCCATGCGTGCCGCGTCGTCGGGAGCGATCATCGTCACCAGCCACGAGCCCGCCGGATCCGAGGGGCGCACGCGCACCTGCCCCGCCGCCAGCGCCGACGGCACGTTCACGAGCGCGTCGTACGCCGCGCCAGGCGTCAGGGCGAGTCCGGCCTGCCGAGTCGCGAGCGAATGACACCCGCCGAGCGAGCACCGCTTCTCGAAGATCGGCACGATGTCAGCCGCGAACGACGGAGTTGCCACCGGTTCGTCCGGCGCGCCGCCGCTCGGGTCGATCGGCGTGTCGAAATCGGCGCAGCCTAACGCGGCTGCGAAGATCGCGGCGATCGCGGCCCCGCGCCAGGGGCGCGCGTCCAAGCATCGACTCACCACAGTCGAACACCGGCCAGCCCGCGTACCGTGAGCACGCTGCCCGGCGCGTAATACAGCTCGCCCGCGAGGCGCGTTCGCGGCACCCCGAACCACGACATACCGATCGTCCCAAACGCACGCGTCGTCTTCACCTCGAGAACAGGCTGATCGGTATCGCGCGACCCATCGCGGCGAATCACGCCCACGTCGAACCGGGTGCGCTCAGCGCGTGCGCCAGCCGACACGTATGGGTGCCAGCGCGCTCCCGGCATCGAGCGAGTCATGAGCAGCTCGCCCGAGACGTGACGTGGCTCGAAGTAGTCGTTGCTGTCGTTCCCGTAGCAGACCGTTGCGTAATACGTCGCGAGTGCTGCGTCGCCCTCATCCGCGGTCTCGCGGTTGCACGTGATCGGTCCCTCGACCCGACCGGCGACGAACGAGGCACGCGGAACGATGGAGATCGCCGGCGTCACCGTGAACGACCGCGAGATCGCGCCGGCGAACAGGTTCGCCTTGACGTCGAAGACGCGAACCGGGGGAATCCAGCTCACCTCGAGCACGGCGGCACCTGGAAGCCGCGCACTCACTCTCGGCCGCGCGAACAGGGGTGCGAGGTTCGTCGCTTCAGGCTTGTCGGAGCCTGCCGTGCGCTGCTCGGCCGAGAGCGGCGGGAGGAACGAAAGCTCGATCGCGACTTCGAACCTCCGCTGCTCGGGGCCGCGCACTGCGGTTACCGCGTGCGGTGCGCCGAGTGGCGAGAACGCGACGGTGGACGAGTAATACAACATGATCCTCGCCTCGGCCGATCCGGGGCCGTAGCGCTCCAGCTCTCGCCCTTGCGCGTAAAGCATCGCCGGCGCTGTCATGCTCGCGCCCGCGATTGGCGCGAGCAGGCACAGCAGGTGTGCGATGATTGGTCCGTGTAGCGACCCACCCTTCCTCCGACCCTGCGACCCAGCGGGTGTCAGCGCCGGACCGTCGCGGTACGCGGCCGGCGCGGGTCGCGCGACGCCCATTACTTCACCACGACGGTCCCGTTCATACCGCTATGGATGGTGCAGTGGTAGGTGAACGTCCCGGCCGTATTGAACTGGCGGGATTCCGACCCGCTGCCCTTGTCGGTGATATTCGCCGGGGCGCCTGCAACATTGTCGAACGTCACGTTATGCAGCAGGTTGAAGTTCCAGGTCACTGTTCCCTGCCGCGTGATCGCGACCTGCCGCGGATCGAACTGACTGCCCGCCGTCGCTGTGACCGTGGCGCTTGGACCCGCGTCGGCGACACTCACGTCGACGTTCGTCGTCTTCGATACTCCGGCGATTGTGCCGGTCACTGCGATGCGTGCCGTCCCGGCAGCGACACCGGTCACGAGCCCGGCGTTGGTGACGGTCGCGATCGCCTGGTTGTTCGACTGATACGAGAACGTCGCGCCGGACATGTTGCCGCCGTTCTGATCCTTCGCCGTCGCGGTGAGTTGCGTGGTGAGGCCGACGATCACCGTCGGATTCGCGGGATCGACCGAGACCGACGTGAAAACGGTGTTTCCGGTTGGCGGGTCTCCCCCTCCACCACCGCACCCACCAGCGACCGCTATACCCACGAGTAGCCACAGACGCGCAACGCGCATAATTCCTCCGTCAATCGCTCGCAATCATGGGGCGCGCGTTGGTGAAACGTGCGCCGCCGGGAATGTGATGGCTCGTGGCGCTAACGACCACGCCGCCGATGTCATCAGGGGAAACGTTCGTCGCCCAGCCGAACCGCGACAACGCGGTCTCGGCGAGGGGCGTCGGGCGGACGGTGAACGGATCGGGCCGTTCGGCGAGCGCCGTTATGTCAAACGCTCGATGTATTCTCGCACCTTCCCGCGATAGCTCTTGCCGGAATGCAGCCGCGTCCCGTCGCTCAGGATGAGAACCCAGTCGCCCTGGAACCACGGCTGAATCTCACGGATCCGATCGACATTGACGAGGGTCGACCGATGAATCCGCAGGAACTTCGACGCCGGAAGCCGCTCCTCGAGGTGGGTGAGCGTGCTGCGATGCGGGTGCACCGACTTCCCGACGTGAATGCGCACGAGGTCGTCGTCGGCTTCGATCCAGTCGATCTCGCCCACGCGGATGAAGATGACTCTGCCGTCCGATTTCACGGCGATGCGGTCGAGCGCGCTCCGCTCGGTACGCATGGCCTCGATCAGCGCCTCGAGGGGCCGGTCGGTGCCAGGCGTTTCGGTGCGAATCAGTCCCACCACGCGGTCGATGGCCTGGGTGAACCGCTCACGACTGACCGGCTTCAGGATGTAATCGAAGGCGTGAACCTCGAACGCGGCGAGGGCGTGCTCATCATACGCGGTGACGAACACGACCGCCGGCATCATCGCGGCGCCGACTTCGCGGATGACCTCAAGCCCGTCGAGCTCGGGCATCTGGATGTCCAGAAGGACGAGCTCGGGCGTTAGGCGACGAATCTGATCGATCGCCGACCGACCGTCGCCGGACTCCCCAACGACGTCGACATCCACACGCTCGCGCAGGAGCGACCGGAGGTGCGCGCGCGCGAGCGGCTCGTCGTCGACGATCAGCGTCCGGACTGGCACACCGGGCTCCTGGCGGTTCATACGAATACCTCACGCTCCGTCTCGTGCCTGCCGAGCTCCTTCGGCAGCGGGTCCGTGCGGTATGGAATCTCGATCGTCACCGCGAATCCGCTGGCTCCGGCGGGCGTTCCCGCCTCGAACCGATGATCCGCGCCGTACAGCGACAGCAGACGGGCGCGCGTGTTGCCGAGCCCCACGCCATCGCGATGCTCGACACTCGCGCTCTCGCCGACACCGTCGTCCATGACCCTGAGGTCGAGACGATCACCACGGCGACGCGCGGTCACGAGGACGTGGCCCGGCGCGGCACGAGGGGCGATGCCGTGGCGGATCGCATTCTCGACGAGTGGCTGCAGCACGAGATTGGGAACGAGCGCGAAACGCGCGTCAGGGTCGATCTGGAATCGCACCGTGAGACGGTCCTGGAAGCGGATCTGCTGAATGTCAATGTAGTGCGCGAGCAGGTCCAGCTCGCGCGCGAGGGTGACCTCCTGCTCGCTGGCGGTACTCAGCGACATGCGCAGCAGCTCACTCAACCCGGAGATGACACGCTCGGCGGCGCGCCGGTCGGTACCGATGAGCGCGTTGATGGTATTGAGCGTGTTGAACAGGAAATGCGGATTGAGCTGTAGCCGCAAGCTCTGGAGTTGCGCGCGCGCGAGGCGCGCCTCGAGCTGCTCGCGCTCCTCGGTCGCGCGAGAGAAGCTCGTGGCGAGTCGCTCCTGCCAGTGCGTCGCGTAGGTGGCAATGGCGCCGGCGACGGCGAGGAGCAGCAGCTTGGCACCTTCGTCGAGTGGCGACACGCGCGCGGCCTCGCTGGCCGCGACGGGATTGAGCACGGTCTCGAGCCGGCCGGTCGTGTAGAAGAAGAGCAACAATGCGCCGTAGCATCCGAGCGCCATGCACGCGACGGCGGCGGCCTTCCTCGTCGACGCGGCGATGGGGAGCGCCGCGAGGATGACGAAGTACATGAGGAACATCGGCGTCTTGAGCGCGAGCGTCGCCGATTGTGCGAACGCGTACCCGCCGATGATCGCGGTGACCGCGGCGATATCGGCCACGGGGTTCACGACGCCGATCCACGATGGCAGACGAGGTCGCCGGTAGAACAGCTCGCCCTGCAGCAGTGTCCAGGCGAAGATCGGGGCGAGGACGACGACGTTGACGCGGTTGAGCGCTGGCGTGAGGCTGGGCGCGTAGACGAGGGCGGCGACGCCGAGGAGCACGAGCACGATGAGCCGCGCCCTGTTGAGCATGCGCTCGGCGCGGTCGCGCTGCCTGTCGAGCACGACACGCGCGGAGTGTACGGGTGCGGTGAGGGCGCGCGGAGAGCTGCCGTCGCCGATGGCGGATGACATGAGTGCTATATAGTGTCGGGGACGAATGGAGCAAGAGCACAGCTATTAGCCATCAGC
>DAINRQ010000169.1:0-12105 GCA_036741775.1 Gemmatimonadaceae bacterium | reverse complement strand
CGCGGATGCGCGTGTCGTCGGTGACCGTGCCGCTCTCATCGAGCGGCACGTTGAAATCGACGCGGACGAGCGCACGCTTGCCGCGCACCTCCGTGTCCGTGAGATCGCGAACCGTGCGCTTTGCTAGCATCGGCTACCGGCCAGCCGTGGCCGGCTCACGACTCTCCAGCCGCGCGCCCATGAACCGGATGAGGTCCACGCAGCGCGACGCGTACCCCCACTCGTTGTCGTACCAACCCGAGACCTTTACCATCGTGCCGTCCACGACGTTCGTGCTCTTCGCGTCGAGGATGCACGAGGCCGGGTTGCCGATGTAATCCGACGACACGAGCTCCTCGTCGCTGTACGCGAGAATGCCCTGCATCGGCCCGTCGGCAGCTTTCCTGAACGCCGCATTCACTTCCTCGATGGTCACGGGCCGCTCCACCTCGACGGCGAGGTCGGTGAACGACACGTCAGGCGTCGGGACGCGCAGCGAGATCCCGTCGATCTTTCCCTTCACTTCGGGAATGACGAGCGACGTGGCCTTCGCGGCGCCGGTCGTGGTCGGGATGATCGAGAGGGCCGCCGCGCGCGCGCGGCGCAGGTCCTTGTGTGGGAGATCGAGGATATTCTGGTCGTTGGTGTAGCTGTGCACCGTGACCATGGAGCCGTGGCGGAACCCGAAGGCGTCGCGAACGACCTTCACCATCGGCACGAGACAGTTCGTCGTGCACGACGCGTTCGAGACGATGTGATGCTTGGCCGGGTCGTACTTGTCACCGTTCACGCCCATGACGATGGTGATGTCTTCCCCTTTCGCCGGGGCGGAGATGATCACCTTCTTCGCGCCACCCGTGATGTGCTTCCTCGCATCTTCGGCCTTCGTGAACCGCCCGGTGGACTCGAGCACGATATCCACGCCGAGGTCGGTCCACGGCAGCGCCGCCGGGTCCTTCTCGGCAAAGACGCGAATCTCGTCGCCATCGACCGTGATCCCGTTCGCCGACACCGCGACGTCACCGTCGTACGTGCGATGGACCGAGTCGTACTTGAAGAGGTGCGCGAGCGTCCTCGTGTCGGTGAGGTCATTCACGGCGACGAAGTCCAGATCGGCGACCCCCTGCTCCTTGGCGGCGCGCAGTACCTGGCGCCCGATGCGCCCGAATCCATTGATCCCAACTCGAATTGCCATCCCATCATCCTCACGAAAGCGGCCGATCGCTCGCAGCACGAGCCCGGCCGAAGGTGACGTAACTCACGATGCGCACGCCCCGCGCGATGAGCGCGTCGGCGCAGGCGTTCATCGTCGCGGCCGTTGTGACGACATCGTCGACGAGCACGATGTGTGCGCCGCGAAGTCGCGACCGCGCCGACGTCGAAACATCGAATGCCCCGGCCACGTTGCGCAAGCGGTCGCCGGGCGCCAGTCGCGTTTGCGATTCGGTGTTCCGGGCGCGTGCGAGCGCATCCGTCCACACCGGTATGCGCCATCGCGATGCAAGTCCGCGCGCGATCAACTCGCTCTGATTGAACCCGCGCTCGCGGAGACGCGCCGGCGAAAGCGGCACGGGGACGAGCGCGGTCCGCTCCTCGACCACGTCGCGCGGCCAGGCGAGCCGCGCCATTCGCTGCGCCATCCCCTCGGCTGCTGCGCGCCACCCCTCGTACTTGAGCGCGTGCACGATCTCGCCGCCGCTCCCGCCGGGGACCCAGCATACCGAACGGACCGCCCGGATATAGGGTGGCAACAGGTCACACCACCGACACGAGTGCTTGAGATGCGGGTGTCCGCACCGCGCGCACTGCGGGAACGGAAGCACGTCGAGCCGTGACCAGCACCATCCGCAGACGACTCCCGGCTCGGACGCCCGCACCGACCGATCGCACGCGACGCAGACACGCGGCAGCAGAAGATCGGCGAGCCCCGCGGCCGCGGCGCGCGCAGTGTGCGACAGCCAGGCGAGTCGGTCCCGGCCGATGCGATCTCGGAGTACCTCGCCGATCATTCTCGCTCGCTCAGCGGGCGACGGACGCGCGCATCGCGCCCCAATCGGGCGTGATACCGAACCAGCGCTCGAATGAGAGTGCTCCCTGGGCGAGCAGCATCTCGAGACCGTCCGCTGCCCGATGGCCGCGTGCGCGGGCCGCGCGCACGAGTGGCGTCTCGTCCCGGCCGGGGATGAGGTCGAGCACCACGGCATCCGCCGCGAGTCGATCGACGTGGACGGGCGCGTCGCTGCCGTCCAGCCCAACCGGCGTGGCGTTTACGAGGAGGGCTGCGTCGCGGAGCGCTTCAGGCGCATCGAGCACCTGTGCACCAGGGAATCGCTCGCACAGCGCGAGGGCGCGGGAGGCCGTGCGAGCGTGCACATTCACGTCGCGAAACCCGGCGGTCTCGAGCGCCGCGAGTACCGCCGCGGCCGCACCGCCCGCACCGAGCACCACGACGGGTCGAGCGCGATCCACGTCGGGTGCTGTCACCTCGAGAAGCCGAAGGAATCCGCCGACGTCGGTGTTGTCGCCCGCGAGACCGCCGTCTTCGACCCAGAAGGTGTTGACGGCGCCGACGCGCGTCGCCAGCGGCGTCAGCCGATCACACCCTGACGCGACGTGCTCCTTGTGCGGAACAGTCACGTTCCCGGCCGCGCGCTCTACGATGAGCCCACTGAGCGTTTCGCTCAATCTGTCGGGGAGGACATCGACCGCCTCGTAGCGCAGTGGCAATCCAGCGCTCCGAAGTGCGGCATTTTGGAACGTCGGCGAGAGCGAGTGAGCAACCGGGTGACCGAGGAGTACCAGCCGCCCCGGGAGCGTACTCACGATGCGTCTGGGGTTCGCTCGGCGGTGATGCGATCGAACACTCGCTTGATTTCGTGCTCCAGCTCCTCGAAGGTCGCGCGATACACGTCGAGGTCGCCGCCGAACGGGTCGCTCACCGCCCGGTCGCTGGAGCCGTGCGCCGCGTAATGCGTGAGCAGATGCGCCTTCCCTTCGCCGCCGAGCGCTTCGGCGCGCTCGAGGTGGTGCGGCCCCATCACGAGGACCACATCCTGTTCGGCAACGATCTCCCTCGTCAGCTGCCGCGCGCGATGGCCGCTCAGGTCGACGCCGCGCTCCATCGCAACGAGCAGCGCTCCATCGGACGCAGGGGCGCCGTTCCATGCGCTCGTCCCGGCGCTCGAGACGTCGAAGTCGATGAGCCCGCGCTCGATCGCTTCGCGACGCGCGATGCCTTCAGCGAGGGCGCTGCGGCACGTGTTCCCGGTGCAGACGAAAAGCAGTTTCATTGGAGCTTAGACGTCCCCGATGAGGTCCGGCGCACTCTCGCGCAGCGTCGCGGCGGGAACCGCACCTGGGCGGATCACGCGCGGGCGCGGGCCCGTGCAATCGATGACCGTCGAGGGTGCCGACGGCGACAGCCGCCCCGCGTCGAGGACCCGAAGCCGGCCGCGAATGATTGCGTCGCGCCACTGCTGCAAAATCTCGGTTGCCGACATCGCGGGCGGTACCCCTGGCAGGTTCGCGCTGGTGGAGGTGATGGGATCGCCATATGCGTGAATCAATCGCGTGAGTCCTTCGTGCGGGGTCCATCGTACTGCGACGCCCCCCTCAGGTCCGCGAAGCCGGGCGGGCACGCGCCGCTCCCCGCCCGGCAGGACGAGTGTCACGGGACCGGGCCAGTGCCGCGCCGCGATGCGCGCGGCGGACTTCGTGAGGTGCAAACCGAGCCGGCCGAGCATCTCGCTTCCGGCGATGAGGAGCAGGAACGGTTTCGCCGACGGGCGGCGCTTCAACTTTACCAGCCGCTCGACGGAATCGTGGTCGACCGCGCCGCCGAACCCGTACACGGTCTCCGTGGGGTACGCGAGCACCCCGCCCGTTTGCAGGTAGGCGATCGTCGGCGCGAGCGCAGCCTCGACTTCCTCGCGCGACCAAAAAGGGATCGCCGTCGGTTCGACGCTCATTCCGGCACGGGGAAGAGCGCTTCGGCTCGCGCGAAGTCTGCCTCGTCGGTGATTTTCATCGCGCGCTCGCTTCCGCGCACGACCGTGACCGGAAGGCCGAGCCGCTCGAACAGCGCGGCATCGTCCGTGGCGGTCACGCCCTCGCGGCGCGCTCGCGCATGCGCTTCTTCGATGAGATCTCGCGGAAACCCCTGCGGCGTCTGCGCGCGCCAAAGCCGGGCGCGCTCGATGGTTCGCACGACGTTTCCGTGCTCGTCGACTTCCTTCAGCGTATCGACCACCGGCAACGCCGCGACCGCGCCTCGTCCCGCGCGTGCTTCGGCGATCACGCGGTCTACCATGGCCGGGCTGACGAACGGCCGCGCGGCGTCGTGTACGAGCACGATCTTCACTTCGTCCGGAAGATCCTCGAGGCCGCTCGCCACCGACTCGGTGCGCTCTCGCCCGCCGACGGAGATCAGGAGACGGTCGGTGTCACACTGAAAGAGCCACGGTGGCGGGTCACCGACGAACGCTTTGGGCAACACGCAGACGACCATGGCGACGTCGGCGCGCTGATGGAACGTCTGTACGCTGTGGAGCAGCATTGGCTTTCCGCCAACCCAGCGGAACTGTTTGAGCTCCCCGCCCCCCACGCGACTCCCGGCCCCAGCCGCAACGATTACGACGCCGACGTCGGCCACTGCCCCGTCCGGCGCTTCGCCACGATCCGCGCGCAGCTCGGGAGGCGTCGCATCTCGCGGCAGATGACCGGGCGCCCTCGTGTCGCCGTACGCGTCGTCGTCGTTCGGGTGTCGGTGGTCGTTCGCGGTCATTGAAAGAGGGGCCGGAACAGATCGGCCACCGTTCGCACGCCAACCGCGCGGATGCCGGCCGGCGTACGGCGGGGGACACCGCGTTCCGACATGTAGGCCGTGGTCATTCCCATCTTTGCCGCTTCGGCGAGCCGTCGCTCCGATTGGGAGACCGGTCGAATCTCGCCGCCGAGGCCGACCTCGCCGAGAAAGACGGCATCAGCGGGCAGTGGCTTGTCGAACACGCTCGACGCGAGCGATGCGGCCACGGCGAGATCACCAGCCGGTTCCTGCATGCGTATGCCGCCCACGACGTTGAGGAAGACGTCGAGCTGTGCGAACGGGAGCCCGGCGCGCTTGTCGAGTACGGCGAGCAACAGCGCGAGGCGGCGCGCGTCGTAGCCCGTGGCCACGCGCTGGGGCGTCCCGAAGCCGGCCTTGGTCGCGAGCCCCTGCACTTCCACCAGGACGGGGCGCGTGCCCTCGAGGAGCGCGGTGACGGCGCTGCCCGAGGCCGTCGTTAGGCGGTCGCCGAGGAAGAGCTCCGACGGGTTCGCGATCGGGGTGAGCCCGGTCTCGTCCATGCGAAAGACGCCGATCTCGTCGACGCTCCCGAACCGATTCTTCGTCGCCCGCAGCAGGCGATGGTCGAGCGCGCTATCGCCCTCGAAATAGAGCACCGTGTCCACGATGTGCTCGAGGGTCTTCGGGCCCGCGATCCCCCCGCCCTTTGTCACGTGGCCGACGACCATCACCGCCGTGCCCGACTCCTTCGCGAAGCGCATGAGCCGCGCGGCGCATTCGCGGACCTGGCCCACGTTTCCCGGCGCGCCCTCGAGGTCGGCCGTGAACACCGTCTGGATCGAGTCGACGATCATCACGCGAGGCGCGCGAGCGCTGGCGGTCGCGAGAATGGTCTCCAGCAACGTCTCGCTCAGCAACTCGACGTCACCGGCACCGCCCCCGAGGCGGTCGGCGCGAAGCTTGACCTGGAGGGGTGATTCCTCGCCGGTGACGTACAGTGCCCCGCCACCGCGCTCGTTCACGCGCGCCGCGACCTGCAGGAGAATGGTGGACTTCCCGATACCCGGCTCTCCGCCCACGAGCACCATCGACCCCGGCACGATGCCGCCCCCCAGCACGAAGTCGAACTCGTCGATGCCTGTCCGGAGCCGCTCCGACTCGGAGCCCGCGACCTGGCTCAGGCGGGTCGTCGCGACCACCGACCCGCCGGCGCCTAACGAGCCGGCGCCACCGACGCGCCGGGCGCTCCCGCCGCCTGCGGCCCTGGCCTTGGGGGCCGCGATCTCTTCGACCAGCGTGTTCCACTCGCCGCACACGTCACAGCGCCCGGCCCACTTCGGGTGCTCGGCGCCGCACTCCGTGCAGCGATAGACCGTCCTGACCTTCGCAGTCACCAGGGGGTCACGTCGCGGCCTGTCGGGCCGTGTAGTTCTCGAAGCGCGTGTACTGCTTGTGGAAGAAGAGGTTTACCGTGCCGATTGGGCCGTTGCGCTGCTTGAGCACGATGACCTCCGCCCTGCCCTCGAGCGAGTTGCCGTCCTTGTCCACCGGCGGGCCTTCGTGGCGGCTCTCGGCGTAGACCTCTGGTCGGTAGATCGCCATGACGAGGTCCGCGTCCTGCTCGATGGCGCCCGACTCTCGAAGATCGGAGAGCTGCGGGCGCTTGTTCTCGCCGGTCCGCTGCTCCGGCGCGCGCGAAAGCTGTGACAGCGCGATGACAGGAACGGAGAGCTCCTTGGCCAGCGCCTTCAGCGACCGCGAGATCTGGCTGATCTCCTGCTGGCGGTTCTCCGCACTCGTGGGCCCCTGAATGAGCTGCAGGTAGTCCACGATGACGAGATCGAGCCCCGCGTCCGCCTTGAGGCGCCGCGCCTTGGAGCGCATTTCGAGCAGCGTGATCCCCGCGGCGTCGTCGATGTAGACCGGCGCCGAGCTGAGGATCCCGGCCGCGCGGGCGAGGCGCGAGTAGTCGTCGTCACGCAGCATGCCCTTCCGCAGCCGTTGCGCGTCGATGCGAGCTTCGCTCGTGAGGAGTCGCTGCACGAGTGACTCTTTACTCATTTCCAGTGAAAAGATCGCAATCGAAGCGTTGCTCTCGATGGCGGCGTGTTGCGCGATGTTCAGCACCAACGCGGTTTTTCCCATCGAGGGTCGCGCGGCGATGATCACGAGGTCCGAGGGCTGGAACCCCGAGGTGAGCTCATCCAGGTCATGAAAGCCACTCGCGACGCCGGTAATCGCCTGGCCGCCGCGATGAAGCGCTTCGATCCGCTCCATGGTCGGCCACATGAGCTCCTTGATACGCGTGAAGCCGCCGGAGCCCTGCTGCTGGCTGACCTGAAAGATCCGCTGCTCCGCTTCATCGAGCAGTTCGGCCGCCTGGGTGCGCCCCTCGAACGCCTCGCTGACGATGGTCGTGGAGACCTCGATGAGACTCCGGAGCAGCGCCTTTTCCCGCACGATGCGCGCGTGGAACTCGACGTTCGCAGACGTCGGAACCGCATCGATGAGCTGTGCGATGTACTCCTTGCCACCACTGGCGGCGAGCTCACCCCGGCGATCGAGCTCGTCGGCGAGCGTCAGCGAGTCGGGAACGGCTCCGCGCTCGGTGATCGCCACAAGCGCGCGGAAGATGCGCCGATGCCGCTCGGCGTAGAACATCGTGTCGTTGACATACTCGGCCGCGCGCATGATCGCGTCGGTGTCCATGAGCATGGCACCGAGCACCGCCTGCTCCGCGTCCTCCGAGTACGGAGGACGGCGGTCGCGGTAAGGGTCACGCCCCGGCGGCGCGATCGAGTACTCGACGGGCGAGCTGGACATCTTCCCAGGTAGGGCGCTTCCACGCCGGGTTCCGGAGGAGCGCGGCGGGGTGGTAGGTGACGACGAGCGGGATCCCGTAGTAACGATGCACCGTCCCGCGCAGCTTGCCGATCGACAGCTTCGTGTCGAGCAGCGTTTGCGCGGCGAACGTGCCGAATGCGACGATGACCTTCGGACGAATGATCTCGAGCTGGCGCACGAGATACGGACTGCACGCCTCGACTTCCTGCGGCATCGGATTCCGGTTCATCGGCGGCCGATGCTTGAGCACGTTGCAGATGAAGACATCTTCCCGGCGCAAGTTAATGGCGGCGAGAATCTTCGTCAGGAGTTGGCCCGCCGCCCCGACGAACGGGTGACCGGTCTCATCCTCGGTTTGCCCAGGCGCCTCGCCCACGCACACCAGCTCGGCCTGCTGACTGCCATCGCCCGGGACCGGATTCAGCGCCGTCTTGTAGAGCGGGCAACGTGTGCACTTCGCGACGGTTGCCGCGATCTCGTCGAGCGTCTGCAGGTTCGCGAAGGGCCCACCGAACAGATCGCGGCTCGACGTGCCGACCGCCAACCCGGCGGCTGATTCGCCAGGACTCGTGGGCGGCGCCGCGTCGTCCAGTTCGGGGGTCTCGGAGGGCTCCGGTGCGTCGGCGCGCGCAGGCGGAGCCATCGGAATCGCCGAAGCGGGCGCCCTCGCGTCCGGGGACGGCGTACGCGGTGACGGTTCGGCCTTGCCAGGCGCGGCGCCCGCCGCGCGAAGCGCTTCACGCCAATCGGTCGCATCCGCGAGCGGTGGCGTGTCCCGATGCGAGGTCGAGTCCGGTCGTGCGCTCGCGTCCTCTCGCGGGCGCTCGGCCGCCGCCGGGCGCGACGCTGCGCCCGCGCCGAGGATTCGCATCACGTCCTCAATCGACATGCCATCGAGGACGAGCTCGCGCTCGCCCATCTCGCGCCGCTGCTCCAGATACCGGCGAAGCTGGTCTCTAGCGTCCATGCATCAACCGCTCGACGCGGTCCAGAATGAGATCGGCCACTGCCCCCTTCTGCATCAGCGGCTGTTCGTCCACGTGCCCGTTGGCGTCGATGAATGCTACGCGATTGGTGTCGGTCGCGAAGCCGGCACCCGGCTCCGTCGCGTCGTTGACCACGATGAGGTCCAGCTGCTTGGCGATGAGCTTGCCGCGCCCATGGTCGAGCGCCGAATTCGTTTCCAGCGCGAAGCCGACGGTCACGAGCTTCGCGGGACGGGCCGCAACGGTCGTCGCCAGTATGTCGGAGGTTGGGGCGAGCTCGATCGCGGCAGGGGCGGAGCTTTTCTTGATCTTCTGATCCGCCGTGGTCGCGGGGCGAAAATCCGCGGGCGCGGCGGCCATGATCAGCGCGTCGGCGTCACGGAGCGCGGATTCGACCGCGGTGCGCATCTCTTCGGTGGTTTCCACCGCAACCACGGACGGCCCGGTGGGTGGCGCGACCGAAAGTGGACCAGCGACCAGCGTCACGTCCGCCCCACGACGCCACGCGGCGGCGGCGATCGCCACGCCCATCTTGCCGCTGCTCCGGTTCGACAGGAAGCGCACCGGGTCCACCGGCTCGCGCGTCGGCCCCGCGGTGACGACCACGCGTTTCCCCCGTAACCCGTTAGGCGGCTCGAGGAGACGGGCCACGTGAGCCACGATCGCCTCGGGTTCCGGCAGTCGGCCCGGCCCTGCGCCCTCGCCGACGGCCAGCGGCCCAGCGTCGGGATCGAGCACCGTGTACCCGATCGATCGGAGCTGCGCTACGTTCGCACGCGTCTGGGTGTGTGCCCACATGCGGTCGTTCATCGCGGGGACGATCAACACCGGGGCGGTTGCCGCCAGCAGGCAGGCGCTCAACAACTCGTCGGCGTGGCCGTGCGCGGCGCGCGCGATGAAGTCTGCGGTGGCCGGTGCCACGACGACTGCGTCCGCTGCGCGCGCGAGCTTGATGTGATCGAGGGCGTGCCCCTCGGCGATGAGCGCCGTGTAGACCGGGCGCCCGGTGAGCGCCTCGAACGTGATGGCGCCGATGAACTCGGAGGCGGACCGCGTCAGCACCACGTCGACCGCGGCGCCCGCTTGCGTGAGCAGGCGCGCGATCCACGCGGATTTGTACGCCGCTATTCCACCCGTGACGCCCAGGAGAACGCGGCGACCGTCGAAAGGCCGAGTCACGCGGACCCGCGCCTCCGCGTGGTCACCCCTCGGTTCTCCGCTTCGGAACCACGCGGTACTGGATGTCGCCAGTTGCGAGATCCTCGAGCGCGCGCGTCGTCAGCTTCTTCTCGCGTGACGACGATCGGTCACGCGGGAACTCGTTCAGGACGCGCGCGAACTTCGCGGCGACGAGAACGCCGAGATACTTGTTGCCCGAATGCTTCGCGATTTCGCCCGGTGTGTACACTCGCATGTGCTAGCCAGTCCTGGTTGTTGAGTATTCGAGAATCTGACGATCGAGCGCCTCGATAAGACTCGAAACGCGCTCGTCGAGCAACGGCAGGCGCCGATGCCGAACGGTTTCGGCGTCCACGATCGCGGAGACCTGCGCATACGCCTGCTCGAGATCGTCGTTGACGACGACGTACTGATATGCCCCTACTTCGCGCAGCTCTTCGCGCGCCGACCTCAGGCGCACGAGCAGCCTGCCTTCGTCTTCAGTTTGCCGCGCGCGCAACCGGCCAACGAGCACGTCGGTCGACGGCGGTAGCAGAAACACCAGCACCGACTCCGGATACGCCGCCGCGAACTGGCGCGCCCCCTGGACGTCGATGTCCATCACCACGTGCTTCCCTGCTCCGAGTACCCTGTCCACTTCACGGCGGAGCGTGCCATACAGGTTGTCGTGCACGACCGCCGATTCCGCAAACTCGCCGCGATCAAGCGCCGCCTCGAAATCCGCGCGCGACAGGAAGTGGTAGTCCTTCCCGTCCCGCTCGCCGGGCCTCGCCGCCCGCGTGGTGCACGAGACCGAGTAGCCCACATCGCGCCGACGCTCGAGCAACATCCGCGCGATCGTCGTCTTGCCGCCTCCGGAGGGTGACGACAGGATCAACGGGAACGGATTCATTCGAGGTTTTCCACCTGCTCGCGAATCCGCTCCAACTCCTCTTTGATGGTCACGACGTCGCGCAGCATCGCCGCGTCGTTCGCCTTGCTCCCGGTCGTATTCGCCTCGCGCAGCATCTCCTGCAGCAGGAAACCGAGCCGCTTTCCCACCGGTTCGCCGCTGTTCACTTCCAGCGCGACGCGAAACGCCGCGATGTGCGACGCGAACCGTTGCAGCTCCTCCTGCACGTCCAGCTTATCCGACAGGATGGCGATCTCCTGAGCGACGCGGACCTCGTCGATCGTCATTCCTTCCGTCAAGGTGCGAACTGACTCACGCAGCCGGTCGCGCTGCATGAGTACCCGCTCGGGCGCTCGGACCGCGATGCGAGACAATGCTGCCTCGACGATCGCGAGCCGCTCGAGCAGGTACGCTGCCAACCGCGTTCCTTCTTCACTTCGCGACTTCGTCAACGACTCGATCGCGGCCTCGACGATCGCCGTGAGCTCCGCGGCCGTTCCCACCGCCTCTTCGCTCGCCGACGACATGACGTCCGGCATCCGAAGCACTGTTGCCACGTCGATCGGTCCGTCGAGCGAATGCCGGTCTCGTAGCTCCCGCAGCAACGCGACGTAGCCGGCGAACCGCGCCTCGTCGATGGTGCCGGCGATTGCCGTGCGTTCGGTCCGCGCCGAGACGGTTACGTGCCCGCGTGCGATCCGCCGCCGAAGCGCCTCTCGTACCTCCGGCTCCCATCGAGACAGCTCGCTCGGAAGCTTGATACTCGGCGAGAAGAATCGATGGTTGACCGTTCGGAGCTCGACGCTCACGCGCGACCCGCCGACCGCACCTTCGGCGGCCCCGAACCCCGTCATGCTCCGGATCATGAATAGTCGCGCAAGTTACGAGCTGACAACGACCTTGTCAATTGAAGAAGTTCCAGCGCACGCCGTAGTAGTTGGTCAGCCGCGGCATCTGAAACCCGGGAATCACGGCGTAGATCTCGCCCGTCACGTTGCGGTACTGCCACGAGATCGAGGCATCGTAGAGCCGCAGCTCGAGCAGCGTGGAGATGACCTGGTACTGCGAGGAAAAATCGGCGGCTGTCGCGGTCTGCCTGGGGAACAACACCGCCGAGCGAAACTCGTGTGAGACCGAGGCGAGGATGTGGAAGTTCCCCTGGGGGAAGCGGCTGAGCCAGCTCGTGTCGAGATAGAGCTCGCTCCGGATCTGATGCTGGGGAAGGTACGGCTGATTGGCGGTCCACTTCGTGGCGCTGACGTCGAGGCTCACGGACTTCCAGATCGGGCCGCGGAGCGTCGCGAACGTGCCGGTCCGTCGTCCAGCCGCGAATGGCAGATACGTCGTGTCGTACACGACCGGGGCGGGCACGTGAGCCGTGTCGATGGACATCATCCCGCCCGTCACCCAGACGCGGCCGAGGCGCACGCCCGCTTCCC
>DAINRQ010000168.1:0-12115 GCA_036741775.1 Gemmatimonadaceae bacterium | reverse complement strand
GAAGTTCCGCGCCGAGTTGAACTTCGCGATCGACGGCGGCGTGGTGAAGGTGGACGCACTCGCGCTGCAGGACGAGCTCGGGGTCGTCGGCGGGCGCGAGCCACGGTGGGCGATCGCGCGGAAGTTCGCGCCCGACATCGCCGAGACGCGCCTCCTCAACATCGAGGTGAACGTCGGCCGCACGGGGATGTTGAATCCATTCGCCGTGCTCGAGGCGGTGGAGATCGGCGGCACGACGGTGCGTCTCGCGACGCTGCATAACGAGGGGCTGATCCGGAAGAAGGACCTCCGCGTCGGCGACATCGTGCAGGTCAAACGCGCGGGCGAGGTGATCCCGCAAGTGATCGGGCCCGTCCCGGAAAAACGCACGGGCGACGAGCGCGTGTGGGAAATGCCCTCGAAATGCCCCGCGTGCGGAACGCCGGTGGAGAAGGACGAGGAGGAGGCCGCGCACTACTGCCCGAACGTCGCGTGCCCTGGACGGCAGCTCGAGGGGCTCGTTCACTTCGCGTCGCGCGGGGCGATGGACATCCGGGGACTCTCGTACGCGCGCATCGAGCAGCTGATGGCGGCGGGGCTCGTGCACGATGTGTCGGACATCTACTCGGTCACGAGCGAACAGTTGCAGGGCCTCGATCGCTTTGCCGAGAAGAGCGCGACGCAGCTGGTCGAGGCGATTGCGGCGTCGAAACAACAACCGTTATCACGTTTGCTCTTCGCGCTCGGCATCCGACACGTCGGCGCCACCGCCGCGGAGCTCCTTGCCCGGCAGTTCGGGTCCATGGATGCCCTCATGGCGGCCAGCGACGAGGAGATCGGCGAGGTCCGAGGGATCGGCGACACGATCGCGCACGCGGTCCGGCAGTACTTCGACACGCCATCGGCCCAGGAGCTGGTCGAAAAGCTGCGGGCGCACGGATTGACGCTCGTCGAGCCGAAACGGGCGGCGGCCGACGGTGCCCTGCGAGGCAAGACGGTCGTCATCACTGGAACCTTGCCGACGCTCAGCCGCACCCAAGCGACCTCGATGGTGGAGGAAGCCGGAGGACGGGTAACGAGCGGGGTGAGCAAGGCAACGAGCTTCGTGCTCGCGGGGGCGGACCCCGGCAGCAAGCTGGAAAAGGCGCGCGCTCTGGGAATCGAGACGATCGACGAAGCCGAGTTTCTGGCCCGGATCGGACGCTAGAATAACCAGGCGGCCGCGCCGCATGCACCGGCGCTCAGTCACTCTTTTTTGCACTAGACGGACGGACCAATGCCACAATCGCTCGACCTCGCCAACCACCAGATGGTCGCGCTGTCGCGTTCTTCACTCGCGGCGTTGCGTGCGGCGCTGATTCGAGACGCCGGTCCCGCGGCCGCGGCCTACCTCCAGGAAGCCGGCTATGCCGGTGGCGAGACCCTGTTCGAGTCGTTCCGCAGCTGGCTGGCCACGCGGACCGAAGCGGGCCCAGAGGAGCTCGCGGTGGAGCAGTTCGAGCAGATGGCAACGGAGTACTTCCGCGACGCGGGCTGGGGGTCACTCAAGGTCGGCTCGCTGAACGATGCGGTCGCGACGCTCGACTCGACGGACTGGGGCGAGGCGGACCCGAGCAGCGGTCTCGACTACCCGGCGTGCCACCTCACGACCGGGATGTTCGCGGACTTTTTCGGGCGCATTGCGGACACGCCGCTCGCGGTGCTCGAAGTGGAGTGCCGCTCGATGGGCTCACCGCGCTGCCGTTTCCTCGTGGGGAACGCGGAGGTGATGGAGCACGTGTACGAGGAGATGGGGCGCGGGGTCGGCTACGCGGAGGCGGTGGAGGCGGTACACTAGCCGCGGCGGCCTGCGGCCGCCGCGTCAGCTGTCAGCCATCAGCTCGAACGGCGGTCCGACGTTCGGTTCCCCGTTCCCGGTTCCCGGTTTCGAGCCTCATTCCCTCGAATCCGCATCGCGGCCAGTTTCCAGGACTCCGGCGTACATCGGATTCGGGACCAGCTCGCCGTTCACGAGCACTTCGCGGTCCCACGGCAGAATGATCATGCTGTCCGTGGCGAGCGCGTAGAAGTCCGGCTCGTACTGACCGGTCTTGAACGAGACCGCCGTCTTCACTTCGGTCGCGCCGGCATTCACAATGGCGGATACCGCCAGGCGCATGGTCGCGCCAGAGTCACACGTCTCGTCGACGATCAGGACGCGACGGCCTCGCGCCTCGATGGGCGCCGCGCCCATCACCGCAGGCGTCTGGCGCACGGTCTCGCCGCGATAGCGGCGGCTGACCATGATGGAGTGGAATTCACGGTCGAGGATCGCGGCGACGACGGCACCCGGGACCACGCCCGCCGTGGCAACGCCGACGACGATCTCGGGGTCATATGCGCGCGCAACCTTGAGCGCGAGCGCGCGTGAGAGCTCGCCGAAGAGCGGCCATTCGATATCGAGCACGCCCTTCGTCGGGTCGACTTCGTAACGGCGCGGCATAGGGGCTCCGTGGAATGGCCGGAGACGTAAGCTAGTCGCGAAACGCGAATCGGGAATTGGGGCTAGGGGCTGGCCGCTGGAGGCTGGTGGCGGCTGATGGCTGAACACTGCTCGCTGACAGCGCGCCGTTTGAGCTGATGGCTGATGGCAGCCGTGGCGACCGCCACGGCTGCAATTGCTCCCCTTCCCCCCGCGTAATAGCTTTGCGGCTCTGGACTCGGCCGTGCGCCCCCCTCGCCAAGGTGCATCTCGCGCCGGTTTCGCTCATCAATAGCCGATCCCGACTGCATGTCCTGGTGGAGCCGTGTCTTCGGCGGCAAGTCCCCGCGTGAGATCAAGCCGCAGCGCCTCGATTACCTGAACGAAGCGCTCATGCTCGAACGACAGGGCGACTATGACGCCGCGCTGACGTCGTATCGGCTCGCGCTACGCGACAAGCCGGACGACCATCGCGTCCTGCAAAACATGGCGATCGCGTTCTCGAAGACGGGGCGTCACGACGAAGCCGTCCGCTGCTATCGGAAAGCGCTCGAGCTCGAACCGAAGCTGTCGGGTGCTCATTATGGGCTCGCGTTTCTCCTGCTCAAGCGCGGCGACAGCGATGGCGCGGCCCAGCATCTCGAGGCATTTCTCAAGCAGCCTCCCTCTGGCGCCGAGGCGGAACGATGGGTCCGCCACGCCCGCCAAACGCTCGATGATATTCGCTCGGGGCTGGAGCCACGCGCAGCGAGCGAACTGACCGAGCCATAGCGTGGGGCACGTGCTCGCGGTGGTGAGTCAAAAGGGCGGCGTGGGGAAGACGACGACCTCTGTCAACCTCGCCGCCGCATTCGCTCGACGAGGGCTCAAGACGCTCGTCGTCGACGTCGACCCGCAGGGCGCTGTGCGCTACGGTGTGGGCCTCAAACGCGGGCACCCCACGCACGGGTTCTCCGACTATCTGAACGGCGCGCGCGCGCTTCGTGAGGTCATCCTCCCCACGGCGTTGCCCTGGCTGCGGGTGATGCTCGCTGGCTCGGTGAGTGACGCCGCCGACCACGGCACGTACCAGGCACTCGTCGCGGAGACGGATCTCCTGAAGGAGCTCCTGCACGCGGCGCGGGAGCGATGCCATGTCGTCATCGTGGATACACCTCCCGGACTCGGCCCGATCGTCCACAAGGTCCTCGAGGCGAGCCAGCACGTCATCGTGCCGCTGCAGTGCGAGCCGCTCGCCCTGCAGACGACCCCACAGATCCTCCGCGGCATTCAGGACATCGTGGCGACGAACGACGAGCTCACGCTCGACGGGATCCTTCTCACGATGTACGAGCAGGACAACCCCGCGTGTCAGCGCGTGGCGCAGTACGTGCGCTCACACCTTCCGGCGAACATGGTATTCGACGTGGTGATCCCGCGTACCAACGCGTCGACCGAAGCGTTTGCCGCCGGTCAGCCGGTCGTCCTGCGCGAACCGGCGGACGCCGCGGCGCAAGCGTACGTCAATCTGGCAACGACCCTCGTCGAGCGGTTCGAGTGATCCGTCGTCTCATCGCCGTCGCGGTACTCGGGGCGAGCGGCTGCACGCAGGTCCCGACCGACGCGAACGCCGTCGTAGCGTTGCGGTTCGAAGGTTCGGCGTACCCGTCGGTGGTCGAGGGCGATTCGCTTCGCGACTCACTCGGCGCTGTGCAGCCGCTCGTCGCGACGGCGTTGAACTACCGGAACGAGCCGGTCCCCGATGCTCCGATGGAGTTCCTGAGCCGCGATACAGTGCTCCAGGTGTTCGAGGATGGTGTCGTGTACGCGCGCGGCCGTAGACCCGACACGGTTGCCACCGTCTTCGCCACGACGGGGACGCTGCAGAGCCAACCGGACTCGCTGTTCGTCGTGTTGCGAGCGGATTCCATTGCCGCGGACAGCGCCACGATGACGCGCCCAACAGGCGGCATCCTTGTCCCCGATTCGATCGCGTTCAAGGTCTTCGTCCCCGGCGCGGACGGCGCGCCCGCGACGGCTGCCAGGCACTGGCTCGTGAGCTTCCAGCTGCAGCTCCACGATCAGCTGCTGGACCCGACTGATACGACAGCCGCCTACGTGTTCACCGGGGATTTCCGGGATCTCCGGCGTGTCAGGCGTAGCTTCATTGACACGACCAGCGCCGCGGGGGTAGTCTCGCGTGGGCTCGTGGTGCAGTGTCAGGCGCTCGCGTCCGGCCCGGACTCGGTGATTGTGATCGCGACCATGCGCGACCGCCGGCCCGGTACGGAACCCAAGCGAGCGCAAACCGTCGTGAGGCTCCAGCGCGGCCAATGTCCGTAACTACCCCGACGTCTCGCCCAACCGCGTCCGCAACGACCGGCGCCACGACGTACGCCCGTGGCGGTCCGCGTCCCGCGCCGGGTACGCTCAACCAGCTGCTGTTCGAGGCCGTCGAACGGTACGACCGGCCCGATGCGATGCTCGTTCGCGTTGGCGAGCAGTACGTTCCGATCTCGCATCGCGCGCTCCTCGAACGCATCCGCCGCGTGCGGCTGGGGCTCGAGGCGATCGGGATCAAGCGCGGCGATCGCGTCGCCATCATCTCGGAGAATCGTCCCGAGTGGGCGATCGCGGACTTCGCCTGCCTGACGAGTGGCCTGACGGACGTGCCACTCTACCCGAGTCTGCCGGCGGAGCAGATCGTCTACCCGCTCCGTGATTCGGGTGCGATCGCGATCTTCGTGTCGACCGAAGCACAGGCGGCGAAGCTCGCCGCCATCCGTGGTCAGCTCCCGGCGCTCAAGACCGTCATCGTGTTCGACTCGGCGGCCGCGGGGCAAGCGGATATGACGCTCGAGGCGCTCGAGCAGCGCGGGGCGACCATTGATGCTCCCGAGCGGGCGGCCGCGTTCCGCGCGGACGCGCTTCGCGTGCAACCCGATGACCTGGCGACGCTGATCTACACGTCAGGCACCACCGGGGAGCCGAAGGGCGTGATGCTGACGCACGACAACATTTACTCGAACGTCGCCGCCACGCGAAACGCGCTCACCATGCGCGGCGACGACGTGTCGCTCAGCTTTCTCCCACTCTCGCACATCCTGCAACGGATGGGCGACTACTGGTTCCTCGCGACCGGCACGTGCATCGCGTACGTCGATTCGTTCGATCTCGTGCCGGTGGCGATGATGCAGGTGCGCCCGACGATCGCCATCTCGGTCCCACGGCTGTACGAGAAGATGTACGCGCGCGTCCTGGAGAACGCGCTTTCCGGTGGCGCCGTGAAGAAGCGGATCTTCTTCTGGGCGCGTGGTGTCGCTGATCGCTGGGCGGACGAGAAGCTCGCCGGCCGCGAGCCGCGCGGGCTCCTCGCGATGCAATATCGACTCGCGCAGCGCCTCGTCTTCTCGAAGCTCCAGGCGCGCACCGGTGGGCGACTCCGCTACTTCGTCTCCGGCGGCGCGCCGCTCGCACCGGAGATCAACAAGTTCTTCTACGCCGCCGGACTCGTGATCCTCGAGGGGTACGGGCTCACGGAAACGTCCCCGGTCATCGGCGTGAACACGCCCGACAACTTCCGCATCGGCACCATCGGCAAGCCGATCGACGGCGTCGAAGTGAAGATCGCCGAGGATGGCGAGATCCTCACGCGCGGCCCGCACGTGATGAAGGGCTACTACAACAAGCCCGACGCGACGCGCGAGACCATCGACGACGAGGGGTGGCTCAAGACCGGCGACATCGGTGAGATCGAGGACGGGTTCATTCGCATCACCGACCGGAAGAAGGACATCATCGTGACGGCCGGCGGCAAGAACATCGCTCCGCAGCCGATCGAGAACGCGGTGAAGACGAACAAGTACGTCTCGCAGGCGGTGATGATCGGTGACAAGCGCAAGTTCCCGATCATGCTGATCGTGCCGAACTGGGACAACCTCGAGAAGTGGGCGAAGCTCAAGAATCTCCTCTGGACCGAACGCGCGCAGCTGCTGGCGATGCCGACGGTCCAGGCGAAGATGGACAAGGAGGTTCGCTCGAAGTTCGAGGGGCTCGCGAGTTTCGAGACGCCGAAGAAGATCGCGCTGCTCGAGCGTGACTTTTCGGTGGAAAGCGGCGAGCTCACGCCGACACTCAAGGTGAAGCGCCGCGTCGTGGACAAGAATTACAAGGCGATCATCGACGAGCTCTACGCCGAGCGTCCCTAGCACGGGCGGGGACGGCGCCAGCGATGTTCATCGAGCTCGTGGATGCACTGCGATGCCTCGAGCCGCACGAGGACACGTGGCTCGTCGCGTCGGTGACGCGGTGGGACAGCAGGCACATCGTGGATGGCGTGCTCGGATGCCCGGTGTGCCGGCGCGAGTACGTCGTTACCGACGGCATCGCATGGTTCACGAGCCCGGCCACCACCCGCGATCGCGGCCGCCTAACGACAGTGCCGCCGACTGCCCCCCCGGAACGCGTCGCGCGCGTTGCGGCGCTGCTCGGCCTGACCGAGGGTGGCGGAACGATCGTACTCGGGGGCGACTGGGCCGCGTGCGCGGCCGCGCTCGTCGAGCTCGGCGCGGGCCAGGTCGTCCGCGTGAACGCCGCGCCGTCGTCGCCGAGCGCGCAGGAGGTGTCGTCGATCGTGGTCGGTGACAGGCTTCCGTTCGCCGCTGGCGCGCTGCGCGGCGTCGCCTTGGGCGGCGGGGCGGCTACCACCGCGCTGGTCGCGTCGGCTGCCGGCGCGCTGAGGCCACGGGGACGGCTGATCGCGCCATCGAGCGTTGCGGTCCCGGATGGCGTGACCGAGCTGGCCCGGGACCACGAGGACTGGGTGGCGGAGCGCGCCGGGTCCGTGTCTCCGCCGGTGCCGATTCGCGTGGGGCGTCGTTAGGCATCAGCTGTCAGCTATCAGCCATCAGCTATCGCGCGTCACGGGTCAGGGTCCTAGCGCATTGTTTCATCGCGTCGCGCCATCGGGCAGGACGCGGAGGACGCGGCAGACGCGAACGCGGAAAGAGCCGCGGAGAAAGCCTCGCGCGCTTCCGGTCCGGCGTGCGTGGGCCGGTCGGAACGACGATGACGCGGAAAGGGCCGAAACGGCCGGAGCGGTTGTCGGGAATCGGAGTCGCCTAGATGCTGGCGTCCCGGGCGCTCCGTTCCCCCTTCTCTCGAGTCATTGCGGAGTCGCTCCCTCGCGACGAATGATCCGCCCGATCCGCCCGATCCGCGTAACACGCCCGGATGCTACCCGTGCACTGGAGCGCTACGCGCGACCGTGGCCCGGCCCGTGTGCCTTGCGGATAGCTGATAGCTGATGGCTGATAGCCTTGTCGCTAAGGAACGATCCCCGCCGAACGCGCGACCTCGATCCGGTGCCACACCGAGCTCGGGAGCGGGACGCGCGCCGACGGTGGCGCGAGAACGAGCGTCGCGCCTGACGCGCTTGCCATCCGCGTGAAGGGCTGGCCTGGAGGAAACCCTACCCTCGTGCCTTCGGCCTCTCCCGTCGCCGGGACGAGCGTCAGCAGCCCACCATCCGCGAGCTGGGCGCTGCCGTCAATGGCAAGCTGCGGACGATCGGGATAGGCGGCGGTCAGATTGAACGATCCCGGAGCGAGGACGAGCTCGACCTGTGTCGCACCGGCAAATGCCGTCGAGTCGACCGGGGTCGCGAGCACCCAGTGCCCGTAGGGCGACGTCGTCTCCGTGCGCGTGCCGCCCATCCCGAATGTCCGCTTGATGGCGTTGCACGCGGAAAATGCAGGGATGGTAGCGAACGCAAGCAGGAACGTCGTGATGTGGCGCGGTCGCATTTTGGCCTCCGGCAGACACCGCCAGCCCGAAGTGCAGAAACCGCGCCCCTCGAGGCCGCTCAGCTGTGGGAAAGCCGAAGTTCGTCGACGTTCACGTCAGGCGGCCGAGTCAGCGCGTACACCACGGCGTCGGCGACGTGCTCGGCGCGCAGCATCCCGGCGCGCGGCGTGAAGCCGGGGCGACTGTCGGGATCGACGGGATTCCAGAGTGTCGTGTCGACTGGGCCGGGCGACACGAGCGTGGTACGCACACCGGTACCGCGCAGCTCCAGTCGAAGCACTTCGTGCAGCGCCCGCACGCCGTGTTTGCTTGCGGCGTACGCGCCGTTCTCCGGGAACACGGCGCGGTCGGCAACGGAACCGATCGTCACGATGTGGGCGTCGCCCCGCGCCCGCATCCCGGGAAGAAACGCGCGCATGAACAGAAACGGCGCCACGAGGTTCGTGTTCACGGTCGCCGTGAAGGTCGTAGCGTCCATTTGCTCGACGCTCGCGAGCTCGAACGCGCCCGCGTTGTTCACCAGGATGTGCGGCGCGGCGCCGAGCTCTCGTTGAATCCGCTGCGCTGCGGCTGCAACGGCGTGGGCGTCGGTCACATCGCACTCGACCGTCGTCGCGCGCTCGCCCAACGACTCGGCGAGCTCCCGCAGGGCATGCGTGCTCCGCGATACGAGGGTGACGCGCGCGCCGGCGTCGAAGAGCGCGCGAGCGGTGGCGAGTCCGATGCCGCGAGAGGCGCCGGTGATGACCGCCGTCCTCCCGTCGAGCGGGCTGGGTGACGCGGACGCGCGTGGTCGATCAGCGCCCGTCGTACTCGACATAGTTGTTCTCCGTCTCCCAGAGGCGGAGGCGGCGCAGGCGGCCGGGCGCCACGTGCGGCTCGAGCACACGCCAGCACGCGACGACGATGTTCTCTGCCGTGGGGTTCACGCCACGCATGAACTCGACGTCGACGTTCATGTTCCGGTGATCCACGCGGTCGATGACTTCGCGCTGAACGATCGCCTTGAGGATGCTGAGATCGATGACGTATCCGGTCCGGTCGTCGATGGGCCCTTCGACCGCGACCTCGAGCACGTAATTGTGTCCGTGCCAGTTCGGATTGTTGCATTTGCCGAACAACCGCGCGTTCTCCTCATCGGAGAGTGCGGGGTTGTGGACGCGGTGCGCCGCGTTGAAGCGGAGTCGTCGCGTGACGGTGACGATCGGCATCGATACGAATGGGTGGTGCGGGATCGGAGCGCGAGGCGCGGTGCTGCCGCTTGAGCGGACGTGCCCGCGAGCCTAACTTGGCAGGCGCATGCGAGAAAGCCCCGCGGATGAACGCGGGGCTTTCAGAGGAGGAACGAAGAGGGTTTTTTGAAGCCCAGTCGAATACATAAGGTCCTCACCATGCCTCCCGCCGTCCCCGCACTGGGGCGTGGCGTCAACACAGATATCGAACCCGCTCGGTGGACTTGTTGGCTCAAAAACGTAGTCTCTTCGCCCCGTAGCGATTCACGTCGATCAGTGCCACCCAAGGTACTGACTGACCATCACGCGGTCAACTCGTCATTTCATGGATCTCGGAATCATCGCTGCCATCGCGATGCTCGTTGTCTGGGCGGTCGCGACGTTCATGTTCGAAGCGCCAGGTTGGGTTCATCTGTTGCTCACGGCCGGCGTCTTCCTGCTCATCTACCGCGTCGTGGTGCGAGGAACCACCGGCGTCGATACGACGACCAAGCGCCGCTGATCGGCACATCGATCGACGGCACATGTACGCGCACACGCGAAGTCGGCCCGACTCATCAGTGGCGCTGGAGCCAGGTCTGACTCCCATCGCCCGACGATTCGCGTTAGGCGCGGGTCAGCTCTTCGATCGTTTCCCCTTCCCCTCGTGCTCCAGCACCGCGGTCCGACGCTCGACCTCTCGGAGGCGATAGCAGTCCCACACGAACTGCGCGCGGATCCAGAACTCCGCCTCGACGCCGAGCGCGGCTTCGAGCTGCAGCGCGGTCTCGGCGGTGATGCCTTCTTCGCCGCTCAGGATGCCGCGGATCTTCGAGACCGGGACACCCATGCGCTGCGCCAGGGCGGCCTGCGTGAGGCGACCGCTCTTGATGAACTCCTCGCGGAGAATCTGGCCGGGGCGCTCCGGCGGCTGCGATGTGGGAACGCGGACGGACAGGATCACACGAAAGCGCGAGTGAGTGGGCCGGCGATGCGCCGCGAGCGCTCACGGAAAATGCGGCGCCGCGCGGGACAGGATTGTGGCGTCGCCTGAGGCGCGGCGGAAGGGCTGGCGGCGAACGCTGGGCGTCGTGACGGTTGCCGCGCTCGCCGGAGCGGCCATGATCCCGGTGACCGTGATCGTCGGTGCCATTCTGACCCCGGCGCTGGGGAAGCTCGAATCCAGCTCCGGGCTCGAGCTCGCCGGACACTCCGGCCCGGCCGACTGGGTGCTGTGGTCGCTCTGGGCAGTGGTGACGGCCGGTATCACCGGTGCCGTCGTCCGCCTGCGCCGCCGGCTAGGTTAAGCGGCACCCAAGCGAAGCCCGGGAGTCCCAAGGGTTGCGGGCACCCGAGCGCCCGGCCATTATCGCTTGGTTAGTAAATAACAATCCCTGGAGCGACGATGCGGACACTTGCCTGCTGCCTCATCGCGATCCTCGTCAGTGGTGTGCCTGCCGCCGCGCAAGTCCGCGCAGACCCTGGGGTCGTGATCGGCAATCGCGTCGCGGTACGTGTGAACGTGACGCTCGCGGACGACGAGACCCCCTACCATCCGGTCCGGGGCCTGTCGCTCGCCTTTTCCCGCGCGGCTGCGGCCGCAGACACGGTATTCGGTCGGACGGACGAAGCCGGGGTGCTCACCGTGCTCCTGCCGCCGGGTGACTATCTGGTGGCGTCACCACGTCCGGTCTCGTGGAAGGGCGCCTGGTATGGGTGGAACGTTCCGGTCGTGGTTCGCCCGGACATGCCGGCGGTCGACCTCAACCGGCGGAACGCCCGGATCGACCCAACGGGTGCTCTCGTCGCGGCCAACGCGGCCAACGCTGCGCGCGCGAGTGCCCGTGCAACCGATGCGAACGGGACTGGCTCGAGCGACGCCAGCGCCGGTGGCGCGATCCGATGGTTGTCGATCGAGGTCGGCGGCGAGGGCGGCCTCACGAGGCTGGGCCTCGGGACCGGTTCCGACGCGGGGTATGGCGGAGCGGGGGCGTTCGTCGCCGGCATCGGGCCGGTGGCGGTTGCGCTCGGCTATCGGTACACGCGGTTGCGCTACGGCGGTGACCTGAACTCCGGGAGCATGAGCGGCGCCACGGGTGAGCTGCGCTATCATCTCCGTCCTGGCTCCGCCCCGATCCGGCCGTACATCGGCGCCGTCGCGGGCATTGGCCATTGGGACGGCAACGATGTGCCGAACGAAGATCTCGACATGCGGATGTTCGGCGGGACGGCGGGCGCGCAATTCGGGCTGGCGACGAGCGTGCGGCTGCATTTCGCCGTCACGGCGGCGGGTACGAACATCGAGAGCTCGCCCAAGAGCAGCGGGTTGTTCACGACGGCGCACCTGGGGCTGACCTTCGACATTTTCTCGCCAGCGAGATAGACCCAGGATCGTCTGCGACAAGACACGAGGGCTCACCCTTGCCAAGGGGGTGAGCCCTCGTGTTGGCCGTACACATCGTCCGTTTGCCTTCCGGCAGGGCGACGACCCCGCCGGCGGGCGCTGCAACGGCGGTGCCACGTGCGCCGGACGCCAGGGCTCGCCGTGAGCGGGCGGCCCCTCCCGACGGCCTGCCTACGATTTTGGTCTCGAGGTGCCCCTACGGCGGAGCGGCGAATTCACCGCCGGCCTTGGCCCGTCGGTTGAGGTGCGTGCGCCGATCGTTGTACGGGTTTCCCC
>DAINRQ010000167.1:0-12211 GCA_036741775.1 Gemmatimonadaceae bacterium | reverse complement strand
CTCCGGTCGATCGGAAACCGAAAGCGGCCCGCTTACGAGCGGGCCGCTTTTTTTCCTGCCTCGCCCGTAACGCCGTGCCGCGCTTCACGCGGGCATCTCGGCTGCCTCGGCACCGCGGAGTGCCGCACGGAGCATGATGAACTCGCCGACGTTCTCGGTAGTGAGCACGCCGAGTAGCTCACGCCCGCGTACGACGGGCATGGCGTGACACGCGCACGCCTTCAGTCGAGTGAGTGCTTCCTCGACCGGGTCATCCGGCCCCGCCGACTGGAACTCGCGTCCCATCACGGTGTCCACGGGCGCATCCGGTCCGCGCTCCGCCAGTCCGCGCACGAGTTGCTGGCGCGTCAACAGACCAACCACCGCTCCGTGCTCCACGACCGGAAAGTCCTGCTGGAAGCCGGATAGCGTGAGCTCCATCGCCCGGCGGAGCGGCTCGTCGGGCGCGAGCGTGCGCACGTCGGTGATCATGACCTGCGAGAGCGGCACACCGTCCAGCATCGCCGAGGTTTGTACGGCAGCTGCTTCAGCCGCCGCGCCGAGCCAGACGAACAGGGCGATGAATACGAGGAATGGGTTACCGACGACGAACAACCCGATGACGCCGAACAGGAGCGCGAAGAACCGACCGACTCGTGCCGCGGTCTCGGTGGCGCGCGCGTAGTTTCGGCTGCGCATGGCGAGCAGCGCGCGCAGAACGCGCCCGCCATCCATGGGGAACGCCGGGATCAGGTTGAACAGCGCGAGCCAGACGTTCACCGCGATCAGCCGGGCCAGCAGCGAGCCGCCCGCGACGGAATCATCCAGGGTGAGGGCGTCGGCGGTGGATGCCCCCGCGCCGCGAATAGCGATCAGCAGGACGTACAGCACCGCGGCGAGCGCGACGTTCACCGCCGGTCCCGCCAGCGCGACGAGCAGTTCCTGCCGCGGCTCGCGTGGCATTCGCTCGAGACGCGCGACCCCGCCGATCGGCAGGAGGGTGATGTCGCGCGTGGCGATCCCGTAGCGACGAGCGGTGAGGGCGTGCCCCAGCTCGTGCAGCACGACGATCGCGAAGATCGCGAGGATGAACGCGATGGCCCCGACGACCGCGGCCGTACTCTGCTGCCGCTGATAGGCCGACAGCGCGATCCACGCGAGCAGCAGCGGAAAGGTCGCGTGCACGTACACGTCGATGCCCGCCAGCCGACCGATTCGCCACGACCATCGCATACGGGACCTCGCTCGGTGGTGCGCCGCCGTTGTCTGGCGCAAGATCCGTGACGGTCGGGCGCCCTGTCCACCATGGGGTCACAGCGCGTGCCGGACATCGTCGCCTCGGTGCAGCGAACTCTGCGCTATTACGCTGCCCGTCCATCTACGTTTCCCGATACGATTCCGCTGAGTGGATCGCAGCCGTACCAGGATTGTTGCCAGGAGGGTCACGATGCGCAGTCATCGGTTACCGCTGTCACTCTCGTCCGCGGCCGTGCTGGCCTTGTCGACGCCAACGCTCGCGGCTCAGGCGCCGCTTGCCCGCGTGCCGCTCTGGGACGCGCCAGCGACTGCACCGCTCGGAGCACGGCTCGTGGCTGCCCCGGATGACGGAGGGTTCGTGCGTCTCGCGGATGGCACGCTCTGGGAGATATCGCTCCCCGATCGCCCCACGGCGGACGCATGGCGTGTCCGTGATTACGTCGCCGTCGCCCCGGCCCCGGCGGGTGTGGGCGAGTACGATCACATCCTCGTCAACGCACACGCACGAACACGAGTGTTCGCGCGATTCGCCGGGCTCGTCCCGCCGCGGCGGCGGTGATCGCGAAACCCTAACGCGAGCAGGCAGTATTCCGTTGTGGGAATTCCGGCGGGATTAGGTGTCCGAATGTGGCAAGCACACGAGAATGCGCGCGGCTATGGTGCCCGTTCACCATACCGCGCGTTTTGCGCGGATCTCACCCCGCATCGACGGAGGATTCCATGCGCCGAGCCTCGTGTGTCCTGCTGCTTGCCACTACCTGGGGCTGTAGCGACTCGACACCGCCCACCCCGGCGCGCGAGCTGTCCGCGCACGCCAGTCGTGGGCCCAGGGCGCCACGCTACGACGTTACGATCGTGCCGACTTCCCTGGGCGGCGGTCTGAGCCGCGCCAACGGAATCAACAACCGCGGATGGATGGCTGGGTGGTCTACCTTGCCTAACGGCCAGCGTCGGGCAGCGCTGTGGATCGGTGAGACTGTCGAGAAACTCGAGACGTTGGGCGGGCCGAACAGCATGGTTCCGTGGCCAGGCCTGAACAACAACGGCATGGTGGTTGGCGTGTCGCATACCGGCGAACTGGACGAACTGAACGAACAATGGAGTTGTGAAGCCGGTGGCTTCCTCCCGGCAACCGAGCCGCGCCAGGTGTGCAGCGGCTTCGCGTGGATGGATGGTGTCATGCATCCGTTGCCGACGCTCGGTGGGACGCACGGGTTTGCGACCGGTGTGAACAACGTCGGGCAGGTGGTCGGGTGGGCGGAGACCGACGTCCACGATCCGACCTGTAGCGCCGCGAAAGGCACCGGAGCGCAGGTGCTTCAGTTCCGCGCGGTGCTCTGGGAACCACGGAAGGGGCTCACGCGCGAGCTTCCGCCGTACCCCGGTGACTCGGCATCGGCGGCAACAGCGATCAACGAGCGCGGTCAGGTCGTCGGGATCTCGGGTGAGTGCGATCAGGCGGTGGGACGCTTCAGTGCGCGGCGATCGGTGCTGTGGGACAAGGGGCGCGTCGATACGCTCCCGACGCTCGGCGGCACCTCGTGGCATACGCCCATGGACATCAACGAGCGGGGCGACGTCGTCGGGTTCTCGAATCCACCCGGTGCCGAGGACCTCGTGGGTGGGTTCATCGCGAATGGGTTCTTCTGGGCGAGGGGGAGCGCGACGGTCGAGAGGATTCGGCCACTCGAGGGCAACACAGTGAGCCAGGTCATGGGCATCAACGACCGCCGTCAGGTGGTCGGTGTGTCGTTCGGCGGCACGGCGGCTACGCGGGCCATCCTCTGGGCGAACGGCGTGCTGATGAACCTCAATGACCTGGCGGACGTGGCGCCTAACGTGCTGCAGTCGGCGCAGCACATCAACGATGCGGGCGTCATCACCGGGCGAGCCCTCCATGCGGCGACGGGAGAGGTACGCGTATTCGTCGCGACCCCGAGACCGTAGGGTTGGCCGCAAGCTAGGAGGCCAGCTGGGAGCTGGCGGGTTGCTAGCTGCAGCTGGTGGCTGCTCGCTACTGACAGCGGCTAGGTGCTGGCTGCCAGACCGCCAGCTCCCAGCCCAGCCAGCACCCAGCCGCATAGAGTAGCGAGCGGCTATCAGCTATCAGCTGAGACCAGCTCGGCCCGTATACCCCGGCGTGGCGGCCCGGTCGGAACGACGATGGGACGGATGACGCGGAAACGGCCGGATGACTGGCCCTGCGTGACCGCCGCAGCGCGCAACGAGCCGGGAAGATTATGATGACGGCCGCCCGGGACGCCAACCGGCGCCGTCCACGCGATTGCCGATTCCCAACTCCCGACTCCCGACGAGTCATCCAGCCGTTTCTGCCCCGTCCGCGTCATCGCAGTTCCGACCGGCCCGTGTGCGCGGGACTGAAAGCGTGGGGGTGTCCTCCGCGGCTTTCCGCGTCTGCGGCTGCCGCGCCCTCCGCGTCCGCCTGATGGCGCGATGGGAAAAAAGGATGCGTCAGGACTCTGACCCCCAACACCCCAACGCCTCTCGCGACGCGAGAGACGCGTTAGGCGAGAGGCAACTGCGGGTTGGGAGGCCGGCTGGTGGCAGGATGCTAGCTACGGCTCCGACCTGAAGGGCTACTGACAGCGGCTGGCAGCTGGCAGCGAAGCGAGGAGCCCGCAGCCGAGCCAACGCCGGAGGATGTGGCGAGGACAGATTGTGACGCGGTCGGGGGCGGTGGCCAGTCGTTCGTTCTCAGGCGAAGCGTCATCGGTCGTGAGTGCATCAGTCTCCAGTCCTCAGCGAGCGGCACTCATGACTGAAGACTGTATGACTCATGACCGATGAATCCTCCTCTGGCCACTGAGGACTGGCAACCCGCCGTTCGTACGGACTACCAGGCCCAGCGCGACCGCGACCTAACGCGTGTCGCGCACGCGACGGAGCGCCGATCCGAGCTCATCGGCCCGCGCCGCCGACATCTCCGCGAAGCACTGCGACAGCGGTTGCGCCCAGTACGGCACCGACCCCGGCGCCGGACGACGCGTACACTCGCGGTCGCGGATACCGATCCACGCCCGCTGCTCGACGCGCAGACGCGTCACATTCGGCGGATCGGCTACTCCACGCGGTGTACCCGCGATGCGGCGCAGCTCCACGATCAGCGAATCGTACACCCGCTGAAGCGCCGCATCGTTCACGGCGATGTAGGCGAGCAGGCACGCTCGCTGGTCGGCCATCGTCGCCAGCCGGCATCGCTCACTCGGCACCGGACCCGTGGGCGCACCAGGCGGCGACACCGTCGGCCGATCGGATGTGGGGCGCGCTGCCGGCACGGGCGGTGGCGCCTCGCGCCTCGTTGGCTGAGCGGAGCGCGGTGGGGCGGTGTCGCGGCGGACAGCCGGCGGTTCCGAGTCGGGGCGCGGTGGGGTAGCCGCCACGACTGTCGCGGTGTCGCGCGGCGCGTTCCGTTCATCTGGCGCCCGCGATGCGCTGCCGACGCCGGCACTCTCGATCGCGGTGGTGTCGAGCGCGACACTCCCGGTGCTCGAGGCGAGCACGTCGGTCGCGTCATCCCCGGACGCACGCGGTATTCGATCGCCAAGCAGCACGTACCACGACATCGCGGCGATTGCGAGTGGGACGAGGAGGGCGAGGGCGAGCAGAAAGGGCCGACGCCTCCCTTCACGCTTCGACCCACGCGACCGTGCGGGTCTCGAGCCTTCGCGGCGCTGCGTCGTACGGTCGTCGCGGACAACCTTCTCCGTGACCGGATCTGCTTCAGGGACGCGATGCGACGTGAGAGTGTCGCCAGCCGCCGGCTCATGACGCGGGTGTTCTGGCGCGGTCTCGGGTCCGTTCGTCGCTGACAGCGCCTCGCGCCGAAACCTCACGGTCTGGGCATCGTCCGCCCGCACCGCGCCTGCGGGGAACGTCTGAGCAAGAACGGGTGGCGGGTTGTACGTGAGGTGCTCGAGAAACTCGTCGACCGTTTGCCACCGCCGTTCGCGATCCTTGACGAGCGCGCCCTCGATCGCGAACAGCAGGTTCGCGGGCACGCGCGGGCGGAGCGACGTGATGCGCGGCAGTTCCTCGTGCTTCTGCTTGTAGATGACGCCGTAGAGGTTTTCCCCCGCCCAGGGACGACGCCCTGTGAGTAGTTCCCACCCCAGCACGCCCAGGCTGTAGATGTCCGTCCGCCCGTCCACGACACGGCCGTCGATCTGCTCGGGCGACATGTATTGCGGCGTGCCGAGCGCCGCGCCGAGGAGCGTGATCGGCACTTCGCCCTCAATGCGCCGAGCGATGCCGAAATCGGAGAGGACCGCGCGCGACCGCGTGGCGTCGAGGAAGACGTTCTCCGGCTTCACATCGCGGTGCACGATGCCGCGGCGATGGGCGTACGCGAGCGCGTTCGCCACATCGCGGAGCACTCCCTCCGTTTCTTCGGCGCTGAATGCGCCATACTCGCGGAGCCGGTCGCGCACGGTCCCGCTCGCGATGTACTCCATGATGATCGCGACGGCGCGATCGCCTATCTGCTCGATCGCCTCGGTACGAACGATGTTTGGATGGTCGAGGTCGGCGACGGTGTGTGCCTCTCGCGCGAACCGTTGAAGCGCGTCGGGATCGTCGAGGTAGCGCGCGCGAATGGCCTTGATGGCGACTAGCCGGCTGGAATCGCGTCGGCGAGCCAGGTATACCGCCGCCATGCCCCCCTGTCCGAGCTCGCGGATGAGCTCGTATTCGTCTTCGAGGGCTTGGAGGTCGCTGGGGAAATCCGGTTCGGAAGGCATTGGCTCATCAGGGCGTGCTGTCCTGGGATGCTGGATGCATGCCGACGACCGCACTGGCCTGCACATCGCGCGTTGTAGCCCACCGGGCAGCTGAGCTTAGTGGCGGGAGTCGTGCAGTGAGCCGAACGACATGAAGACGACACGCGACCCTCGTCGCGCGGCGATGGTTGCGCGCGCGTTGGTTTTCACCCTCCCGTTGGTTCCGGCCGTCGCCGTCGCCCAGGCACGTGACTCCACCGTGCGCGACACGGCGGCGCGACGGCTGGCACCCATCGAGGTCGTGGGCTCCGTCTTCCCCTTGGTAGCGCCCGGCGTCGGATCGGGGGTTTCGGGGCGTACGACGCGCTTGACCGGCCCTGAGATCCGGCGATGGCGTCCGCGCCACATCGCGGATGCCCTGGCGGGCGAGCCGGGCATGTCGCTCTACGACGATCTCGGAAGCCCGTTCAAGCAGACGCTCGTCACGCGCGGGTTCACCGCGAGCCCGGTCGTTGGTCTGCCGCAAGGCATTTCGGTCTTCATCGACGGCGTGCCGGTGAACGAGCCTGACGCGGGTCAGGTCAACTTCGATCTTCTACCGCTCGACCGGTTGCGGGAGATCGAAGTGCTGAGCGGAACCGCGTCCCTGCTCGGTCCGAACTCGCTCGGCGGCGCGGTGAACCTCGTGACGCGTCGTGGCGCGGGTGCACCGCACGGCGAGGTTGCGCTGGGAGCCGGGTCGTTCGATCGCTACTCCGCTGACGTCTCGACCGGAGGCGCGGCGCGTGGCTGGAGCTTCTACGCCGGCGCCGGGCACGACCGAGAACGCGGATGGCGGCAGCGCACCGCCGCGAGGCGCACGAATGGGTTTCTCAACCTGGGACAGTTCGGGGAGCGAACCGGCATCGGTATCCAGACGTCATGGGTGGGTTCCCGCGCGGAGACAGCCGGCTCCCTTCCTCTCAGCGTCTACACGACGCGCGCGGACTCGAATCTGTCGGCTGGTGACTTCGAGGACCTGACCCAACTGCACGTGGCGGTCACGGGCTACCGCGATGTGGCCGGGGGCCGCGGCTCGTTCAACCTGTACGCACGGCGTCACACGGCGGAACGGTTCAACGTGAATCAGGTGGACGACCCCGATGTGCGCGGCTTCTCCCGGAACAACATCGTCGGCGCGACAGCGGACTGGAGCACGGTAGGCACCGTGGGCGCTGGCACGATCGCGGTGCGACTGGGTGCCGGCGGCCAGGGGAGCCGAACCGCTATTGCGCTGTTCGCCGAGCGGATCGAGCCGGGCCTCACGACGAACGTCGAGAGCCCCATTCGCAAGTTCGATCTGTTCGCGATCGCCGACTATCGGGTCGGTCGTGTCACCCTCTCGGGCGGCGCACGCTATGACGGGGTGCGAATCCCCTTTCGCAACCGGCTGCAGCCGGAACGCGACACGACGAGTACGTTCCGACGTCTGAGCCCGCGCGCCGGCGTGAACGTCGAGCTGACGAGCGGTATGTCACTGTATACGTCGATCGGCGGGAGCTTCCGCGCCCCGGCAGTCATCGAGCTTGCGTGCGCCGATCCCGAAGAGCCCTGCCCTCTCCCGTTCGCCCTCGGCGACGATCCGCCACTCGCCCCCGTCGTCGCAACGACGGTCGAGGTGGGTGGGCAGTGGGCGCGCGGGCCGCTGCGCCTCCAGGCGTCGGCGTTCAGGACGAGCGTGCGGGATGACATCTTCCTCTTTCCTTATGAGGGCGAGGACGAGCCCGAAGGATCGACCATCGACGGGTTCTTCGGCAACATCGACCGCACGCGTCGCGAGGGCGTCGAGCTGGGATCGAGGCTCCGACTCGCGGGAGGCCTAACGCTGGTCGCGAGCTACGGATTCACGCGCGCCACGTTCCAGAGCGAGGCGGAGATCTTCAGCATCCGCGAAGCAATGGGCGAAGAGAACGAGGTCGGCCCCGGCAAGCGTCTGCCGCTGGTACCCGAGCATGCGGCGACCCTGGGGGCCGAGATGCCGTTGGGGTCATCCCTCGAGCTCGGCGCGAGCGCACGGTATACGGGTGAGCGCTGGCTTCGGGGCGACGAAGCAAACGACACCGAGCCGCTCGCCGATTACTGGGTGGCCGCAGCGCGCGTCGGCTACTCACGAGCCGGTTGGAGCGTCACAGCCGTGATGAACAACGTCTTCGATCGGCGGTTCGCGACGTTCGGCACGTTCAACATCAACCAGGGAGCGGGAAGCGTGCTCGAGCGCTTCCTGACGCCGGGTGAGCGCCGCGCGATACACGTCGAGCTGCGCAGATGCTTCGGGGCGTGAGCAGTTGTGTTCGCTTGCGACTCCCGTTGGGCACAACGCCGAGTTGACCAGTTCCGTGCACTGCGTAAACATTCGTCGCCGCGCTGACGCGACGTCGCGTTGCGTCTGGAGCATCGTGTCATCCTCGCTGCAGGAGTCGCCCATGATGAGAAAGGCCGTTAGGCTGGGCTCGTGCCTCGCCGTCGCATTGACCGTATCCGGTTGCCAGGACTCGGTGACGGCGCCGCCAGTCGTCCGCGGAACGCCCAGCACCACCCGGTCGCTCGCGAGCGCAGTTCCGCAAGGAACGACACTCGACCTGGGTCGCCTCGCTCTGCCATCGACGTGGTCGAGCGACGGGTATCTCCGAGATGTCGTCCGCGGCGTCATCGACCCCGGCGATTACGTCTGTCCCCCGACCACGGAAGTCGTCTCCTGGCTCATTCAAGAGGCCACGCCCATCCTCACGCAGGAGCCGGCGGTCTTCCAGCTCCTGTTCATCAACCTGTTGGCCGATCTCATCCCGTCCTACGAAGCCGCGCTCTTCCAGACGAGCGACACTCCACAATCGTTCGGCTACAATGGTGAGTACACGCGCGTGCTTCTCAAGGCCGAGCGTGACGTGAAGCGCTTCTGGGACATCGACCCGGACGACATCCAGCTGGTCGCGGCGCACGGCACGGTGCTCCTCGACGTCGATCGGACCGCGCGAACGTACCAGCTCCTGTTCGGTCTCGACGCGGCAACGGCGCGGGCAATCGCCGAGCTTGTTCGGGACGTGATTCTGCAGTCGCAGACGTTGGAGGGCGGGAATCATCCACTCTTCACTTTCAATGCGTTCGCCTTCCCCGGCGGGCTGACCGGCCAGAAGATCGTGATGGGCGATGGCGTGCTTGCGGGCTTCGAGGCGGTCGGACTCGCAGACGTCGCTCCGACCGCGATCTACGCCCACGAGTACGCGCACCACGTCCAGTTCCAGAAGGATTACTTCTCGGACCCCTTCGCGACGACGGGGAGTGAAGCCGAGCAGACGCGCTACACGGAGCTCATGGCCGATGCCATGGCCGCGTACTACCTCACGCACAAGCGTGGCGCGACGATGAACGCGAAGCGCGTCGAGCAGTTCCTCCAGCTCTATTTCCAGCTGGGCGACTGCAACTTCGCGAGCAGCGGACATCACGGTACGCCGAACCAGCGACTGGCTGCGACACGCTTCGGGTTCGCGCTCGCAGATCAGGCCCAGAAGCAGGGGCACATCCTCACCGCCGACCAGTTCCACGCGCTGTTCGTGGCGGTGTACCCGCAGCTCATTGCCCCGGACGCGCCGTGAGTCCGTCGCGCCGATCGCCGTTAGGCAGCACCGCCGCCTCGCCGTCGTGACGTAGGCGTGATCGGCATGGGGCACGACCGAACGGGGACGCGCAACGCGGCCCCGTTCGCGCGTCTGCCAGTCCCCGTGCGACCGGCGACGTCGCCCTTGGGCTCAGCGTCGCTCCGTCCGATCGCGCTGACGGATTGCTGCGATCGCATCGCGACAATCGAGCTCGGCCTTTCTTCACCGCGCCAGCGAAGAAATCGGCTCAGCGGCGCGCCTTTCGCACGGGAGGACGTGAGCCTGCGCGAACCAACGAGCGAGGACCGTGACCATCCCGCGACCCAGGACCCCCGAGCCCCACGCCGACGAGTCGGAGCCGACCGCAGATCGTGCACATCGTGCGGCCAACGTGGTGACCGCGCGATGGACCACCGCAGGGCGCGTGCTTGCCATCGTGATCGGCACCGTACTGACGGTTCAGTTCCTCCGGCTGACGAAGCCGGTGGTACTTCCACTCGTGGCCGGCATCTTCCTCGCGATTCTCGCTCGTCCGTTGCACGTCCGCGTGCGCGATGCGTTGCCCCGACGGATTCGGTGGCTCGGGCTCGTCGTCGCAATGCTCGCGATCATTGCCGGCGTGGCGGCCTTCGGTGGGGCGCTGGCGCTGAGCGGTCGTGCCATCGGCGACGAGCTCCAGTCGCGACGACCACAGATCGAAACGCAGCTCGAGCGGCTCCGCTCGACCGCGGCGCGCAGCGGTATCCCGATGCCGCAGACACTGGCGGGTGGACGGTCGTCGCAAGGCACGGGCGGCGCGCCCGAGGGTGGGAGCGCCACACCGGGCGCTGCGCCCGATTCCACCAGTGAACGCTCGGGCGGATCGGACCTCGCCTCGCGCGTGCTTCGCGCTTTGGCGGCAGGGCTTGCGGGACTCGGTCTCGCACTCGCATTCGCCGCCCTTGGCCTGGCGGAGGCTGGCGAGGTGCGCCAGCGGATCGCGCACCTGGGGCAAGGCGGCGGCGCCAGCCGCGCACTCGCAGCCATCGACGAAGCAGCGCCGGCGTTCCGGCGCTACGTGTGGGTGAAATCGCTCACCAGCCTCATTACCGGCATCGCGACGTGGCTCGCATCGCTCGCGTTCGGGCTACCACTCGCGTGGGTGTGGGGCTTCCTCGCCTTCCTGCTCGAGTACGTGCCGAGTATCGGGTCGCTCCTGGCAGTGCTCCCGCCGACACTCATGGCGCTCGCCGACGCCGGACCGGGCAAGGCGCTCGCGGTGCTCCTCGTGATCGGCACGCTTCAGATCATCCTCGGCAACGTCGTGGACCCGCGATTGGAAGGGCGGTTGATGGCGATCTCACCCTTCGGCGTGCTGCTGTCGATCGTGTTCTGGGGGTGGTTGTGGGGCGCGGTGGGCGCGCTGCTCGCGGTGCCGCTCACGGTCGCGATCGTGATCGCGTGCCGGCACATTCCCGGAGCGCACGGCTTCGCGACGGTCGTGGCGGGCGACGGCGTGCCTAACGGCGATCCACCCTAATCGGCGCTAATCGGGGTCAGATTCGAATTTCATCCTTTCGTTGCGACCCGACACCGAATCCTCGCTCAGCCGAACAGTCCCCATACCGGCGGAAACGTCAGCACCAGGCCGAGCGCCACGAGCCCCAGCGTGGTCGAGAGGACACGCCGTGGCTCGACGTGCCGCCCCTTCCATCGGCGGTGCAGCACCGCCCACCCGATGAGCCAGATCACGACCGCGATCGTCGTGCGGCCTGATACGCCCCCGGCAGGGCCGTAAAGCGACGGCGCCGAGAACACCCCGGCCTCATTGAGGATCACGACGAGCCCCATCGCGAACGCGCCGACGCCTGCGCCAAGAAACGCCGCCATCGCCGCTCCGTTCGCCGCTACCTCGCGATCGACATCAGTGCCAGCCATATCACCCTCCTCGGATCACTCGAGTGGCGCGACCTTGTTGACGAAGACGCCGAGTAAGCTCGCTCCGGCGACGAGCACGAAGCAGATGGCGAGGAGCGTCGTCGCAATGCGGCGGACGTCCGAATCCTGCTGGAGCGCCGTGCGGTTTGTCGCAGCGACGTACGCGACCGCGGTCGCCAGCATGGTCGCCATCCATGGGACGTGCTCCTTGATCTCCATGGCGAACGCGTGAAGCCACCGGGTATCCGGGTTCGCGAGCAGCATCGATCGCGGGTAGCGGACAAGATCCGTCGCACCTTCGGGTGGCGTCGCCCGATATGGCGGGAAGGTGACGTACGTGCCCACGATCACCGTCAGCCAGAGCAAGACCGCGATGGCGACAGTCAGCCCGGCGAGCCAGCGGGCGCGATGGTCCGCGGCAGTACCTGCGGTACCTGAGGCATCGTCGTGTCGCATCGCACCCAGATAGAACAGCGCCGCCGCAAGCCCGAGCAGCGCCCCGCCGCCGAGCAGGATGCCATGAACCATCGTCCAGATACTGCGGTCGCTGAACAACATGGTGTCCATGGAGCGCCTCGAGACGAATATGGGAGAAAGATGACAGACGCAGGCGCGCACCGTAATGTGGCCGCCCTTCGCCCGCGACGCGACCTCCGAAAAGTCCGACAACCCGTACGCTGATTCCCGACT
>DAINRQ010000166.1:0-12230 GCA_036741775.1 Gemmatimonadaceae bacterium | reverse complement strand
CCATCTCGGTGGCGCGGTTCGCGCCGCGGGCGAGGAGGAGGTTCGCGATGTTCGCGCAGGCGATCAGCAGGACCACGGCGGTCATCACGAACAGCATGGTGAGCGGCGTGCGCGCCTCGCGATGCATGGACGTCTGCCCGCGCTCCCCGGACTCCAGGACCACGCGCTTCGCCTTGAACCTCGCCATCGTCTGCTCACTCATCCCCTGCTGGAGGGGCGCCTCCACGTCGGCGAGGATCGGCGCGATGACGCGGTCGAGCGCCTCCTTCGTGGCCGCCATCGACACGCCCGGCTTGAGCCGCCCGAAGACGTAGACCCAGTAGTCTCGGCGGTTCTCGAGGCCCTTGTACGTCCCCACGTACACTCTCGACTGCATGGGGACGTAGACGACCGGGTGGGAGCCTAACGTGACACCGTCGAACCCGTCGGGCGCGACACCCACGATCGTGTAGGCGCGACCGTTGACCTTGAGCGGCTGCCCGATGGCGTCCGGCTTCCCGCCAAACCGGTCCATCCAGAAACGGTGGGCGATTACGGTTACCATGTTATCTGCGCCCGGCTCGTTATCACTCGGGCCGAGCAGACGGCCGAGCGCAGGGCGCAGTCGGAGCGTTGGGAAGTAACCGCCCGTGACCCACGCGCCCTCGCCGACGGTGGGCTCGTCGCCGAGGGCGATGCTGGCGCCGAAGGTCCGGTAGCCCGCGATTCCGGCCAGCACCGTCTGGGACCGCTCGAGGTCGCGGAGCATGGGGTAGCTCCAGATGATCCCCTCTCCACACCCCGACTGGTTGCAGGAGTCGTTGCCCTGGATCGGCCCGGGGAGATTCAGGGTGACCAGCTCGTGCGGAGCGGCTACGGGAAGCGGCCGCAACAGGATCTGCTCGAAGAGCGAGTAGATCGCTGCATTCGCGCCGATGCCCAGGGCGAGCGAGAGAACGGCGACCGCGTTGACGAACGGCGTCGTGCGGAGGTTGCGGACGGCATACCGGAGGTCGCGCATCTGTGTGGGGTGACGGGTTCATACTGAGACACGCGTCCCCCACCGGGGGTTTGAGCCTTCCCACCCCACCCATACATTCCCGGGGCGACCGTGCGCGCGAGATTCTTCACCGGAGGCTGTATGAATCTTGACAGACCCACTGCCCCCGACCCGTACACCTTGCTCCCCAAAGCGCCGTCGTTCACGGTGGAGAGCAGCGAGATACGAGCCAACGCGGCGATCCCGGACGTACACGTCTACGCGGCCGGCAACCGCTCTCCGGCGCTGTCGTGGAGAGACGTCCCCGCCGGCACGAAGAGCTTCGTCGTCACGTGCTTCGATCCCGACGCGCCAACACCGTCCGGCTTCTGGCACTGGGTCGTGGTGGACCTGCCGGCGTCCGTGACGTCGCTCGCCGGCGACGCCGGCAAGGAAGGTGGCGCGAACCTCCCCGCCGGGGCGTTCCACTGCCGGAACGATTACGGCGCCAAGGCATACGGGGGCCCCGCCCCGCCGCCGGGCGACCGGCCGCACCGGTACTACTTCGTCGTGCACGCGCTCGACGTGGAGCGACTCGGAGTGGACCACGACACGCCGCCGGCCGCGGTCTCGTTCACGATGCTCGGTCACACGTTAGGCCGGGCCATCCTCATGGCGACGTACCAGACTGCGGCGTGAGCTCCACCAGGTGCTCGCCCGCCGCTACGATCATCGAGCGAGCACAATGCCGAGCGCCCCAACCGCAACCAGGAGCGCGACTACCGCGAGCCCGGCCGCGACGAGCGCCGTCGTTCGCCAGCGCTCCTCCATCGCCTGCACTACTCGAACCGCGGGATCGGTGCGTTGGAGGACGTCGTCGTCGAGCACGGACTGCCGCATCACGCTCCGATTCGCGACGACGTCCTCGATCGCGCGCTCGAAGTGCCGTTGATGGATACGCTTTCCGACGTCGGGCCCCGGCTCGGACGCGGCCCCCGCTGCCGCCTTCAACACCGCGTTCTTGATGTCGCCGCCGCTCACCGCGAACCGCTCGGCGAGTGCGCGGAAGTTCACGTCGTCGGCGAGCGGCGTTTTCGTCGGATGCAGCTGCACTTCCCAGATGCGCTCGCGCTCGTCGACGCCCGGCATCTCGAAGAGGACGTGCGTGCGGATGCGGCGCTCGAACGCCGGGTCGAAGTTGGCCGCGAGGTTCGTCGCGAAGATGACGACGCCGTTGAAGTGCTCGAGCTCTCGGAGAAGCACGTTGACGGTGGTGTTCGCCTCACGCTCCAGTCCGTGGCTCGTGCGGCCGAAACGGCGAGCGGCGATGGCGTCCGCTTCGTCGAACAACAGCACGGCGTCCTGCTCGACTGCGGTGCGAAAGACGCTCGCGACGTTCTTCGAGGTCTCCCCCGCCCACATCGAGTGGACTTCGGCGTAGTTGACGATGAGCAGCTTCTTACCGAGCGCGTGAGCGATCGCCTCCGCACAGATCGTTTTGCCCGTGCCGGGTGGCCCAGCAAAGTTGAACGCGAGGCCAAGCCCGGTCGCGTGTCGCTCGCCGAGCCCCCAGCGGCCGAAGATGAGGCCGTGGTTACGGACTTGACTCAGCGCCTGATCGAGCGTTTCGCGCGTCCGCGGCGGAAGAACGACATCGGCGAACGTTCGCTCCGGAACGATCGTTTCGACGGCGCGCCGCCCGGCGAGGCGCCCGGAGAAGAACGAAAGCAGTGTAGACGGCATACCGGCCCGATCCGCACAACCCGGACCGCATAACAGCAGGTCGCGCCCCGTTGTTCATCACTTACTGTACGCGCTGGTGCTGGCGGTGCTCAGCGCGGTGAGCATCGGCGTGTTCCCCGCGCTCAGAGCCGCCGGCGCGCCGTGGCCTCGACGCGCAGCGGACAGAGGCGCTGCGGTCGGAGTAATCAGATTCGGGAAGGACGGCGCTCCGCTCGGAATGACAGGCGCGCCTCGAGGAACGCGGTCGAGTTCGGCCGCAGGAGCCCGAAGACCGACGCGTCCTCACCGCGAAAGACCTCCGCCCCCGCCAGCAGCGTGAAGCGATCGGTCACGGCGTACGTCACCTTCGGCCGCATGGCGACGCCGCGCGGCCCCGCGTACGCGACCGCCGCCCACTCGGTCTCGAGCGTCTCGTGCAGCCACTTGTACGACGCGCGCATGGACGCGCCGTGCTGCACGCGGCGCGTCTCGTTCGCCAGAATCGCCTGGGATCGGGCGACCGCCGCGATGTCCGGCGACAAGCCGGCCGGGGGCTCGCGAAACCGAACGACCGCGCGCCCGAGATACTGGACGTTCACGTTCAACCGCCCGTCGAAGGTCCGGTCGGCTCCCAGCACGACGAACACGAACGGGTTCCTCGAGAACGGGGCCGTCCCCGACCCATCTTCCGTGCGCACGTATGCCCCCTCGGCGCGAAGCCCGTAGCGGCCGAGTGTCGTTGCCGCGTCGGCACCAAATACGTGGAGTCGCCGGTGACGTAGCTCGACGACGCTAGACCCTCCCGCAGGTCCCTCTATCGGGAGGATCGCGATTCCTCGACTACGGCGCCTGACGGCGCCTTCGCTCGGAATGACAGCCGGTTCCAGATCGGGAGAGAGGTCGAGGCCCCGGAAGAACGAGGCGGACCAGTCCACCGCCCCGCCCGTGTGCTCGGCCCGAAGCGCCCACTGGTCACCCGGCCACTCCCGTTTCGTCTCGTCGAACGACATGCCACCGCCACCCGGGAGGGCGATGCGATGCCCGCGGAACTCGGGGAGCCAGACTCCGCTGATCGACAGCCCTCCCAGGTAGTAGCTCACGATCGCCGAGGTGGCGCCGAGTCGGCGGTCGGCGTCGTCGGGCGTGAGGAGCGTGAGGTCTTCGGCCGCGAGGTTCCCGGTCGGATTCACGCCGTCGGCACGTCCCCAGGCCAGGATCTGGCGGCCGGCGCGCACGTCGAGGTTGCCGCGCGTGAGAGCGACGTAACCCTCACGCAGCTCCGCCGTCGCGTCGGCGTCATCCACCGGACCGCGCACGGCAACCCACCCCTCGGCGAACAGCGTCACCTGACGCGGCATCGCCGCCGTTCCCTTGAGCCAGGCCATCCCGCTGCCTAACGGGTGCCGCCGGTCGAGCTCCCGCGTCGAGCTCCAGTACCCGCCGCGGAGCGATCCGGTGAGCTCAGGCCCCGGGCGCTCCTGCGCTCGCAGTGTCGTCGTCACGAGCGCGAGAGCGGCGAATGTGGCGCGCCGCATCATGACGCTCATGGACGCTCGAGCGTTCGCACACTGAAGACGTCGTCGCGCACCGGCGTGGTGCCGTCGAGCCGAGCGGCGACGATCAACGTGCGGTGTCCGGTCTGGTGATTGGTCATCTCCCGCTCGAGCGCGAACCACTTCCCCGCTTGCGAGGCGACCGCCTGGTGCTGCGCGACGCGCTGCGTCTTGAGATGCCGGTTCGCCAGGTCGTAGTACTCGACCTTCGTCTCCAGGAAGTTGTCCGTTCGGACCCACGTGACCTTGCGCGAGTAGCCGTTGTTCGACCGCACGGCGTCGCTCGCCGGCGTGGACTCGATCACGTAGCAGGGCATCCCGTCCACCTGCTCCGTTCCTTTGAGAGTGTGCCGATACGCATCCACCTTCGGAATCGCGATGTCGGCGTACGAGAAGTCCGAGCCGGCGAAGCTGTCCTTCTTGTTGCTCGCGACGAGCCGCCGCGCCTTCTTGAGCGCGGGCAGGTAGATCCACAGGTCATCGTCGCCGTCGCTGTGCTCGACCTGAAGCAGACCCGTCCCCGCGACGTCGGGCGGCTCGCTGAAGCGCACCAGGAACTTCGAGTCGATCCCGTTAGGCTGCAGCTTCACGATCGTCGTGTTGCGCCGCTCGCGACGCTGGCCGCGGTTGTTGATGAGCGTCATGGTCAGGTCCACGTGCAGCGTGGTGACCTTCGTGACGAAGAAGTTCTTCTCCATGATCTCGCGCGCCGACGGCGTCGCCTGCTGGGCGTCCATTGGACGCGCGGCGACGAGCGTCAGGAGGCCGGCGGACGCGACGAGAGATGTTGCGCGGCGGCTCACTGGGCACCTCCGATGGCGGTGGAAGGCGTGGCGGGTTGGGCGGTCGCCGCGAACAGGGCATCGCGCTCGTCGCCGAAAATGAAGCGAGGCTTGAACACCATCATGAGGGCGCGGAGGAAGAACAGCGCGAAGAAGGCGCTGATCCCCATCGTCACACCAACCATCGTCGACAGCGTGCTGTAGAACGCGAAGTCCGACGCCTGGAGCACGGCGTACCCGCTGGCGATGGAGATGGCGACGAGCAGGATCGCCTTGCCTGACGTGAGCATGGAGGTTCGCGTCGCTTCCAGCACGCTGCCCGTGCGCCGGAGCTCCTCGCGGAACCGGAAGAGCAGATAGATCTCGTAGTCGGCGCCGATGCCGATCGCCATCGCTGCCGATGTCATGGCGGTGATGTCGAGCGATGGGCGGATCCAGCCCATCGCGCCGAAGTTCGCGAGCATCACCGCGAAGAGCGGCGTGACGACGAACAGCCCGCCCACGAACGATCGCATGATGATGGCGCCGAGCACGAAGACGACGAGCGCCATCTGCACCATGTTCCGGAACTTGTCGTTGACGATGACTTCGTTGAGCGCCATGACCTGCGGCACGCTGCCCCCCATCTGCACCGTGACGCCGGCCGGAAAGCTCTCGGCGATGATCGCCTGGGCGCTGCGCGCGAGGCTGTCGGCGTAGCTCGTGCTCTCGTTCTTGATGAATGCCCACACCGAGGCCCGCTGAAAGTCGTGGTCGACGAAGGAGTCGAAGTCCTGTGGGTCGCCGGACAGGCCGTAGAGGAACAGGTACTGTGACACGAGCTCGCGGGTCTCCGGCACCGCGTAGTGCAGCGGGTCGTCGGCGTGCATCGCCTGATTCATGCGCTTGATGAGATCGACGATGGACTGCGTCTTGCCGACGTCGCGCTGCGTCTCGAGAAACTGCTGCAGACGCTCCATCCCCTGGAGCACGCGCGGGTCCTTGAGTCCGTCGGGCGCCGGCGTTTGCACGAGGAACTGGATGGAATTCGTGCCGCCGAACGCCGCGTTGAGCGCGCGATCCTGCACGCGCAGCTCGCTCTCCGGGTTGAAGTAGAGCTTGAAGTTGTTGTCGATGCGCAGTCGGTGGATCCCCGCCCCGATGGCGAGGAGCACCAGGAGCCCCGCACCCACGACGAGCCGCGCGCGCCCGCCCACGAGCGCATCCGCGACCGTCGTCAGGAACCGGTCGAGTCCATGGACCCGTGCCTCACGTGCGGTCTCGCGTGGCTTCGGCGGACGCAGCATCGACCGGACCGCGGGGATGACCGTCAACTCGATCACCATCGTCGCGAGCACACCGCACGCGGCAAACACGCCGAAGTGCTGCACCATCGGGATCCCGGTGCCCACGAGAGAGGCGAACGTGAGGACCGCGATCAGCCCGGCGACGATCATCACCGGCCCCACGCGAACGATCGACTCGATCACGGCACGCTCGTTCGCTTCGCGAGGCTCGACACCCTCGGTCGTCAGGCGACCGTATTCCTCGTAGTAGCGCTTCAGGATCTGAATGGCGTGGCCCGCCGCGACCGCCAGCACGAGGATCGGCGTGGTCGTGTTGAGCGGGTCGAGGTGTACGCCGAGGAGCCCCATGAGCCCGAGGCTCCAGATGACGCTCAGGATCCCGGTCACCATCGGGAGCAGCATGCCCTGCACGCTGCGGAACGACCAGAACTGCACGAGCATTACGACCAAAAGGGCGGCGCCGAAGAAGAGCGGCATCTTCATGAATTCGCGGTCGGCCGCTTCGCCGACGATCGGGAGTCCGCCGAGGAACAGGTCCACCGAGTCGTCGCGCTCCTGCTCGACGATGCGCCGGAGGCCCGCGTTGAGCGCGATGTAGTTCGGGGTCGTCGAGTCCTGCTTGAAGTCGGCGATCACGGCGGCGGCGCGCCCGTCGGGGGACACGAGCGCGTTGATGTAGACGGGCATCGACGCCACGGCCGCGCGGAGGCGGGCGATCCCTTCCGGCGTCGTCGGCACCGTATCGAGCATTGGCGTGACTTCCATCCCGTCTGGCCCGCCCTTCACCAGCTTGACCTTGCGCGCGGCGAGGCTCAGGACGTTGTGCCGTATGGCGTTAGGCAGCAGCTCGACGGAGTCCTGGAGCCGCCGGATCTTCGCGAGCACGGCGGGTTGGTAGATGTCGCCCTGCTTCGGCATGACGCCGATGACGGTGAGATTGCGCCCGCCGAACACGCTGTCGAGCACGTCCGTCGTGAGGACGTAGGGGTGTTGTTGTGGCGCCCACAGCTTCGGGTTCGAGTCCACCTCGAGGCGGGCGAGGTTGCTCGCGAGGAAGCCAGTGATCGCGAGGATCGCCAGACTGACGAGCTTGCGATGGGCGATGATCCACTGCGCGAACGGGAGGAAGACGCGCGAGCGGGCCGTCTCCAGTCCTGGGATGGGATTCGACATGGGCGTCGCCGTGCCTACCTTTAGTATAGTGAGTGCTACAGAAATGGACGAACCGATGCCGGGTCGACATTCTGTAGTGGGCGGTACAGATTATAAACGCTGGCCTGGTCCGTCAAGGCTTTTTATAGTGCCAGCTACACAAGGAGTCGCTGATGGCACCACGGGGTCGCCCCCGCAGCTTCGACCGTGACGCGGCGCTGCGGAGCGCCATGAACGTGTTCTGGGCGCGTGGCTACGACGGCGCGAGCCTCGACGAGCTGCTGCGCGCCATGGGCGGCATCACGCCGCCCAGCTTCTACGCGGCGTTCGGGTCGAAGGAGGAGCTCTTCCTCGAGGTCATCCAGTTGTACCAGCGCTCGTCGGGCTCCGCACCGGCGCGCGCCCTCGATACATCACCCGTACGCGACGGCGTCGAGGGGATGCTCCGGGCGGCCGTCGATCAGTTCGACAATTCCGCCGTAGGACGCGGATGCCTCCTGGTGCTCGGCGCCCCGACGCGGACCAAGACGAATGCCGGCGTCCACGAGCGTCTTCGTGACATGCGGTGTCAGGTGCCGGAGTTGCTCGAGAAGCGACTCAGGCGCGCCATTTCGGACGGCGAGCTCCCGGCGACCGCCCCGGTGGCCGACATCGCGGCCTTCTTCGCGACGGTCATGCACGGTCTGGCCGTGCAGGCACGCGACGGCGCGTCCCGGCAAACAATGTTGGCGGTGGCGGACGCAGCGATGGGAGCGTGGGACGCGCTCGTCTCGGCCGACCAGGCTCCGGGGCGACGAGTGACAACCCGAAAGCGACCGCGTCTCGAGCCGGCATCCAGAACGAAGCCAAAACGGATGAGGGGATGAGGGGGAACTGCTGCTCCGCGGGGGAAGCCGCTCACCCTGAGAGCCGTTCCCATCGTTTCATGGCCTCGGTGAGCGGGCGCGTCCCGGTCCGGAACAGATCCCTCTCATCCCTCTCATCCCCCTCATCCCTGCATCTGTTGCCCCCTCCGTTCTGGATGCCGAAGGCTGCGCACCCTCTCGCCATGCGGCGTCCGCGCATGGCGGTCATCCGGCCGTTCCGGCCCCTTCCGCGTCATCGTCGTTCCGACCGGCCCGCGCGCGCCGGACTGGACGCGGGAGTGTACGGCATACGGCGGAGTGCGGACGGCGGGCGTGCGAACGGCGGTGCGAACCCCTCTCCGCGGCCCTTCCCGCGTCCGCCGTTCCCGCGTCCTCCGCGCCCGCCCGATGGCGCGTGGAGATGAAATGATGCGTTAGGACTCTGACCCCTAACGGAGCGATTCGTCCCGGACCCCGGCGGTGGCCCGACGGGTAGGAGCAATGCCCGAAGCACGACCACGCTCGTTCCATCCGCCCGAGGCACTCTCCCATGCGTACCTGCGTCGTCAGCCTAACGTCCGCTCTGTTGGTGACATCCACCCTGTGGGCGCAGGCGCCCACGCCCACGCGCACGATCTCCGTGTCAGGATCGGCCGAAGTGCGCGTGGCGCCGTCGATCGTGAACCTCGTGTTCGGCGTCGAGACGCTCGACAAGGTGCTCGCCACCGCGAAGACCGAGAACGACAAGCGCGTGCAGGCCGTCGTGCAATCGATGCAGGCACTCGGCGTCGCGCCGAAGGACATCCAGACCGACTACATCCACGTCGAGCCGGTGTACGACCATCCGCACTCCGGTCCCACAGTCCTGCGGCACTACACCGTTCGCAAGTCCATTGCGGTCACGCTGAACGACGTCACGACGTTCGAGCGCGTGTTGAGCGGCGCGCTGCAGTCCGGCGCGAGCCACGTGCTCAACGTGCAGTTCCTGACGTCGGATCTGCGCAAGCATCGCGATGAGGCGCGAGCTCGCGCGATCCAGGCCGCACGCGAGAAGGCCGTCGCACTCGCCGGCGAGATGAACGCGCGCCTCGGCAAGGTGATCTCGATTCACGAGCATAACGCGGGCGGGCCCTGGCATTCGTATGGCAACACGTGGGGCGGCATGCAGGCCGGAGGCGCCGGGGTGAATCAGGTCTCCATCCAGGCCGGCGGGAGCAACGAGCTGCTCGACGAGGCCATCGCGCTCGGGCGAATCGGCGTCACGGCGGCGGTGAGCGTGAGCTTCGAGCTCGAGCCGCAGTGAGCAACGCGCGTTAGGCATGCGTCGGGCGGCGGCCCGGTACGGGCTCAGCCGTGTCGACGGATCGACGGCCGGCCCGTCGCCGTACTACTCGTGCCATCCGCCCCGCCCCTCGGGCCCGTCGCCGCACGCCACTTGCCGCGCTCCGTCGACCTCCGTTAGGCATGCCACCGTGAGCATCCGTACGCTCATACGATGGCAGGCTCAACGAGGAGGTGACGCATGCATCGAACCACGCTTGCTTGTTTGATGGCCCTCGGCTCAGCCGTGTTCGTGATCGGCTGCGACGACGACGATGACGATCCGGTCGGTCCAGTTGCCGAAACGTTCCGCGCAACGCTGACCGGCACGGCGGAACGACCGACCCCACGCGAGACACCCGCCGAGGGAACCGCTGATTTCACGTTCCGCAATGACACGCTGTTCTGGACGATCCAGATGGATGACATCGAGAACGTCATCATGGCGCACATTCACGTCGGCAGCGCCGACGTCGCCGGCGGGATCATCCTCTTTCTGACACCACCGGTGAGCAACACCGAGATCGAGAACTTCATCGCCCGCGAAGATTTCGAGACGCCGAGCGCGCCGAACGAGGACATCACGTTCGATGACCTGCTCGACCTCATGCGGAGCGGGGGCGCATACGTCAACGTGCACACGAACGACCCATCGAACGATCCGACCAACAACGCCGGGCCCGGCGACTTCCCGGGCGGAGAAATCCGTGGACAGATAGCGAAAATAAGCTAACAGCCATCAGCCATCAGCCATCAGCCAGACGGAACCCTCGGGATGCCTTTCTACGATAGAGGGGCTGCCCGAGGGTTCTCGCTTTGCTGATGGCTGATAGCTTATAGCTGACAACTACCTTACGGATTCCCTCGTGCGAACAACGGAACTGCTGCTCAAGGAGCTCGACCTCGAAGCCCACTTCACGCGCGTGCACCTCGAGCGCGTGCCGATGGACAAGTTCCAGTTCAAGCCCTACGAGAAGTCGATGAGCCTCGGCTGGCTCGCCAACTTCATCGGCATCCTCCCGAGCTGGGGAACGACGGTGCTCGCGGAGAACGAGTTCGACGTCGCGCCTCCAGGCGGCGCGCAGGAGGATGTCAAGCTCGCCGACTCTACCGAGGCGCTGCTCGCGCTGTTCGACAAGAACCTGGGCGCGATGCGAGAAGCACTCGCCCGCCTAACGGATGCTCAGCTCGATGAGCCGTGGGCACTCAAGGCCGGCGGCCAGACGATATTCTCGCAACCGCGCGGCCTCGTGTACCGCACGTTCATCATGAACCACCTCGTGCACCACCGCGCGCAACTGGGCGTTTATCTCCGCGCCCTCGGCGTCGCGGTCCCGGCGGTATACAACGATTCGGCTGATGAAAAGGGCGGGATGTTTATGCAGGGAGCTATCGGCTAACAGCTATCAGCTATCAGCTATCAGCTATCAGCTATCAGCTATCAGCTATCAGCTATCAGCAATGCCAAACCCTCGGGATGCCTCTCTACGACAGAGGGGCTTCCCGAGGGTTCTCGCTTTGCTGATAGCTGATAGCTGATAGCTGCTTCTCTCTGGGTCATCCGACCCATCCGCACCACCCTTGTGGGCCGCAACTTGTCACCTGTTCGCGCGACGCCGCGCGAAGATTGACGACTGATCCGCCGCCCCGCGGCTGCCCCTCTTAAGGTTGCGAGTCCACCATGAAGTCCATCGTCTACGCCACCATCGTGAGCGCCGCCGTCCTGGTGAGCGCCGTGGCAGCGAATTCCAGCCGAATACCCACTCCAGCAGAACCCGATCTGGCCGCCGTACGCAAGGCCACCGAGCGTTTCCGTGACGTCAACGTCGCGCTTGCCGAGGGGTACGTCCGTGACCCCGGGAACCTCTGCGACGAGGCGACGATGATGGGGAAGCCCGCCGAGCTTGGCGCCATGGGCATCCACTTCTTCCGCCCCGACCTGCTCGGCATCACCGGCCCGCCGAACCCGCGCGTCAACGGCAACGGCACGCATATCGACTTCAACAAGCCGTCGATTCTCATCTACGAGCCGCAGGCCAATGGCTCGCTGGAGCTCGTCGCCGTCGAGAACCTCGTCTTCATCAAGGCGTGGCAGGCGGCGGGGAACGTCGCGCCGCCGTCGTTCCAGGGGGTGCCGTACGACCTCATGGCCGACGACCCGGTGACGGCCGTGGACGAAGCGCACATGTTCGAGCCCCACTACGACCGGCACGTCTGGCTCTACCGCGACAACCCGAACGGGATCTTCGCGCAGTTCAATCCCGCCGTGACGTGCAAGTACCACAAGGGCGGCTCGCACAAGCACTAAGTCATTCCCAGCGCAGCGAGGAATCCTCCCGGTAGAGGGCGTAATCCTCTCTACCGGGACGCTCCGAGAAGATCTGACGCAGATGGCCGCGGATTTCGCGGATTGCGCAGAAGCGCTCTACCGAGACGCCTACTCCCACCAGCGGCCGGGAACGGGGACCGGCCTCCGGAACACAGGGGGGTGGCTCTTTCCTGACCACGCCTCGAGCCGAGTCGCTCTCCTTATCGAGGGCTTCTGCGAAATCTGCGGAATCTGCGTCAATCTGCGTCGGGGTTGACAGAACGTCCCGGTAGAGGGGCCACAC
>DAINRQ010000165.1:0-12448 GCA_036741775.1 Gemmatimonadaceae bacterium | reverse complement strand
ACCGTGCCGAACTTGCCGTCCTGCTTCAGGTCGCGCTCGACGTAGAGACCGACGTTCTTCGTTCCCGACTCGAGCACCTGGTAGGGCGTCAGGCCGGCGTCGGCCATCACGCGCAGTTCGCGATGGAGCGCGAAGCCCGGGACGTTGAGCATCTGCGGCGAGTCCGTCCCCATGAGCAGCGGCGCGCCCTCCTCCGCGAGGATCTTGAGCATCCGTCTCCGGTGTGCGATCAGGCGCTGACCCTGGTCGGCAGTGATCCCCGCCTTGGCCTGCTGCTGCATCTGGTTCCGCTTCTGGTTCATCCAGTTGTTCACCCACTGCTTCGGCGCGTACTTCATCTCCTCGCGCTCGGGAACCTCGTCGAGGGCAACCGTTCCGAAGAAGTTCTCCCACAGGAACATCGTGGGCACGTTCCACACGCCGGCTTCCTTCGTGCGGCGCGCGAGGTTGCGCATCTCGGCCTCGCTCACCGCTCCCATCCACTCGGCGAACGATACCGTGTCGGTGGGCGACATCATGCGCCGTTTCACGTCGGCGGGGACTGCCCCTTCGATATAGCCATCGAGGTGATCGACGGTGGACTGCCGGGCTTCGAGAGTGCGGTCGATGCCAACGGCCTCGGAGACGTGCCCCGCGAGCGTGATCCCGACCTGCTTGGCCACGACGGTCGCGGAGTCGTACGTCGCGCGCGACAGGCCGGGGTGCAGCTTCACGAGGTCATAGCCCGCCGCCTTGTGTGCGCGCACGAGCTTCATGGCGGTGTCGGGGTTCGGCGCGCTGTTCCCGTTCAGGGACGGCGCGGCGACGAACATGGTGGGGCCGAGGACCTCGCCCTTTTTCATCTGTTCGCGTAGCACGAGCTGGTTCGGCGCACCGAGCATCGCTCGAATCGTCGTGACGCCGTTCGCGACGTAGAGGAACATGATGTCGCGATTGAGCTCCTGCGGCTGCTGCGGCCCGAGCACGTGGGCGTGCATCTCAGCGAGTCCGGGCATGAGGAACTTGCCGCGGCCGTCGATGCGCTGGGCGTCGGCCGGCACTCGGACCGACGCGGCGGGCCCGATTTCCGTGATGCGCCCGTCGCGGACGATGACGGTCTGGCCGTTGAGGACCCGCTCGCGGTCCATGGGAAGCACGCTCACGTTCACGAACGCGACGGTTCCTGCCGCCGGCGTCGCGGGCTCGGGCGCACCGGTCAGGGGTCCGGTGGAGTCACGCGGGGCGGACATGGCGCCGAGCGCGGTGGCGCCGAGGATACACGCGGCGGCGAGTGTCGTTCGCAGGATCATGGTCGGCTGGGCATGGGGAAATGGGTCAGACCCCAAGGTGCTGGGCGGTGGGGCTCACTGGCAGGGGATGAGGCCGGACCGTTTCTAGAACGGGGTCGAATGCCGGAGGCGGGGACCGGCCGATGGCGACCCCAGCCGTACCTACTTCCCTTCGCGCGCTGTGCGACGTACAACGGTTCATCACATCGCGGCGTAGGAAAGTGCTACCCAAGCTCTTCGGCGTCCCTCTCCCCGTTCCGCCCATGCGAGCCATTTCTCCAGTCACGCTCGGCGCTGCCGTCGCGCTCTACGCGTCCTCGGCGTTTGCGCAAGCCGCCCGCCCTCCCCTCGATTCGGCCACACTCGCCGGCCTGCGGTGGCGAACCGTTGGCCCCGCGAACTTCGAGGGGCGCGTCGCCGATCTCGCGGTCATTCCGCGTCCGTCGAACACGTTCTTCGTGGCCGCCGCGGCCAGCGGCATCTGGAAGACCACGAACGGCGGCGTGACGTTCCGCCCGGTGTTCGACGACTATCCCACGGGGTCCATGGGCGCGCTCGCGATCGCGCCGTCCGACACCATGCAGGTGTGGGCGGGCACGGGCGAGCCGAACTCGCGAAACACAATCGAGCCTGGCCAGGGCGTCTACAAGTCCACCGACGGTGGCATGACGTGGAAGCTCATGGGCCTCGAGAAAACACAGCACATCGGGCGCATTGTCGTACACCCGACGAACCCCAACGTCGTGTATGTCGCCGCACTGGGTGCCGCGTGGAAGTCGAACCCGGAACGCGGTCTCTACAAGACGGAAGACGGCGGCCAGAACTGGAAGCTCGTGAAGTTCGTGAGCGACAAGGCTGGCTTCATCGATGTCGCGATCGACCCGAAGAACCCGAACGTGGTGTGGGCCTCGAGCTGGGAGCGCGTCCGCGGCCCGTACTTCCTCAAGTCGGGCGGACCGGGCTCCGCGCTCTGGAAGTCGGCCGATGGCGGTAATACGTGGACCGAGATCAAGGGTGGTGGCTGGCCCGAGACGCCGAAGGGGCGCATCAGCTTCTCCATCTTCCCGGGTAACACCGACATCGTCTACGCGATGGTAGAGGCGGACTCGCTTCGTGGCCAGAAGGCCGCGCCCGGCGCGGCGCGGCAGAAGCTCGCGAACGGTCTCTATCGCACGAAGGACGGCGGTAAGACCTGGGAGAAGACGAACGACGCGAACACGCGCCCGTTCTACTACTCGCAGGTGCGCGTCCATCCGAAGGACCCCGAGAAGGTGTGGTTCTCGTCGACGCCGGTGCTCGTCTCGAGCGACGGCGGCAAGACCGCGCGCACGGCAACCGTGGGGATTCACGTCGACCACCACGCGATGTGGATGGACCCGAACGATCCCGATTACATGATCGTCGGGAACGACGGCGGGATCGCCATCTCGCATGACGGCGGCGGCAACTACGACTTCGCCGCGATTCTCCCGATCGCGCAGTTCTACTCGGTGAGCTACGACTTCGAGACGCCGTACAACGTGTGCGCGGGCGCGCAGGACAACGGCTCGTGGTGCGGGCCGAGCCGGCGGAAGGATGGGCCGGTGACGAACGCGTACTGGTTCACGTTCGCCGGCGGAGACGGCTTCTGGACCGCACAGCACCCGCTCGAGTCGCACATCATCTGGGGCGAGTCGCAGGGCGGCAACATCCGGCGCGTGAATCTCAAGACGGGTGAGTCGACAGCGCTCGTGAAACCGAACTGGCGCCCGCGTTATGCAATGTACGAGGACTCGATTCTCGTCACGCGCCCTGACACGGTCGCGCCGGTCAGTCGGGACCAGCAGTCACGCATTGCGCAGTTCCGCTCGCGCCAGAAAGCCGACTCGGCGGAGCTCGACATGCGCTGGAACTGGGAGACGCCGTTCCTGCTCTCACCGCACAACCCGGACGTGTTCTACGCCGCGGGCAATCGGGTGCTCAAGTCGACGCAGCGCGGTGACAACCTCTACCCGATCTCGCCCGACCTCTCGAAGAAGCAGATGGCGAAGATCGACACGAGCATGAACAAGACGGGCGGCATCACGCTCGACGCCACGGGGGCCGAGACGTACGGCACCGTGGTGGCGCTGGCGGAGTCGTATGTACGCCCGGGCTTCCTGGCCGCGGGCACGGATGACGGCAACGTGTGGGTGACGCGGACCGATGGCGCGACGTGGGCGCCGGTCCCGGCGAATCGATTCCCGGGACTCGCCTCGGGCGACGTGTACGTGAGTCGCATCGAGCCGTCGCACTTCGACTCGCTCACGTTCTACATCACGTTCGACAATCATCGGTGGAACGACTTCACGCCGTACGTCTACGTGACGGAGGATTACGGAAAGACGTTCCGCTCCATCGCGGCCAACCTGCCCAAGGATCACGTCGGCGACTACGTCCACACGATTCGCGAAGATCCGCACACCCGCGACTTGCTGTTCGTGGGCACGTCGCGCGGCGTGTACACGTCGCTCGATCGGGGGCGGAGCTGGCAGCGGTTCATGTCGGCCATGCCGACGGTGCCGGTGCACGATCTCAAGATTCATCCGCGCGACCGCGAGCTGATCGCGGCGACGCACGGGCGCGGGATCTGGATCGTGGACATCGCCCCGCTCGAGCAGCTGGCCGGCGACAACGGCGCGAAGGTCGTCGCCGAAGCGGCGCACCTGTTCCAGCCGAAGACGGGCTATCAGTACGGCCAGGGGCCGGCAATGGGCGCGTCGGCGAACGGCGAGGGGCACAAAGTGTTCAATGCGCCGAGCCCGGCGTACGGCGCGGACATCGTGTATCGGGTCGCGGGCGGTGCCGTGGCGAGCGCGGCGTCGCAGGGCGATACCGACGGCAACGGTGGGACGCCTAACGCGAGCGCAGCGCGCGGGCAGGGGCAGCGCGGCCAGCGTGGACCGCAGGCGCAGATCCTGATCACGGACGCGAAGGGCGACACGGTGCGCACGTTGACGGGGCCGGCCTCGCCAGGCCTGCATCGCGTGACGTGGGACTTCCGTGGCCGCGCGGTGCCGACTCCGCTGTCGCCGTCGCAGCGGCGCGACAGCATCGTGGCGGCGCGACGCATGGACTTCGTCTTCGACTCGTTGGAGAAGGCGGGGACGATGCCGAAAGCCGCGCTCGACCGGCTGCGTCAGACGTTCGCGAGCGGCGACGTGGGCGCGTTCTTCCGTCGCGGCGGTGGCCGTGGCGGCGAAGCTGCCGGCTGGCAGGAGCGACCCGGCGAGGGCGCCATCGTCGGCGGTGGCGGTGGCCGTCAGGGCGCCGGGGCGGGCGCGGGAGAGCAGAGCCCGGCCGAGATGCTCCAGGCGTTCCCCGGTGGGTTCCAGGAGTTCCAGCGCCTGATCAGACCGCCGGGACAGCAGGGTGGCCGCGGTGGTGGCTTCGGTGGCGGTCGCGGTCAGGCTCCGGAGGTCGCTTCCGGCGACTACCTCGTCACGCTCACGATCGGCGGGAAGACGTACAAGCAGACGTTGCGCGTCGAGCGCGTGAATGGCTACGGCGCGAGCGCCGTGGCTGGTGTAGTCGAGGAGGAGGATCGCGAGCCATAAGGCTCGCGGACGAAACCGCGTTATGTGATGCGTAGTCGCGAGTCGGTCAGTTTGTCAGTGACTGATTACTGGTGAACTCACTACTGAGGACTCACTACTGACTGCAGCGATCAAACAGACCCCGGCATGCGCCCTGCCGGGGTCTGTTTTTGTTTCACTCGTTAGGTGTGACGCCTATCACGCGCGGCTCGCGCGCGTAGTTGTCAGTGCCCGACGACAGTGAAAATCACGCCGTTCTGCCGGCGCCAGAGCTTTGGCGATCTGCACTAGGATGGGTTTGCCGAGCAGCGCGTTGACCGCGTGAATCGCGGAATAACTCGCGTTATTGCTGAGGCACGTGTATTGACCTTGCTCCGACCCACGTCGACCGCTGACGCTGAGGTTTGGTGGCCGACATGTGGTCAACGCACGCAGGAGTCGGGATCCGGATGACGAACCCTCGCCGTTGCTTCGTCGACTCGTTGGGCACGGACTGGCGCATCTATGAGGTCGCGTCGTCGAACGTGCCTGCCCCTCGGGGCCGGAACTGTCTGATCTTCGAATCCACGCAAGCCGTTCGACGGGTGTGGAACTATCCGTCGAACTGGGAGAAGCTCTCGACCGACGAGCTCAGCGCGTTGAGCTGGAACACCTGACACGTCCGACTGCGCGACGTCCCTCGACGTCGAGCCTGATTTCTACCGCCGTCGTGCACCTCCTCGACACCACTCGGTAACGCTGTAGCTGCTCTCCACTCACCGCACGGCGGCGGTCCACCAGATCGGTAGTCGATAGTCGCAAGCTACCGACAAATCACTCGAATCCCCCGGAACCTGTTCGGTTCCGGGGGATTTGTCTCGTGTACCCACGTGTCTCGACACAATCGGCTTGTGACCTTCGACCGGTCGGAGAGGTCGGTCTAGTACCCCCAGAAGTCGGGAGCCGCCTAGGTCATTTGACGGATGTCGGGGCTGGTGTCAACGATGTATTCTGGGATCAATCCGGCGGCACGCTGCCGGCGTAGCAGTGTAGGAACTAGTCGACGAGCATCAGCGGCAGAGATGAGGCGGTAGAAATGACTGTAGTCCATAGAGATAAACGGTTGGGATCGACGCGGACGCCTGGGCGGCAGAGCCGTACGCAGGTAGCCGCTCGTCCCGTGATCAGCTTGTGGCTCGCCATCGCGTTCGCCGCGCTCGCGTCGGTCGTGGTGGTTGGGCACGCTCGCGGTCAGAGTGCTGCCCCGACGATGGCCACGACCGTCTCCCTCTCACAGCCTAGGATGGACGTCCCCTTCGAGACGGGCGAAAAGCTCACGTACGACGTCCGCTTTGGCAGCCTCAAGGTGGGCACCGGGCGAATGGAGGTGCTTGGCCTTCAGAACGTCCGCGGCCGCGAAGCCTGGCATACGCGGTTCACCGTGAAGGGCGGCATCCCGCTCTACAGGGTGAACGATCGCATGGAGAGCTGGATCGACTCGCGCACGTTCGAGTCGCTTCGGTTCGTGCAGGACCTCGAGGAAGGCCGTCGCGACAGAGAGCGTACGTTCGAGATCTACCCCGACCGTGGCACGTACAGCGAGAACGGCGAGGTCGAGCACGCGCCGAGTGTGGACGATCCGCTCGACGATGCGGCGTTCCTGTACTTCGTGCGCACGATCCCGCTCGAGGTCGGCCAGACGTACGAGTTCAATCGCTACTTCCGGCCAGACCGCAATCCGGTACGCATCCGCGTCCTCCGGAAGGAGACCGTCACGGTCCCGGCGGGCAAGTTCGAGACGATCGTGATTCAGCCGATCATCAAAACGAAGGGGATCTTCTCGGAGAAAGGCGAAGCCCAGATGTGGCTCACCGACGATCCGCGGCGACTCCTGGTCCAGATGAAGAGCAACCTCTCGATCGGATCGCTGAACCTGTACCTGCGCGGTTACGTGCCTGGTACGGTGACGATAATGGGGGATCAGTAGCGAGCAGCTATCAGCTATCAGCTATCGGCTATCAGCAAAGCGAGAACCCTCGGGAAGTCCCTCGATCGTAGAGAGGCGTCCCGAGGGTTCGGTTTTGCTGATAGCCGATAGCTGATAGCTGCTCTGCTAGAACCTGAAAACCGCAAACACCGGAATCGTCGTGAATCCCCCGGCATCCATCAGGCGGATCTCCACGCCGAACCGTGGCGTGAACAACACGCCGCCACCCGCATTGAAGCCGAGATCCGTCGAGCTGTCGTAATCCGAGTCGTCGAACGGGCCGTCGTAGTCGATGTCGGCATTCGCGTAGAACAGCCCGACCCCGCCGAACACGTACGGCTTGAGGGTGCTCTCCGTCGGAAAGCTGTACTCGGCGTTACCGAGAACGCCGAACAGGTTCAGTGATATGTCGAAGCCGCCGAGTCCCCCGCCGACATCACCGGAATGGTGCGCGAAGTACACGTCGCCCCGGATCGCGACGGGCCAGTCCGAGCGGGTCCACCGAGCATTCGCGCCGACCCCGAGGCCAAGGTCGTACGCGCCATCGCCACTGGCCACGCCGGCACCGATCGCCCACGTCGGGCCTGTCGTCGTAGCAGCAGGCTGCTGAAAGGCGGGCTTCGCTACTCGAGGCGTTACGCGAAGACTGGATGTGGTACGCTGCTGTGCCTGAACGTCCGAGGACGTGGCCAGGGCGAATACCGCGGAAAGGGCAACGATGCTCAGGGTCTGGCGCATTGCGGGTCCCGGGTGAAGGTCGATGGTCGTGAAGCGGCGGATCGTTCGCCGATGACCTCTGCGCTTCGCGTACAGGCAAGCAGCGCACAATATAGCTGAAGCTGCCGATGCCGAGTCGCGACGGCCAACGGCGGCGTGAGGTGAGCGCGCGTCCGGCCCTTACGCGCCGCCATGCCTATCGAGCCGGGGGCGCGGCCGCCATCTTGGATCTCCGACCACAACCGGTGCCCTATGGCCGACGATTCCGCGTGGGCGTCTTCTCCGAGAACCCCGGAGGCGCCTGGGACTCCACGCCGAGCGTTCCTCGCAAGGCTCGCTGCGGGGCTCGCCGCATTCTCGACAGCCGCTCGGCGACTCGCAGGACCACCGCCTGCTCGAGCTGACTCGCGTATCGCTCGGGCCGGTCAGGAAGCGCAGCCTAACGCCGCTCTCCTGGCCGCCCTCGGGACCGCGATCCTTCCCGCCGAACTGGGTCCGGCCACCTCGCGCGCCGTCGCGGATTTTGAGCGGTGGATGGAGGGCTACCGACCAGGCGCCGAGGCGAACCACGGGTACGGGACCGGAACGATTCAACGATTGCCGGCCGATCCGCGGCCGCGCTGGCTCGCGCAGCTCGCCGCGCTCGATGAGGCGGCCAGGCGGCGCTACGGCGCGTCGTTCGCCGCGCTGTCGCGCGGCGACCGCCAGACGATCGTGCGGACGGCGGTCGCGGGAGTACGCGGTGATTCGTTACCGACGCCACTCACCGCCCCGCACGTCGCGCTGGCGCTGCTTGCGCACTTCTACGACTCGCCCGCGGCAACCGACCTGTGCTACCAGGCGAACATTGCGCGCCAGCAATGCCGGCCGCTGCGCGCCGCACCGCAGCAGCCCGTTCCTCTCACGCGGCGGGCACCGTGACCCTACTCGTCAGGCAGGGGCGCGCCGAGGTGATCGAAAGCGACATCTGCATCATCGGGTCGGGGATCACCGCGGCCATGGTGGCCGAGAAGCTGACGGAGGAGCGCGACGCGCGGATCGTCGTGGTGGAGGCGGGAGACGAGACGGTTCCACTCGCCGAGCGTCCGGCACGACGCGCTCGCTTCATCGACTACGGCGAGAACCCGTGGGGCAGCGACCACATCGACGGGATGACCGCCGACGGCATTCAGTCCCGATCGATGCAGGTGGGCGGGCTGGCGATGCACTGGGGCGGCGTCACACCGCGCTTCTCTCCGGAAGATTTCCGCGTCAGATCACTCTACGGCATCGGCGACGACTGGCCGGTGAGCTTCGAGGAGCTGGATCCGTTCTATGCCGAGGCCGAGCGGCGCATTGGCGTGGCCGGGGAGCAAGGTCCGCCGGAGATGGATCCGCGCTCGACGCCTTTCCCCATGCCGGCCCTGCCCCTGAGCTACAACCTCGAGCGGCTGAGGGGCTGGACCGATGACTGCGGCATCGCCATGTGGAGCCAGCCGTCGTCGAAGAACTCGATGGCCTACGATGGTCGGCCGGAGTGCTGCCGGAACGACACCTGCTCGCCGATCTGTCCGATCGGCGCGAAGTACTCTCCGGACTTCACGTGGACCAGGCTTCGCGCGTCACGGCGCGTGCGACTCGAACCCCGAACCCTCGTTAGGCGGATCGTGGTCGATGACCGCTCGAACCGGATCGTGCGGGCCGAAGCGGTGCGTCGCGGGGCCAGCGGGCGGGCGGCGTCACCCGTCCATTTCGTGGCGCGTACGTTCGTCGTCGCCGCCGGCTATGCGTGGAGCCCTCACCTGCTCCTCCTGTCGCGCAGCAGTCGCCTTCCGAACGGCGTCGCGAATCGGTCCGGCCTGGTGGGCAAGTACATGACGGGACACCGGAACGTGTTCGCGTTCATCCGACTGCCACTGCGGCTGTATCCGGGCGTGAGCGAGCAGCACAGCCTCGTCACGAAGCAGTTCATGCGTGTGGGCACGACGGATCGATACCTGCGTCACGACCTTCGCGTGTGGGAGTCGAGCGTCGGCCGGCGACCACGCCTGCGGGACGAGGACGGCACACTGCTCCTCGGCGACGAGCTCCTGGCAGACTGGCGGCGGCGAACCACGGAGGGCACGGCGCGCGTCCGCGCGTATTACGACGTACTCCCGCATCGAGAGAGCGCGCTGACGCTCGACCCGAGCGCGACAAACGAGTACGGGGACCCGCGGCCGACGCTGACGTTTCGAGATAGCCCCGAGTCCGCCGCGCTTCGCGCCTACTCGGAGGACACGATCAAGGCACTCTTCGCGCGTATGGCGAAAGTCGGCAACGGCGAGATCATCCGGTCGGGCGTCGATGATTTTCAGGACCATCCCGGAGGTGGGTGCCGCATGGGGAACGATCCGGCGACGAGTGTGGTGGACAGCTTGGGCCGCACGCACGATCACGAGAACCTGTTCGTCGTGGGGGCGCCGACGAGCGTGACGGGTGGGTGCGCGAACGGCACACTCACCTTCCTCGCGGTCGCGCTTCGTCAGGCAACGGAGATCGGGCGCGAGTTTCCGGCGCGGAGGTCGTCGTGAGCGCACCTGTCATTCCGAGCGAAGCGTGCGCGAAGCGCCCGCGGAGTCGAGGAATCGCCGTCGTCCCGATAGAGGGGAAAGCCCCCTACCGAGACGAGGAAGAAAACCAGACGCCGATTACGCCGATTCCGCAGAAGCACGCAGATGCTCCCTCTACCGGGACAGTGGCTACTCTGGCGCGGCAGAGCCTCCCTACTGAGGGCTTCTGCGAAATCGGGGTAATCGGCTCGATCGGCGTTTCGTTCCTCTCAGGCTTTCCCGGTAGAGCGGCCAGCCGCTTTCCCGGGACGACGGCGATTCCTCGGCCGTCTGCCAGCCTTCGGCGGGCGCCCGGCTTGTTCGCAGTGGCCACCGTGCTCGGTATCACGGCCAGCTGCGCGTCGCCAGGCAGCCGGCAGAGCGTTGACAGCCCGGCTGATGGGAACGGTACTGGCGCCCCAGTGACCTACTCCGCCGAGGGGGTCCGGAAGCCTAACGAGTGGCCTGTGTACGGGGGTGACGCGGGCGGGCTGAAATACTCACCGCTCGTGGGAATCGATCGCTCGAACGTCACGCGGCTACAGGTGGCCTGGACGTGGAAGACCGGCGAGCGACCCATCCCGGCCACCGACTCCACCCTCGCCGCACGGCCCGGCCAGTTCCAGGTCACGCCACTCGCCATCGGCGACACGCTCTTTCTCTCGACGCCGTACAACCGCGTCGTGGCCCTCGACGCCGCGACGGGGCGCGAGCTCTGGAGCTACGACCCCAGGGCGTACGGGCCAGGCCAGCCGTCCAACGGCACCGGGTTCGTGCACCGCGGTGTCGCGACGTGGAGCGATGGGAAGGAGCGGCGCATCCTCATTGCGAGCCGCTGGCGGCTCATCGCGCTCGACGCTGCGACCGGGCGCCCGATTCAATCGTTCGGCACGAACGGCGAGGTCGATCTCACGGCCGATATCCTGTGGAGCGTCGAGAAGAAGCACTACACGAACACGTCGCCGCCGGTCGTCTACCGTGACCTCGTCATCGTCGGCAACGGCGTCGGTGATCGACTCGTCTACAAGCGCGACCCGCCAGGCGACGTGCAGGCGTTCGATGTGCGCACCGGACGCCGGGTGTGGCGCTTCAATCCCATCCCACAGCCTGGCGAGTTCGGGAACGAGACGTGGGAAGACAGCTCCTGGGCGCACATGGGACACACCAACGTGTGGGCCCCATTCACGGTCGACGTCCGGCGCGGGCTCGTGTATCTCCCGTTCGGAACACCGAGCAACGACTGGTACGGCGGCGAACGGAAGGGCGACAATCTGTTCGCCGAGACGCTGGTGAGTCTCGATGCGAACACGGGGCGGCGCGTGTGGCACTATCAGATCACGCGACACGGACTCTGGGACTACGACCTGCCCGCACCGCCCGTGCTCGCGACGATCCAGAAGGACGGTCGCGCACTGGACGTCGTCGCGATGGTCACGAAGCAGGGGTGGGTGTTCGTGTTCGATCGCGAGACGGGTAAGCCGGTGTGGCCCATCGAGGATCGGCCTGTGCCGGCGAGCGACGTTCCAGGAGAGCGCACGTCGCCGACGCAGCCTTTCCCCACGAAGCCGGCCCCGTTCGCGAAGCAGGGCTTCACGGAGGATGACGTCATTGACTTCACCCCGGAGGTGAAGCGGCTCGCCCTCGAGGAGGTGCGCAAGTATCGGCTGGGGCAGCTCTACACGCCGCCGTCGCTCCAGGGGACGATCGTGATGCCAGGCGTCATCGGTGGTGGCGGCTGGGGCGGCGCGGCGTTCGACCCGGAGACGAACGTGCTCTTCGTCAAGTCGACGAACAATCCGGCGCTCTTCAAGCTCGCCCCGGTCACGGCGGCGTCGGACACGGTCCAGGCGCGCTACATGGTGCAGCTCGGGTTGTCGTTAGGCGTGCGCCCGCCGGCATCCTACGGGGAGGACGTGCCGAACCTGCCGGTACACAAGCCGCCGTACGGGACGCTCACCGCCATCGACCTCGGCACCGGCGACCACGTCTGGCACATCCCGCTCGGCGACGACCCCACGGTGCGGAATCACCCGATGCTTCGCGGGGCGACGCTCCCGCCGTTGTTAGGCGTGCGCGGGTCACCGGGACCGATCGTCACGCGGAGCGGGTTGGTTTTTGTGACCGGCGGCGGGCAGGTGCTGTACGCGATCGACGCGCGCGATGGGCGGACCCTCTGGCAGCACGACTTCGATCGCGTCGCCTACTCGGTGCCGATGACGTACGCGACGCGGGAGGGAACGCAGTTCGTCGTGGTCGCGACTGGCGCGGGAGCGAATGCGGAGCTGGTCGCGTTCGCGTTGGGAGGCCGTTAGACCCCGCCCTGCATAGTTTCGCTCCGTAAGGGGTCAGAGTCCTAACGCATCGTTCTGTTGC
>DAINRQ010000164.1:0-12655 GCA_036741775.1 Gemmatimonadaceae bacterium | reverse complement strand
GTCGCGCTCCGAGTCGAGTAAGGGGTCAGAGTCCTAACCCATCGTTCCGGTGCCGGCGGCACCGGAACGATGGGTTAGGACTCTGACCCCTAAGACATCATTAGTCTGCTTCGCCCGGGTGGTATTGCCGCTTGACGTGCCCCTCGAGTTGTGCGCGGTAGAAGTACACATCTCGCAGGTTTCCCGTGCTGTACCGCACCGCCTGATCGTTGAAGTGCGGCGACCTGGGATCGCCGCTCTGGCCGCCCGCCGTGATCGCCTTCGCACGCACGCTGTCGCCGAACTCGACCACCGCCACGAAGCTGTTCCCGCTCGTGCCGTACATCTTCTTCGTGCCCGGGTACCGGCGCGCGCCGAAGGACGCGAGCGAGCCCCACCGCGCCGATGTGAACGCTACCGGGATACTCGGCCCCGAGTCATTGAACGGCTGGACGATATCGCCCGTCAGGCGTTGGAAGCGATTCACGTCGCCCCACGGCGTCTTCCACGACCCGAAGTGCGCCGTCAGCGTGTCCGATGCGGCTGCGAGCGCCTCGAGCCGCTGCGCTGGCGTCGCCCTCGTGGCGACGTACTGATCGACGCTGATCGCCGCGCGGCGCGCCTCCTGGCCCGCACGACGGCCCATCTCCTCGCCCCAGTAGACGGCGAGCGTCGTCGGGATCGACGTCACAGCCCACCGCTTGTCCCACCGGCGCAAGCTGTCGACCTGCTCCGCTAGCCGCACCTTGAGCGAATCGCTCGCGGCAGTGCGGTCCCACGAGTCGATCAGCGGCGGCAGGAGCACATCGAACGCCGGGAGGCGACTGTCGTACGCGGCAGCGATGAGCTTGTCGACTGTGAAATCCTTCTTCCCCTTCAGCACCTCGATGGCGTGAATCCCTCGCGCGTTCTCGCTGCCGGTATCGACGTACTTCGCGAAGCGCTCGCGTCTCGGACTGTTCGTGTCGGCCGCCGAGTACGGCCAGTTGTTCGTGTTGTAGAGCCATCCGTTCGCCGGATTCTTCACGAACGGGCTCTCCTCGACCGTGAGCAGCGGCCCCCACTCGGTCGCCGGATTGCGGCCGTCAACGGGCTGGGTCCAATCGAACTTCGAGTCGCGGCGCGGGATGAAGTTCGCGTGGAAATAGACGATGTCGCCGTCGGCGTTCGCGTAGATCGTGTTGTTCGACGAGTTCGTGTACAGCTCCATCGACTGGCGGAACGCGTTGTAGTCGCGCGCCTTCGTCCGCAGGTACGACTGCTGGAGCGCCTTGAGCGGCTCCTCCATGAGGCGCACCGCGATCCATTTGCCATCCGCCTCGCGCACTATCGGGCCGTGATGCGTCCGGTAGACCGTGAACTCCCTGGTCGCCATGCCGCTCTCCGTCCGGTATGGCACCGCGATCTTCGAGACCGTCATCGGACGCTCTTCGGTGCCGTACCGATAGAAGTACGCCGAGTCCTTCTCGATGACCGTCTCCGCGTACTCGTCGATGTTGTCCACGCTGCTCGACGTGTGCATCCACCCGGCGCGCTCGTTGAACCCCTGATAGACAAAGAACTGCCCCCACGTGATGGCGCCGTACGCGTTCAGCCCTTCGTCGCTCGACACCTGCGCCTCGGCGCGGAAGAAGAATGACGTGTGTGGGTTGATGAGCAGGAGCGTCTTCCCGTCCGCCGTGTTCGTCGGCGCGATCGCGATGCCGTTCGACCCCGACGGCTCGCGCGGCACGAGCAACGTGTCCTCGTCGATGCGCACCGCGAGCGCCTTCGAATCGGCGCGCTTGCCGTAGAACGCCTCGAGCTCGCGAAGCGACACGCGCTCGATGTCCCCACCGATGCTCCCTTCACTGAACGTGAGCGCCATCCACGGCTCGAACTTCGTGATGACGCGCGGCGTGACTTCGGGGTGCGTGTAGAGATAAAAGTTGAGCCCATCGGCCCAGGCGTTCATGAGCGCCTTGAGCCAGTTAGGACTCGTCTCATACATCGCCTTCATGCTGTCCGGGTCGATGAACAGCTTCATCCGGAGGTCGCGGTAGATCTCCTCCTCGCCCTCCGCCTCGGCGAGGCGTCCCATCGCGTTGATGAAGTTCGTCTCGACTCGGTTGAAGTCATCCTCGGCCTGCGCGTAGACGAGGCCGAAGACGGCGTCGGCGTCGGTTTTCCCGTGGATGTGCGGGATCCCCCAGTCGTCACGGATGATCGTGACGTTCTGCGCCTGACGCTGCCAGCGCTCGGCGTCGGGGTTGGGCGGACGCGTCTCGGAAGTGCAGGCTGCACAGACGACTGCGACGAGCAGGGCGGTCTTCTTCATTGTGGCTACGCGCAGTGAGAAGAGGGTTGACGAGTGTTGATGGATGGCGAGTGTCGAGACAGTGAAATCGGCTAGCGCAAGGCTCTCGCTGCCGCGGTGCGAACGGCGTTAGGCCCACGATCCGGTGCTGGGGAATCCATCGCTAGCCTCCGTGAATCCGGCGAAACGCGAGACGAACCAGGCGTGGGGCCGCTCGCGCGTCCGCCTCACGGCCGCAGGCGACGTTCGGCAAAGGGCAGCTGATGGTCCGACTCGAGGAATGACACAATATCGGCCGCGGGACGCTCTGGCGGAACGAGCGCCCCACGGGCCTCGAACTCCAGGAACATCCCCACCCAGGGGAACTCGTCGCGTGGCCGGGCGCGGGCGTAACGCTGCATGTCCGTCTCCACGACGCCCGGCTCGTAGCTGAGGATCGCGGCGTCGGCGCGTGTATGCGCCGGCGAGTCCGACCGCCACTCACTCGCGAGTGACATCCCGGCGAGGCGCAACGCGGCCTTGCTGCTCCCGTATGCCGCGAGCCCTGGGAAGCCCATCGTGGCCGCGCCCGATGAGACGTTGACGATGCGGAGCGCGGAGTCCCGCGGGACGAGTCTCATGAACAGCCCCATGAGCCAGATCGGCGCGATGACGTTGACGGCGTAGATGCGTGCCAGATCCTTGGGCGGAAGGCGATCCAGCGGCATGAGGCCCTCGGGGACGGCGGCGTTGTTCACCAGTCCGGCGCGCGTCGGAAGACCCTCGCCGACGAACCCTTTGATTTCGGTCTCGAGCACCGAGGGATTCCCGGGGACCTGCGCCAGATCGTACGAGACGTGCCGGTACGCCGTGTGCGAGATGGTCGGCGGTCGCCGCGCGATGCCGATGACCTTCCACTCGCGATCGAGCAAGCGCCGAGCAACCGCCTCACCAATGCCCGCGCTGGTGCCAGTGACCAGTGCCACTCGTGCCATAATTGGGGTCAGATTCGAATATCATCAAACGAACGCAACTCGAAGTGACCCCGCCACTGGTGCGAGACGAACGAACGGTCAGGACTCTGACCCCACGATCAAATCTGCGCCAGCTGCATCTGCGCGATCCGCGGGCGCAACGATTCGATGATATTCGAATCTGACCCCAATTAGGGGTAGAGACGGATTGTCGGGCGGGCGGCGAGCAGGGTCAGGCAGTCGAGTGTCAGACGAACGCGACGCACGCGTACGGGCTCGAACCGGTCGAGCTTGCGGTAGCCGATCGTCGTCCCCACAGCAAGCTCCTGCAACCCCGTCACTCCTCCCTCGAGGCGGTAGCCCGACACGACCTGGCCCGTGGTGATGTCCTCCGCCAGATCGGCGATCGAGATGGTGTGAACCCGCCCGAGGTCGATGTCGCACACTGGCTTCGTCGTGTCGAACGATCGCCATCGGGGCCGAGCACGGGCGGCGACATCCCCGCTCAACATGCGGGAGAGTCGGCGCCACATCTCCGTCACGCGTGACACGTCGATGTCGTGGAGCAGGCCGGCGCGCGTTGGGGGGACGTTGAGCAACAGCTTCGAGTTCCGGCCAACCGACGTGAAGTAGAGGTCGACCAGCTGGTCAACGGTCTTGACCTTGTCGTCTTCGGACGGATGGTAGAACCACCCCGGACGGATGGAGACGTCAGTCTCGCCCGGCCGCCACACGCTTCCCTTGGGGTCTCCGTTCTGGAGCGCCGCGATGATGTGCGGGCCGTCGGCGCCGGGGTACGGCACCGCCGCCGGGTCCATGGTCGACCAGTTCGTGTCGCCAGCGACGCCGCGCTCGTTGCCGATCCACCGCACGTCGGGGCCGGCGTCCGAAAAGATCACCGTCTCGGGCTGCAGCTTCTTGACGTGCGCGAAGAAACGCGGCCAGTCGTACACCTGCTTCTTCCCGTTAGGCCCCTCGCCGTTCGCGCCATCGAACCAGACCTCATCCACGCGGCCGTATCGCGTGAGCAGTTCCGTGAGTTGATCGCAGAAGAGGTCGTTGTAGCGCTCGGAATCGCCGTACACCGGCGAGTTGCGGTCCCACGGCGAACAGTAGAGCCCGAGCTTGAGTCCCTCCATGCGGCACGCGAGCATGAACTCCGCCACGACGTCACCGTTGCCTCCGCGGAACGGGCTCGCGGCCACGGTGTGTTTGGTGGTGGCAGACGGCCAGAGGCAGAAGCCGTCGTGGTGCTTCGCGGTGAGGATCATCATCCGGAAGCCGGCGGCCTTCGCGGTACGCGCCCACTGTCTGGCGTCGAGCGACGACGGGTCGAAGATGCTCGGGCTTTCCTTACCGTCGCCCCACTCGCGGTCGGTGAAGGTGTTGACACCGAAATGGAGGAACATGGCGAGCTCGTCGCGCTGCCACGCGAGCTGGGCCGACGACGGAACCGGGCGTCGCTGCCGCCACTGCACGGGCGGCACGATGCCTAACGCCATAGCCGACACGGCCGACGCCGCCGACGTGACGAATGCCCGGCGGGTGACCGCCGGGCTCCCGGGCAACTCGCGATGTCGAGTCACTGGACGGTGAGCTCTCCTCTCAGGCGAATGTCCTTGGACGAGCTGCCTACCATAATACGGTATGTGCCCGGCTCCACGACCCACCGCATGTCGCGATCGAGGAAGCGCAGCCGCTCGACGGGCAGCTCGAGCGTTACCTCCTTCACCTCGCCGGGGGCGAGGTGGATCCGCTGGAACCCTTTCAGCTCCATGACCGGACGGGCAACGGACGCGAGCACGTCACGCACGTAGAGTTGTACGACCTCATCGCCGGGAACGCTACTCACGTTTCTGACCGTGCAGCGAATCCGAACCGTTCCCGACGCGTCTGATGACGCCGGATCGATCGCGAGCGCCGAGTAGTCGAACTGGGCGTAACTGAGGCCGAAACCGAACGGAAAGAGGGGCTGCCCCGTGAGGTCGAGATAGTCATCGCCGCGACCGGTCGGCTTGTGATTGTAGCGCAGCGGTAGCTGCCCTTCGGCCATCGGGAACGTGATCGGCAGACGGCCGGCAGGGTTGTAGTTGCCGAACAGCACGTCGGCGACCGCCGTGCCGCCAACCTCGCCCGGATACCACGCATGCAACGCAGCATCGACGTCGTCGAGCCATCGTGACATCGTCACGGCGCTGCCGCCGACGATCACGACCACGGTCGGCGTACCGGTTGCCGCGACGGCGCGAATGAGGTCCTCCTGCCGCCCCGGGAGCGCGAGCGACGACCGGTCGCGGAACTCCCCTTCCTCGATGCCAGCGACGACGATCGCGACCTCGCTTCGTCGGGCAATGCGAACCGCGCTGTCGATCTGCGCCTGTGAGTCATCGCGTACCCCGGCGTCCCAGACGAGCTTCACACGCGCGTTGCCGGTACTCTCGAAGTACTCGAGTCGAAGGTCGTGCTTCGTGCCGGGACGCCAGGACACGGTCGCGAAGCGCGTGCCGTACGACTGCTTGCGCCAGTTGTCGATGACGAGCTCTCCGTCGAGCCAGAGCCGATAGCCGTCATTCCCCTCGATCCCTACGCGCCTAACGCCTGTTGGCGGAACAGTCAGCGTGCCCGTCCAGCGAACGGAGTACCAGTCGAATGGGATCTCGCGCGCCGGCGAGTTGAGCGTCCAGCCGAAGTCCACCGGGGCGTCGGTCCGGCGCACGCGCGGCTCGCCCTCGAGTCGGTTGTTGTCAAAGTACTCCGCCTGGAGTCCGCTCGCCGCTCGTCCGTCTACGACGCTCGACAGCTGTTCGGCGGGAATAGTCACGTACCGGCGCACGACGCGGCCGGGGCCAGGCGCGTAGCGGACGACGGCGCCACGCTCGACTGCGGCGCGAATTCCGTCGAGGATGGAAACCTTTGAGTTGCCCGGCCCGCTGTACCCGCCGAGTCGCGCTTCCATGGCATCCACGCCGATTACCGCAACGGATCGTGTGCGACGGGAGAGCGGGAGAACGTCATTCCGAGCGCAGTTGTCATTCCGAGCGGAGCGTGTGCGCAGCACGCGCGGAGTCGAGGAATCGCCGTCGGCTCGATAGAGGGGTCCTCTACCAGGAGGCATGCGATTCCTCGACTCCGCCGCTACGCGGCTGCGCTCGGAATGACAACGTTCGTTCTTCAGCAGCACGATCGACGCTCTCGCGGTCTCGAGCGCCAGCGCACGGTGATCCGCGTGACCGTTCCAGAACGCCGCGCTGTCGGCGTCCACGTACGGACGCTCGAACAACCCGAGCTCGAACTTGACCCGCAGCACACGCGCGACCGCGGAGTCGACCACCGACATCGGGATGAGCCCGCGGCGAAACGCCTCGAGGTACGGCCGATGCTGCGGCCACGATGACTGGAAGATGACATCGAGCCCCGCCTCGAGTGCGTGCTGCGCGGCGACTGGCGTGTTCGGCTCGGTGTGGTGCAGCACCGTTGCGCCACCGGTCGCGGCTGCGTCCGAAATGACGAAGCCGCCGAACCCCCAGTCCCCCTTGAGCTTCTCGTGCAGGAGCTTTCGGCTTTGCGTCGCCGGTGAACCGTCCACCGAGTTGTAGGCCGTCATGACCGACCGTGCACCCGCTTCACGAACAGCCACCTCGAACGGCGGGTAGAACAGCTCCTCGAGCTGGCGGTCGCTCGCCTCGATGGGGTAGCTGTCACGCCCACCTTCGCCGACGTTCGCGACGAAGTGCTTGGGCGTCGCTACGACGCCGGCACGCTCGAACTGTGTGACGAACGCGCGCCCCATCTCACCGGACAGGTAAGGGTCCTCGCCGTACGTCTCCTCGACGCGACCCCAACGGACGTCATTCGCGATGTTCACCACCGGCGATAGCACCTGCCTGACGCCTCTGCTCCGCGTCTCTCGCGCGATGGCGCCGGACACTCGCGACATGAGTGAGGTGTCCCACATGGCTGCGAGCGCGATGGCTTGCGGGAACATCGTCCCACCGTCGCGTACGAAGCCGTGCAGCGCTTCCTCGAACGGAATTATCGGAACGCCGAGCCGGGTGCGCTCGACGAAGTAGCGCTGGATGCTATTGATCCGCTCGGCGTGGCGTCGCGCCGCCTCGCCCGGTGGCAGCTTGTCGCGCCGGTTGGCGAGCGAGTCCGGTGCCGCCGAGATCTGCAGGCCGAACACGCCCGCGGAATAGTCGTGCGAGGGGTCGTCGAGGTCGCCCGGAATCATGAACAGCTGCCAGAACTTCTCGTCGAGCGTCATGCGCCCTAACAAGTCGCGCACACGCTCGGCCGTGGGCAGACCGGGGTCGCGGTAGCGCGGCGGTTCGCCCGTCTGCGCCAGAACCGGCGGGGCGGCCGTGAGGGCAATCAGGACTCGGACGACGAACGTGAGGCGGATCGGCACGGATGAGCGGATGAGGTGCCGTGAAGATAGGATCTTCCCGCGGCCCTATCCACTTCACCTTCGGCGATGACTGATGCAGCTTGAAGCGTCAGCTCCTCCCCACCGTGATTGCTGCTGTCACCTATGACCTCGTGTACGACGCCTCGCGCCTGCCCTTCCCCGGCTGGCCGATCGCGCTGCTCGGTGTTGCCGTGGCCGCGGGCGGCGCCGGGCTCGGCGCATCTCTGCACCGCCGGGGGCGCGCCTCGACGTTGACGCGAATCATCGTCACGAGCGCGATCGTGTTCGGCACCGCCTGGGCGCTGCTCGTCGGCGGCGGGCTGTACGTGCAGCACGCGCGTCTCCGCGATGCGCTGCGTGAAGGTCGATACACGCGTGTCGAGGGGATCGTACACGATCGGCCGACCGGCGGCGCCGCCGACCAGACGGGCCCGAGCTGGGTGGTGGAGAGCGGCGACGTCGCACACTGGTATCGGTACGATCGCTCACCGCTGTCAGTGGGCTACCGCCGATCGGCGCCGGGAGCCGGCGGGCTCACGAACGGCGCACGGGTGCGGATCGTCGACGTCGGCGGCCGTATCGCGCGCGTGGAAGTGGAGCGTTAGTTACAACGGGTGTCATCCCCAGGCGTGCGGAGGACCGCGTGATCTACGACGCGATTGTGATCGGCGCGCGATGCGCTGGTGCAGCCACGGCCATGCTGCTCGCGCGGCAAGGTCATCGCGTGCTGCTGGTCGATCGGGCGACGTTTCCGAGCGACATCCCGCACGGACACCTCATCCACCGCCGCGGACCGCAGCGGCTTGCGCAGTGGGAATTGCTCGATCGCGTGCTGGCGACGGGATGTCCGCCGCTCACGAACATCACGCACGAGGTCGGGGACATAACGCTCGTCGCCCACGACGTGTCTGTCGGCGGGGTGCCGGCGGCGTGCGGTCCGCGGCGCACGGCACTCGACCGCGTGCTCACGGACGCGGCAGTGGAGGCCGGAGTGGAGCTTCGCGCCGGATTCTCCGTCGAGTCGCTGACGAGAGACGGCGACCGCGTCACCGGCATTCGCGGGGGTGATCGGCGCGGCGGCACGATGACATCCGAGCGCGCGACCATCGTCATTGGCGCCGACGGTCGCAATTCACACCTCGCGCGCGCTGTCGGTGCCCCGGCGTATGAAGAGGTGCCGTCGCTCACGTGCTGGTACTTCAGCTACTGGGCCGACGTCCCGAGTGTTGGCCTCGAGATCTACGACCGGCATGGACGCGCGATATTCGCATTCCCGACGAATGACGGCCTCTTCGCGATCTTCGTCGCGTGGCCCGCATCGGAACTTCCAGCGGTCCGAGCGGACATCGAGCGTCAGTTCCTCGCCGCTATCGACGGCGTTCCTCACCTCGGCGAACGGGTGCGCAGTGGCCGACGCGCGGAACGGTTCTATGGCGCCACCGATCTTCGGAACTTCCTTCGACGGCCGTACGGCCCGGGCTGGGCCCTGGTAGGCGACGCCGGCTGCCATAAGGATCCGTACCTCGCTCTCGGCGTATGCGACGCATTTCGCGACGCGGAATTGTTGGCCACGGCGGTGAGCAGCGCGCTGGCAGGGCAGCGTGCGTTGGATGACGCGCTCGCCGACTATGAAACCCGCCGAAACGAGGCGACGCTGCCGGAGTATCGCGTGAACCTCGAGCGAGCCCGGTTCACGCCGCTTCGCGCGCAGGAGCGAGAGCTGCGTGCGGCTCTCGCGGGCAACCCCGAAGCGACGACGCAACTATACCTAACGATCGAGGGGTTCGCCCCGCGCGAAGCGTTCTTCAACCCGGACAACCTCGGTCGAATATTCGCGGCGCAGGCAATGTCATTCCGAGCGAGGACGTCGCGTAGCGACGCCGCAGTCGAGGAATCGCCGTCATCCCGGTAGAGGGGTCCTCTACCAGCACCCCTGCGATTCCTCGACTGCGCTCGTGCTCCGCACTCGCTCCGCTCGGAATGACCTCGTCCCTCGATTCCCGATTCCCGATTCCCGACTTACGGTGAGCCGAGCACGAACTGATTGCCGTCGGGATCGGCGAAGATCGCGGCCGTGCCCCAGTCGGCCTCTTGCGGTTCCTGGATGAACTTGACACCCTTCGCCGCGAGCTCGCGGTGCGTCGCCTTCACATCGTCCGCAACGAACGAGATCCCCGTGAACGTACCGATCCGGTTCTCCTGACCCGGCGGAGTGAAGAGCGAGATCCCCGAGCTCGAGCGACCGATCGCGAGCTCGATCCATCGCTGGTTGTCATCGAACGGCTGATCGGTGACGATGCGGAAGCCGAGCGTGTTCGTGTAGAACTCGAGCGCTCGCTGCTGATCGGAAACGGGTACGCCGACGAACTTGATGGCCTTGATCATCGTGTCCTCGCGGGTGGGCGTCGTGGTGGTTCGCGCGGAGGCAATACTCCATGACCGACCTGGCCTCGCAAGCCGTGAAATCGTTACTATGGCAGCCATTGCCATAGCTGTTCACGGGTAGTCACGGCCCCTGGATGACACGGATCGAAGTAGACACGTACGTCGTGGACACGCTCATGGCCGATCTCGTCGGCCACGACCGTCAGCCATCGGCCTTCCTCGTGTATCTCTACCTGTGGCGGCACACCCTCGGCGCGGGCAACGAGACCGTGCAGATCAGCCTGTTCGACCTCTCGTCAGGCAGCGGACTCTCGAAACGGTCGGTACAGGAGGCGTTGCAGTGGTTGAGCAGGCGGCGCCTCATTTCCATCCAGCGCGCGGGGATTACGGCCATCCCGGTCTACACGGTCAAGCGAACGTGGGTGCGGTAGCGACGCGCCACTGAGTACGTCATCTGACGTGTGGAACGCCTTCGAGCCCTGGCTTACGCTCGCATCATGTCGCCGCGATCGATCGTGTCGCTGCTCGCACTCGGCGCTTCGCGCCTATCGGTCGCTGCGCGAGCGCTACTTCGGCCAGGATGCTTATGACTTCAGCGAGTTTTCGCTCAATGCTGCGGCCTTCCGCACGGCGCGGGCGATGAGGAATCCTCGGCATCCCGGTAGAGGGATGGCCCCTGTACCAGGATGAGGAAAAAAACAAGACGCAGATTACGCGGATTGCGCAGAAGAACGCAGATTCTCTCCCTACCGGGACAGTGGCTACTCTCGCGCGGCGAGGCCTCCCGATAGAGGGAATCTGCGAAGTCTGCGAAATCTTCGGCCATCCGCGTCAGGTCTTCTTCATTGTCCCGGTCGAGGGAGGTAGTGCCGCCACGACGGCGGGTCGAGGAAGCTGAGCCCGTTGAACGGGTACGCCTCGAGGTATGCTTCCGTCGGGTCGTCGACGTCGGGGTCGAATGGCGGCGGCTCGTCATAGCTATCGAGCGCATCGCCGCCACGGAGAGTGATGAGCGGGATTGCGTCCACGTCCGAGCGGAAGACGTCGTACGTACGCTTCACGACTTGCGCGCGGTCGGTTGGCATGCCGACAGAGCTGACTCGCTAGAAGATCCGAAGCCCCAGGCCGAGCGAGAACAGCCGGAAGGCATCGCCCCGCGGATAGTTCGGGATCATCGTCGCGCGCAGGGACAGAACCGCGCCGAAATGCGACGCAAACGGGGCCGAGAGATCGGCGCGCCCCTGCCATGCGACTGACCAGCCGTCCCACTCCGCCTGGACGTAGGCAGGGCCTGCGGTCGCGCGCAGGTATCCGTTGTCATCCTGCCAGCCCAGTAGCGCGCCGACCATTTCGAAGTTCGGAAATGCGGGAATGCAACTTCCGTCGGGGGCCGGAAGACAGATGGTGTCGTACGCGCCCGAGCCGTGCGCACTGCCGTTCACACCGGCGACGAGCGAACCCCGCGGCAAAGACCTGATCCTCACGGCCAACATTGCGTCGGCGCTGAATCCATTCCGGTTGTCGCGGTAGAGCCCGTCCGTACGCCCCACGCCCTTGCCCACCGTCGCGTCGAACGTGACCCTACGCCCGGCCTGCGTCTGCGCCACGGAGGGGACGGCGGAGGTGGCCAAGATGACTGCGGCGAGCATCAGTACGCGGTAGTTCATATACAAGCGGACCCCCGCGACCGGCCGCACGTCACGACTCGAGCGTCCACCAGCCTCCCTCCGCGAGCCCGCGCGATTGGATAAGTTTGGGCTTCTCCCCAAGGCTCCCTACCGAGGTACGTCATGAGACGCGCTCCGCTCGCGATCGGACTGGTCGTTCTGTTCGCCGCGCTTCCCACACTGGCATCCGCGCAGAGCGCCCCGAGCGTCGCTGCGCGCGAGTCCGGCGCCAATCCGACGTCGGACCTGTCCGCCGCCAAACCAGGGCGCGATCCCAATCAGCCCATCGATTCCGCGTATACGGCGAAGATCAAGGAGTATACGACCGAGCCGTTCTTCCTCTCGCCGCTCGTGGACTACCTCCCGGCGAGCAAGACCGTGCCGACACCGAAGGCCGTGTTAGGCGACGTTGCGGGCGGACCGACGAAGCTGCCGTACTCCAGGGAAGTGTACGAGTACATGCGGATGCTCGAGAAAGCGAGCCCGCGCGTGAAGGTCTACTCGATCGGCAAGACCGAGGAAGGGCGCGAGATGATCGCGGTCGCGGTGGCGTCCGAAGCACTGCTCGCCCGGCTGGACGAGAACAAGGAGAAGCTCGCGAAGCTCGCCGATCCTCGAACGATCGACATGGATGACAAGGTGGCCGAGCAGCTCGCGGCTGACGCGGCACCGGTCTACTACATCACGGGAACGATCCACTCGACCGAAGCCGGCGCGCCGACGGCGCTCATGGAGCTCGCGTATCGGCTCGCGGTGGATGAGAGCGCGTACATCCGGAACATCCGCGAGAATCTCATCACGCTCATCACACCGGTTGTCGAAGTGGATGGACGCGATCGCGTCGTCGATCTCTTCAACTGGAAGATGAAGCGGCCGGGGCAGACGGCGCCGAACCTCATCTACTGGGGCAAGTACGTCGCGCACGACAACAACCGCGACGCGATGGGCGTGACGCTCAAGCTGACGG
>DAINRQ010000163.1:0-12656 GCA_036741775.1 Gemmatimonadaceae bacterium | reverse complement strand
CACCAGCCGTACGTGCCTCGCACTGCCGACGAGTTCGGCGCCGTACCGACGCCATCGCCCGTGCTGTAGATCTGGTTCGGCAGCGCGCCACGAGCCTGCAGGTCCTGGTAGGGCACCGGCCAGAAGAGCGGTGTCCCCTCGGCCAGGTCACCCCAGCCGCGGCTATCCAGGAACCATGCGGCGAAATGCGTATACGCCGTCTCGATGCGCTTCTCCCACTTCATTGCCTCCAGCATGTTCCCGCAGTCCACCGTGTTGAACGACGGCCCGACGGGCACCTTCGGGACACAGTTCGCCCCACCCGGCACCGGCGACGTGCCGTCCAGGGCGGTAATGGCCTCCAACCCGTTAGGCACGCGCGTCTTGTTGATCAGCTCGGCGGCCGCAGCATAATTACCCTTCCGGATATGGCCCTCGGCCGCGAGCATGTCCATCTCGGCCCGGGTCATGAAGATCATCTGGCCGTTCTGCCCGGACCCGGCATCGCCCGACGTCCGCCAGGAATGGAAGCGGACGAAATCGTAGTTCGACCAGCCCCACCCTAACGAGTTGAACTGGTCGTTCCCGATGCGGTTCGCGAAGTAGCGCTTACAGGTCTCCCCTGCCCCCTGGCACGACGTGATCGGGAAGTCCGCCTGCTGCTCGGCGCGCGAGGCCCCCTGCGGGAAGCGCAGGTCGGGCGTGACCATGAAGAACGGCGTGTTTCCGGCGCCCCGGCTGGAGACGGGCGTGCCGATCCAGGCCGCGTAGGCCCCGGACACGTCTCCCATGCCAATGATCCACGGTGGCATCTGGTGCCAGAGCCCGAACGTCCCGTATTGCGCCACCCACGTACGGAACGGACCGTTCGTGGTGTTCGTGATGTTGATGTGATTCTCCGTGATAGCGTTCTCCGCATCGGCAATCACGGCGTCCCAGTTCACTGCGGCACGCTCAGCCGGGTTGCGAGCGACGTTCGCCCGCAACCGAGCGCGGTAGCCACGAATGAGTCGGGCAAAGTCCGACCCACTGAAGCTCGACGGCGCCGGAATCCAGTTCGCGTCGAGCGCCACAAACCCCGGCGTCGCCGTGTGGTCGAGGGCGTTCTGGAGCGCGACGAGCGCGGAGTCCATTACCGCCTCGTACGACGACAGCGTGCCCGGGTCCTCGGCGCTCATGCCCACCGAGATCACCGCGGCGGAGTCATGGAACATCGCGAGGTAGCCTAACGACACGCCGCGCAGGAACTCGCCCATTGCCTTGTACCTGGCATCGCGTCCCGGGGTCCCGAGGGTGAGCCCTTCCTCCATCCTGGTGAGCAAGGTCGACGCGACGCGATTCGCCTCGCTCTGCACCTGGTACAACCGGACCTGCTCGCCACCGCACGTGTTGCCGATCGTGTTGTTGTTGATGGCGCCGGACATCGGGAACCGCTGGTTCTGACAGTTGTTCGCGAGATCCGAGTAGTTCTGGAACGACATGATGTTCGCCATCCCCTCGATGTTGCCGAGGTTCCGGTACAGGCCGTCGTGCCAGCGCTTGTAGTAGCTGGCCATCATGTTTTCCGCGTCGCCGGGTGTGGCGAGCGCGCGCCCCGCATCCGGGCTGTTCGGGTTCTCGACGTCGAGGTTGTCGTCACACGCGCCGAGCCCCAGGGCCGCCGCCATCAGGGCGGCCCACCGCAGTTTTCGCATCATCGCTGGCGGCTCCTAGAAGCGTGTGGAAATGGTGAACGTGTAGCTGCGGAGCGTCGGGAAGTCGAACGCGTCGACCTGGTTGACCAGCCCCGAGCCGGACAGGTTGTTTCCACCTGTCGCGCCAACCTCCGGGTCGTAACCGCTGTAATTCGTGAAAGTCGCCAGGTTTCGTGCAATGAGACCCACCGTCCAGTCACCGAACCCGCGCAACGAGCCGACCTGATAGGTCGCGCTGACCTCGCGAAGCTTGGCGAACGATCCCGACTCCACGTTGTAATTGTTCGGGCCGAGGATGTCGTAGAACCCGCCAGTACCGGCTGCCTCACTTCCGCCAGCACGCCATCCATACCCGAGCGGCTTCGCCGTCTCGACTGTCGCCCCACCCTGGTCGAAGTACGACGAGCTCAGGTCGAGTAGCCCCCATCCCTCGCCCTGATTGTTGATCTCGTGACCAATGGTCCCGTCGACCAGGGCGTACAGCGTGAGCTTCTTGTAGCGGAAGTTGTTGCCGAACGTGAAGCGGAAGTCCGGCATCACGTTGCCGATGATCTGCTGGATACCTGTTCCCTCACCCGGCTCGCCAGCGAGCGGCCGGTCGATGATCGGCATGCCCCACCAAAGCGGGAAGTTCCACGGCGAATTCGCTGCCGACAGCTTGGTCTGCCAGAGGTTCTTCGTGATACCATCGCGCCAGGTGTTGCCCTCACCGACCCACACGACCCACCCCTGATTGTTGACCTGGAAAGGCCGGCCCGGGCCGCACTGCGACTGCACCGACGCCGGGAGCGAACCGCAGTTCGTGTAGAAGCGGCGTCCCCAGATGTTACCGTACCGGTTGACCGCGAAGCCGTTGCTCTTGTCCTTGCGATCCGTGATCAGGAAGAAACTCCCCGATCCCTGAGCAGTGCCGGCGTCCTGCACATACTCTGGCGCGAACAGCTCGGTGATGTGTGTGCGCGTGCGGTCCCACGTGCCACGCATGCTCCAGCTCACGTCACGACGGCTGATGATCGGCAGGTTGACGCCGACCTCGAACGTCTTGTTCTCGAGCGTCCCGGCGTTCTGCCACTGCGTCGCGAAGCCGAGCGACGACGGCGTGCCGACGTTGAGGATCTGATCCCGCGTCACACCATGCGCATACGTCAGCTCGACGCCGAGCCGATTGAGAAGCGTGAACTCGGTCCCGACTTCCGTTTCGGTGGTCGTCTCGGGCTTGAGCTTCGAGTTACCCGCCTGACCGAGCTGGATACCCGTCGCCGTCACCGTGTACGTCTCGTACTGGGCACTGAAGCGCGGCGCCGACCCGGCCGTCCCACGCGAGGCGCGGAGGCGGAAGTCGTTCATGAACTCGAGCCCCCAGAACGGCTCTTCCGACACGCGCCAGACCGCCGAAATCCGGCCAAACGGCGCCCACCGCTCGCCGTCGCCGAACCGCGAGCTACCGTCGTAGCGAATGGCGCCTTCGAGGATATAGCGGTCCTTGAAGTCCACACCGGCCGCGGCCGACAGCCCCATCTGCCGCGTGCTCTCGAGCTCGGAGGCCGCGGTCTTCTGCAGCGTGGTGTTCGTGATGGTGTGGACGTCCTTCACCTGGAAGGCCTGCCCCTGCCCGCGGTTCTCCCACTCGTCGTCACGCTCGTAGTGGGCACGGAGGCTGAGCCTCCCATTCAGGTCACTCCGGAAGCTGTGGCGCATGGCCGCCGACAAGCTGGCGTTGTACGCCTCGTTGTCGCCGTTGATGAGCCGCATCTGCCCGTTGTTGAGTGCGGTCGACGCCGTGAAGGTCCGGTAACCCTTCTCGAAGATCTGCTCATCGACGCGGGCACGGCTGTCGTAGGAGAACGCGCCTTCGAGCGTCACCCACTCAGCCGGGAAGTAGTTCGCGGACAGGTTGCCCATGAACCGGTCCGTCGTACGCGTGTCGTGCAGGTACTCCATGTCGTACAGGAACGTACCCGCACCGTTGCCAGTCGGTCGCGCGAAACCGGAACCGCCACCACGCACGATCGGGCGGCCCAGCGTGTCGCGCGCGAGATAATCGGTCGCCGGGATGGCCCCGCGAAGCAGCTGGCCGAAGATGCCACCGTTCGACGAACCGCCCGAACGGATGTCTCGTGTGCCGCGGTCGTACATCGTGCTCGTCTGCAGCTGCAGGTCTTCCCGCAGATTGAAGTCGAGGTTCACGCGGCCGCGCAGATGCTCCTGACCCTTGAGCCCCTTCGTGGCACCCTGGTTGTCCTGGTACGATCCGCTCGCGTAGAACCGGACAGCGTTCACCTTACCGGTCGCATCGATCGAGTTCAGCGTAAACGGGTTGTTCGTGGCAACCTGCGCCAGCGAGTTGTAGTACCGCCCGGGCCAGATCTGCGACTGCATGACGTTCTGCAAGCTGCCGTCGCCAATCGACGGCGAGCTCCACTGCAGCACCTGCGGCGTACGAACCGTGTCGGCCGCCACGTTGTTGATGCGGTAGATCTCCTTCATCCACTCGACCGTGCGCGAGCAGGCCGCCACGTTGCTGCTGCCCGAAACGCAGAACCGCTTGCCGGTCTCGTCGAGCTGCAGGTTGTGGTTGACCGGCATGCCGTAGTCGATGCTATTGAGATCGCTAAACCCGTACTCGCTGCGGACGTTGAACCGAACACCATCCTCGTTCCCGCCGCGCTTCGTCTTGATGACGATGACACCGTTGGCCGCCGAGCTGCCGTAGAGCGACGCACCAGCGGCGCCCTTCACGACCTCCACCGACTCGATGTCCAGGCCGCCGATCTCATCGAGGCTGCCGACGTTCATCACGGCACCGTCGACGATGATGAGCGGTTGCTGGCTCCGGCCGGCCGCGTTGATCGACGTCGGCCCGCGCATCATGATCTCGGGGTTCGACCCCGGCTGCCCGTTCGTCTGCGCGATGCGAACGCCCGGCATCTTCCCGGCGAGCGCGGTGATCGGATCGACCGCCGGCACCGGAATGTCTTCCTGGGCCAGCCGGCTCACCGCGTACGGCACCTTCGATCTCTCCACCGCCTCACCGACCACGCCCGTTACGACGACTTCCGACAGTCGGTTGACGTCCGTCTTGAGCGAGAAGTTCTCGCTGAGGTTCGCCCCCGACGCGAGCGTGACCTGCCGGGAAATCGGGAGGAAGCCGAACGACCTCGCCTGGATCTGAACCGTTTGCCCGGTCGCGCGGGCGGCTGGAATGTCAATGGTGTAGGCGCCCTGCTCGTTCGTGCCCACGGAGATGTTCAGGGCTTGAATGCGAACGTTCGCCCCGGGGAGTGGAACTCCCTGGTCGGACGTGACGCGCCCCGTGATCTTCGCTTGTGCGAACAGAATGCCTGGTGATAGCGCGAATGCCGCGGCTATCGCGAACGGTCGGAGTGAACTGCGTGGACGCAGCACTGGTCTCATCGGTCCCCTCACTCGCGAGAAGTGTCCACCTGCTGACCGGAAAAGCCACGCTCAGCACCCAACCACGAGTGCTGGTACGCGGACCTGCAAACGGCGCCACGTCGCGCCGAGACCACGAGTTGTTGGGACCAGCAACACTCCTCTTCGAGTGCCCGGACGGCGCGAGGTCGCAGCTCGACCCGGGACTCGTCACGCCGGCGGACGCTTCGTCACGGTGTGACGTGTCGGACCGTTCGACGGTGTGATCAGGCGCTATTCTAAGGGGGTGCACCGTTCGCGCAAGAACCCGTCGGGAAAAAAACACGCACCCGTCGGGAAAAAAAGAAGATTCCTGGGACAGACCGTGCGGTCGGCCCAGGAAGGTTGGAATCCGTTAGATCAACCCAACGAAAAACGAGGGGCGGCGCCCATTGGCGCCGCCCCTCGCAGTTCGGCAGAACGTTCGGTTCAGCCCTGTGTCGCGCGTTCCGTCACAACTCGAACGGCGTCATCAACGACCTGGAGAAACCCGCCTTCCACCGCGAACCGCCCAGCGCTTCCATCAGCCCCGAGCCGCAGCGTGCCCTTTCCGAGCAACGTCATCATTGGCGCGTGACCGGGGAGAATGCCGACTTCGCCGTCGAACGCCGGGGCCACGACCGAATCCACGCTACCGTCGAACAGCGTCCGCTCCGGTGAGATCACCGAGACCTTGAGTGGCATGTCTCGCTCCGCCTCAGCCCTGCGCCAGGCGCTCGGCGTTCTTGACGATGTCGTCCGCGCCGCCACACATGAAGAACGCCTGCTCGGGATACTGATCGAACTCGCCCTGCGTCAGCCGCTCGAACGACGAGACCGTCTCCTCGAGCTTCACGTACTTCCCTTCCATGCCCGTGAACTGCTGGGCCACGGCAAATGGTTGGGACATAAAGCGTTGAATGCGGCGGGCACGGCCCACCACCCGCTTGTCGTCCTCGGACAGCTCGTCCATGCCGAGAATCGCGATAATGTCCTGCAGCTCCTTGTACCGCTGCAGAATCCGCTGGACCTCGGTCGCCACCCGGTAGTGCCGGTCGCCAATGAACTGCGCGTCGAGAATTCGCGACGACGACGCGAGCGGGTCCACCGCGGGGTAGATCCCGAGCTCGGTGATCGCGCGCGAGAGCACGACCGTCGCGTCGAGGTGCGCGAACGCCGTCGCCGGCGCCGGGTCGGTCAGGTCGTCGGCCGGGACGTAGATCGCCTGCACCGACGTGATCGAGCCGTTCCGGGTGGACGTGATGCGCTCCTGCAGATCGCCCATCTCCGTCGCGAGCGTCGGCTGGTACCCCACGGCGCTCGGCATGCGGCCGAGCAGCGCGGACACCTCGGAGCCGGCCTGCGTGAAGCGGAAGATGTTGTCGATGAACACGAGCACGTCCGCATTCTCGCGATCACGGAAGTACTCGGCGATCGTTAGGCCGGAGAGGCCCACGCGAAGGCGCGCGCCCGGCGGCTCGTTCATCTGCCCGTAGATGAGCGCGACCTGATCGAGAATCCCCGCTTCCTTGAACTCGAGATACAGGTCGTTGCCTTCGCGGGTACGCTCACCCACGCCACAGAAGACCGAGCGACCGCCGTGACCCTTCGCCACGTTATTGATCAGCTCCTGAATGACGACGGTCTTGCCCACGCCGGCGCCGCCGAAGAGACCGATCTTGCCACCCTTCACGAACGGGGCGATCAGGTCGATGACCTTGATGCCCGTCTCGAAGATCTCGGTCTTCGGCTCGAGCTCCACGAAATCCGGCCGCTTGCGGTGAATCGGCCAGCGCTCGGCGTTCGCCGGGATTGGCTCGCCGTTATCGACGGGATCGCCGAGCACGTTGAGGATGCGGCCTAACGCGGGCGCGCCCACCGGGACGGAGATCGGCGCGCCGGTGTCGATCACGTTCATCCCGCGCGTGACCGAGTCGGTGGACGACATGGCCACCGCACGCGCCTGGTTGCGCCCGATGTGCTGCTGCACTTCGGCCACGACCTTGTGCTCGCCGGCGTCATCGCGAACCGTCAGCTCGAGCGCGTTGTAGAGCTCAGGGAGGCTGTCGGCGTCGAACTCGACGTCGAGTACGGGGCCAATCACCTGAACCACGCGGCCGATATTCTGGGTAGGTGCTGCTGTAGCCATATCGTTGTTCTCTATTGAGAGACCATGTCGTCACGAGCCGTTCGGCGAGAGCCGGAGGGCACTTACTCGAGCGCCGCCGCGCCGCCGACGATCTCGGAAATTTCCTGCGTGATGTTCGCCTGGCGCGCCCGGTTGTAGTTGCGGCGGAGCACGTTGAGCATGTCGGTCGCGTTATCGGTCGCGTTCTTCATCGCCGTGCGCTGCGCACCCTGGAACCCGGCTTCGTTCTCCACGAGCGCGCGGTACACCGCGTTCCGCACGTACGACGGCAGGAGCTCCGTGAGGATCGCATCCGCCGATGGTAAGAGGAGGTAATCGCGCGTCGGCCCCTTTCGCTCGGGCGGCGTGACCGGGAGGATCTGCTCCGTGTGCGGTGGCGTCGACAGCGCGGAACGGAACTTCGCGGAGACGACGTACACCGCATCGAGCACGCCGGTGGCGAACCGCTCCATGAGACCATCGACGAGCTCGGACGCCTGCGTCACCGTGGGCCGGTCGCCGATGTCCGTGCGTGAGGTCTCGACGGCGCGGCCGACGTAGCGGAAATACCCGAGCCCCTTCCGCCCCACGACGTGCAACTCGATCTCGACGTTCTCGGCGGAGAGCCGCGCGATCAGGTTGCGCGCCTCCTTGATGATGTTGGAGTTGAACGCGCCGGCGAGTCCGCGGTTCGACGTCAGCACGAGCACGGCGGCACGCCGCACGGCCGCCGGCTGCCGGAGCAGCGGGAACCGCTCGGCGAGCTCCGACGAGTACAGGCTCGAGATCACCTCGGTCAGCACCGTGGCGTACGGACGCGCCGCCATCACACGCTCCTGCGCGCGCTTCATCTTCGACGTCGCGACCATTTCCATGGTGCGCGTGATCTTCCGCGTGTTCTCGACCGACTTGATCCGGCCTTTCAGTTCGCGGCCTTTGGCCATTAGGCTGACTCGTTAGGTGTTACTTGAACGTCTGCTTGAACGCCGCGATCGCGCTCTTGAGCTCCGCCTCGGTCTCCTTCGACAGGACCTTCTCCGTCCGCAGCTTCTCACCGATCTTCGGGGACCGCGCGGCCACGTACTCGTGGAACTGCCGCTCCCAATCGCGGATGCGGTTCAGCGGCACGTCATCGAGGTGACCGTTGGTCACCGCGTAGATGATCATGACCTGCTGCTCCACCGGCATCGGCGAGTACTGCGGCTGCTTCAGCACCTCGACCGTGCGAGCGCCGCGGTCGAGCTGACGCTTCGTCGCCGCGTCGAGGTCCGACGCGAACGCGGCGAACGCTTCCAGCTCGCGATACTGCGCGAGGTCGAGTCGGAGGCGGCCGGCGACGGATCGCATCGCCTTCACCTGCGCCGAGCCGCCGACGCGGGACACCGAGATGCCGACGTTGATCGCGGGCCTGACGCCGGCGAAGAACAGGTCCGACTCGAGGAAGATCTGGCCGTCGGTGATCGAAATGACGTTCGTCGGGATGTAGGCCGACACGTCACCTGCCTGCGTCTCGATGATCGGGAGCGCCGTGAGTGAGCCGCCCGGCTTGAAGATCGTCGTGTTGTCCACGATCCCGGCATCCTCGCGCAGCTTCGCGGCGCGCTCGAGCAGGCGGGAGTGGAGATAGAAGACGTCACCGGGATACGCCTCGCGGCCCGGGGGACGCCGCAGCACCAGCGACAGCTGACGGTACGCGGCGGCCTGCTTGGAAAGGTCGTCGTACACGCAGAGCGTCGGCTTGCCCTCGTGATACATGAAGTACTCGGCCATCGCGCACCCCGAGTACGGCGCGATGTACTGCATGGGCGCCGGGTCCGACGCGGAAGCGACGACGACGATGGAGTAGTCCATCGCGCCCGTCTGCTTGAGCCGCTCCACGACGCCAGCGACCGTCGATGCCTTCTGGCCGATCGCGACGTAAACGCAGATGACGCCCTGGCCCTTCTGGTTGATGATCGTGTCGATCGCGACGGCCGTCTTGCCGATCCCGCGGTCGCCGATGATCAGCTCGCGCTGTCCGCGGCCGATCGGGATCATCGAGTCGATGGCCTTGATACCCGTCTGCAGCGGCTCCTTCACCGGCTGGCGCACGATGATACCCGGCGCTCCAGACTCGACCTTTCTGGTCATCGTCGTCGCGATGGGGCCGAGGCCGTCGATTGGGTTCCCCAGCGCATCGACGACGCGGCCGACCATGGCCGGACCGACCGGCACCTCGAGCACTCGGCCCGTGCGGCGTACCTGGTCGCCTTCCTTCAGCTGCAGATAGTCGCCGAGGATGACCGCGCCGATGTTGTCTTCCTCGAGGTTCAGCGCGAGGGCGACGACGCGGTTACCGGTCTCGGACGACTGGATCTCCAGCATCTCGCCGGACATCGCCTTCTGCAACCCATAGATACGCGCGATTCCGTCCTTGACCTCGAGGACGGTCCCGACCTCCTCGACGTCGAGCTCGTGTAGATCGGCTGCCTCGATCTCGCGGAGCAGGATGTCCTTGATCTCGCCAGGACGGAGCGTGGTTTCTGATGCCATGGGAGGGAGAGAAAGGAGGGGCGGGCGGGTACCTGTGAAGCTTGTGAAAATTATCACAAGCCAGGCACCGGGTCAACAAGCGCGCTACGGAGCACCGCCGTGCATACAATAGATGACGAGCCCGGACGCCGGGGGCGGTACCTTGGCCCCATGGCTGGCTCCCAACGCGAAACCAAGGTCTGGCAGGAGGCCATCGGCCTCGCTGGCGACGTCATCCGCGTCGTCCGCCGCGCCACTCGGCGCGAAACCAAGGCGTTTACCGACGCCCTCATGCTGTCGGCGGCGGCGGTTGCCAGCGCCATTGCCGAGGCGCCAACTCGGCCCTCGGCGAGCGAGGAGCGGGAGTGCTACGCCCGCGCCAAGCGGTCGCTCGTGGCGGTAGAAACCCAGCTCGCGATCGCGCGCGTGAGCGGGATCATCCCGTCGTCGGTCCACGCGCAGCTCGCGGCCCGCGTCGCGTCGCTCACGCAACGGGTATCGAATCAGATGAACCATCTCGAACGCCACCCCCACAACGGATCCCCAGTGGCGACGCTGCCCCTGCTTGCGGATACCCCTTAAGCGCATCGGCTCCGAGCATCATCGCACCCTGTCCGCATCGCGATCGGTCCGGGAACGGCAGGAGGGGGATGGACAGGATGAACAGGATGTCCATCCCCTCCTGCCTGTTTCCCACCTGGACCGGCCGCGATGCGAACGAGGCGCGATGAGGCTCGGCGCTCAGCTGCGACTGCGATACCGGCCCTGCACGAATCGCTCGATGAGATCGACCGCACGCAATCGCGAGAGGGACGCGGGGCGTGTCCCCACGACGCGCTGGGCGGTACTCGACAGGTGCGACGATGACGCAAATCCAAGGATGCGTGCGACGTCGCCAATATCGTAGCCAGGATTTTTCGCAAGCTCCGCGGCAGCAATCAGGCGCACGAGATCGATGACGCGCTTGAGGTTCGGCGCGCCAGCGGCGGAGAACGTGCGGCTCAGATGCTCGCGCGTCACCCCGACCGCTTCGGCGAGCGCGTCCGTCCGAAGTGTGCGGCCCGCGTGCGCGACGACGCAGCGCCACGCCGCGTGTTGCATGGGCTGCGTGATGCCGAGGGATGGCGGTGGGTCCTGCAGAGCGTCGAAGAAGCGCGTGGAGAACGTGGCCGGCAGTACCAGGTCACGCAGCGCGTCGTCATCGACGCTATCGACTACGATGTCGGTGAACTCGAGCGCAGCGCAGCGTGCGACGGCCGGCCCATCGGTGCCTCGCATGGGCGTGACGGCGAAGAACGGGACGCTCGGGAATTCACGCGCGAGCTCGGCCGCGCGCCATGCGTCATCGGCCGCCGTGCCGACGTCGACGAGCGCCGCATCGATGAGCGACGAGTGAAATGCCGCGCCGAATTCGCTCGCGGTTCGAGCGATGATGAGGCGCGCGCGCCGGCGTGGAAACGCCACCCGCGCCGCCGTTCGCACACGCTCGCGGGTCGCGAAGACGACGATGCACGGCGGCGCGGCGGCCACGGGAGCGCGGACGGGCATGAACGGTCAAGCGGCGTGAGTCGGACCAGTCACCAGCTCGTGCGCGCGCCGCAGCACGTCGCGCGCGTTCGCGTACGACACGAGCTGCGCGGCAACTTCGTACGCTTCCCAGCGGCACGCCGTGATCCCCTCGGCGCGTTGCGGGGAGGTGTCGGCGCGATCGGTCTCCATCAGGAAGAAGTGGCAGATCTTGTGAACGAGCCGGCCACGAAAGCGGAAGTACCAGTCAATGGTGTCGATCGTGCCGCGGATGGTCAGGCTGGCGAGCCCCGTCTCCTCGATGACCTCGCGCAGCGCGGCGGCTTCGGGGCGCTCCCCTTCCTCGACGTGTCCCTTGGGGAATCCCCAGTTGTCGTAGCTGTCGCGAATGATCAGAAAAAGCGGGCGTGGAATACCGCCCGTGTCCGTGGCCATGCGCACGACGACGCCGCCCGCCGATGTCTCGGTGCGAGCCCGACGCCGCGCCATGTCAGGCTGCCTGAGGGTCATCGAGGTCTGCGCGGCCCTCGATGAACTGGCGGACCACGGGGTCCGTCGTCTGCTGGATCTCCTCCACGGTACCAACCTGCCTGATGCCGCCGTCGTACAGCATGGCGATCCGGGTGCCGACGCGATATGCGCTTCGCATGTCGTGCGTAATGACAATGCTCGTCACGCCGAGCTTCTCGCGCATGCGGATCATGAGCTCGTCGATGACGGCGCTCGTGACCGGGTCGAGGCCGGTCGTGGGTTCATCGTACAACAGGTATTTCGGCCGGAGGGCGATTGCGCGCGCGATGCCGACGCGTTTCCGCATGCCGCCCGACAGCTCGGCGGGAAATCGCGCGGATACGTTAGGCAGGTCGACGAGGTCGAGCGCCTCGTTGACGCGCTCCTCGATCCCGCGCTCGTCGAGCGTCGCCTGCTTGCGCAATCCCATGGCGACGTTGTCGCCGATGGTCATCGAGTCGAACAGCGCGGCGAACTGGAAGACGTATCCGATGCGCGCGCGGAGCGCATAGAGCTCGCGGCGCGACAGCTTGGGCACTTCCATCCCATCGACGATGACGGTCCCGCGGTCGGGCTCGAGCAGGCCGACGATGTGCTTGATCGCCACCGACTTTCCGGTGCCGGAGTAGCCGATGATGACCATGGCCTCACCCTCGTGGACCTCGAGGGTGAAGCCGGAGAGGACGTGCTTGGGGCCGAATGATTTGTGTACGTCGATCAGTTGGATCATTGCGTTGCAGCCATCAGCCATCAGCCATCAGCCATCAGCATGCGCGCTGACGGTTGGGGTCGCGAGTCACATATCTTACCGCGCGCCCTTGACCGGCGCACGTACCCTCAGATGACGAACGGGGAGGCCGTTTGGCCTCCCCGTCAATGTTCTCAGTGCGCCCAGA
>DAINRQ010000162.1:0-12667 GCA_036741775.1 Gemmatimonadaceae bacterium | reverse complement strand
GCGATCCGCGACGCCCTAATCGGGGTCAGGTTCAGATAACATCGTTTCCACGCCCCGGGCGTGGAAACGATGTTATCTGAACCTGACCCCGATTACCGGTCTTCCTGGAGAACGCGCGTCTCGGGCGCGCCGCGCGTGGAGTCCTCGAGTGTCTTGAGCACGTCGCGCCACGAGAACTTCTTCCCGCTGCCGCGCACGTAATAATCCATCCACGCCATCTCGCTCGTGGACTTCACGAGCTGATTGCGCGGGTCGGGGATGCCGTGGCTCTGGCCCGGGTACATGTAGAGCTCCGTCGGCACGCCGAGCTTCTTGAGCGCCATGTGCAGCTCCACCGACTGCGGGCTCGGCACGCGCGGGTCGCCTTCGACTACGTGGATCATCGTCGGCGTCTTCGCGTTCTTGATGTACTTGATGGGCGACTGGTTCCAGTACGCGTCGAAGTCCTCGTACGGGAGCTTGTTGCCCAGGTAGAACTGGCGGTTCCGCTGCACGTCGCTCTGGGCGTACATGGAGATCCAGTTCGACGTGCCAGCCCCGCTCGAGATCGCCTTGAAGCGGTCTGTGTTCACCAGGATCCAGTTCGACCAGTGTCCACCGGCGCTCCATCCCAGCACGCCCATCTTCGTGCTGTCCACCAGCCCCTGCGCGATCAGGTGATCGACGCCGGTCATGATGTCGTCGTAGCCGGGCTTGAAGTAGTTGCCGACGATGTCCGTCTTGTGCTTCTCGCCGTAGTTCGTGGAGCCGCGGTAGTTCGGCCGGAGCACCACGTAGCCCGCGCCCGCGTAGACCTGCGAGCCGTAGCCGCCGTTGAAGCCGAGGACGTCGGCCGACGCGGGGCCGCCGTGAATGGCGACGATGAGCGGGTAGCGCTGGCCCGGCTGGTAGTTCGCGGGCTTGATCAGGACGCCACCGACGGTCTTGCCGTCGGTCGACTTCCACGTAATCTCCTCCTCCTGGCCTAACGCGAAGTTGCGCACCTGCGGGTTCGCGTCGGTGAGCTGCTTCCACGCCGAGCGGTTGCCGATCTGGTCGATCGACGCGACGCTGAACACTGTCGGAGGCGTCGCGGGGTCGGCGTAGTTGATGAGCACCGTCCGCGTGTCGTCGTCCACGTTGGCGAGAATCGATGCCTTCTCGTTCGTCAGCTGCCGCACCTTGCCGGTCGCGACGTCCACTGCCAGCACCTGGTTCGTCGCCCGGACTCCCTCGTTGAAGTAGATCGTCTTCGAGTCCGGGGACCAGAACCCAACGGTGACGTCGCCGTCGAACTCGGTGCCCAGCTTGCGCCACTGTCCGCCCTTGTCGGCCACCGCGCGCACGTACACGCGTTGGTTCTTCATGGAGTAGGCGGTCAGATCATCCGGCGCCGAGAACGCCATCCACTTCGAGTCCGGCGAGAAGCTCGGTGTGCTCTCGCCCACTTCGGCGTTGCTCGTCAGCCGCTCGATCGAGCCGGTCGCCACCTCGAGCAGGAAGTTGTCGCCGTTGATGTTCTGCTCGGTGATGTTCCGCTTGTAGCGGTCGGACGCGATGCCACGGAACGCGATGTATTTCCCGTCGTCCGAGATCTCGAAGCTGCCCACGGTGATGGACGTGTCACGCGTCAGGCGCGTGGTCTTGCGCCCGTCGATGTCGAGCGCCCACAGGCTCGAGACCGGAGTCTCCGCGTTGCGAATGTCCACCGTGAATCGCTTCTCGCGGCGCAGCTTCTCGTCGAGATCGATCGTGTCGGCGGTGATGAAGTAGATGCGCTGGTTGCCAGGCGCAAACCGCCAGACGCCGACGCCCGTGGGGTGGCGGGTGATCTGTTCGGAGGTCGCCGAGTCGATTCCGGCGACGGGCAACCGATAGAGCTGCTCCTCACCCGCCTTCCCGCTGCGGTAGACGAGCCACTTGCCGTCCTTCGTGAACGCGAAGGTCGAGACGCCTTCCTTTGCATCGGTGATCTTGCGGGCTTCGCCGCCGTCGGGGCGCATGGCGTAGAGCTGGAATCCGGCACCACCACCTCCGCCGCCGAACTGACCGCCGCCGCCACCCTGCTGGCCGCCGCCTGCACCTCGGTCGCCCTGCGGCGCGTCACGGTTGGACGAGAAGACGAAGAACGAACCGTCGGGTGCCCACCTTGGTTGGTTCTCGCTCTTGTCCCTCGTGAAGGTGAGCTGCCGAGTGGACCGGGCGCCCTGGTCCATCGACACGAGGTAGATGTCGGTCTGGCGACGCGCCTCTTTCCAGTCGGGTGTCGAGAGCGTGTAGAGCAGCCACTTCTTGTCGGGGCTCGGCGCTGGTGAACCGACCTGACGCAGATGCTGCATGTCCAGGAAGGTCATGGGGCGCTTGCCGGCGACCGGCTGCGCGCCAGCGACGCTGGTTGCGCCGACAACAAGGGTAGCGAAGCAGAGGCGGAACGTACGGCCGTACGCGGAACGGACGGTGTGCATGGCTGCAGCTCCCGGTTCAACAACAGGTTCGAGAGGAGAAGTCGGTGTCCAGCCGTCACTCGGCGGTGCGACCGGATTCCTTCGAGTTACGCACGGCGGGCCGAATGCGCTAGGCGTCGCCGTCCGCGCGGCGTCGATGAAATCACGTCGAGACGTGAGACCTGATTCGGGGAGCGCGGCCAGACCTGGCCGACGCACACCGATCGCGGCACTGGATGAGCGAGTCGGCGGGCTCGTCGGTAGCCCGCCGTTACGGTCAGCCCTGGCCCGTTGCTAAAGACCTGGAGCCGCTAATGAAGCTGAACGTTCGCCGGACGACGTCGTCGTTGCCCGAGCCCTTGCTTCGTGCCGAAGGCGACGGAACACGACGATGTGCCCCGCGATCGCCGCGAGCACGAACACGGCGGGCAGCCAAACCCACGGGGCGCGGGTGATCCACACGTTCGCGGGTTCGTTGTGGAACACGCGGAACGGCGTGGGCGCCGAGAGCAGGGCGACCGTCAGGATGTTCGCGAGCAGAACCAGGCCAGCGATGTTCCAAAGGCGCACGAGCCAGAGCGTCGTCGGTCGCCGTACGAGAATCGCCGCAACGACGATGGCCGAGATGCCGGTCAGGATGTCGAAGTTGCGGCCGGAGTAACTCATCTGTACCGGCATCAGCCCTTCGGTGTAGGCGCGATGCATCGTGAGCTCGAGGGGCAGGCGAAAGGCCTGTGAGCCGACGAGCACTGCGAGGGGGAGCCCGGTCGCCAGACGCCGCCCGAGGCTCGACGCCGCGAGTCCGATCCCTAACGCGAAGATGACCGGGACGAGGACGAGCATGGTCGGCGGGCGCGAGGTGAAGCTCATGACTCCGCTGGCTGCGAGCCCGGCGGTGAGTGCGAGCCATGCGGCCGTGGCGACGCCGGCGGTAATCGTAAGGCGACGAGGATCGGGGTGGGCGGTGGCGACGGCGGCGCGGTGGACGGCGACGACGAACCCGGCGGCAACGAGAAGCGCGAGACCGACGAACGACCAAACGAGCACTGGCGAGGCGTTGACCATAGAGACGTTCCGAGGTAGGTTGAGCGAGTACTATGCGAAAGTAAAGTTTCAGCTTTAAAAATCAATAGTTGATGGCGAAACGCTCCTACAACCAGTACTGCGGGCTGGCGCGAGCGCTCGATCTCGTGGGCGAGCGGTGGACGTTGCTCATCGTCCGCAACCTCCTGCTCGGCCCGCAGCGCTACACCGACCTGCTGCGCGGTCTGCCGGGCATCACGACCAATCTCCTCGCGAAGCGGCTGAAAGAGCTGGAGGCGCTCGGCCTGATCGAGCAGGTCTCGGGAGGGGACGGCGTGACCGCGTATCGGCTCACGGATGAGGGGCGGTCTCTCGAGCCTGCCATCCATGCTCTCGGTCGTTGGGGCTGGCGCCGCATGGGGAAGCCCTCATCGCGCGACCGGCGCAGCATCGATTGGCTGTTGGTTGCGCTTCGCCGCCGCTATCGAGGTGGCGAGACATTCGCGGCCCAGGTCGATGCTGACGGGGCGCCCTACCATATAGTCTTGCGCGGTGAGCGGGCCGAGATCGGCCGCGGCGGCGTGCCGGCGGCGGACATTCGAATTCGTGGTGCCGCGACGGATATAGCACGGCTGTTCCTGGAGGGGCTACCGACGGGAGCGGAACCAGCCGGGCTCGAGATCGAGGGCTCAGCTCGTCAGCTCCGTACGCTCGTCGACTCGTTCGCGCGTGGTGACGCCTAACGCGGGTCTGTGCGGTGCTGTCATGCCGAGCGGAATCGCCGTCGTCGTCCTCGTGAGCTTCCCGATAGAGGGCTTCTGCGGAATCCGCGGAATCTGCGCCCATCTGCGTCAGGTCTTCTTCGGCATGCCGGTAGAGGGACCAGCCCCTCTACCAGAACGACGGCGATTCCTCATCGCCCGCTTCGCGGGCACCCGGCCCGGAATGACAGGCGCAATCGGAAAGGCCGCTCGCGCTACGTGGCTAACGCGTCACCACGCCGGATAGGTAGCCCGCGAGCGCCCCGCCCGCGACGAGCCAGGCCGGCGTTGCGCGCCCCGTGAACAGCAAGCCGCCGGCGACGATCGCGGCGGCCGCGGTGAAGACATCGACGATCGCCGCGCGGCCGAGCTGCCACGTCACGACGGCCATGAGCGCGAGCGATGCCACGACCACGCCGTCGAGCGCCGCGCCGGCAATGCGGGACTGCCGGATTCGCCGTACGAGGGGCCCGCTCACGGCCACCAGAATGAAGGCGGGGAGAAAGATGCCTAACGTCGCGACCGCTGCCCCCGGAACGCCCGCCAACAGATAGCCGATGAACGTCGCCGCCGTGAAGACCGGACCCGGCGTGACTTGGCCGACGGCAACGGCATCGAGCAGTTGCTGCTCGGTGAGCCAACCCAGACGTTCCACGAAGTCCGCGCGTAGGAAGGCGAGAAGCACGTAGCCACTTCCGAAGACGAGCGACCCGATCTTGAGGAAGATGCCGAACAGCGGAAGAAGCGAGGCCGCCGCCTGAGCACTGGCTGCGCCTGACGCGGCTGCCGTGGCGATCCCAGGTACCGCGCCGACAGGAACGAAAGCGACCGCGGGAGTCGTCGCCCCGCCACGACCGGCTGCGGCCGCAGTCGCCACCACTGCGGCCCCCAGCAGCACCACGAGCTCGTGGACGCCAGCGACAGCGGCGACGACGCTCGCGAAGGCAAGAAGCACCAGCCACGTGGACTTGATCGCCGTTCGCCCGAGCCGCCACAGCGCCTGCACGACGATCGCGATCACGACCGCCTTCACGCCCGCGAGCGTGGCAGCGACGTTGGGGAGCTGGCCAAACCTGCTGTACCCCCACGCCAGGAGTGTGACCATGACGGCCGCGGGAAGGATGAAGCACGCGCCAGCGATGAGAACGCCAGGCCACCCCGCGCGATCACGCCCGATCTGGATCGCGAGCTCGGTGGAGTTCGGTCCGGGAAGGAGGTTCGTAGCCCCGACGTAGTCGAGGAACTCGTCACGCGTGAGCCATCGCCGCCGCTGCACCACCTCGTCTTCCATGAGTGCGACGTGGGCCGCGGGCCCCCCGAAGCCGATCACGCCGAGCTTGAGGAACAACCGTGCAAGCTCCGCCAACGACGTGGAGCGATCGGCGTCGGCTGGAGTCGCCATGCCTAACGCGAAGCGCTCCGGGCAGGCAGCCCCGGAGCCGACGTCAGGAGCGCGCTCAGCTCCCACAGCCGTCTTCGGGCGTCCGGGTCCCGCGCGTCGCGCGGAATGCGTGCCGGCGTAGCGGATCGGGCGAAGAGCTTTCCGGTCACACCGTCGAGAGTCGGCGACGCCGCGACGTAGAGGACCCGCTGCGCGGCCTTCTCCGGTGTGAGCAGCACCCGCTGCCACACGCGTCGCAGCGTTGGCGCCGTCATCCACCAGTGCTCGCGCATGAGGTCCGTGAGCACGAGTCCGGGCGACACACAGTTCGCCGTGACGCCCACGCTGCGGAGGCGCTCCGCGAGCTCGAGCGTGAACATCACGTTGGCGAGCTTGGACCGGTTGTAGGCGTGTGTGGGGTCGTAGCGGCGGCGGGCGAGCTCGAGGTCGTCCAGGTCCAAGCGCCCCAAGTGGGCGAATATCGACGTCACACTCACCACCCGTGACGGCGCGCCCCGCACGAGGGCGGGAGCGATCAGGCTCGTGAGCAGGAATGGCGCGAGGTGGTTCACTGCCAGCGTCAGCTCTCGGCCATCTGCGGTGACCTTGCGGCGTTTCACGTTCACGCCGGCGTTGTTCACGAGTACGTGGATCGCCGGCCAACGCCGCGTCAGCTCGGCCGCGCCTTCTCGGATGGATCTCATGGACGCGAGGTCCATTCGCAGCGACGTGACGCGCTCGCTACCAGATGCGCGGCCGATCTCCACGACTGCGTCGTCGAGGAGCCGCTGATCGCGTCCGACGAGAACCACGTCGGCACCGAGCGCGGCAAGACCGTGAGCAGTCGCTCGGCCGATCCCACGCGTCGCTCCGGTCACGACACACACGCGTCCGGCCATGACGGCTGCGGCGCTCCCCGGTGCGGGCGGACCGGTGTACGTTGAGGGCGTGGTAGGGGTTGGACCGTTCACGCGAGGAATTTAGTGACGACAGTCGCCCGCGCGCTCGCGAGCGCCCTCTTGCTCGGCATGATCCTGCTCGGCTACGGGGCCCTCGTGCACCCGGTGCTTGCCGGGCCCGCCGAGGACCAGCTTCGCATGATCGCGGAGACCGCGCACTGGCGCACGATGCACCTCCTGATGCTCGCCGGGTCGGGGCTTCTCATCGCGGGGATCTGGGTGCGGCTCGTGACCGATCGTCCGGCAGACGATGCGCCCGGAGATGCACGCGCCTTGAACGTGCCGCTCCTCATCGCGCTCGCGCTCATCGCCCTCGGTCTCGCGATCAACGCGCTCAACATCGGCTACATGGCCGGCGCGGGGACGCTGATGGCGGAGCAGTTCGCGGCGGGACGCGCGGAGCTGGCGGCGGTGTTCGACGCGACGCACCCCATCGGGCTCGTGGCCGCGCGGTTCGGCAACTTCCTCGTCGCCCTCGGCGCCGTTGTCCTCGGGTGGGCGGAGTGGCAGGATCCGACGCGGCCCCGGTGGCTCGCGTGGCTCGCCTGGGCGGCGGCGGCAGGTGGGTTCGTCGGGGTGCTCTTCTTCAACGAAGCGAGCCGCGTGGCGCTCGCGGCGGTGGCGCTTCTGTCGGGCTGGGAGCTCGCGACGGCCGTGCGCGCGTTCCGAGCTCCGAGCAGTTAGGCGATGTCACTTGCCTTGGATGAGGCACGCTGTCCGAGCATCATCGCGCCCTGTAGGCCTCCGGCCGGACCGTTCGCGATGCCGACTGGCGCGATGATGCTCGGAGGCTTGACCGCCAAGTCTGAACCCATTTTCGTTCGACGTGCGCGGCGCCCGCCGCGCGTGAAAGCCCACTCCACCAGAGGCGCCTGATGGTTACCGCCGTCGTTGTCACTCTCGCCGCGACTCTCGCGTTCTGACGACGGACCGTTCGACCCGTAGTTCCGCCGTACGCACCACCGCAGCACCAGGTCGTTCCTTCCGCTCCCAGGGCGCGCCGAGCCGCGAATAGGGCGTGTTCGTTCACGCCGGTCGCCTCGTGCGACTGGCCTCGTGCCCATTTTCGCCGGCGCCGCCGACCGCGTGGCATCCGCGCCGGCCAGACGGAGCTGCTCCAGTGACAATCGAAGATCCATCGCGTCTCGCCTCGTTAGGCTGGGACGCACGTTGGGCAGACGCGTTCGCGGCCGCCATACGGGCCTCCGGTTCAACTTCAGCATCGACCTGGTCGCCGGCGCGTGTCGTGGCCGAACATCGCGGCCGGTACATCGTGGCCGACGAGCACGGTGAACGTTCGGCCGTGCTCGCCGGGCGGCTGCGTCACGCCGCTGCCTCACGAGAAGACCTGCCCGCCGTTGGAGACTGGGTGGGCATCGCGGCGGCAGACGCTGATGGCACGACGACAATTCGCGTCGTCATGCCGAGGCGGAGCGCGTTCGTCCGGCGCGCGGTGTATACGGTCGAAGGGCAGGTCGTCGCGGCGAACGTCGATGTTGCGCTCATCGCGACCGCGCTTCCCGACGACCTCAACCTCCACCGACTCGACCGCTACCTCACGCTCGGCTGGGAGAGCGGTGCGACGCCCGTGGTCGTGCTCACGAAGGCCGACCTTTGTGACGACCTTCCGGCCGCCATTGCCCGAGTGCGCACATCGGCATCGGTGCCGGACGTGCTTGCCGTCTCGGCGGAAACGGGGGAGGGAATCGACCGCCTTACCGAGCATCTCGTTCGCGGCCGAACAGCCGTGCTGCTCGGCTCGTCGGGTGTCGGAAAATCCACGCTCGTGAACCGGCTGCTTGGCCAGACGCATCTGCGCACGGCAGACGTACGTGACGACGGGCGCGGCCGTCACACGACGACCCACCGCGAGCTCGTGACGCTCGCGAACGGGGCGCTGTTGATCGACACGCCGGGGATGCGCGAGCTGCAGCTCTGGAATGCCGACACCGGGCTCGACACGACGTTCGCCGACATCGACGAGCTGGCGAGCCGCTGCCGGTTCCGGAATTGCGGGCACAACGGCGAGCCGGGGTGTGCGGTGGCCGAGGCGGTGCACCGGGGCGAGCTCGCGGCGGATCGATTCGAGCACTGGCGGAAGCTCGAGCGCGAGCTCGCGTACATGGCGCTCAAGCAGGACGAGCGGGCGGCCTCGGCGGCGCGGGCGCGGGTTCGGAGCCTAACGCGGGGAGTCCGGGACCACCTGCGGAGGAAATACGGCGAATCGGGGTGAGTGCGGTCGCACCGAAAGGTGAGAAAGGATGAACCGCAGAGGGCGCCGAGTGCGCGGAGGAGTGCCGGCACTCCTCCGCGCACTCGGCGCCCTCTGCGGTTCATTGTCTTTCCAAACCCGAACTTGAAGCAGAGCTCGCCTCCTACACGAGATATACTCCTACACGAGATATATGTGGAATCGAAGCTACGGCTGAGCCGCTGGTGCACGAGTCTTGCCCTACGATTGAGGTTCGTTGGCCAACATTTGGGACGGAGGCTCTACATGCAGAAGCTCAATACAACGCGACTCACCAGCGTGCTTGCCATCGGCACCTTCGGTGTTCTCGTCGCGTGCACACCCGCAGCAGACGACACCGTAGACACGCTTGCCACGACGCCGGCAACGGCGACGACCCCGACGGTTGACGCCGCGTGGACCGACGCGAACGTCGTGGACGTTCTCACGATCGCCAACCAGGGCGAGATCGATTACAGCCAGATCGCGGCCGAGAAGGCGACGGACCCGGGCGTGAAGGAGTTCGCCCAGTTGATGGTGAAGGACCACGGCACGATGCTCGAGAACGTCAAGAGTCTCGCCAGCCGACTCGGCGTAACGGCCGCGTCGCACGACAAGGCGAATGATCTCAGGGAAGAGAACCAGAAGGACATCAACGACCTGAACGCGAAGGCCGTCGGTAAGGACTTCGACGTCGAGTTCATGGAAGAGCAGGTCGACATTCACCAGGAGACGCTCGACCTCCTGAACGACCTCGACAACCGCACGACGAACGCGGAGCTCAAGGCCGCGATCGCCGAGGCGAAGCCGAAGGTGCAGGCGCACCTGGATCAGGCGAAGTCGCTCAAGGATCGCATCGACTGACCGAGCTTCGCGCACCGCTGATTCATTCCAATCGCACGTAATCGTTAGGGCCGGTCCTTCGGGACCGGCCCATCGATTTATTCCCCCGGTCGCAGCATGCTACTTGCGCGGCCCCCTCTCGCTTCGCGCGCGCAGGTGTCGAGCGAAGCCAGTGTGTCAGTGAGGGGGAGGGATTTATGGTCGGAAACGTATGGAAGAGGGTCGCGTCCGTCGCGAGTTGCTCGGCGATGGTCGCGCTCGCCGCATGCGGCGGTGGTGATGGCGTGGGCGACACGACGAACGTTGCAGGCGGCACGGTCGCGGGCGACACGGCGGCAGCGGCAACGGCGCCGGGCACGGGGATGACGCCCACCAGCACCACCGGCAGCCTGAGCGCGATGTCGATCACGGGTGGCGACCCCGAGGTCATGCAGTTCCTCGCTACGGTCGACCTTGGCGAGATCCAGGCGGCGCGCCTCGCGCAGCAGCAGGCGCAGAATGCGCAGGTCAAGTCGTTCGCGCGGACGCTCGTGAACGAGCATCAGCAGTCGATGCGTCAGGCTCGGCAGATCGCTCGAAACGCGAACATCACGATCGACACGTCGATGATGGCCAGCACGGCCGCGGGCACGACGGGGACGGGTGCGACCGCGTCCGCCACGACACCGACGGCGACGCCGAGCTCGACGAGCGGTGTGTCCGGCCAGCTCGCGATGATGCATCAGCAGTCGATGGAGCGGCTTCGCGGCCTGCAGGGCGCCGACTTCGACTCGGCGTTCATGAACGCGCAGGTGACGGCGCACCAGCAGGTGCTCGATGTGTTGCAGCGGTCGCAGGGACAGACGCAGGATTCCACCGTGCAGCGCCATCTGACGGCGGCCACGGAGAGCGTCCAGGAGCATCTCGATCGTGCGCGTCAGGTGCAGCAGGCCGTCATGCAGGGTGGTACCGGCACCGGGACGACGCCTGGCGATACCGCTTCCAAAGCGAAGTCGGATACTGGCACCCGCGGCTGAGGACGTCGGAGCACGAGGATCGCGGCACGGACCGTGAATTGTGGCCCGGTGGGATCGGGGCAGGACTGCGTCGGTCCCACCGGGTCACGGATCACGAGTCACGTTCACAGTGGGGCGTCCATCGTGCGGCGGAGAGATCCTCGGCAGTCGTACAGGTCGGGAAGATCGGCGGTAGTTGGACCGGAACGGGAAGCGAAGGGGCGGGAGGAGGCGCGGCGTCCGACGAGCGGTCCGCGGCGCGGACGGCGGAAGGACGTACCTAACGCGGGCGGCGATCCGCCTCCGGCGCCGCCGCCGCGCCCCGAGTCGGAGCGGGTGATCGTGGACGCGTCGAACGTCGCGCACGCGACCGAGAACGTGGTGCGCCTCGCGAACGTGAAGCTCATCCGCGACCACCTGACGGAGGGAGGGATGACGCCTATCCTGGTGGCGGACGCGGCGCTGCGTCACCAGATCGACGACGCCGAGGGGTACGAGGCGCTCGTCAAGGCCGGCGAGATCCAGCAAGCGCCGGCCGGGACCGACGCGGACTATTTCATTCTTACGTTCGCGCGTGAGCTCGACGCGTCGGTACTGTCGAACGACCGGTTCAAGGATCGGATCGCGCACTTCCCCGACGTGCGGGAGCGGATCATCCGCTACATGATCGTCGCCGGCGAGGTCGTGCTCGAGCGTCGCGCCAAGCGGAGAGACCATTGAGCCCGCCGAGGGACACGCCGTTAGGCAACACGCAGCCCGCAGAGGTCGAGGCGGTGCTGCTCGACGTTGACGGCACGCTCGTGGACAGCAACGGGGCGCACGCACAGGCGTGGGCGGACGCCCTCCGCGAAACGGGCCGGGGGATCGGCCCGGAGACCGTGCGTCCACTCGTGGGCATGGGCAGCGACAAGTTGCTCCCCAGGCTCACGGGGATCGACGCCGAGAGCGAGGAGGGAAAGCAGCTGATCGCGCGGCGCATGGAGATCTTCACGAAGGAGTATCTCCCGGCGATCCAGCCGTTCGGCGGAGCACGCGAGCTCGTGGAGCGACTGCGCGCGTCGGGGCTCGAGGTGGTGGTGGCGACGTCGGCGAACGACGACGAGCTGCGGGGGCTCATGCGCGTGTTAGGCACGGAGTGGCTGCTGGAGGACGCGACGAACTCGAGCGATGCGGAGCGGTCGAAGCCCGATCCGGACATCGTGAGGGTGGCGGTGGACAAGACGGGCGTGGGCCCGGGGAGCTGCGTGATGATCGGGGACACGCCGTACGACGTGGAGGCGGCGACGCGGGCGGGCGTGCGGATCATCGGCGTCCGCTGTGGTGGTTGGGACGACGAGTCGCTACGCGGGGCGGTGGAGATCTACGACGATCCCGCCGATCTGCTCGCTCGCTGTGAGCTGTCGGTCCTGGCGGAGGCGCTCCGTCCCTCGCGCGGCGCGAGAGGTGCGAAGGAGGGAGCGAGGGCGGGGAAGGGCATCAACGAGCAGTCACGGACCGAGGAGTCTCATGTCGATGATCAATAAGGTTGTGCGGATGGCTATTGCGGGGGCGGCGGTGACCGTGCTCGGCGCGTGTAATGCCGAGGGCGGGCGAGAGGTCTACTCCGACTCGCCGGATTCGGGCGCGGTGGCGCCGGCGATGCGTCTGGACACGTCGGCGAGCCGGCACATGCCGGACAGCACGTCGGGCGGCGCGCAGCGGACGGGGCGGCCGGGGAGCGCGGGGGACACATTGAGTACACGTGGCCGCCCAGCGGGGACGACGGGCGCGCCGCGCCCGGATACGGGGCGTCGACCGTAGCGCGTCGCGGCGAAGCCAGCTGTCATTCCGAGCGGCGCGGCCGGAGGCCGCGTAGTCGAGGAATCGCGGCCGTCCCGGTAAAGGGAGCGGTGAACGGGGGCCGAGCCCGCTGCTTGCGGACGCTCGCCGGTTGAAGGCGCTCCAGGCGTTGCGCGGAGCCTACAACCTCGTCAGATTGCGTGTCCCGCTTCGTCGGGTGATGGGGTGTAGCTTAGCTGGCAGAGCGCCTGACTGTTAATCAGGAGGTCGGTG
>DAINRQ010000161.1:0-12679 GCA_036741775.1 Gemmatimonadaceae bacterium | reverse complement strand
TCAGCTATCAGCTATCAGACTCGGGCTGGCCCCACAGTCACCCCACGGACCGGTGAAGGACTACCGTCTTGGGGGAACGGCTTCGACGGATGGGTGGCATCCCCGGGCGACCGTTCCGCCTCTTTCCTGGGGCCGCTTGCGCGAGCGGCCACGGAGGCGACCCGCTTGGGTCCGCGCCATTCGTGCGATCCGCATCCCTGCACCCAGACTGGCCTCGCCGGAGAGGTCGCCCCCGGCGTACAATCCTGCCAACCCCGCGTTCGAATGATTGGTTAGGACTCTGACCCCTAACGGCATAACGGCATGCGATACGTCATGAAAGAGAAGCTCTTCGCCTTCGGCGACGATTTTACGATCCAGGACGAGAATGGCCGAGATGCGTTCTTCGTCGACGGAAAGGCGTTCAGTCTTGGCGATCAGCTGTCATTTCAGGACATGCGGGGCGCCGAGCTCGCCTACATCAAGCAGAAGCTGCTCGCCTGGGGCCCAACCTACGAGATCCATCGTGACGGTCAGCTCGCCGCGGTAGTGAAGAAGGAGTTGTTCACCTTCTTCAAGTGCCGCTTCACCGTCGACGTCCCCGGCCCCGACGACCTGGAGGCGCACGGCGACTTTCTCGATCACGAGTACGAGTTCAGCCGCGGGGATCGCACGGTCGCGGCGGTCTCGAAACGGTGGTTCAGCTGGACCGACACGTACGGGATCGATGTCGCCCACGGCGAGGATGACGTGCTCGTACTCGCGAGCGCGGTCGTCATCGACATGGCGTGTCACCCCGACCAGAAGCGCTGACGGCGTATGCATCTGCTCATCGGGCTCGCGGCTGCGCTTCAAGTCGCAGCGACCGCGACTGCGTCACCGGTCCGCGTGCGGATCGAGACGCCCCTTGGCAACATCGAGGCGGAGATCGATAGCGCTCGTGCCCCGCGCACCGCGGCCAACTTTCTAGCCTACATCGACGCCGGCGCGTACGACAACGCTCGATTTCATAGGACGGTGCATGAGGCCAACCAGCCGAACGACAGCGTGCGCATCGCCGTGATTCAGGCGAGCGTCGATACCTCGCGCGGGCGCGACCGCGCACCAATCGCGCTCGAGCGAACATCGGTCACGGGCCTTCGGCACCTCGACGGCACGCTGTCGATGGCGCGTGGCGCCCCCGACACCGCCACGTCGAGCTTCTTCATCTGCATCGGCGATCAGCCCTCGCTCGACTTCGGCGGCCGCCGAAACCCGGACGGGCAAGGGTTCGCGGCGTTCGGTCGCGTTACGAGCGGGATGGACGTCGTTCGTGCGATTCAGCGCTCGCCGGCAGATGCCCAACGGCTCACGCCACCGGTACCGATCGTGCGTATTGTCCGGGTTCGTTAGCCCCGCCCTTACATTCGAGTGGATGGAACCGAATTCAGAACCCACCGGCCGCAGCGTCGACCCTCGGCGTGGTACCAGCCGCGACGATCTCTACTCGATCCCGGTCGTCACCATCGACGGGCGCGACGAGACCCTCGATCGGTATCGTGGGAGCGTGCTCCTCGTCGTGAACGTCGCCAGTCAGTGCGGCTTCACGCCCCAGTACGCGGGACTCGAGACCCTTTACCGCCGCTACCAGGACCGTGGTTTCGCCGTCCTCGGCTTTCCGAGCGACCAGTTCGGAAACCAGGAGCCCGGCACCAACGAGGAGATCCAGCAGTTCTGTTCGCTGACGTACGACGTCACCTTCCCGATGTTCGCGAAGGTCGATGTCAACGGTCCGAACGAGCATCCACTCTACGCGCACCTCAAGTCGCACGCACGAGGCATCCTCGGCACCTCGGCCATCAAGTGGAACTTCACGAAATTCCTCGTGGGCCGAGATGGTGCGGTGCTCACCCGCTACGGGTCGCGGGACGCGCCGGAGTCGATCGAACGAGACCCTGCATTTGTTGCCGCGTTAGGCTGATCAGGTCCCGCCTGCCGTCTCGGGAGTCGACACTTGGACGCTCGTGGACTGTAGCAGCGGTTTTGATACAAACGCCGTCTCGACGTTATTAATGCAGCTCGCGCCGGCCGGCATCCCAGCGCTTTGGCGACAGTCAGCTCGCAGGCAGCTAGCAGCTAGCAGCTGAGACCAGCTCGACGCGTATGGCCAGGCGCGGCGGGCCGGTCGGAACGACGATGACGCGGAAAGGGCTGAAACGGCCGGATGACGGCCCCGCGCGGACGCCGCAGCGCGCAACGAGCCGGGATCGAGGGGAACAGGCGCCCGGGACGCCAACGCCCCCAGCGACCTACCCCATTTTCCGACAAGTCATCCGGCCGTTCCCGCCCCGTCCGCGTCATCCCGTTTCCGACCGGCCCGCGACTCCGCGCTCCGCCTTTCGCCCTCCGCCTTTCGCTTTTCGCCCACCTCCCCGTTCCGCTTCCCTGTTCCGATCCGTGCTAGCCTGACCTCTGACCGCCGTCTATCGTTCTCAGACTGTGTCCGAACTGCTGACCCAGCTCCAGAACGCCCTCGGCGACACCTACGCGATCGAGCGCGAGCTCGGCGGCGGGGGAATGAGTCATGTGTTCCTGGCCACCGAACGGCGACTCGATCGGCAGGTCGTCATCAAGCTCCTCCCGCCGGACCTCGCCGGTGGGGTGAGCCTCGAGCGATTCCACCGCGAGATCCAGCTCGTCGCCAAACTCCAGAATCCGCACATCGTCCCCGTGATCTCGGCGGGCGAGGCTGACGGGATCCCGTTCTTCACGATGCCCTTCGTGGAGGGGCGGTCGCTGCGCGAGCTGCTTTCGTCCGGCACCCCGGTAAGCATTTCCGATGGCGTGAACATCCTCCGCGACGTCGCGACCGCACTCGGCTACGCCCACGAGCGCGGGATCGTGCATCGCGACATCAAGCCCGATAACGTGCTGCTCTCGGGTGGCGCCGCGGTGGTCACCGACTTCGGCGTCGCGAAGGCCATTTCAACGGCGAGGCAAGGCACCACTGCGCCAGGAGGGTCGCTCACGCAGATAGGCTTCTCGCTCGGCACACCACTCTACATGGCGCCGGAACAGGCAGCAGCCGACCCCAGCACCGACCATCGCGCCGACATCTACTCGTTCGGCACGATGGCGTACGAGCTCTTCGCAGGGAAGCCGCCGTTTGCTGGTCGCGCACCAGCGGCACTGCTCGCCGCGCAGATGACCGAGACGCCGCCGCTGCTCTCGGTCGCTCGTCCCGACGCGCCGGTTCCGCTTGTCGAGCTGATTCGCCAATGCCTCGACAAGGACCCAGCGAAGCGGCCCCAGAATGCATCGGACATCATCCGGGCGCTGGACCAGGCACTCGTATCGAGCGGGAGTACCGCGTTAGGCGGCGAATCCCCCGGGGTCGGCGCACGGCGCAAGCGCCCTGTCGTAGTCGCCGTGTCGATCGCCACGGTTTTCGCTGTCGGGACGACGGCGGCGTTGCTGTTGTCTCGCGGCGACGGCACCGCAGCAGCCGCTACACCCCGGTCGATCGCGGTCCTCCCGCTGGAAAACAGCGGCGGCGGCGACAGCGACCGCTACTTCAGCGAGGGGATGACCGACGAGCTCACGAGCGCACTCGGCAAGGTCCCCGGGCTGCGGGTGGCGTCACGCACGTCGGTGTTCGCGCTCCGCGGCAAAGGCATGGACGCACAGGAGATCGCACGGACGCTCAAGGTCTCGAGCATTCTCGAGGGCACGATTCGGCGCTCGGGCGAGCGACTGCGCGTCACGGCACAGCTGACGAATGCGTCGGACGGACTCGCGCTCTGGAGCGACAGCTACGAGCGTGAGATGAAGGACGTGTTCGCGGTGCAGGACGACATCGCGAGCAGCATCGTCGGCGCGCTGCGCATGACGCTCTCACCCACGACCAGCGCGAAGGGGACGGGACCGCAGGGTGGGGCCGCGCGATCCGGGACCGAGGACCTGGTCGCGTACGATCTCTATCTGCGGGGACGCTACTTCTGGCATCAGCGCGGACACGACGCACTGCAGCGCGCCGCCGACTACTTCCAGCAGGCCATCGACCGCGACCCGACGTTCGCGCGGGCGCACGCCGGCCTCGCCGACGTACTCGGCCTCCTCCCGATCTACGGATCGACGCCAGCGGACAGTGCGTTCCCGCTCGCGCGTCAGGCCGCCGAGCGCGCGCTGCAGCTCGATTCCACGCTCGCCGAAGCGCACACGACGTTAGGCCTGATCCTCAAGAGCACCGGCGAGTGGGCCGCCGCCACGGCGCGATTTCGGCGGGGCATCGCGCTCGACAGCAATTACGCCACGGCCCATCAGTGGTACGCCGAGGCACTCATCATCACCGGACGCGTCCGCGAGGCGATTGCAGCGCTCGAGCGCGCCCGCGACCTCGACCCGCTTTCGCCAGTCATCAACGCCGAGCTGGGATACACGCTCGGTCTCGCGGGACGCTACCGTGACGGGATAGCGACGGGGCGACGCGCGGTGGAGCTGGACTCGACGCTCTGGATCAGCCACGCGTTCCTCGCGTACACGCAACTCTTCTCGGGCGACAACGCCGCCGCGGTCGCGGGCTTCGAACGCGCCGTGAAGCTCGGACCGGGGATCGATCCGCTTGTCGGCACGCTCGCGCACGCACTGGCCAGGGCCGGACGCGCTGACAGCGCGAGACGCATTCTCGCGCCCGTCGAGCTCCGAGCCTCCGGGGGAAACGGCTCTCCGATAGCGGTGGCGATGGCCTACGCCGGGCTGGGCGAGCGGGACGCGTCGCTCGCGTGGTTAGGACGCGCGGTTCAGCAGAAGGACCCCTGGCTCTACGCCATGTCGATCAACGCCCCGCTCTTCGATGTCGTTCGTGGCGATCCGCGTTTCGCGGAAGCCGCGCGTGGGATGAAGCTCGACCCTGCTGTAATGACGAGACAGTCCAAGGAGACCTAGCCGAGCTTCAACTGTTGGTCGAGTTTTCGTAACGGCATTAGACAGGATGGACAAGACTGACAGCAGGATGGTCCGTCAGCGCTGGCGCTCCCTCGCGCAACGGACCAGAAGTGAAAGGGGGACCGGCGCCTGGGACGCCACCGTCCACGGGAGCGTTCCCATCTTCATTTCCGGCGGCTGGCGCGAGCTGGGGTGCCGCCGCGTTGGGCATCTTCTTCATCCTGCTAATCCTGTCCATCCTGTCTCTTGCCTTTTGTCTTTTGCCGTTGCCGTTCCTCTCTCCGAGCCTCATCGCGGGAGTCGGCATCGCGACCGGTCCGGAAAACGGCAGGAGACAGAATTAACAGGATGGACAGGATGGCGAAGATGACTCGGGCGGCGGCGCGGTCGCTCGCGCAAGCGGCCTGAAGAAAAGAGGAGAACAGCTCGCAAGGACGGTGGAGTCGCAGGCGGCCGTTCCCCTCTTTCAGTCCCGTTCCTGGAGTGAGGAGCGCTCACCCGTGAGGAGTCGTCCTGCCATCCTATCAATCCTATCAATCCTATCAATCCCGTCCATCCTGTCTCCTGCCGTTCCAGGACCGGTCGCGATGCCTGCTCGGAGCCGTGATGCTCGGAGCATCAGTCGGCCCGAAAGGCCTCACTGGGATCGACCCGCAGCGCGCGCTTCGCCGGGATGAAGCACGCGACCAGCGTCGTGACCAACAGGAGGGCCGTCGCCCCGACGATCGTCATCGGATCATGTGGGCCGACGCCGAACAGCAGCGCGCGCAGCGAACGCGTCAACGCGAATGCCCCGAACAACCCGAGCGCGAGCCCGACCACCGCGAGACGCGCTCCGTGCCCAACGATGAGCGCCAGGATGTTGCTCGGAGTCGCGCCTAACGCCGTGCGAAGCCCGATTTCACGCGTGCGTTCGGCCACGTTGCCGGCGAGCACGCCGTAGATCCCCGCCACCGCCAGCAACACCGCCGCGATCGCGAAACACGCGAACAGCGTCAGCGCGAGCCTGCGCTGCGCCGTCGACACCGCCACCACCTGCTCCATCGACGCGATGTTCACGATCGGCTGTGCCGGATCGATTTGCAGGATCGCCTGTCGCACCACGCCCGCCATCGCCGTCGGGTCACCCTGCGTACGAACGACCAGCACTTCCTGGTTGTCCGAGAAGAACCACTGCCGCTCGGGCACGTAGAATTGCATGGTCTCGGTCGCGTCCAGGCCGGAATGACGAACGTTGGCGGTCACTCCAATCACAGTGCGGAACGGACGCTCGGGTCCACCCATCCGAATGCGTTTGCCGAGTGCGCTCTCTCCCGGCCAGAGTTTCGCGGCGAGCGCCTGGCTCACGAGGGCAACCATGTTCGTCGAGTCGCGCTCCTCCGCCTCGGTGAATGGCCGCCCCTCGACCACGCGGATGCGCATCGTGTTCAGGTAATCGGCCGACACGACGTAGCGAGAACCGTACGGGACATCCTCGGTCTCGGCGTTCGGCTTGTCCTGCGCATAGACGCCGTAGTCGTCCATGTTGCCGCCCAAGGGGAGCTGGTTCACCACACCGACACCCACGACGCCCGGGAGGCTCCGCACCGCTTCGCGCACCTGATCGTGATAGCGCCACACCGACTCGTCGTCCTGGTAGCGCGGCCCGACGGCGCTGATCTCCATCGTCAGCAGGTTGTCCGCGTCGAACCCCTTCTCCACGTTCAGCAGCCGAACGACGCTCCGCGCGAGCAACCCGGCACCAACGAGCAGAATGAGCGCGAACGCGAGCTCGGCGATCACGAGTCCCGCTCTCACGGCTGCATGACGCGCCCGCGTGAGCCGCCGACCCGCGCGAAGACCGTCGGCGATATTCTCGACGCGACGCGCACGTCGCGGCACGAGACCCACGAATAGTGCCAGCGTCATCACCACGGCGCCCACCGCGCCAAGGGCGGCGACGTCCAGACCAATGGCGTTCAGGCGAGGGAGCTCGGGTGGGAGTTGCCTGACGAGCGCAGGGATCGCGAGCGCCGCGATAGCAACCCCGGCAAGCCCGCCGAGCACCGCGATCACCAGCGCCTCGGTGAACAGTTGCCGCGTGATCCTCGGTGCACTCGCTCCGAGCGCGGTACGGATGGCGAACTCCTCATCGCGCCTGACGAGTCGCGCGAGCTGAAGGTTCGCCACGTTCGCGATCGCGATGATCAACATGAGCAGCACCGCGACGCCGAGTGCGACGATCGCCGGTCGGTATTCGCGCGTGACTTCGTCTTGCAGTGGCACCACCTGCGTGCCCACCGAGGCGTAGTCCTTCGGATGCTCGGCGACAACGGCCCTATGGATCCGGGTGAGCTCACTCTCGGCCCGTTCGACGCTGACGCCATCCTTGACTCGCGCGATCATGCGGAGGTGACGACACGTGCGACATGCGAAGGGATCGGTGACGCCGTAACCGAGGACTCGCCAGATCTGCGCACCGGGCTGCACGACGTCGTCGAATCCGGCGGGCATTACGCCGATCACCGTCATCTGGGACGTTCCGATCCTGATCGCCCTACCGACGACGCCCGGGTCGCCGCCGAACCTCCGCTGCCAGAGTGCGTGACTCAGAATGACCGGGCGGGGGAGCTCGGGCCGATCTTCATCGGCGCGGAAGTCACGGCCCATCGCCGGCTGCGCACCGAGGGTCTTGAAGTAGCTCGCCGAGACCCGCAGCCCGCTCAGCCGCTCGGACTCGTTTCCTTCCATCAGCGTCGGCTGCCAGGTGCCGACGGCGGCCGCCGACTCGAGCGTCGTCGCGCGGTCGATGTAGTCGCGTATGGTCGTGAATCCAACGGTGCTTCGGCTGCCATCTCGCGCCCGCTCCCAAACGACCATCACCCGCTCGGGATCGCGGTACGGGAGCGGCTGGAGGACCACGGGGTTCGCGACGCTGAAGATGGCGGTGGCGGCTCCGATGGCGATCCCGAGCGTGAGCACCGCGGCGACAGTGAACGTCGGCGCGCGACCGAGCAGTCGGACGGCGAGTCGGAGATCGGCGAAGAAGGACGACATGAGCTCGACGGGTCGGGGTGAGCGGTCACGGAGGTGCCACAGGGCGACCAGCGTCTCGCGCCAGAGGCGGACGCCAGTGACGCCACGCTCCACGAGGTCGCCGATGATGGCGTCGGCGTTAGCGGACGAGAGGAAGCGTTCGAGTAGGCGGAACGGCAGAGGAGTCATGTCGGCTCGAGACCCACGTCGAGTCCCGCCGCCATGCGACGAAGTGTGGCGAACGTGGACTCGAGCGATTTTCGTCCCGCGCTGGTGACCGCGAAGCACCGGGTGCGTCGTCCGCCGCGTTGTGGTGTCGGTTCGCCCTCGTACGAGCGCACGAACCCCTTCTCCTCGAGCCGGGAAAGGGTCTTGTACACGGTCCCGAGCGTGAGGTCGCGCCGTGCGAGACGCACGATCTCCTCGTGGACGGGGACACCGTACGCGCCCTCGCCAACGCGCAGGACGGCGAGGAGGACGATCTGTTCGAGTTCGCCAAGCATGGGCTCCGATATCTTAGACAATGTCTAGATTATTGGACAACGGCACTCGGCAAAGGGTTTCATGCTCCGAGCCTCAGCGCGCGAGTCCGCATCGCGACCGGTCCAGCCGGGGAGAACGGCAGGAGGACGGGATGGACGGGATTAACAGGATGACGAAGATGACCAACGTGGCAGCGGCGTTGCTCTCGCAAGCGGCCTGAAAGGAAGAGGGGAACTGCTCTTCGGGACGGTGGCGTCCCGGGCGGCCGTTCCCCCTCTCTTTTTCAGGCCGCTCGAGAGATCGACGCTGCTGCCGCCCGAGTCATCTTCGTCATCCTGTTGATCCTGTCCATCCTGTCTCGTGCCTTTTCCCCCACTTGGACCGGTCGCGATGCGAACAGGCGCCGATGAAGCTCGGAGACAGGCCGCGATGCGGCTCGGAGCGGCGAATGCGCGGCGGTGTCACCAGAAATCCGACAGGCTCTACCGGGAGACCCGTACATCGGATGCGGTAAGGCTCCGATAGGTTCGGTTCCTCATTTGGTCGTGATTATAGGAGCAATCTACGGAGCTCCTGTTGCTGTCGCAGACCACTGAGTACGCCCTTCGCGCCGTTCTGCATCTCGCTGCCCATTCTGATGGGCATCCCGTGCGCGCCATCGAGCTCGCCACGGGGCTCGGCGTTCCGCAGAACTACCTGTCCAAGACGCTGCATCAGCTGGCGCGCGCGGGGGTTCTCACTTCGACTCGCGGGCCCACCGGCGGCTTTCAGCTCGCCGTGCCCGCGGAGTCGCTCACGCTCGAGCGCGTCGCGTCGATCTTCGAGCCGACGCCGCCACGGCGGTGTCTCCTTGGCCACGGGATCTGCGGCGAGCACCCCTCCTGTCGCGCCCACACCCAGTGGGCGCCGATTGCCACGGCGCTTCAGACGTTCTTCGGCACCACGACTGTCGCCGACCTCACCCGCCCATCGGTGCCTAACGAGGTAACCACCCCATGAGTTCTCGCTCCCGCAGTATCGCCCTTGGTGCCCTCGCAGCGGTGGCGGCCGGAGGTCTGCTCTACGCTTGCCGATCGACGGGCACCACCAAGACTGGGCTCGTTGCCGGCGACGTCGCCTCACGAGTGTATGTCGCGCCCGGCCAGCACGACGAGTACTACGCCTTCCTTTCCGGCGGCTTCAACGGACAGGTCGGCGTGTACGGACTGCCGTCGGGGCGCCTCCTCAAGTTCCTCCCCGTGTTCTCACAGAACCCCGAGAACGGCTGGGGCTATACCGAAGAGACGAAGCCGATGCTGATGACGAGCCACGGGTTCATCCCGTGGGATGACTCGCATCACCCCGAGCTGTCGCAGACGGACGGATCGCCGAACGGCCGGTGGCTCTTCATCAACGGCAACAACACGCCGCGGATCGCGCGCATCGATCTCACGACGTTCGAGACCGACGAGATCCTCGAGATCCCGAACGCCGCCGGCGGCCACGCCTCACCGTTCACGACCCCCGACGGCAAGTACGTCGTGTCCGCGACGCGCTTCAGCGTGCCGATGGGCGACAACAAAGACGTCGCGATCTCGACCTACGCGCAGAACTTCCGCGGCAACCTGTCGTTCGTGACCGCGAACGAGCCCGGAAAGATGCGGATCGCGTTCCAGATCATGATGCCGGGCTACAACTACGACCTGGGGCACGCCGGCAAGGGCCCGTCGGACGGCTGGTTCTTCTTCACGTCGTACAACTCCGAGCAGGCGTACGAGAAGCTCGAGCAGAACGCGTCGAAGGCTGACAAGGACTACATCGCCGCGGTCAACTACCGAAACGCCGAGGCGTGCGTAGCGAGCGGCAAGGCGAAACCGACGCCGGCGCGTTATGCGCACAACCACATGGATCCGGCATCGCGTGTCGCGAAGCACACAATGGAAACGAGCGTCACCACGCTCGACCCGCGTGACTGCCCGAACACGGTGTTCTATCTCCCGACCCCGAAGTCGCCGCACGGCGTCGACGTCGATCCGACGGGCGAGTACATCGTGGCCGGCGGGAAGCTCGCGACCGTGATCCCGGTGCACTCGTTCGCGAAGCTCCAGCAGGCGATCGCCGCGAAGAAGTTCGACAAGGAAATCGAAGGGATCCCGGTCCTCAACTACGACGCGATCATCGCCGGCGAAGTGCAGAACCCCGGCCTCGGGCCGCTGCATACCGAGTTCGACGGCAAGGGGAACGCCTACACCTCGATGTTCATCTCGTCCGAAGTCGTGAAGTGGAAGCTCGGCACCTGGGAAGTGCTCGACCGGATCCCGGTCTACTACTCGGTCGGCCACATCATGATCCCGGGCGGCGACAGCAAGGCGCCATACGGCAAGTACCTCGTGGCGATGAACAAGATCACGAAGGACCGCTACCTGCCCACGGGCCCCGAGCTCTCACAGTCCGCGCAGCTGATCGACATCAGCGGTGACAAGATGAAGCTGCTGCTCGACTTCCCGACGATCGGCGAGCCGCACTACGCGCAGGCGCTGCCCGCGACGCTCATCAAGGACAAGCAGGTGAAGTTCCACCAGCTCTCCAAGAGCGCGCATCCGCACGTGGTGAAGGCCGAAGTCGAAACCGGCATCGAGCGCCGGGGCAAGGTCGTGCGCGTGAAGATGGCGGCGATCCGCAGCCACTTCGCCCCCGACAACATCGAGGGAATCCAGCTCGGTGACACGGTCTACTTCCACGTCACGAACATCGAGCAGGACTGGGATATCCTCCACGGCTTCGCGATCCTCGGCGCCGAGAACTCGGAGCTGATCCTGCAGCCGGGTGAGACGCGCACGCTCAAGTGGGTGCCGAAGGCGACGGGGATCTTCCCCTTCTACTGCACCGACTTCTGCTCGGCGCTGCACCAGGAGATGTCGGGCTATGTCCGTGTCTCACCGGCCGGCGCGAACGTGCCGCTCGTGGCGAACATCAGCAAGAAGGCCGCGACGCAAGCTGCACGGGCCGGTATCACTCCCCAGGCCTCGAGCCCAGGCGCCGCCAACGGCGCGGGACGGTAACTCATGAACACGCGCTCCCGACTCCTCACCGCCGTCGCCTCGCTGCTCCTCGTCGGCATGTTCTTCTTGCCGATCTGGCGGATCGATCTCACGGCGCCGCAGTACCCGGAGGGGCTGGGGATGGTGATCCGTATCAACACCATCCAGGGACTCACCGAGTACGACCTGGAGCGGATCAACAACCTGAACCACTACATCGGCATGAAGGCGATCGAGCCGGAAGCGATTCCGGAGCTGGCGGTCATGCCGTGGCTCGTCGGGAGCCTGGTGGTCGGAGGGCTGATCGTCGCCGCGTTAGGCTCGCGTCCCCTGCTGCTGGCCTGGGCAGGGGGCTTTGCCGGCGTCGCGGTGGTCGGCCTCGCCGACTTCTGGCGGTGGGCGTACGACTATGGCCACAACCTCGACTACGAGAACGCGATCATCAAGGTGCCGGGCATGAGCTATCAGCCACCGCTCATCGGTACCAAGCAGCTGTTGAATTTCACCGCGTCATCGTGGCCGGCGGCGGGTGGCTGGCTCGCGTTCGCCGCCATGACGCTGGCGCTCGTCGCGGTCGTGCTCGCGTGGCGCACGCAGCGCGCCCGCGCACACGCGCGCCTCGCGGCATTGGCTTCGGCCGCCTGACGACTGCCATGCGTTCCCTCGGTTTCCTCCGACTCGTACTGGTCACTCTTGCCGCGGTCGTCCTCGTGGCATGCGGTGGCCGCGACGAGCCACGCCCCATCGCATACGACGAGGCGACCTGTGCGTACTGCCACATGGGGATCGCGGATCGCCGGTTCGGTGCGCAGTTCGTGACCACGAAGGGGAAAGTCCACTCGTTCGACTCGATCGAGTGCCTCACCTCGTACTTCCTCGAGCACCGCGAGGATGCGCACGCGGCCTGGGTCACCGATTTCGCGCGACCGGGAACGATGATTCGAGCGGACACCGCCCGCTTCGTGCGCGGAGGCCCGTCGCGAAGCCCGATGGCGCTCGGCCTCGCGGCGTTCGCGAGCCCGGACGCCGCCGACGAGGCAGTGTCTCGCGGCGGCGAGAGGATGACCTGGACCGAGGTGCTAGCGCTCGTCGAGCAGTCCGGTGGAGTGGAGCACGCGCCGGCCGATGGCGCACACGGAACTGACGATGTGTCGCGCTAGGCTCGCCCCGAGGCTGATGAGTCTCGCACTCACGCTCGTTGTGAGCGCCAGCGCGCTCGACGCGCAGCAGGCGCCGCGGACCATCGTCGTCTCGCCGAA
>DAINRQ010000160.1:0-12726 GCA_036741775.1 Gemmatimonadaceae bacterium | reverse complement strand
CAGCTATCAGCTATCAGCTATCAGCTATCAGCTATCAGCTATCAGCTATCAGCTAAGAGCTACCGGCTCTCGGCTCTCGGCTCTCAGCCATGGGCGTCGCTGACCTGTACCGGTCGAATCCTCGGCAACTGACGCTCAGCGAGTGACGACGACCGCGACTTCCAGCGTGCCGGCGCACCGCACGAGCGCGTAACCCGGCGGGACGCCAACCCCCCGCTCGACGTCGGGGGTGAGTGTCAGCCCGCCGTGCCGCGGGGTCAGCGGATGGTCGTCGTGCGGCGCGTCCGGGTCCGCGCTCGACGACGCAGATGCGAGCCGTCCGCGCCTCGGGCGCCACACGTCGTTCGCCGTGAGCCATCCGACGCGGCGGCCCGGCTCGAGAAATCGGTCCCACGTCTCCGGGAACCAGTAGCGATCGGGCGTGCCGGACCGTCCCGTTAGGCGTGCCCAGTGGGCGAGCGTCTCGGGATCAGCGTGTGCCGCCAGCCAGGCGTCCGGCACGAGGAGAGGCGCGACGAACCATGGGCGAACGCGGTCACCATCGCGACGATGGGCGCCCGGCCCCTGGCCGGCATCGCGTACCGCCGGATGGCGCGCGGGCCACGGGCTGGCGCCGGCCACGATGGCGATACGATCCAGCGCCGTCCAGTCGTCGGCCGCCCCGCGACCGGCGATGATCGCGAGTCGGTAAGCGATCTCGGCAATCGCGACGGCGTTTGCCGCTCTGTTGGTCGCGTCGTTTCCGCCCGAGCCGGTCAGCCGCACGACCGGGGCGGGTGACTCGTACAGGGCGAGTGCCGCCCACGCCACGTCCCCGCCAAGCAGCTCGCGTGTGGAAGGCGGGAGCGCGTTCAGAAACGCGCGCGTCATGCGCAACTCGTAGCCACCACGCGCGTCCGCGGCGCGTCGCACGCGTGAATAGCGTCGCGCGTGCGGGTTCAGTCCACCGCCGTCCCACGCGTCCTTGGCGAGCAGTGCCGAACCATCGAAGCCGGCGCGCAGCAATCCATGTATGGCGGCAACGAGTCCGGCGGGCAGACGCACTGCATTCGTGCCGTTCACGACGGAAAGTCGTCCGTGAAGCGCGGCGACGAGTGAACGGAGCCGCGCCGGCGCCGGCACCTTTGCGGAAAGGGCGTGGGCGACCATTGGCGTGCGAAAGATCGTCGGCATTGGCCGCGCCGCGGCAGCGAACCTCGCTGCCATTCCGGCGGCGACGGGCCACGGCGGAACGAGTGGTCGCGTGCACGCGACTCGCACTAACGGAGATACATGATCGCTGTGATGCACGATCTCGTGTTGTTGCCAGTTCCGCGCCGAGATTCGCTTGACAATTTGACCGGTCCCGTGCACGATAGCCGCCTACGTCTCTCCTCGATGGTGGGAGCCACACGGGTTCACCACCGCAAAGCGGCATCTCCCTGGGCGCCGCTCGAGACATTCCGGAAAGACCCCGCCTAATCCGACCCAGGAGTCACGCATGGCCGACAGCACACAGAAGAAACTCGAGCGCGTGCGCCCACCGCGCGTCTCGATCGCCTATGAAGTCGAAACAGGCGGCGCGATCGAGAAGAAGGAGCTCCCCTTTCTCATGGGCATCCTGGGCGATTTCACGGGACAGCCGACGGAGCCGCTACCGAAGCTGAAGGAGCGGAAGTTCGTCGAGGTCACACCCGACAACTTCGATGACGTGCTGGCGAGCATGAAGCCGCACCTGTCCTTCACGGTCGAGAACAAACTGTCGGAGGACGCCGACGCGCCGAAGCTCGCCGTGGATCTCAACTTCCGTAGCATGGACGACTTCTCGCCGGAAGCCGTGGCGAAGCAGGTGAAGCCGCTGCGCGAGTTGCTCGAGCTGCGCACGCAGCTCGCCGACCTCCGCGGCTCGCTCCAGACCAACGAGAAGCTCGACGAAGTGCTTCAGGCGACGCTCGGCGACGCCGACAAGATGAAGAAGCTCCGCGCGGAGCTCGGACTGCCGGAGGGTGAGAACAATGGCTGAGACCCAGGCGGGCGGACAGGCTGCCGCGTACACCAGCGGCGCCGAGCTCACGCTCCTCGACCAGATCATCGAGCAAGGGAAAGTCGGGCGCGACGCCGAAACCCGTGAGCGCGGCAAGGACCTCGTGAAGCGATTCGTCGCCGAGGTGCTCGAAGGCTCGATCACCGTCGCGCGCGACACCGAGATGATGATCAATGCGCGTATCGCGCAGATCGATCATCTGCTGTCGCTTCAGGTGAACGAGATCCTGCATCACGCAGAGTTCCAGCGACTCGAGTCGTCGTGGCGCGGGCTCAAGTACCTGCTCTCGCAGAGCGAGACGGGCACGATGTTGAAGATCAAGGTCCTCAACGTCTCGAAGAAGGACCTGCTCCGCGACCTGCAACGCGCGCCGGAGTTCGATCAGAGCGCGCTGTTCAAGAAGGTGTACGAGGAGGAGTACGGCGTCTTCGGCGGCACGCCGTTCGGGGCGCTCGTCGGGGACTACTATTTCGACAAGAGCGGCCAGGACATGGAGCTGCTCGAGAAGATCTCCAACGTCGCCGCGGCCGCGCACGCGCCGTTCCTCTCGGCCGCGTCGCACGAGCTGTTCAACCTCGAGAAGTTCACGGACCTCGATCAGCCGCGCGACCTCGCGAAGATCTTCGACACCACCGAGTACGCGAAGTGGAAGGCGTTCCGGGGCAGCGAGGACTCGCGCTACGTCGCGCTCACGGCTCCGCGCGTACTCATGCGCGAGCCGTACGGGACGAGCACGGTGCCCATCGAGGCGTTCAACTACGAAGAGCGTGTGGACGGCACCGACCACAGCGCGTACCTGTGGGGCAACTCCGCGTACGCCCTGGCGGCGAACGTCAACAAGGCGTTCGCGAGCTACGGCTGGTGCGCGTCGATTCGCGGCGTGGAGAGTGGCGGTCTCGTGGAAGGGCTGCCGGTGCACAACTTCCGCACCGAGGCGGGCGAGCTGGTGATGAAGTGCCCGACCGAGGTGCAGGTGACGGATCGGCGCGAGAAGGAGCTGGCCGATCTCGGCTTCGCGGCGCTCGTGCACCAGAAGGGCACGTCGAACGCGGCCTTCTTCAGCGTCCAGTCGTGCCAGAAGCCGAAGGTGTACGACACGCCGCAGGCCACCGCGAGCGCGCGCCTCTCGGCGCAGCTGCCGTACATCTTCGCGACCTCCCGCTTCGCGCACTACCTGAAGGTGATGATGCGCGACAAGATCGGCGGCTACACGTCACGCGCCCAGGTCGACTCCTTCCTCAACCGGTGGATCCAGAACTACGTAACCGGCGAGGATGCTGCCGCTTCGATCAAGGCGCAGCGACCGCTGGCCGAGGCGCGCATCGATGTCGTCGAAGTACCCGGGAAGCCCGGCGCGTATCGCGCGGTCGCGTTCCTGCGCCCGCACTTCCAGCTCGACGAGCTGGGCGTCGCCATGCGTCTCGTCGCCGAGCTGCCGCAGCCAGCTGCGTGACGATAGCCGGGGCGCCCGGGTACGTCGCCGGGCGCCCTTCCCAAGCTCCTGACTCGCGGCCGCGGCCGCAGCCTGCTGACACACGGTCTACCCTAACACCCGAGGCGCAGAACACATGGCATTCGATACATACATGGAGCTCACCGGTATCGATGGTGAGGCAACCGCGAAGGGGTTCGAGAAGAAGATCGAGATTTTTTCGTTCTCGTGGGGCGCCTCCGCGCCCGTGACCATCGGTCCGGGGAGCTCCGGTATCTCTGCCTCGCGCGTGAGCATCTCGTCGTTCAACGTGATGAAGAAGACGGACGTCGCTTCGTCGAAGCTGTTCAAGGCGTGCTGCCTCGGCGAGCACGTCGACAAGATGACCGTCTCGATGCGCAAGCAAACAGGCACCGGCGGACAGGACGCGTTCCTCATCTACACGTTCAACGAAGTGATGGTCGAATCGATCCAGTGGTCCGGATCGTCGGGCGGCGACGACACGCCGACCGAATCGGTCTCGTTCGCGTTCGCCAAGGTGACGGTCGAGTACAAGACGCAAGGCAAGGACGGCAAGCTGGTGGCGGGAACACCGGTCGTCTGGGACGTCACGAAAGTCGCCGCCGACTGACGGAGTTGATCGCCGATGCCGACCGCACGAGAGCTGTATGCCGCCGGACGGTTGGACTCGGCGATCGAAGCGCTGGGGTCCGAGTTGCGGGACGCGCCGACCGATGCGCATCGGCGCACGTTCCTCTTCGAGCTGCTCTCGTTCGCGGGTCAGTACGACCGCGCCGAGAAGCAGCTCGACGTGCTCGCGCGGGGCGGCACGGATTCCGAGCTCGCCGTGCTGCCGTACCGCGCCGCGCTTCAGGCCGAGCGCGTACGCGAGCACATGTTCGCCACCGGCGATTTCCCAACCGGGCTCGCCCCGACGCCGGTGGCCGGTACGCTGAACGGACGCCCCTTCGCGTCCATCGAGGATGCGGACCCGCGGGTTGGCGCCCGCCTCGAGGTGATGGCCGGAGGGCGCTACCTGTGGATCCCGTTCGCCTACCTCGAGTCGGTGCGGCTGGAGCCGCCGCGGATGCTCCGTGATCTGCGGTGGGCGCCGGCGCGTGTGACCACGAACGCCTCGGTGCGTGAGATGGAGCTCGGCGAAGTATTGCTCCCCGCGCTGTCGCCGGGCGCCTGGCGGCTCGACGACCCCGAGCTCCGGCTCGGACGCGCTGCCGACTGGGAGGAGCTCGCCGACGGGTCGTTCGCGCCCGCCGGTCAGAAGCTGCTCCGCGTGGACGGGGAGCTCGTTCCCTTGCTGGAGGTGCGCGAACTCACGGTCACGGCGACCGAGTCCGACCGACTCCCTGCATAACGCGCGGCGCTCCGTCAACGCCGACCGACAATTCGTCCTTTCGCCACGGAGCGGGCGCACCCTCGCGCCGGCGCCGCTCGGTCTTCGCCCACGCAGACAGCCGATTCTCACGCCGCAATGCCCGCTGATACCGCCCTACTCGAAGCGCTGCTGACGCCCGTCCCGGGCGACCACCCTGCCGGTCGCGATCTGCGCTACGACCCGCGCTACGACCAGGTGAAGGACGCGCGGCGCGAAGACCTCGATCTGCCGCCCGGCGGGCTCGCCAGCGATCGCAAGGTCGCGGACTGGCCGCAGGTCGTGAAGCTCGCTGGCCAGTTGCTCACCGCGGAGACGAAAGACCTCCAGCTCGCCGCATGGCTCACGGAGGCCCTGCTCAAACGCGACGGGCTCGCTGGGCTGACCACGGGGCTCGAGGCGCTCCGCGCGATCCTCGACAAGTTCTGGGACGGCTGCTACCCGGCCTGGGACGAGGAGGACCCGGAGCTGCGCGCGGGCCCGCTCGACTGGGTCGGGACGAAGCTCGATGTCCCCGTCAGGCAGACCGCCATCGCGCCCGGGGGCATCTCCCTCCTCGACTACCACGCGTCCCGCTCGATCCCGAGCGAATCCGATGCCGAGGGCAACCGCGACAAGAAGACGGCGCGCGAGGAGGCGCTGGCCGACGGCAAGCGACCCCCGGAGCAGGTGGACGCGGCGATCGCCGGAGCGCCGAAGACGTTCTACAAGGCGCTCATTGCCGAAGCGGACGCGGCGCTCGGTGCGGCCGCCGCGTTGGAGAAGGCGTCGGACGAGCGGTTCGGGCGCGACGCGCCGTCGTTTGCGAAGCTGCGATCGGCGCTCGAGGACATCCGCCGCGTGGCGTCGCCGATCCTCGCCCAGAAGCTCATCGATGACCCCGACCCGATCGTCGAGGACGCAGCGGCATCAGGCGATGACGGCGCACCCGCACCAGTGGCAGACGGCCCGCTCGCCGCGGAGCCGGTCAGCGTCGCCGACGCCGCCGCGCGCGTCGCCACAGCCGCGCGATTCCTCCGCAAACAGGATCCGACCAACCCGGCGCCCTACCTCATGCTTCGCGGGCTTCGATGGGGCGAGCTTCGCGCCCGCGCGCCGGAGGTCGAGCCCAAGTTGCTCGATGCCCCGCCGACCGCGGTCCGCGCTCGCCTCAAGGGGCTCATGCTCGATGCCAAATGGCCCGATCTCCTCGAGCAGTGTGAGACGGTGATGGCCACGCCGCAGGGGCGTGGGTGGCTCGACTTGCAGCGATACGTGCTGACCGCGTGCGACCGAATGGGCGGCAGCTACGACGGCGTCGCGGCGGCCGTGCGCTCGGAGCTCCGCGCCCTGCTCGCCGCGCTTCCCCAGTTGCCGGAGATGACGCTCATGGACGACGCGCCGACGGCGAACGGCGAGACGCGAGAGTGGCTCGAGTCGCAGGGCATCGAGTCTTCGGAATCGAGCAACGGTACTGCGAGCGCGGACCACGGCGACGGCGCGGCCGACACCTTGATCGTCGATCAGACCGCCGCCCTGAGTGCCGCACTCGTCGAGGAGGACGCGACGAGCGAGCACGGTGGGCTCAAGAGCGGAGCGCGGCGGCGGACCGCACCACCGAACGCCGGTACGGCGGTGCGCGATCCGTTCGCGACGGCGCGTGGCGAGTTGGCCAACGGCCGGCCGAACCGCGCGATCGAGGTCCTCGTCGCGGAGCTCGCCCGCGAGCGATCGCCGCGCGGACGATTCGTCAGGCAGACACAGATCGCCTACGTCATGGTGGAGGCGGGGCTCGACGCCGTCGCCCGGCCGATCCTCGAGAAGCTGATCAGCACCATCGACGAGCGCGGGCTCGAGGATTGGGAGTCGGGACCACTCGTCGCCCAGCCGATGGCGCTGCTCTGCCGCGTCCTCGATCGCGCGGGGGATGGATCGGGAGACCGTGACGCACTCTACCTGCGGATCTGCCGGCTGGATCCGCTGCAAGCGATCGCGCTCCAGCCCTCGACCGCCTAACACGCCGACGCCGTCATGGGACGCACCGAGATCGAACGCACCGTCAGGCCGTCGCTGCTCGACCGGCTCTCCGATCCGGAGCCGGGGCTGGCCGCAGACCCGCCGGTCACGCGCGAGGAATCGGAGCGCCGATACCGGCGCGGCGTCGAGCGGGACGTCGAAGCACTCCTCAACACGCGACGCACGATGTACCCGGCGCCCGACTGGTGTCCGGAGCTGCGCCGATCGGTGTACGACTACGGGCTCCTCGACACCACCGGGATGCCCGTCGGCACCAAGCACGGGCGTGACCGCCTGCTCGCCTCGCTCCAGGACGCGATCGAGCGCTTCGAGCCGCGCCTCGCACAGCCGCGCGTTCGGCTCATCGACGCGCAGCAGGTCCGCGCCCCGCAGATCCGCTTCGTACTCGAGGCCGCACTCATCATGGACCCGGGGCGCGAGGACGTGGTGTTCGACACGGTGCTCGAGGTCGCGAGCGGCGAGTACGACGTCCACGACGCCGACGGCCCGTCGTCGGGCGGCTGAGGAGACGGCCGTGCGCGACGACCTGTTGCTCTATTACGAGCGCGAGCTCACGTATCTCCGCCGCCTCGGCGCCGAGTTCGCCGCGCGCTACCCCAAGGTGGCGTCGCGCCTGCAACTCGAGCCCACGAAGTGCGAGGACCCGCACGTCGAGCGACTGCTCGAGGGGTTCGCGTTCCTCGCGGCGCGCGTGCACCATCGGCTCGACGACGACCTCCCCGAGGTCTCGGAGGCGATGCTCGACGTCCTGCATCCGCAGCACGTGCGACCGCTCCCGTCGCTCTCGCTCGTCGAGCTGGAGCTCGACCCCGAGCTCGGAAAGCTGCCGGCGGGATTCCACGTCACGCGCGGCAGCGAGCTGCGATCGCGCCCGGTTCAGGGGATGCCGTGCCGCTTCCGCACCTGCTACGACACCACGCTCTGGCCCATGACGGTGACGGCGGCCGAATGGACGACGGCCGATCGCGCGGGAACCGGGGCGCGCGTGGGCGAAGCGGTCGGAGCCATCCGCATCGAGCTGCGCGCGTTCGACGGCATGAAGCTCGGGCAGCTCGCTCCGGCGCGCGAACCGGCGAGGCGGACGGCGAACGGCGCACCGGCCCGGCTCGTCCCGCTGCGATTCCATCTCGCGGGGGACGCCAACGTCGCCGACGCGCTGCACGAGCTCCTGCTGAATAACTGTGCGCGCGTCATCGTCCGCGATCCCGACCAGCCGTCGCGCGCGGGCGTGGTGCTGCCGGCGGCGACCGTCACGCCGGTCGGCTTCGAGGAGCACGAGGCGCTCTTGCCCTACCCGCGCCGCACGCTCGCCGCGTTCTCGCTGCTGCAGGAGATGTTCGCGTTCCCGCAGAAGTTCCAGTTCGTGGACATCGCCGGCGTCGCCGAGGCGTTCCACACGTTAGGCGCCGGGGCACGCGCGGAAGTGTTCATCGTCATCTCGCCCTTCGAGCGCGCCGAGCGGCGCCAGATCCTGGAGCTTGGCATCTCGGCGCGGACGTTCCGCCTCGGATGCACGCCCGTCGTGAACCTGTTCGAGCAGGTCGCGGAGCCGATTCTGCTCACCCAGCGCACCACCGAGTACGCCGTCGTCCCGGACGCTCGGCGGCGCCTGGAGATCGAAACGTGGTCGGTCGACAGCGTCGCCGGCATCACGCCCGGCGAGGGAGAGCCACGACGCATCGAGCCGCTGTACGGGTTCCGGCACGGCCGCAGCGACGCCAGGGGCGTGTTCTGGCACGGCGTCCGCCGCGCGAGCGGGTGGCGCACCGACCGCGGCACCGAAGTGTTCATCTCGTTCGCCGACCTCTCCGGGCAGCTGCGTGCGCCTGACGCGGAAGTGGCTTCGCTGACACTGACGTGCTTCAACGGCGACCTCCCGAGCCGGTTGCCGTTCGGCGTGGACGAGCGGGGCGATTTCGAGCTCGCCCAGGGCGGGCCGGTGCGCCGCGTCATGTGCCTCGCCCGGCCGACCCCGGTCATTCAGCCGCCGCTTGGCAAACCGCTCCTGTGGCGCCTCGTGTCCACGCTGTCGCTGAATCACCTGTCGCTGGTCGAGGACGGGCACGAAGCACTGCGCGAGCTCCTGCGACTGCATAACGTGGGCGACTCGACGGGTGGAGAGCGACAGATCCAGGGACTCGTGGGGGTGCGCAGCAGTCCGGCCTACGCCCGCGTCGCCACCGATCAGGGCATCGCGTTCGCCCGCGGTCGTCGCGTGGAGCTGGAGTTCGACGAGGAGCACTTCCCGGGCGGCGGCGCCTTCCTCTTCGCGAGCGTGCTCGAGCGATTCCTGGCCCACTACGCGACCATGAACAGCTTCACCCAGCTTGCCGCGCGGTCGCGCCAGCGGAAGCGTGTCATGCGTGAGTGGGCGCCGAGGGCCGGATGGCAGACACTCCTCTGAGCGCCGTGCGCTCCGACTCCGCGCCCATGGGCGGCTCGTACACGCCGCCGGCCGCTCCCGCGCCTGACGCGTCGCTCGAACGCACGCTCCGCGACGAGCCCACCGCGTTTTCGTTCTTCCAGGCCGTCCGGCTCCTGTCGCGGTTGCGCCCCGACCGCGCCCCCGTGGGTGGATGGGCTGACCCGACGAGCGAGATCCTGCGGTTCTCGGCAAGCACGTCGCTCGGCTTTCCGCCGAGCGAGATCCAGTCCCTCATGCTGCCGGACGACGCGCCCGGGCGCATGACGGTGAACTTCATGGGGCTGACGGGACCGCAAGGCGTGCTGCCGCATTTCTACACGGAGCACACGGCGGCGCTCGCGCGCGCGAGGGACACCGCGCTCCGCGACTTCCTCGACCTGTTCAATCACCGGGTCCTGTCGCTGTTCTACCGCGCGTGGAAGTCGCATCGCGCGCCGGTGCTCCAGGAAGAAGGCGTCGAGGACCGGATCCACGACCACCTGCTGGATCTCTCGGGGCTCGGGACGGCGGGATTGCGCGGTCGCTTGCCCATCCCGGACGCGGCACTCGCGTTCTACGCCGGACTCCTCGCGCCTCGCGTCAGACCGGCAGACGGTCTCGCGCGGCTGATCAGCGACTACTTCGATGTGCCGGCGGAGCTGGAGCAGTTCGTGGGCGAATGGCGGCGCGTGGATGAGCGCGGCCAGTGCACGATGGGCGCCGACGACGACGCCGGGCGGCTCGGCTTCGGCGTGCTCGGGAACGCCGCGTGGGACGCGCAGGCGCGCGTCCGGCTCCGACTCGGTCCGCTCACGCGCGCCCAGTACGACGCGTTTCTTCCCGGCGGGTCGGCGTTCGAGGCGCTCTCGGCGCTCGCACGCCTGTACGCCGGCGACGAGGTCGGGGTGGACGCCCAGCTCGTCCTCGCCCGCGACGAGGTGCCGGCGTGCGTCCTCGGGCCGGCGGCGCGTGATGGTCCACCGCCGCGGCTCGGTCGAGGAACGTGGCTCGCGGCGCGGCCGCTCGAGCGCGACCCCGACGAGACGATGCTCCGGCTCTCGTGAGCCGCGACCGACGCTCGCCTAACGAATTAAACACGCGAGGCAACGATGGCAGTGAACCTTCGAGCCCTGATCGGAAAGCTCAACGCGGCCTCACGCGGTACCGTCGAAGGCGCGGCCGGGCTGTGTCTGTCGCGGACCCACTACGACATCGAGATCGAGCACTTCCTCGTCAAGGCGCTCGACGCCACGGATGGCGACCTGGCCCAGATCCTCAAGCACTACGGCGTGAACCGGTCACGACTCGCGGATGACCTGGCGCGCGGACTCGACCGGCTGAAGAGCGGCAACGCGCGGACGCCGAGCCTGAGCCCGTCGCTCGTCAAGGTACTGACCGAAGCGTGGACCATCGGGTCGCTCGAATTCGGCGCCCCGCAGGTGCGCACCGGCCACTGCCTGCTCGCGCTGCTGTCGAACGAGGAGCTGGCTCGGCTCGCGAAGGACGTGAGCCGCGAGTTCGAGAAGATCGCGCCGGAGGTGCTGCACAAAGAGTTCGTCACGGTTACGGCGCCGTCGGTCGAGGCGGCCGCGGAAGTCGGTATGCAGCCGGGCGGGCGTGCGACCGACGCGTCCGGCGCGCCGAAAGCGGGCGGGAAGACGGCGAGTCTCGACCAGTTCACGGTCGACCTCACTGCACGCGCGCGTGCCGGCAAGATCGACCCGGTGCTCGGGCGTGACTTCGAGGTCCGGCAGGTCGTGGACATTCTCACGCGCCGCCGCCAGAACAACCCGATTCTCGTCGGCGAGGCGGGCGTGGGGAAGACGGCCGTCGTGGAAGGTTTCGCGCGACGCGTCGTCGAGGGTGACGTCCCCGAGCCGCTCAAGAACGTCGCGATCCGCACGCTCGACCTCGCGCTGCTCCAGGCCGGCGCCGGAATCAAGGGCGAGTTCGAGAATCGGCTGAAGGCGCTCATCGAGGAAGTGAAGAACTCGCCGACGCCGATCATTCTCTTCATCGACGAAGCGCACACGATGATCGGCGCCGGTGGCGCGGCCGGGCAGAACGACGCCGCCAACCTCCTGAAGCCGGCGCTCGCACGAGGCGAGCTGCGCACGATCGCGGCGACCACGTGGGCCGAATACAAGAAGTTCTTCGAGAAGGACCCCGCGCTGTCGCGGCGCTTCCAGCTCGTGAAGGTGGAGGAGCCCTCGGAGGAGCAATGCCTGCAGATGCTGCGCGGCGTCGTGCCGGCACTCGAGGCGCATCATAACGTGCGGATCACGGACGACGGGCTCGACGCGGCGGTACGCCTGTCGCACCGCTACCTGGCCGACCGTCAGCTCCCCGACAAGGCGGTGAGCGTGCTCGACACGGCGTGCGCCCGGCTCGCGTTAGGCCAGCAGGCGACGCCCGGACCGGTCGAGGACGCGCGGCGGCGGCTCGACGACCTCGCCGTCCAGACCCGCGTGCTCGAGCGCGAGAGCGCGCTCGGCGTGGACCATCGCGAGCGGCTCGCGGCCATCGCGGCGTCCCGCGCCGACGTGGAGGCCGAGCTGGCTCGGCTCACGGAGCGATGGGAGCGGGAGCGCGGCCTGGTGGAGCGCATTCGCGAGATCCGCGGGCAGATCGAGGCCGCGCACGTGGCGGCGGGCGCTGCGGACGCGAAGCCCGCAGACGGCGAGGCGCTCGACGGGTTGCGCAAGCAGCTCGCGGCGCTCAACGCTGACCTCGAACGGGTACAGGGCGACAAGCCGCTCATGCGCGTGGCGGTGGACGCGTCGATCGTCGGCGAGGTGATCTCCGGCTGGACCGGCATCCCCGTCGGAAAGATGCTGCGCGATCAGCTCTCGATGATGCTCGAGCTCGAGCGGCACCTCGGCACGCGGATCATCGGGCAGGACCACGCGATCGCGTCCATCAGCCGGCGCGTCCGCACGTCCGCGGCGAAGATCGAGGACCCGAACAAGCCGAAGGGCGTGTTCATGCTCGTGGGGCCGTCGGGCGTCGGGAAAACGGAGACGGCACTCGCGCTGAGCGATCTGCTCTTCGGCGGCGAACACAACATCGTCACGATCAACATGAGCGAGTTCCAGGAGGCGCACACGGTCTCCACGCTCAAGGGGTCGCCGCCGGGCTACGTCGGGTACGGCGAGGGCGGCGTGCTGACCGAAGCCGTCAGGCGACGCCCGTACTCTGTCGTATTGCTCGACGAGGTCGAGAAGGCGCACCCCGACGTGCTCGAGCTCTTCTTCCAGGTGTTCGACAAGGGCGTCATGGAGGACGGCGAGGGCCGCCAGATCGACTTCAAGAACACGATCATCCTGCTGACGACGAACGCGGGCACCGAGACGATCATGACGCTGACCGCGGATCCGGAAACGATGCCGTCGCAGGACGGACTGGCGAAGGCGCTCAAGCCGGAGCTCGACAAGACGTTCAAGCCGGCGTTCCTCGGGCGC
>DAINRQ010000159.1:0-12739 GCA_036741775.1 Gemmatimonadaceae bacterium | reverse complement strand
TCCTTGGCGGCCCAGCCGCCGGAGATCCCGGATCCTACCACGATCGCGTCGTACTCGGTCGATTGCATGAACATCCTCACTCGACGTTGAGTGGTGGCGTGCCTGGCATTCCGAATATGGCCCGGTGTGCGCGGTTAAGGCAAAAGGCGCACGGCCCTAAGGGGCGCCCAACCCCTAAAGGCGCGGGGTCCTGCGCCGTTTCGCCGTGCCCATTCCGCCGACTCACCTGGCGTTCTTTGCTACGACTCCAAACGGTACAACCTGCGGCGCGAACGGCCGGCCCATCGGATCTCGCCCCTCGACCTGCACCCGGTAGAGCCCGCCGGAAATCGGAACGCCCACAGCCGATTGGAGGTTCCAGATCACGCTCCAGCCATCGCTCTGCGGCAGCGCTTGAACCAGGCTCCCATCGCCTCGGAGGATGCGAACCAGCGAACGCGGCGGGACGTTGAAGATTCGGACGCCAGGCGCACCCGGCTCCGTTGCGGCGGTCAGGCGGATCGCGCGTGGCCCACGGTCTCGCACCGGCAGCGAGGGAAGCGGCGAGGCCAGAGGCCTGACTTCCGTGACCCTGCCACCCGTCGTGCGCACCTCGAGCAGCGTAGACAGTGCCTCGCCTAACGATGGATCGAGCCGCACGGCCCGGGCGAACGCGTCCGACGACTCCTCCAGACGGTCCGTCTCCGCCAACACAGTCCCCAGGTTGAACCAGGCCGCGCTCAGGCTCGGCTGCTCCGCGAGCGCCTTGCGGTACTCGGCGATCGCTTCGCCCCGCTGGCCGGCCGACTGGAGGAAGTCCGCGTACTCCGCGCGGATCCACGCCAGCGCCGGCTGCAGCGACAGCGCACGCTGGTAGAGGGCCTCGACCTCGGCGGGAGCGCGACCGTCCATCCGGTAGCCGTGAGCCAGGGCACGCAGACGGTCGGGGTGTGTCGAGTCGCGTGTGACCGACCGCTCGAGCACGCGAATCGCGTCGGCCGTCCGACCCAACTGCTCGTACGCGGCGCCGAGGAGGAAGAGCGCCTCGCCGCGCGTGGTATCGGCGCCGAGGGCGCGACCGAGCGTGCCGGCTGCCCGCTCGAGGGCGCGCGCGTCACTTGCGAGCGTCGCGTACAACACGCCGCCCATCCCGCGGTAGATCTCCGCCTCAGGGCCCGATCGGTCGCGGTCGAAGTACGGCTCGATCGGAGCACCCGCGGCGCGTGGCGCGTTAGCCGCCTCGGCGTCGCGTGAGGTGACGCGGATCCAGTGATCGGTGAACGAGCCGTGCGGGACCCCGCGCTCCTCGGTCCTCGGCATGTGGCAGCTCACGCAGTCCGCGCTCGGTGCGTGCTCCGCGAGGGACGACGACCGCGCCAACCGGGTTTGCAGGGCGTCGCTCGTGTGACAGGTCTGGCACGGTTGGTTGCGACGCTCGGCGTCTGCGGGCGGCTCGTGCGGGTTGTGGCACGTCGCGCACTCGAGGGGCTTCGACGTAGAGCGCGTCGCGAGGAAGCACGCGCTCTGACGGAGCCGGTCCGCGTGCGACACGATGTCGATGCTCCCGGCAACTTTGAAGAACGCCCAGTGGTCGCGGAGGGCCTGCGACGGCATAAAGCTGAACGCGTCCTTGCCTTCGCGTAGCACCGAGACCGCCGTGTGCACGTGGCACTGCTCGCACACGTCCATGCGACGCGCGAGCGGCAACCGGGCGGGATTGACAATGGTGTTGTCGTACGCGCTGTCGGGAATCGCCGAGGCAGGGCGCGCACTTCGCTCCTCAGTGTGCAGCGCGCCAGGACCGTGGCAGCGCTCGCATCCGATCCCCGGACGCAGCGTCTCGTACTTCCCCTCGAGGAATGGCAGGGGCTCGGGATAGCTGGAGTGGCAGGCAACACACCGGTCGGCAAGCGATCGATCGAAGCGCGCGTTATTGAGCTGGTATCCTGGGCTGAAGTCCCATCCCGTTCGGCGATACCACGTCAACGGAAGCTGAAAGAGGCGACCGTTCTCTTCGGTGAAGTACGTACGAGCGATCGCACCGCTGCCCGTCACCCAGTCGATGCGCCTCCGCAGTTCGTGCAAACGGCGCCCGGCGGGCCCGGGCACGTACTCGACCTGAAAGAGCTGCCCATCGTCTTCGACGATCGTGTAGACGAGCCCCGTGCGATCATGCACGATCCCCGAGTCGAGTGGCGGCTCGACGCGATCCGCGGCGGTCCATCGATGGAACGAGCGCGACATCGCATGCTGGCGGTACGCCGCTGTCTCGGCCGCGTGACACGTCGTGCACGCCGAGTCGCCGACGTACGCCACGGGCGTCTCGACGTTGCGAAACGGCGGCGACGGCTCGTCGGCAACGAGCGTGCTCGTCTGCGACGGCGCGGCGCGGTCGCAGCTCGCGAGCACGTTCGCGAGCCCCAGCCCCACGGCGATGAGACGGACGCACGCGCCGGCGCTGCGGGCGCGTCTCTTCCAGGTCGGAGCTTCCTCGCGCGACACGACCGGGACATACATTGTCGCAGAGGCGAGCGCAACGGCGAATGGCGCGAACGGCAAGGTCAGGAGGTGCCGCGTGAACGGTCGTGAACGTGAGACGAACGCGAAGCGCGCGCTCGACCGGCGCGACTTCGTCCGCTCGGGCGCAGGAGCGATCGCGGCCGTGATGGTTCCATGGGACGCACGAGAACCGGTAGGCGGGCGCCGGGAACCGGAACTACCGAGCACGGAGACTCGCAGCGCCGGCGCGGCTGTCGGGGATTCTGCGCAGGGGCGGTGGCAGTTCCGGCTGCGGTACGCGCCACACTTCGGGATGTTCAAGGAGCACGCTGGCGACGACCTCATCGCGCAGCTCGAGTTCATGCGTGCCGAAGGGTTCATGGCGCTCGAGGACAACGACCTCAAGCGGCGCTCGGTCGCGGACCAGGAACGGATCGGGAAAGCGCTCGATCGCCTCGGGATGCAGATGGGCGTCTTCGTCGCGCACACGATCGCCTGGAACGAGGCAAACCTCGCGAGCGGCGATGCCGCCAAACGTGACGCGTTTCTCCGCGAGGTGCGTGAATCGATCGACGTCGCGAAGCGTGTGAACGCGAAATGGGCGACCGTTGTGCCGGGCCACGTCGACACGCGACTCGAGATGAGCTACCAGACGGCACACCTGGTCGAAACGCTCAAGCGCGCTGCAGGGATCCTCGAGCCGCACGGGCTCGTGATGGTGCTCGAGCCGTTGAACACGTTACGCGACCACCCGGGCCAGTTTCTCACGCGCGTGCCGCAGGCGTACATGATCTGCAAGGCGGTCGCGAGTCCGTCGTGCAAGATCCTGTTCGACCTCTACCACCAGCAGATCACCGAGGGGAATCTCATCCCGAACATCGACGCGGCGTGGAGCGAGATCGCGTACTTCCAGGTCGGTGACAATCCCGGGCGGAAGGAGCCGGGGACGGGCGAGATCAACTACCAGAACGTCTTCCGGCACATTCACGCGAAGGGATTCACCGGGGTCGTCGGAATGGAGCACGGCAACGCGAATCCGGGGCGGGAGGGGGAGCGCGCGGTGATCGACGCGTACGTCGCGGCGGACGCGTGGCGGTGAACGGCGGAATTGGGGTCAGGTTCGGAAATCATCATTCGAACGCCGCGCGGCGTTCGAATGATGATTTCCGAACCTGACCCCAATTACGCGGCCTTGGCGTGCGGGGGCAGGAAACTCAGACGCCGGCTGAACTCGCGACGCAGCAGATACATGCTCAGGCCGAGCTGCACGAAGACGGCGAACACCGACAGGTACCAGATCGTGTGCAGCTCGAAGCCCGGCAGCCGCGATAGCATGACTGCCGGGATCGCGATGATCGCGATGCGCGTAGCCGACGAGACCAGCGCGGGTATGGTGTTGCCCATCGCCTGGAACATGCTCGATGCCACGAAGATGAGCCCCGACGCGACGTAGTTGTACGAGATGATGCGCAGGTATTCCTCACCGACACGAACCACCGCGGGGTCACCCGTGAAGATCCCCATGAGCGCGGCTGGCGCGATGTGTGTCGCGATCGCGAGCAGCAGCATCACCCCCGCCGCCATGAGCGAAGCGTCCTTGAACGTCGCCTTCACGCGATCCGGAAGTCCGGCCCCGAAGTTCTGCCCAGCCACCGGGGCGACCGCGAAGCCGAGCGCCACGACGGGCATGAACCCGGCCTGAATGATCCGCTGGCCGATACCAAAACCTGCCTGCGCTGCCGCGCCGAACGGACGCGTGAGCGCATACACGACACCGAGGTAGACGGCCATCATCGCGAACTCGAATCCCGCCGGCAGCCCAATGCCGAGCATGCGCCGCCAGTGCTCGAGACGCGGGCGCCAGGTACCGACATCGAAATGGAGGTACGCGTCCTTTCGCACGAAGTACATCGCGAGCCACACGATGCCGACCACGATCGCGACGAGTGACGAGATCGCCGCGCCCGCGACGCCGAGCGGGCGGCCCGTTCCCCAGCCAAAAATGAGAAACGGGGCGAGCACCATGTTCAGGACGACCGTGACGGTGGACACGACCATGCCCGGCTTGAAGTTGCCCGTGGCGCGCAGCGCCGCGCCCATCGCCACGAGCGCGAACTGCAGCGCCATTGCCGGGATGAACCACAGCAGGTACGCGTCCGACATCAGCGCCGTCGCCTCGTCGGCACCCATCGCCGCGGAGTAGCGCGAGCGCAGCGCGAGGCCGATGACGAGAAACGCGACGCCCACGACCATCGCGAGGACCTGCGACTGGTTGAACAGCAGCGTGGCCAGCGCTCGATCCTTTCGCCCAACGGCGTGCGAAACGACGGTCGTCGTGCCGACACCGAGCATCTGCGTGAGCGCGAGCACAATGAACGTGAGATTCCCCGCGATGCCCACCCCGGCCACGGCTTCCGTTCCGAGCCGCCCGACCCAGTAGAGGTCGATCAGGAAATACAACGTCTGGAACACCATCGTAACGAGCATGAAGCTCGTCGTCTTCAGCAGGTGCCGCGTGAGCGGCCCGGTGGTGAGATCCTGCACGGAGCCTAGCGTTCGAGCTGCGACAGGGCGAACTGCACCGCGAGATCGGTTGTACTCCAGAGTTGAACGTCCGCGCCGATCCCATACCGCGTCGCCGCCATCCGGCCGTCGCGCAAGGTGTACGTCCAGAGCTCGCTCCGAAATCCGGACGCCTCCACTGCGCCGCGGATGCGCGCAATCGCGTCACGGAGCTCGCGCGCGTACGCGTCGCGATTGGCCCCAGCCGGCAAAGCGTTCGCCTCCGCCACGTGTCCGGCGGTGCCGAGGAGAAAGAGATTCACCTCACGCCCCCAGACGACGCGCGGGCCGTGGTAGTGATCGCGCTCGAACGCGCGCCAGATCGCTGGCGTCGCGTACGCGTCATTGGCCACGACTGGCCCCACGCGATCGATGAAGAGCCCCACGGGATACGCGCGGACGAACAGGCGGACGTCGCGCAGCGCCGCCGACATCTGTGCCGAATCGACGCGGGCCGCCGGATCGCTCGCGGCGAGAAAGAGCCGCGTGGCCGGGTCCGAGTTCGCGACGCCGATCGGGCGTCCGCTCGCATCGAGCGAGAGGGCGAGGAAGGTGAGCGAGTCCTGGCCGGCACTCGTCGTCGTGAGCATGCGCCTCCAATGCGCGCGCTCGGCGGCAGGCATCGCGGCCAGGCGCGCCGTTACCCGCGAGCGGACCTGCGACGGGGAGAGCCTGACGATGAAATGGCGTGACGCGCCGCGCCATCGTTCCACGGCCTGCTCGAGCGCGCTCGAGTCACGGGCGTAACGACCGAGCGGCGCTGAGGCGTCGAGGTCGGGGACGCCCGGCGCGAGTGAGTCGAGCGAGAATCCGAGCCCGCGGATCGCGCCGAGGATCCGTCCGAGCGATTCGAGCGCGTACGGCGCCCAGATCGCGTTCACGTCCATCGCGTAGCGCCCGAGCCCGCCCCCGTAGCCGGCACCGCTGTCACGCCAGCTCGACGATGCCCAGCGCCCCGAATCGCGAGGCGCGAACGACACGAGGTTGCGGGCCACCGGGTTCTGCGCGTAGGCGGACGTCATCCGCGCGACGAGCCCGAGCTCACGCAGCAGCCTAACGAGCCGACTGCCGTTGCCGTCGGACGAGTCGGTGAGGAAGGCGCGCTTGTGGTCGGCCGGGACCGACGAATCGATGAGCCAGCGCGCGGCGAGAATCGGCAGCTGGAACTCGTCATCGACCATGTGATAGTTCTCGCGCGTGCGGCGCAGTTCGCGAACAACCGTGGTGGCGTGCTCGAGCAGGGAATCGGCGCGGCTCCGGTTGCCGGCACGCCTGGCGGCGACATGCTCATCGATGAGCGCGGCATACTCGGCGGCGCCTTCGCGAACGGCTTGCCCGCCGAGCGCTTCCTCGTGGCTGACCTGACCGGTGGGCGACAGCTTGCGGAGCACGCTCGCCACGGCGAACTCCGACATCTCCGGCCGCCAGATCGACCGCATCATGAGCGCGCTCACGAGCATGTCGCGGCCGAAGTAGGTGGCGTAGGTCGGAAGCCCCGCCATGAGCTTCTCGCGCGACGAGAGCAACTCCACGCCCCGTACCTGGCGTTCGAGCCATCGGGCGCGGGTCGCCGCGGCGCCGCCTGCGCTTCCCGAATCGCGAACCGCAGCGAGGAACGTGAGAAAGGTCGGCGAGAATATCTCTTCGCGCGTGAGCGGCGTGAGGGCTTTTCCGGTAGTCGTTATGCGAACGGTGAACGGAACGCGATTGTCGGATCGAGCTGCGAGGGAGATCGAATCGCCGGCGCGCGCGGCAGTGACGAGCCGCGTGTCGGTGCGGATCTCGAGCGTGATCGTGTCGCGGGCGTCGAGTGACGGTTGAATCACCCGCGCCACCCACGTGCCCGCGCTGTCGTCGGTCACGATCGCGGGTCGAAGGCGGCCGCGCAGCGTCGCGACGTCCGGCGCGTTCAGCAGCTCGAGATGCTGGGACCGGACGGCCGGGTCGAGGCGCTCGACCGCGGCGAGCATCCTTTCGATTTCGGGCAGGGAGAACGTCGTGGGCGTGAAGCGTGTCCGATGCGCTTCGGCGTACTGGAAATCGCGCTCGACGCGCATCGAGCCGAGGAGGAAGAGACCGAGGTGGATGCGGGGCGCGTTGGCCGCGAGCTGGTACTCGAGTGCGCGTGTGCGACCGGTGGCGGGGCTTGCGGAGACCGTGGCGCCGTCGCTGTCCCACCGGAGTTGTGCGGGGCGTCCGGCCGAGCGCGCCGTGAACCCGATGCTCTCGTTCTCGGCGTCTGCCCAGAGGTGTACGACGCGGCCGCTGCGCGAGTCGAGATAGATCTGGACGGTGTTGCCGGCTGCGTCCTTGAAGAGGCGGGTCTGGTAGCCGTGGTAGGCTGCGCTATCGTCGAGTCCGCTTTCGGGGAATGCGAGGATAGGCGGGGTCGCGCGCGGTTGCGGCGCGGCGACCGCGATCTGGGCGAAGAGCGTCAAGACGGTCAAGCTCATCATATGCATCCGGGGCGAACGGGTCGTACAACGTAGTCATCTCGCTTCACCGTGTCATTCCGAGCGGAGCCGCGCATGCCTCAGCGCTAACCGGTTCCGTCGCGCCTTTGACCGACTCAATCGGTCGGATTGCCTCTTGCATCTTGCGGACATTGTGAGCGTTGCGTATAACCGACAGGTCATCAAACCCACAACTGGGCCCAAACCCGACCACGGTTCGTCCCCCGGCCGGTCTCGCGCCGCGGAGAAGCGTATGGTCGTCGAGGTGCCGAGGTCGTTTTTCGGAGTTCGCGTAGCGTTGTAACCCGGAGTTTCCTAGGCTCGGCACCGCGAGAGCGACGCCGAGATCGCACCCCGCAGCCTCAGGAGGAAGCGGTATGGCAGCGGTACGTTGTCTGATCACCGCGCTCGTCATCGGAGTCACGTTAGGCACCGGACTGAGCGCGCAGGGCACGACAGGAAGCATTACGGGACGGGTAGTCGATTCGACAACGCAGCAGCCGGTCGCGAACGCCACGGTGAGCGTGGTGGGAACGCAGGTCGGCGCGCTGACGAGAGCCGACGGCCGCTATTTCCTGAACGGCGTCCCCACCGGTGCCCAGCGGTTGCGTGTGGCGCGCATCGGCTTTGGCGCGCAGGAAGTCCCGGTGACTGTGGCGGACGGGGCCACGGCCACGGTGGACTTCACGATCGTCGCGGTCGCGGCTACGCTGAGCGAGGTCGTCGTTACGGGGTACGGCCAGCAGCGGCGCGAGGCCATCACGGGGTCTGTCGCGCAGATCGACGCAGATCAGGCGAACAAGGGCGTGATGACCAACCCGAACCAGTTGATTCAGGGGCGGGTCACGGGCGTCACCATTGTCACGAATAACGGCGAGCCGGGCGGTGGCGCGCAGATCCGCGTGCGCGGCGGGACGTCGCTCAGCGCGAGCAACGAGCCGCTCTATGTCGTCGACGGCGTGCCGCTACAGAACGAGAACACCGTCGCCGATGCATCGGGCACCGGGTTCGACCCAGCGCTCCCGCGCAGCCCGCTCAACTCGATCAACCCGAGCGACATCGAGTCGATCACGGTCCTGAAGGACGCCTCGGCGACCGCCATCTATGGTAGCCGCGGCGCCAACGGCGTCATCCTCATCCAGACCAAGCGTGGGTCGGCGCGTGCTGGCGAGGGGCTCCGCTACGAGACGTACGTCGCTGCCTCGATGCCCTCGAAGAAGCTGGATTACCTGACAGGCAGCCAGTACCGCTCGTTCGTCGAGGATCTCGTGAACGACGGCACGCTGGACGACGATCGGCTCACGGGCCTCGGGAACGCGAATACCGATTGGGAGGATGAGGTCACCCGTACCGGCTACGCGCAGAATCACAACGTGTCCTTCTCGGGCGGTACGGAGGCGACGAAATACCGCGCCTCGCTCAACTACTTCGATCAACAAGGCGTTGTGCTCTCGAACGGCCTCAAGCGTTACCAGGGCCGGCTGAACGGACTGCACAGCACGTGGGGTGGGCGGCTCGGTGTGACGCTCAACCTCACGGCGTCGCGCGTCAACAACGACTACATCCCGTTCGAGAACGGCGGTGGCTTCGAGGGCGGTGTGTTCACGAACGTTGCGATCTACAATCCAACGCGGCCGGTGATGGTCACCGATCCGGTTACCGGTGAGGCGCAATTCTTCGAGGTCGGCACTGGAGCCCAGAGCGCGCGCAATCCGGTCGCGCTTGTCAAGCAGATCCAGGACGTCGCGCCCGAGAACCGCATCCTCGGCAACGTGACGGGCACGCTGACGCTCCTACCCGGCCTCACCGCGCAGACGACGTTCGGGGTCGATCACAACGAGTCGGTGCGCCGGACGTACCTTCCGCGAGAAAACGCCATCGGCGCGGCATTCAACGGGCTGGCGCGGCAGGCGAATCGCAACCTGCAGAACATCAACTTCCAGCAGCTGCTGACGTACAACCCGCAGTTCGCCGAGGGACAGGAGCTGGACATCGTCGGCGGCTACGAGTACAGCACGTTCGACAACAGCGGGTTCGAGGTCATTGCCCAGAACTTCATCACCGATGCATTCAAGTGGAACAACCTCGGGGCCGGTGCTGCCGGCTCCGCGCCACCGCCGGTCTCGTACAATGATGAGAGCAAGCTCGTCTCGTTTTTCGGGCGCGCGAACTATGGGATCGCCGGGAAGTATTTCCTGACGGGCGTCCTCCGCTATGACGGCTCGTCGCGTCTGGCCGAAGGGAATAAATGGTCGACGTTCCCGGCGGTGTCGGCGTCATGGCGCATGAGCAACGAAGCGTTCATGCAGGGCCGTCCCATGGGGCTGTCCACGCTCGCTCTCCGCGCGGGGTGGGGAGTCCAGGGGAACCAGGCAGTACGGCCGTATGGCACGCAGCTGCTGCTCCGCGCGAATGCCGATGCTCGCTACCCGTTCGGCACGGCGCTCACGACGGGCCTCGTGGCGTCGCAGGTCGCGAACCCGGACCTCAAGTGGGAGACGTCCGAGCAGGTCAACTTCGGCATCGACTACGGGTTCGCGAACGACCGGTTCACTGGCATTATCGATCTGTATCAGAAGACGACGAAGGACCTGTTGCTGGATGTCGCGGTGCCGCAACCGGCGGTGGTGTCCACGCGCCTCGAGAACGTGGGCAGCATCCGGAATCGCGGTGTCGAGCTGTCGTTCGACGCGCGCATGTTCGAAGGAGTGGACCGGAACCTCACCGCGGGCCTGATCGCCAACGTCGAGCGGGGCGAGGTGCTGAGTCTTGGTGCCCGGACATTCATCGGCACGGGCGATGTGAACGGCCAGGGCCAATCCGGTCGCCTGTCCCAGCGCATCATCGTTGGTGAGCCGATCGGCACGTTCTGGGGGCCGAAGTTCCTTCGCGTCAACGACGAGGGCAAGCAGGTGTTCGCCTGCAGCGTCGCCCGTCCCGAGTGCGTGAACGGTGAGACGACCTCACCCGCCGGCGACGACGACGAGATCATCGGCAACGCGAACCCCGACTTCACCCTCGGCCTAACGAGCAACGGGCGGTGGGGCAACTTCGATGCGAGCTGGCTCTGGCGCGCCGAGTTCGGCAAGGACGTGTTCAACAACACCGCCCTGGTGTACTCCACCAAGACCAACGTCCTCCAGGACCGCAACTTCCTGGCGTCGGCGCTCGACGATCCGGACGCCATTGGTGAGCCCGCGATCTACTCGTCGCGGTGGATCGAGGACGGGTCGTTCGTGCGCCTCCAGAACCTGACGATCGGGTACACGTTCAACACGCGCTCGATAAGTCGGTTTGCTCGCTCCGCGCGTGTCTTCGTATCGGGTGACAATCTCTTCCTGCTGACCGGATATGACGGTTACGATCCGGAGGTCTTCGTGCGTCGCGGACTCGCGTCGCGTGGTATCGACTACGTGACGTATCCGCGCGCCCGCACGTTCACGACCGGCTTCCAGTTCGAGTTCTGATTCCATGCGAACCGTCGCGACGACTGTTTCCCGAACCAGGCATCGGATCGCTATGACACCATCATTTTCCAGGTCGATCCGTCAGGCCGGACGCCGGACGCTGCTCACGGCGCTCCTGGTGGTGCCGCCCATGGCGTGCACCGATCTGACCGAGGTTCCGAACGACGCACTCACCCCTGACAACGCCTTCCGTACCGAGGCCGAGATCCTCGCCGGCATCGCGTCCGTCTACGCCAGGCTGCGGCCTGCGCTGTGGGGATACTATAACCTCAGCGAGATCACCACGGACGAGATGCTCGTCCCGACTCGCGGCAGCGACTGGTTCGACAACGGTCGCTGGCTCGAGATCCACCGGCAGACGTGGACGGCGAACAGCGGCGCGGCGCTCGACGACATGAACGGGACGTGGAACGACCTGTTCAGCGGCGTCGCGCGCGCGAACCTGATGATCGACGTGATTCAGAAGGCCGGCGGCACCGGGCAGGAAGCCGCCCTCGCCGAGCTTCGCACCCTGCGCGCCTTCTATTACTTCATGCTGCAGGACTTTTTCGGCGGACTACCGCTCGTTACGACCACTGAGCTAGGGCAGAACGCACGCGCGACGCGCAAGGAGATCTTCGACTTCATCGAGTCGGAGCTCCTCGAATCGCGAGACGACCTTCCTCTGACGCGCCCAGCGGCGGACTACGGTCGCATGACGCGAGGGGCGGCGAACGCCATTCTCGCGAGTCTGTATGTGAACGCCGGCGTCTTCACGAAGGAGACAGGCATCAACGCCACCGGTTATAACTCCTGCAATGACGTCACGGTCAGCGGCGGGCAGAACGCCTGCCAGGCCGCGGTGGACGCCGCCGACGCGGTGATCAACTCCGGCGAATACTCGCTCGCGACCGACTTCAAAGACAACTTCTCGCTTACGAACGAGAACTCGCCCGAGAACATCTTCGTGACCGCGTACACGGCGGTCGCAGGGCTGGGCATGAGTCTCCCGATGCGCACGTTGCACTACAACCAGCTCTCGACAGGCGGAGGAAGTCCGTGGAACGGCTTCGCCACCCTCGCTGAGACCTACAACGCCTTCGACGCCAATGACAACCGACGTCAAATGTGGCTCGTGGGCCAGCAGCGGAGCTTCAACACAGGTGCGGAAGTCACCGACCGCACAGGCAAGCCGCTCGTCTTCACGCCAGAGATCGGGAACATCGAGCAGGCGACCGAAGCCGAGGGCGTCCGCTATAACAAGTTCCCACCCCTTCCGGACGCACCGAATGGTGATGGCCACCCGAACGACTTCCCGTGGTTCCGTCTGGCTGAGATGCATCTGATCAAGGCCGAAGCGCTGAATGAGCTCGGAAACAGCGGAGCAGCGCTCGCCGAGGTGAACTTCGTTCGCGCTCGCGCGTTCGAGCCGGACGAGCCGCTGGCCGGACTATCGGGCGCTGCGCTCCGGGACGCGATTCTGGACGAACGGCTGTTCGAGTTCGCTGGCGAAGCGAAGCGACGCCAGGACCTGGTCCGCCACGGCCGGTACACCGAAGCGCGACAGTTCAAGGAACAGCGAGAGGCACATCGGGTGCTGTTCCCGATCCCGCAGGTCCAGATCCAGACGAACCCGCTGCTCACCCAGAACCCGGGTTACTGATCGCGGTCTCTGGCCAACCCGGCACGGTATAGTCAGGAAGCGAGTGAACCGCGGAGGGCGCAGGGGACGCAGAGAACGACTCGTCGTTCTCTGCGTCCCCTGCGCCCTCCGCGGTTCACGGCTGTTCATCGACCGTC
>DAINRQ010000158.1:3333-12825 GCA_036741775.1 Gemmatimonadaceae bacterium | reverse complement strand
CCTCTATCGGGACGACGGCGATTCCTCGACTGCGCCGCTGCGCGGCGCCGCTCGGAATGACGCGCGATTCCGGCTGCGAGCCTTCGGCGCTCCGCTCGGAATGACCCGAGGATCGCTTAACGCCGCGATTAAACACGGCCGCGCCCGCCGGCTTTCCGCCCCTAAGCGCCAGCTAATCGCGCCTCGACAGTTTCGTGCGTGACCGAGGACGCGCGCTCGTCTGCCGCGTCGGTCGGCCCGACTCGACCTGGGGAACACCACAATGTCACGCACACTTCACGTCCGCGCCGCAGGCGACACGTCAGCGCGCGGTTTGATTGCTGGCCACGCAACTCGTTGGTACTCCACGATCATGCGCGCGCGAACCGCGCGCCGGATCCTCTCGCCATTCGCGATGCTCGCGCTCCTCGTCGCGATCGCCTGCTCCGACGATTCGCCATCCGGGCCCGAGACGTCCCCCGTCGCGTCGGTAACCGTCTCGCCCGCCACGCGGAGCCTCATCGTCGGCAACACCGCCACCCTCACCGCGGCCCTCGCCGACGCGAACGGCCGTCCGATCAGCGGCCGCCCGGTCGCCTGGAGCTCGAACCGCAACGACGTCGCGACCGTGACGTCCGCAGGCGTCGTCACCGCCGTCGCAGCCGGTACCGCCACTATTGAAGCTACGAGCGAAGGGAAGCGCGGCACCGCTGTCATTACCGTCACGCGCGTCCCCGTCGCCCGGATCGACATCACGCCGGTAACCCTCTCCCTCGTCGAAGGGGAGAGCGACAACCTCTCCGCCGTCGCGAAGGACGCGAACGGCGAAGTGCTCGACGACCGCGCGATCGCGTGGCGGTCGAGCGACGTGACCATTGCGTCCATCGACGCCGCCGGCAGGGTCACCGCCATACGCGCGGGTACCGCGGCGATGACTGCCGAAACCGAAGGGAAGAGCGCGACCGCCGAAGTGACCGTGACCGCCGTGCCGGTGGCGACCGTCGACGTGAGCGCGCTTTCGGCGCTTCTCGAGACCGGCGATCAGCAAACGCTCACTGTCACGCTCAAGGGTGCGGCTGGCCAGGTGCTCGAGGGACGCACAGTCACCTGGACGACGAATAACGCCGCCATCGCGACAGTGTCGGAAGCTGGCGTCGTTGTGGCGCGAGGCCCGGGGCAGGTGACCATCACCGCCACGAGCGAGGGGAAGAGCGCGTCGACTGCCACGACCATCGAGGCGCCACCGTCGGCGGACCTCATTTACCAGCGCACCGACCCGCGCAGCAACGAGCTCTTCGTCCTCGGCTTCGGCCCGAACGCGGCGCCAACCCGGCTGAACGCTGGGAGCGTCTCACACCAGCCCACGGTCTCCCCTGACGGCTCGCGCCTCGCCTTCTTCGTCTCGATGGTCGCCCAGAACGGGGAGGTCATCGAGGACATCTTCGCCGTGGACCGGATCGGCACGAACATGAAGCGCGTGACGACGACGGCGGGGGTCGACAACGCGCCGGCGTGGTCGCCGGTCCCGGGCGCCAACCTCATCGCCTACCATCGGATCGATCCGCAGGCCGGCCGGAGCGACATCTGGGTCATGAACGCCGACGGCTCGAACGCGCGGAACCTGACGGCCGACCTGTCGAAAGACTTCAGCCGCGGTGATCCGGCGTGGTCGCCCGACGGTCAGTGGATCGCCTTCACGCAGAGCCGGGCGACGGCGGGGCCCGGGCGCGGCTCGATCTGGATCATGCGCGCCGACGGCACCGCGAAGCGTCAGGTGACGCTGCACCCCGACAACGGCTTCGACTTACACCCGAGCTGGTCGCCGGACGGCCAACGCATCGCGTTCCAGCGCGGAGGCATTGCGATCGTGACGGTGGCGACGGGCGAGGTCAGGTACCTTGGACTTCCGGGGACGGCGACGACGCCGTCGTGGTCACCGGATGGCCGGCACATCGCGTTCGCGTGGCGTCCGTCGGAGCCGGGCTCCGGAACCTGGCAGCTCTATACGGTGCGTCCGGATGGAACGGGCATGCGGCTCCGAACGTCGAACCCGGACTGGGGTGGGGGAGTGTCACCGGCGTGGATACCGGCGTCCGATGACCTCAGCAAGCGACAGTAGTTCGGATGACTGCCTCCGGCGGGCGGACAGTGTATGAGCCGCCCGCCGGATTCACCGGCTCCGAGCATCTCGACCTCCCCAGCCATCGCGGCCGTTCCCGGCCCGGTCGCGATGCCCATCTGGCGCGATGGCGCGCTCGGAGAGAGGAACCCCACCGTCGCCGAGCGATGGCTATCGATTCCCGAGTCCCGACAAACGATCCGGTTGTTTCCGCCTCTTCCGCGTCATCGTCGTTCCGACCGGTCCAGCGTCCAGAAACGTTGTGTGCCCAGGCCGTTTACCCCGCAGCTACCGGCACCAAGCTAACAGCCACCAGCGCCGATCGCCGTTCTCGAAGCCTATCCCCGAAGATCAGCCGGCCGCACCGGCGTGTGCCTCACCCGCCGCCCCGTGGCTGCGTAGATCGCATTGAAAACAGCAGGCGCCACCGCCGGCACCGGCTGCTCCCCCGCGCCTAACGGGCGAATCGCACTCGGCACCACGTGCACCTCCACCTTCGGCGCCTCACGCATCCGCATCACCGGGAAGTTGGTGAAGTTCCCCTGAACTGTCGCGCCGTTCGTGAACGTGATCTCGCCCATGAGCGCGGCCGAGAGTGCCCACATCACGCCGCCCTCGAACTGCGCTTCGAGCCCCGAGCGATTGATCACCTGCCCGCAATCCACCGCGCACACCACGCGATGCACCCGCACGTCACCCGCCGACCCCACCGACACTTCGGCCACCTGCGCCACCATCGTCTGGCGATGATACGCGTTGCACGCGATACCACGGCCCCACCGCCGCCCGTCCGTCGTCCGTGGCAGCGGCCGTCCCCACCCGGACCGCTCGGCCGCGAGGCGCAGCACGCCTCGCAGGCGCGCGTTGTTGTCGATCCCGGGCGGGCTCGTGCCCGGCAGGCTCGGTGACGCCAGCAGCGCGAGGCGAAGCTCCAGCGGATCGCGCCGAGTCGCCGCGGCGATCTCGTCGAGGAACGACTCGCGCGCGAAGACGGCCGCGGGATAGGTCACCGCGCGCCATGCGCCGGTGGGCACGGGCGTCGGCGAGAGTGCGAGCGTCACGTCGAGGTTCGCGAACGGATAGGGTGTGTCGAACGCGCCCCACGGATCTCCATCAGATGCCGGGTCGTAGTCCGGGTTGTACTCGCCGAACATCGTGAGGTTGTAGTCCGCCACCTCGTGCCGCCACGCCACGGGCATCCCGCGTGCGTCGAGCGACGTCGTTAGGCGGTTCACCTGCGCCGCCTGATACATGTCGTGCCGGATGTCGTCCTCACGCGTCCAGACCACCTGCACCGGCCCGCCGACGCGACGCGACAGCTCCACCGCCTCGACCACATAGTCGACGCCGAGCCGCCGTCCGAAGCCGCCACCAAGCAGCGTGACGTGCAACGTCACTCGATCGAGCGGGATGCCGAGTAGCTTCGCGACAGCGTCCTGTGCCTGGTTCGGCGCCTGCGTGCCGACCCAGATCTCGCAGCCACCGTCGCGCACGTGTGCGACACAGTTGAGCGGCTCCATGGCGGCGTGCGCCTGGAATGGAGCCCGATACGTCGCCGTCATCCGCCGCCCGCCACGCGCGAGCGCTGACACGACGTCGCCGCGCCGGACGGCCGGCTTCCCGCCGCGCTCGAGTGCTTCGTCGAGCACCCGCATGTACACCGCCGAGTCACCGGTGGCCCCAACGCCTGGTGCGAGCTCGAGCTCCACCGCGTCGCGGCCGTGCATCGCGGCCCAACTGTTCGTGGCGACGACGGCGACGCCCGACGGAATTTCTACGACGTCCACGACACCGCTCATCTGGCGCGCGCGGTCGCCATTCCACCGGGCGACCCTGCTTCCATGCGCTGGCGGTCGCGCGATCGCCGCGTACCGCATCCCCGGAACGCGGACATCGATGCCATACGTGGCCGTGCCGGTCACCATCACGTGTGCGTCCACCTGCGGCACGCGCGTGCCTAACAAGCGGAACTCCCCCGCGGCCGTGGGCCGAGGCTCGGCCGGCACAGGCAGCCGAGCGGCGTCTGCGACGAGCGCGCCGAACTCGACACGACGATTCGTCGGCCGATGCACCACCGCGCCGCCCTCGGCGATGCACGTCGAGGGCTCGACGGCCCACCGCGCCGCCGCGGCGGCGACGAGCATCTCGCGAGCCGCGGCGGCCGCCATGCGAAGCGGACCCCACGAGCCCGCGACGCTCCCGCTCCCCGACGTCCGCATGTTCGGAAACGCCGCGCCCGGCCGCGCATGCTCCACCCGCACCCGCGACCAGTCGGCGCCGAGCTCTTCGGCGACGATCATCGGGAGGGAAGTGCGCACCCCCTGGCCCATCTCCGACCTGTGGGCGACGATCGTTACGCTGCCATCGGCGTCGACGCGGAGCCACTTGTTGGGCTCGAATGGCGCTGGCGCCCTTGTGTCGGGGGCGAGGGCGAACACGCGGTCGTCGCGCGAGATGCCGAGGACCAGTGCCGCTCCCGTGATGGAGCTCCACTGGACAAATCCCCGTCGCGATACGTTCATGACTCATCTCCGGTGCCGGCGACGCGGATTCTACACCGGTTCGACCCTCCCGCGCTTGTGGGGAAGCGGGGAATCCACCACTCTTGGGCCCGGAGGACCGCATCCGGGACGAACGGAAGTCCACTCACCTTCTCGCCAGAAACGCATGCGACACGCACTGATGTACGTCGGCGGATTCGAACGCAATTTCCCGAAGCTCAGCACGTCGTCCACGTCGTTCGACGGCACGGATGGGCAGCCGCATCCATACCAGCCATGGCCATCGAGTGCCGACGGCCTCCGCATCAGCTACATGGAGAAGCACGGCAAGAAGTTCGTCGTCGTGCGCATCGCCGACGACAAGAACGACGTCGTGCTGAAGAACGAGCTGGTCCTGGTGCCCGGGGAGCATTTCGGCTTCGGCACGCGGCTGAGCGGCGAACCGACGCTCGTCGAGGACGACATCACCATCATGAAGCTGCTCGAGGATGCCGCGAAGAAGAACGCCGACCACAAGGACGTGAGTTCCGAGCTCCTCAACATCCGCGCGCGGTTCAAGGAGAAAGTGGCCAGCAGAACCAAGCGGCCGAGCGCGAAGTAAGAGTTCAGCGGCGTGCCGATCGTTTCGTGCTCGTCACCGGCGAATCGTCGTGAAGCATGCGGACCGCCGGCGTGTCGAGGTCATCGAACTGCCCACGTCGAGCGCTCCACACGAACGCTATGACGGCAGCGAGCACGATGAGTGTCGCCAGCGGGACCACGAGGAAGATGACGCTCATGGCGAGGGCCGGGTGAAGGTTCTGCTCCGCCACGACGCGACCACGACCGTGAGCGAGCTTACCGGCATCAGGATCGCCGCGATGAGCGGGTTGATGGTACCGGTCATGGCGAGCGCGGCACCGATGACGTTGTAGCCGATGGAGAACGCGATGTTGCGTCGAATCACGCGCATGGTGCGCGCGGCGCCCTCGGTGAGCGACACGAGCGGCGCGAGCCCGGGGCGCGACAGGTAGACGTCGGCGGTCGCGAGGCACGCTTCCGCGCCCCCGTGCACGCCGACGCCCACCGACGCCGCGGCCATGGCCGCGGCGTCGTTCACGCCGTCACCCACCATCACGACGGTGCCACGCGCGCGCGCGGCTTCGACGACTGCCAGCTTGTCCTCCGGCGCCGCGCCGCCGGTGCCCGCCTCCTGCCCGATCCCTAACGAGTCCGCGACCGTGGCCACCACCCGGGGGTCGTCCCCGGAGAGGATGCCGACCGTCCACCCTCGCGCGCGAAGGGATTGAACCGCCTGACGCGCGTCGGCACGAATGGGGTCGCCGAACCCGGCTGCCGCGACGACCACGCCGTCGACGGCAATGAAGACGGGGGTGAGGTGCGGCGCCGGTGCCTCGAACGCGTCGCTCCACCGTGCGCGCACTCTCACGAACGAGGACGAGCCTACCACCACTCGATGCCCGCCGACGATGCCCTCGATCCCGCCGCCGACCACGTGCGTTGCGTCCGTCGACTGCATCACCTCGATCCCCGCGAGCCCACGCCGGAAGCCGTAAGCGATTGGGTGCGACGACCCCTGCTCGAGCGCCAACGCCAGCGGTTTCGCCCACTCGGCCCCACTCCACGACACGAGGGCGACGCGCGACTCCGTGATCGTCCCCGTCTTGTCCAGGAAGAGCTGCCCCGGCGACGCGAGCCGCTCGATCGCGTCGCCTCCCTTGATGAGAATGCCGATGCGCGCCGCGCGGCCGATCGCCATGCTCACCGCCAGCGGCGTTGCGAGCGCGAGCGCGCACGGACACGTGACGATGAGCAGCGCGATGGCGTTGTCGATCGCCGCCGTGGGATCGCGAGGGTACCAGAACACGAACGTGGCGACGGAGGCAGCGAGCACGATGGCCACGAACGACCCCGCAAGCCGATTGGCGAGCTGCACCACCGGCGCTCGGCGCCGTGCGCTCTCCTCGACCTGCCGGAGGATCGTCGACAGCCGACTTTCCTCGCCGGCCGCGTGCACGCGGACCCGCAACGCGGACGACACGTTCGTCGTTCCCGCGAACACCCGGTCGCCTTCGTTCACCGACACCGGACGTGATTCGCCTGTGAGCAGTGCGTTGTCTACCGCCGAACGGCCCGAGCTTACGACGCCGTCCGCCGGGAAGCTCTCCCCGGCGCGAACGTCGAGGAGCATGCCGGGGAGCAGCGCTTGCGCCGGCACGTCGCGTGTGCGGTCGCCCTCCACGACGCGCGCGGTCGACGGCGAGAGTGAGTACAGCAACTCGGCGGCGTCTGCTGCGGATCGCTGGCCGCGCTGCTGCAGGAACCGCCCGGCGAGCAGCGCGAAGATGAGCGTCGCGAGCCCGTCGAAGTAGATCGGCCCGGAGTCGGTGATCGTGTTCATCGTGCCGCGCACCCACCCCGCCGCGAGCGCGATGGCGATGGGCAGATCCATGTGCAGCGTTCGCGTCCGCAGCGAGCCCCACGCGCCTGTGAAGAACACGCGGCCCGGCCCGAAGAGCGCGGGGGTCGTGAGCAGGAGACTCACCCAGCGGAAGAATCGCTCGTAGGGGCCCTCCATGCCCCCGAGCTCGCCGCTGTACAGGGCGAGCGCCGCGAGCATCACGTTGACGGCAACCGCGCCGGCGATCCCGATCCGCGCGAGCATTGCGCGGTCCTCACGCCGCCGCATGGCCTCGACCTCGAGGCCGCGGAACGGATGCGGGTGGTAGCCTAACGAGTCCAGTGTTCGCGCGATCTCGGACAACGGGACTGCCGCGTCGTCCCAGACCACCCGCGCCAGCGACCGCCGTACGTTCAGCTCGGCGCGCGCGACGCCGGGCACCACGAGCGGCACCCGCTCCACGAGCCAGATGCACGCCCCACAGTGCACGCCCTCCAGGTACAGATCCACCTGGGCGAGACCGTCGGCCGTTCGTCGAACGTAGAGCTCGTGGAACGTCGCGTGGTCGAACTCCTCGAAGCTACGGGCACTCGTGACAACGGCTTTGTCGCGCCGTTCCGCGATGTCGTAGTAGCCGGTGAGCCCGTGCTCGTTGAGAATCGCGAACGCGGTGCGGCACCCCGCGCAGCAGAACTGCCGCTCGGCGCCAGCGATGATGAACCCCCCTGGAACCGGCAACTGGCAGTGGGCGCACGCAACGTCGGCGTTCACCGCGGGAGCATCGCCACTCGCGAATGGTCGATCGTCCGCGAGCGCCGTCGGTGCCGAGACGCTCGCGAGGCCCTCAGCGGGCGCCATGGCTCACCTCGGCCGCGTGCGTCGTGTGCGGCGGGGGCGCGCCGGGCTGTACACTGAGCCGACCCATCATCGTCAACACGCCAATCGCGACAGCTGCGCCTGCCCCGACAAGTGGGAGCCGCCGCTGGAATGCGCCGAACGCGCGCTGCGCAGTCGCCCCGATGGCGACCATCATCGGGAGCGTACCAAGCCAGAAGAAGAGCATGACGAGCATGCCGTCACGCCCGTTCCCGGTGCCGCCGGCCGTCGCGGCGAACGCGTAGAGCCAGCCACACGGAAGCAGCGTGGTGAGCAACCCTGTGGCGGCGCCACGGACGGCGGGCGAATGCTCACGCAGACGAACGAGCACCCCGCCCATGGCGACCTGCACGGCGCGCGGTGCACCGCCCCGGAGAGCGCGGAAGCCTAACGCCGCCAGCAGCGTGTTCGCGCCCCAGATGGCGAGCAGGGCGCCCGACACGATGGCCGCGAGCCGGCTCACGCGGGCGAGCCCGCCGAGCTGGTTCACACCACTGCCGATCGATCCCGCGATGGCCCCGAGCGTCAGGTACGAGACGAGTCGCCCCGCGTTGTACGCGGCGTGAGGCAGGGCCGCCAATGCGCGGCCAGGGTGAGGCGCGCCGCCCGCGCGCGTGGCGTACAGGCACGTGAACCCGCCGCACATTGCGGCGCAGTGAACGCTGCCAAGCACGCTCGCAGCGAGGACGGTGAGGAGGAGGGTCACTGCCTAGCGACCTCCACGCGCGACACCTGCGTGAAACGCTCGGCACCGACGGCCGCGTCGAACCGCAACTCCCATTGCCCGGTGCGGCGGGCTTCGACTCGAGCCGCGTAGGTGCCGGCGTCGCCAGCGACGAGTGTCGCTTCCCGCACTTCCGTCGCACGCACTACCGGCACCGCCGACACCTTCACCACCGCATTCGGAATCACGGCGCCGAGGGAATCCGTGAGCCGGGCAGTCAGCACCGCACGCCCGTCACTCGTGATCGGGCCCATCTCCGGCGTGAGGCGCCAGCCGAGCGCCGCGTTCCGGGCTGCCTGCGCGAGCGTGGTGTCCCACGCCAGCGCCTTCCTGTAATAGTCCTCCTCGATGGCGAATGATGGGTCGTCGCTCGCGATCATCATCACCCAGATGTTCGCCGCGACGGTCGTCGCGAGGATTCCGGCGACGGCGATGGGCCACCACAGTCCGCGCTTCATCGGTCCCTCCGCTGTCGCCCGGGCGATTCGACGCGTCCGTCCTCGTCGCGATCACGGTCATGATCGTCGTCATCGTCGGGCCCCACGAGGCGATACGGAATGTCAGTCGCGAACCCCGCCCCATCGCTCACTTTCACCGTCACGTGGTGCTCGCCGTCATCGAACGAATCTCGCGGCAGCAGCACGAACATCGTCGTCGTTGCCGTCTCTCCCGCGGCGACACGCAGCGGATTCTGCGGCACGATCACCGTGCCTGCCGCTGCACCGCCGACCTCGATCCGGTAGTCGCGATCAGCGCGCGTCCGGTTCGCGATCTTCACGCGCACCTGATTCGCGATGCGGCCATCGTCCTGCCGAGTGAACGGTTCCCCCGTCCCGCGCAGCACGGTCACGTCCGCGGCGTCACGTGTCGCCAGGGCATACCCGAAACCACC
>DAINRQ010000158.1:0-3233 GCA_036741775.1 Gemmatimonadaceae bacterium | reverse complement strand
CAGTCGATGCAGTCGCCAGCTCCCTCCGGCCGGACCTTGCCCTTCATCCGTGGCTCACCGCGGTTGGTGTCGTACGCGACGATGAGTGACTGCCGGTCCAACAGGACGGACTGCATCCGGCCGTACGGGCAGGCCACCAGGCAGGTCTGCTCGCGGAAGTAGGTAAAGTTCGCGAACACGGCGATTGCCGTCCCCGCCATCACGAAGAACGATGTCGGGTGCTCGGCCGGCGACCGCCGTACCCACTGTGCGAGCGCCTCGGTGCCGACGAAGTACGCGAGGAACGTGTGCGCGAGAAACAGCGCCAGCACCGTGTAGATCGCGTACTTGAGCAGACGGCGCGGATGGAAATGCTGGCCCTGCTTGTCGAGTCCGAGTGAGCCACTCCGCCCACCTTCCACCCACCGCTCGATCGGGCGGAAGAGGAACTCCATGTACACCGTCTGCGGACACGCCCATCCGCACCACACTCGGCCCAACAGCGCGGTGAGCAGGAAGACCGTGATGAGGATGCTCGCGAGCAGGAGCATCAGCAGCAGCGTGTCCGTCGGAAGGAACGTGGTCCCGAACAGCGTGAACTCGCGGCGCGGAAGATCGAGCAGGATGACCGGCTTTCCCGCCATCCTCAGGTGCGGGATGAGGAAGAAGACGAGCATGAGACCGACCGCGACCGCGCGCCGGGCGTGCCAGTGCGCTCCGTGTGACGGCTTGGGCCGAATCCAGCGGCGCGTCCCGTCCTCGTTCAGCGTCGGGAGGACGCGACCGACAGCAACAGGCGCACTCACCTCGCTACGATCTCCCCCTGCGGCGCCTTGGGGTCCGGCGGGTTCGTGCCGCGCAGGGTGAACACGTACGCCGTTACCGCGTCGAGCTGATCGGGCTTGAGCACCTTGCCCCACGGAGGCATGCCCTTCTCGAGCACGCCGTCGCGCACGACCTTCTGGATCTCATCGATCGCGCCGCCGTGGAGCCACGCGTCGTCCGCGAGGTTCGGGCCGATCTGGCCGCCGCCGTCGAACCGATGGCACGCGGCACAGTTCTTCGCGAAGACGTCCTTGCCGAGCGCGAGTGCGGCCGCGTCGCGCGTGAGTGCGGTGAGCTGTTCGCCAGACGCGCCGGGCGACGGCTGCGCCGCCTTCAGCCGAGCTTCGGCAGCGGCAGCCGTTGCCATCTCGCGCTCGTAGTTCGCGATCCGTCCCTTCCCGCTCCCGATCCCGGGCACGTTCAGCCAGTACAGCACCGAGAAGACGATCGTCGCCCAGAAGATGTAGACCCACCACCGCGGCATCGGGTTGTCGAACTCCTGAATGCCGTCGTAGTTGTGCTCGAGGAGATGGTCCTGTTCAGTCTTGTTAGGCATGGTTGTCATTCCGAGCCGGGTGCCCGCAACGCGGGCGAGGAGGAATCGCGCCCGTCCCGATCGAGGGCCGTGCCGACTGGGGTGTCCTGGTCTATTGGTAGATGTCGCATCCGCTCGTACGTCCGCTGGCGACTCGGCAGGAAGAGCGAGACGACCACGCCGAGGAACGCCAGCAGGAAGAGCACGAGCGCGATCTCGGCATAGCTGGAGAGCCCGGCGGCGCTCATGATGTCTGAGAGCTTCATGGCGTGGTCCTCGCGACTTGTGCCGGCTTGATGTCCTTGCCGAGGCGCTGCAGGTAGGCAACGAGCGCCGTGATCTGCTTGTCCTCGAGCCCCTTCGGCCCGCCTTCACCCTCGATGGCGCGAGCGAGTGCGGCCGCCTGCTCCCGCGCCATCTGCGGCGCGCGGTTGATCGCGTCGCCGTACGGCACGCCGAGCATCGTCATCGCGTCCACTCGTGCCTGGATGCCCTCGAAGTCGAGCGGCTTCGCGAGCAGATGTGGGTACGCCGGCATGATCGACTTCTGCGTGATCGCGCGCGGGTCCTCCATGTGCCGCACATGCCAGAGGTTCGGATACTTGCCGCCCTGACGCGCGAGGTCCGGCCCGATGCGGCGCGAACCCCAAAGGAACGGGTGGTCGTACACGAACTCACCCGGCTTCGAGTACTCGCCGAACCGCTCGGTCTCGTGGCGGAACGGGCGGATCATCTGCGAGTGGCAGTTGAAGCATCCCTCCGCGATGTAGATGTCGCGCCCCGCGAGCTCGAGCGGCGTGAGCGGCTTCACCGACGCGATCGTCGGCACGTTGGATCGAATGAGGAACGTCGGCAGGATCTCGAACAGTGACGCGACGACCACGGCAACCGCCGTCATGACGGTGAACGTCACCGGTAATCGCTCCCAGGTACGGTGCCAGCCGAGTCGCACGAAGCGAGTCCAGGCGCCGACGGGCACTGGGGCATTCGTCGCTCCGTGGCCTGGCTCCCCGGCATACTCCTTCGTGAGCCGCGGCGCCTGGATCACCGGCACGTCGTACATGGCGGGACGGCGGCGCCACGTCATCAGGATGTTGTAGCCGAAGAGCACCATTCCGACGATGTAGAGCGTGCCACCGATCGCACGCATCCAGTACATCGGCATGAGCTTCATCACCGTCTCGACGAAATCGGGATACGCGAGCCGCCCCGTCTCGTCGAACGCGCGCCACATGAGTCCCTGCGTCACGCCCGCCGAGTAGATCGCTACGACGTAGAGGAGAATGCCGAACGTCGCGACCCAGAAGTGGATCTCCGCGAGCTTCTTGCTGTAGAGCGGCGCCTGAAAGAGTCGCGGCAGGAGCCAGTAGATCATTCCGAACGTGAGGAAGCCGTTCCAGCCGAGCGCGCCGGTGTGCACGTGGGCGATGATCCAGTCGGTGTAGTGGGCGAGCGCGTTCACGCTCTTCACCGAGAGCATCGGCCCCTCGAACGTGGACATGCCGTACGCGGTGATCGCGAGGACGAAGAACTTGAGGACGGGCTCCTCGACCACCTTGTGCCACGCGCCGCGCAGCGTCAGGAGGCCGTTCACCATGCCACCCCAGCTCGGCATCCACAACATCACCGAGAACAGCATGCCTAACGTAGACGCCCACTCGGGAAGGGCCGTGTAATGCAGGTGGTGCGGCCCGGCCCAGATGTACATGAACACGAGCGTCCAGAAGTGCAGGATGCTCAGCTTGTAGCTGAACACCGGCCGGTCAGCCGCCTTGGGCATGAAGTAGTACATGAGCCCGAGGAACGGCGTCGTGAGAAAGAACGCGACGGCGTTGTGGCCGTACCACCACTGCATGAACGCGTCCTGCACGCCGGCGTAGAGCGAGTAGCTCTT
>DAINRQ010000157.1:0-12970 GCA_036741775.1 Gemmatimonadaceae bacterium | reverse complement strand
TAGAGCACGGCACTCATAATGCCGGGGTCGCGGGTTCGAGTCCCGCCCCTGCTATCAGGTAAAGCGCGCGGTCCGACACGGACCGCGCGCTTTGTCATTTTGATGGGGCTCACCTTCGAGTATAGCGATTGGCGTCCTGGACGCTGTTCGCAAGCGAGAACCCGTTGGCGGCCGGTGCGGGCCACGCCGAGGCGATCCAGGCAGATACCGGTGTTGCATATAGACGGCCGTCTATTATATTGACGAGCGTCTATACATTGAATCATCGCCATGAGCCTGCCACTCGACGAGTTTCTGCGCATCGCGAAGGCACTGGCTGACGCGAGGCGGTTCGCGATTCTCGAGCGCATCGCCGCGTCGGGCGACGCGGCGTGTCAGCATCTCTGCGAACAGTTCCCGGTCTCACAGCCGACGATGTCGCACCACCTGCGAGTGCTCGTCGACGTCGGGTTGATCGAGATGCGACGCGACGGGCAGTACGTGCACTACCGGCTGCGCGCCGAGACGGTGCGGGCCTTCACCTCGACGGTGGAGTCGCGCTTGGGGACGGGTTGGGCGCGGGCGGAACGTCCACCGCGACGAAGGGGGGGAGAAGACGAACCGGCGAGTTCAAAGGCCGCTCTACGGAGAAATCACGCGACATGACCAACACTAAGACAAAGGCACTCGCGCTCTTCGAGGCCGCGTTTCGGGGAGATTCTGACGCCGTGGACGCGCTGCTCATCGCGGGCGCGCCGCTCGACGCGCGTGATCGTCGTGGAGGCACCCCCCTGATGGTTGCCGCGGCGAACGGTCACGACGAGGCGGTCCTGGTGTTCCTCGATTGGGGCGCCGACGTGAATGCCTCGGACCTCACGGGGCGGACGCCACTCATGGCCGCCGCGATCGGCGGGCACATAGACGTCGCGCGAATTCTGCTCGAGCATGGGGCCCTGCCGAACGCGTCGACGGTCGACGGCATGACAGCCCTGATGTACGCAAGCATGTTCCGTCATCGCGGCGTCTGCATCGTCCTGATCGCAGTTGGTGCCGAGGTCGGCGCGCGTGACCGCGACGGGGTTTCTGCAGCGGACCGAGCGCGGAGTCACGGCGACCTCGATATGCTTGCCCTGCTGTACCGCGCGGAACCGACGCCATCGCCGCTGGCGGCGTGAACGCCAGCTTCGCTGCCCGGCTCTCGGCGCGTGGTGGGGTCGAAGCAGGAAGCGCCTCGGGCAGCCACCCGAGGCGCTTCTCTTTTTCTCCGACCGGCATCCGAATGACCCGCCCGCGTCGATAGGTCAAGTGTCGCGAGAGGTGATACGATTTAAGCGATTAAGAATCAATCCGTTAAACATGGCAACATAATTTCGCGTGGCAGGTTACTCTCCCACAACGAGCGATGCATACAACGCCGGGTCGACGTTCCCGCCGGTCACGACGCAGCACACACGTCGCCCGCGGAACGTCCCCGGCGACGTCAGTAGTGCGCCAATGCCGAGCGCGCCTGTCGGCTCCGCCTTGAGGTTCGCGAGCGAGAACAGCAACCGCACTCCCTCGCGAATCGCGTCCTCCGGCACTTCGACGATCGTCTCGATCCCGTCCTTGAGGATCTCCCAGTTGTGGCGGCCGACACTCAGCGTTCGAGTGCCATCGGCAATGGTCTGCGGCTCCGATTCGTTGACGACGATGTGACCGGCACGGAGTGATCGTGCGGCGTCGTTCGCCATCGCCGGTTCTGCACCGATCACGCGCATGCGCGCGCGGGCACGCTCGCTCGCCTGCACCAGGCCTGCGGTGAGCCCACCTCCACCGATCGGAGCGACGACCACATCTGGCGGCGTCCCCAATGCGATGAGCTCGGCACCGAGCGACGCGTTTCCGGCGATCACGTACGGGTCGTCGTACGCGCTCGCCACGTACGCTTCTGGGTGCTCCGCCGCCAGCTGCGCCACCCGGTCGGCTCGGCGGATCTTCGTGGTGTCGACGAGGTCCACCCGCCCCCCGTATGACAGTACGGCGTCGACCTTCACCCGCGCCGAGTTGGCGGGCATGACGATCGTGCATCGCTTTCCAAACAGCTTGCAGGCGTACGCCATCGCCTGTCCGAAATTGCCGGACGACGCGGTGATCACGTGGGGGTGAGGCACGTTCGCCGCGACGTTGTATGCCGCCCGGAACTTGAAGCTTCCGGTTCGTTGAAAGGTCTCGGTCGCGAGAAAGACGTCCACGTCCAGATGAGCGGCGAGGCGCGGTGCGTCGATGAGCGTCGTCGGGCGCGGCCAATCGGACGCGGCATGCGCCGCTGACGGCTGGTCGGCGACAGTGGGCGCTGGAGTAGTCATCGCGTCGGGCATGCGGGTCGCAGTAAGCGGGAATGGAGGTCGGTTCACCAAGATAACGAGTTCTCGAGACGAGCTCGTGCACGCTCCTCATGACCGGGAGGCGACGCGTGCATTGCGCAGGGTAGCTGGACACTGTTGTATAGGCGCGCTCGATGTGACGGCGCGTCGCATCCCGCACCTCCCCGCGCGCCGAGCGAACTCGGTGGAACCCGTGGCGCGAGCAACTGCGAGGACGAATGACGCGCGAGGAAGCACTGGTCATAGTTCGACGGATCGAACACCTGGCGACTACCGCGCGGCGCGACGACGAGGGCGCCCAGGATGACATTCTGGATCTCGTCGAGCGCCTGCGCAGTGCTCCTGGGGCGCGCGAGGTCGTCCGGGAAAAGGTCTCGAGCATCGCGGCGTGGACGGACATCCTCTTCAGTGATCGGAAGCGCGCCACGTACGGCGGAGATGAGGAGGTGACGGAGCTCCTGCTGCACGACTGTGAGCGATTGCGCGCCGCGATCCGCGGCGACTGACGCTCCATCCCGCGGGCTGGTCGCCGGTCCCCAACTTCCGGCGATGTAGCCCCAGTCGAGGAACTGGCGGTGTCCAACCGTGTAACGTCGGCCATCCGCTCCTCGGCGGCATGGCCGACGCAACGGTTATGGCTCTAGCGAGCGAGACATCTTTGTCAGAGGATTGCAAGGAGGGCTCGGCTCATCGCCACCCTGCTGCGCCAGCCCAGATTATCCAGCGAAGAGGGCAAGTCGAAGACGCCCGAGCCCGTGCGCCACGTCGCCGACAGCGAGGGCGGTCGGGTTCGCGTTAATGCAGGAACGATCGAATGATGGTCGGCACTTCCGCCGGCCGCTGAGAGTCGGTACAGCGCATCACCGTTGGAGTGGCGTTGGAAGCTCTGTTCGAGTTCTTGTTCAAGTACCGCCCCGTGGTGTTCGAGAAGGGACAGTTCGCGTTCGCGGCTGGTCTCGGCACCTACCTCGTCGTGGCGATCGCGCTTGCCGTTGGCATTCCCGCGCTCATTGCCTACGCGCGCCAGCGTCTGCGCGGCAGCACGCGAGACCGGGGGGTCCTCATGGGGCTGCGCATCGCCGCGCTCGCACTGGTGCTGTTCTGTGTATTCCGGCCCGTGCTGGTCGTGTCCGAGGCGGTGCCGCAACGAAACGTCGTGGGCGTACTCGTCGATGATTCGCGGAGCATGCGCATCGCCGACCTCGACGGCGTGACGCGTGCCGACGCCGTCCGCCACCTGCTCGGCGGACGAGACAGCGCACTCTACGCCGCCCTCGCCGACAAGTTCGTCGTGAGGTTGTTCCGATTCTCGGGCAACGGGGAGCGTGTGACTCAGCTCGCGGACCTGACGTACGACGGCGCGCGGACGGAGCTCGGACCCGCCCTCGAGAGCGCCCGGCAGGAGCTGACGGGCGTGCCGCTGTCCGGCCTCGTGCTCGTGTCCGACGGTGCCGACAACTCTCGGGGCTCACTCACGGATGCCGTCATGTCGCTCGGTGCGCGACACGTGCCGGTATTTACCGTCGGCATCGGGCGCGAGCGCTTCACGAAGGACATTGAAGTCAGCCGGGTCGAGGCGCCACGAAGTGTGCTGGAAGGGGCGTCGCTCGTGGTGGATGTGATGGTCGCGCAGCGCGGCTACACCGGCGAGAAGGTCCAGATGATCGTGGAAGACGGGGGCCGGATCGTCAGCACGCAGATGGTGACGTTGTCCGGCGATGGCGAAGCCGTTCCGGTGCGTGTGCGCGTGCCGACGGCGGAGGCGGGCGCGCGCGTCCTCACGTTCCGCATCCCCGGCCAGCCGGGTGAGATGGTGGCGCAGAACAACACGCAGCAGGCGATCGTGACCGTGAGCGATCGCCGCGAGAAGATCCTATATATCGAAGGTGAGCCCCGGGCCGAGATGGCGTTTCTTCGGCGCGCGGTGCGGGAGGACAAGAACCTCCAGATCGTGACGCTGCAGCGTCTCGCCAAGGATCAGTTCCGTCGTTTCAGCGTCGATGACAGCCTCGATCTCGTGGCCGGGTTCCCGAAGACGCGCGATGAGCTGTTCGCGTACAAGGGCGTGATCCTCGGCAGCATCGAGGCGAGCTTCTTTACCGGAGATCAGTTGCGCATGCTCGCGGATTTCGTGAGCGAGCGTGGCGGCGGGCTCCTCGCGTTAGGCGGCCGGCGTGCGCTCGCGGAGGGCGGCTACGCCGGGACGCCGGTGTCCGATGTGCTTCCGGTCGAGCTCGCGAGACTGCCAGACCCGGACGCGCCGTACTTCAGCGAGCTCAAGGTCGAGGTGACCGTTCCCGGCTCGATGCACGCCGCGACGCAGATCGCCGATGCCGAAAGCCTGTCAGTGAAGCGGTGGAAGTCGATGCCGGTGGTGTCCTCGGTGAACCGCATCGGACGCACGAAGCCGGGCGCGACGGTACTACTCTCGGGTATCCCGACCAAGGAAGGCGATCGCCAGGTCGTGCTCGCTTTCCAGCGATACGGTCGCGGGAAGTCGATCGTGTTTCCCGTTCAGGATTCGTGGATGTGGCAGATGGATCCCACGATCTCGGTCGAGGATCCGACGTTCGAATCGTACTGGCGGCAGTTGCTCCGATGGCTCGTGAACGAGGTGCCGTCGCGCGTGATGGTGGCATCGGTGGGCGATCAGGTGTCTACCGCCGAGCCGGTCGAGCTCGACGCGGAGATTGCGGACCGGAGCTATCTCAAGGTCAACAATGCCGAGGCCGTTGCTCGCGTCACGGCGCCGTCGGGTAACGTGACCGAGGTTCCCCTCGAATGGTCGGTTACGCGCGACGGTCAGTACAAGGCCAACTTCACTCCGACCGAGAAGGGGCTGTATCGCATCGACGTGAAGACGCGAATCGGCACTGATACCGTGACGAGTGCCCCGGCCTACGTCTCCTCGGGCGAACCGCCGACGGAATACTTCGGGGCGGAGATGCGAGCACCACTCCTGCGTCGTATCGCCGACGAGACAGGCGGGCGCTTCTATACGCCCGACAACGTCGCGGAGCTCGCGAAGGACATCGTGTTCACCGAGGCGGGGAACACGGTTGTCGACAGGAAGGACCTGTGGGACATGCCGATCATCTTCCTCTTGCTGCTCGGGCTCGTCACGAGCGAGTGGGGCTTCCGAAAGATGCGGGGGCTCGCATGAGGCGCGCGGGAGGGCGGGCCGTGCTGCGCTGGTGTGCCGCGCTTTCCGCGCTGATGGTCGGTGCCACGTTCGCGGTCATCCCTAGCGCGCACGCGCAGGGTTCGGGGCGCGTGCGCGCGCTCGTCGTCACCGGTGTCGCCGGTGAGCCGCAGTTGGCCGCGACGTTTCACAAACAGGCGGTCGCGCTGATCGACGCACTCACGTCCCGGTTCGGCGTACCGGCCGCGGACATCGTGTATCTCGCCGAATCGGCAGAGGGCGGCGCGAGCCGCATCAAGGGCGTGTCCACGAAGGAGAACATCGTTCGCGAGCTCACCGCGCTCGGGGAACGCTCGAAGACCGGCGATGTGCTCTTCATCATGCTGATCGGGCACGGGAGCGGTGATGACGCCGCCGCGCGCTTCAATGTCCCGGGTCCCGACATCTCCGCCGCCGACTTCGCCCGTGTGCTCGATGGGATCGGCGGCCCGACGATCGCCGTCGTGAACGCGGCGAGCGCGAGCGGTGGGTTCGTGGCGACGTTGTCCGGGCCGAACCGCGTGATCGCGACGGCGACGAAGTCGGGAATGGAGCGGAACCAGACGCGGTTCGCGAACTACTTCATTCAGGCGTACGTGGGCGACGTGGCGGATGCCGACAAGGACGGCCGCGTGTCCGTCCTCGAGGCGTACGAGTACGCCCGCCGGGAAGTGGCACGCGCGTATGAGCAGGAGAACCGCCTGCTCACGGAGCATGCGCAGCTCGACGATAACGGCGACAAGAAGGGAACCGCCGCGCCGGACACGAGGTCGGCGGACGGGGCACTCGCGCGTCGCGTCTTCCTTGGCGGGCGAGCCGGCAGCGTGGCGGCAGCTGCCCGCGCCGCGTCGAGCGACCCACGGGTCGCCTCGCTCGAGCGCGAGAAGGATGCGCTCGAGGCGCGTATCGACTCGCTGAGGCGCCGCAAGGCGAGCATGGATTCGACGGCGTACGAGAAGTCGCTCGAGGATCTGCTGGTTCAGCTCGCGGAGAAGAACAAGGCGATTCGCGATGCCGCTGGAGGTCGTCCATGATGCGTCCGTCGATTCTTCGTCTCGCATTGCTCGTCGTGGTGGTCACGAGTGTGTCGTGCGCCAACGACCGGCCCGTGTGGGCGTCGCAAGGCGCGCAGGACGACGCCACCCGACTGCGCCGCGCGGGTGAGCTCGAGCGCACGGGGAAGTACGACGAGGCGATCGATATCTACAAGGATCTGGCGAACAAGGAGAACGCCACGGCGGCGAGTCGTCGCGGCCTGCTGCGCACGTTGTCCGAAGTCGGCAAGTACGTTGACGCGGAGGAGGCGGGGCGCCGGTTCATCGCGGGTCCCGGCGGCGTCGAGCTCCAGAACGCGTTAGGCGAAGTGCTGGAGCGACGAGGCAATCGCGCGGAGGCCGAGGCGGCGTTTCGCGCTGCGGTGGGCGGGCGCGCTTCCGATAGTCTCACCGCGCGGCTCAACCTCGCCGTCCTGCGCTTCGAACGCGGTGAGCATGCGGAGGCCCTCGCCGACTTCGACGGCTTCATTGACGTCTACAACGCGAGCCGCCCGCGGCTCTCGTCCGCCGAGCTCATGGCGGTCGGCACCGCGGTACGCTACCTGGGCGTGACGAACCCGCAGCTCTTCAAGGATGCGTTGAAGGCGTACGACGAGGCGATCGCGCGTGATTCGACGAATCAGGAAGCCCAGCTCCGCGTCGCCGAGCTGTTCCTCGAGAAGTACAATAGCGGCGAGGCAAAGGCATCGCTTCAGGCGTTGCTCGGGAAGAACCCGCGTCACCCGCGCGCGCTGCTCGCGTCGGCGCGGGTCGCGTCGTTCGATGGCAGCGGGTCGTCGGCGGAGCTCGTCCGGAAGAGTCTCGAGGTAAACCCGAACCTGGCGTCGGCCCGGGCGTTCCTCGGATCGATCCACCTGGACGGCGAGGATCATGTTGCGGCCGCTCGCGAGGCTGAGCAGGCGCTGGCGACCGACTCGACGGACCTCGACGCCCTGAGCGTGCTCGCGGCGGCGCGCTACCTCCAGGGCGACAATGCTGGATTCGAGGCAGTGAAGCGTCGCGCGCTCGCGCTCAACCCGCGGGCGGCGCCGTTCTTCACGGATCTCGCCGAGTCCGCCGCGCGCAATCGGCTCTACGCGCAGGCCGTCGAGTTCGCGCGCGAAGGAGTAGCGGCCGACTCGACGTCCTGGCGCGCGTACGGCGTGCTGGGGATGAACCAGTTGCGCGTCGGCGTGATGGACGAGGGACGGAAGAACCTCGAGCGTGCGTTCGCGGGTGATCCGTATGACGTCTGGATCAAGAACACGCTCGACATGCTCGACACCTTCAAGGATTACCGCGAGACCAGCTCGCCGCGGTTCCGGTTCATCATCGAGGGCAAGGAGGCCGACCTCCTCACGGCGTACATGAAGGAGCTCGCGGAGGCCGCCTACGACTCCCTCGCGGCCCGGTATCAGTACCGGCCGCCGACGCCGATTCGGCTCGAGGTGTTCCGGAGCCACGCGGACTTTTCGGTCCGGACGGTGGGGCTCGCCGGGCTCGGGGCGCTGGGTGTGAGCTTCGGGACGACAATGGCCATGGACTCCCCGGCGGCGCGGGACCCGGGGGACTTCAACTGGGGCTCGACGTTCTGGCACGAGCTGGCGCATACGTTCACGTTAGGCGCGAGCGGGCATCGCGTACCGCGGTGGCTTTCCGAAGGGCTCTCGGTGCTCGAGGAGCGGCGCGCGCGGCCCGGTTGGGGTGCCGATGCCACGCCGGAGTTCCTGGCGGCCTACAAGGCCGGGAAGCTCGTGAAGGTGAGCCGGATGAACGATGGCTTCATGCGGCCCGCGTACCCCCAGCAGATCGTCTTCTCGTACTATCAGGCATCGCTCGTGGCCGAGCTCATCGAGCGCGATCATGGGCCGCGCGCGATCGTGGACATGCTCAACGCGTACAAGACCGGGGCGACGACGGCGCAGGTATTCGAGCGTGTGCTCGAGATGACGCCCGAGGCGTTCGACGCGAAGTTCGACGCATACATCAAGCAGCGGTTCGGCCCGCAGCTGGCCGCGATCGAGCCGAAGGACGTTCGCGGCGACGGGACCGGTCGTGCCCCTGCCGTAGACGGAGAGTTCATGCGCGTGCTGTCGCGCGGCATCGCCGCCACGGAGCTCAAGAACTACGACGAAGCTATCCCGGCGCTCGAGCGGGCGAAGGCCATGGTTCCCGAGCATGCCGACGCGCAGAGCGCATACTGGTTCCTCGCGCAGATCCACAAGGCGCGCGGTAACACGAGAGCGGCGGCGAACGAGCTCATCGCGTTGACGGAGCGGAACGAGGACGCGTACACGGCGAACGTGGAGCTCGCCGGGATGCTGGAGCAGCTCGGCGACACGGCAGGCGCTGCGGCGGCGCTCGAGCGCGCCATGTACATCTCGCCGTACGACGCCGCGCTGCACGTGCGGCTCGCGAATCACTACGCTCGTCTGGGCGACAAGGCGAAGGTCGTGCGGGAGCGGGCGGCTGTCGTGGCGCTCAACCCCGTCGATCGGGCCGAGGCGCTCTACCAGCTGGCACTGGCGTATTACGAGGCCGGCGAGCCGCAGGCGGCGCGTCGCGAGGTGCTGCGCGCGCTCGAGGACGCACCGAACTTCGAGAAGGCGCAGGAGCTTCTGCTCAAGCTGCAGCGCGCGAACCGGTCAGGAGGCAACTGAGATGCGAATCAGGCGGCGGCACGTGGTGCTCGCGCTGCTCGGGATCACGGCGCTGGGACTCGAAGCGCAGCGTCGCCGGTTTTTCAGTGGCGACATTCAGGTCGAAGGCAACCCATCGTACGATGGGCGTCTGACCTTCGCACGGCTGCGCTACCCCGGCTACGGCGGGATGACGGAGGAGGGGCCAGGCTGGATGCACGACTACCCGACCGGTGAGCGGCACCTCCTCAAGATCCTGTCGGAGATCTCGGATCTCAGGCCCCGCGTCGACTCGAGCAGCGTGGTCGATTTTGGCGATCCGGAGCTGATGCGATATCCCATCGTGTACTTCTCGGAGCCGGGGTACTGGGACCCGACGGAGGAGGACGTCAAGAACGTTCGCGATTACCTGCTCAAGGGCGGGTTCATGATCATCGACGATTTCCGTCAGTTCCACTTCCCGAACCTCGAGTTCCAGATGCGCCGCGTGCTCAAGGACGCGCAGTGGATCACGATCGAGCCGGGGTCAGCGGTGTGGGATTCGTTCTTCCGCATCGAAGGGGAGGATCTCCAGCGACCAGGCATCTATGGGCCGCCGGTACAGTACCTCGGCATCTTCGAGGACAATGACCCCAACAAGCGATTGATGGTGGTCGCGAACTACAACAACGACGTCGGCGACGCGTGGCAGTGGTCGGATCAGGGATTCCTGCCGATCGACCTGACGAACGACGCGTACAAGCTCGGAGTGAATTACGTGATGTACGCGCTGACACACTAGCGCGCAGCTATCAGCTATCAGCTATCAGCTATCAGCAACTGCCACCAGCTTCCAGCGTCCAGCACCCAGCCTCAATCACCGACTCCCGACTAACGACGTGCGACGTCGCTACGTGGTTCTCGCCCTGGTTGCGGCCGCTGCTCCCCTCGTTGCGCAGGGGTTCCGCGGGAGGTGGGGGCGTGTGGCGATCGAGCCGAACATGCCGTACGACGGGCGGTTCACGTTCGTTCGGCTCCGATACCCGGAGGTGCGGAGTACCGGGTGGTCGTTCGACTACCCGGCGATGGAGCGGCATTTCATGAAGGTGGTGTCGGAGATCACCACCATCACGCCGATCGTGAGCGGCAGCAACGTTCACAACCTCGATGACCCGGAGCTGCACCGGTTTCCGGTCGCGTATCTGTCGGAGCCGGGCTACTGGGTCATGAGCGATGAGGAGGCGAAGGGACTTCGCGAATATCTGCAGAAGGGCGGGTTTCTCATCGTCGACGACTTCATGGGGCGCGAGTGGCACAACTTCGAAGAGCAGATGAAGCGAGTGCTCCCGGGTGCACAGATCGTCCCGATGGACGTCTCGCATCCGATCTTCGACTCGTTCTTCCGCCTCCAATCGCTCGACATGACGTACCCGAACCGGCCGCACATCCGGGCCGAGTTCCTGGGGATTTTCGAGGACAACGACCCGATGAAGCGCTTGATGGTGATCATCAACTACAACAACGACATCGGCGACTACATGGAGTGGTCGCACGATGACCTGTACCCGGTGAACCTGACGAACGATGCGTACAAGTTCGCGGTGAACTACTTGGCGTATGCCTTAACGCACTAGCTATCAGCTATCAGCTATCAGCTATCAGCTATCAGCAACTGCCACCAGCTCCCAGCTTCCAGCCCCCAGCCTCACTTACCGATTCCCGACATGGCTTCCACCGCCGAACAACAAGTCGCACTCCAGAACCCCGATGACATTGCCCTCGCCGATCGGCTCCGCGCCGGGCACCAGCAGATCATCTCCGAGCTGCGCAAGCTGATCATCGGTCAGGACGAGATCATCGAGCAGACGCTCATCTCGCTGTTCGCCGGTGGGAACTGCCTGATCATCGGCGTGCCCGGGCTCGCGAAGACGTTGCTCGTGCATACGATCGCGCGGGTCCTCGACCTCAAGTACTCGCGGATCCAGTTCACACCCGACCTCATGCCGTCGGACATCACGGGGACGGACATCATCCAGGATGACCCGGCGACGGGGCAGCGCAAGATGGTGTTCACGCCGGGGCCCGTGTTCGCGAACATCGTCCTCGCGGACGAGATCAACCGTACGCCGCCGAAGACGCAGTCGGCAATGCTCGAGGCCATGCAGGAGCACCGCGTGACGGTGCAGGGAAAGACCTACCAGCTCACCGAACCGTTCTTCGTCTTCGCCACGCAGAATCCGATCGAGCTCGAGGGCACGTATCCGCTGCCCGAGGCGCAGCTCGACCGGTTCATGTTCCAGATCATCATCGAGTACCTGACGGAAGACCAGGAGATCGAGGTGGTTCGCTCCACCACGTCCATCCAGAATCCGCAGTTCTCGCACGCGGTGACGGGGAACGACATCGTCCAGTTCCAGCGCCTCGTGCGGCGGGTGCCCGTGTCCGAAGCCGTCACCCGCTATGCGGTGAACATCGCGCGCTACTCACGTCCCACGTCGCAGCATGCGCCCGATTTCATCAAGAAGTGGGTCAACTACGGCGCCAGCGTGCGCGCCGCGCAATGGATGATCCTCGGCGGCAAGGCGAGAGCGCTCATGCACGGGCGGTATCACGTGGGGTTCGAGGACATCCGCGCGCTCGCACACCCGGTGTTGCGCCACAGGATTCTGCTCAACTTCCACGCGCAGTCCGAGCGTGTGACTACCGATCAGATCATCGCGCAGCTCGTGAAAGCGGTGCCGACCCCGAAGAGCGGACTGTGATCGATCGCGCCGCCACTCGTCCTCGAGGCCCGGTGTCCGCATGACGCATCCGCAGGCCATGCCGGGACTGCAGTTCCTCGATCCCGCCGCGCTCGCGCGCATCGGGAACCTGGAGCTCGTCGCGCGGACGGTGGTCGAGGGCTTCCTGGGAGGGTTGCATCGGTCACCCCACCTTGGCACCTCGATCGACTTCGCCGAGCATCGCCAGTACATGCCGGGCGATGACATTCGCCGCATCGACTGGCGGCTCTACGGACGTGTGGACCGCTACTACATCAAGGAGTACGAGGCCGACACCAACACGAACTTCAGCGTCCTGCTCGACGTCTCGAAGTCCATGGCGTTCGGGAGCGGGGCGGTCACGAAGCTCGACTACGCCCGCACGCTGGCCGCATGCCTCGCGTACTTCGCGAACCAGCAACGCGATCGCGTGGGGCTCATCAGCTTCGATGAGGACGTGGTCGAGATCGTGCCGCCATCGGCCAAGCATCTGCCGAACGTGTTGCACGCGCTTGCCCGCGCGAAGCCGGAACGAGGAGGCGACATCGAGCGCGTCTTCCGGAAGCTGAGCGAGCAGTTCCGGCGCCGGAGTATGCTGCTCGTCGTGTCCGATTTCTATGAAGACCCGCGCAAGATCCTGGACGCGTTCGCACAACTTCGAGGACGCGGCAACGACCTCATGGCGTTCCACGTGCTCGATACGGCGGAGCTGGAGTTCCCGTACGACGGGGCCACGAGCTTCGAAGACATCGAGACCGGCGAACGCATTCCGGTCATCCCCGAGTATCTCCGTGACCAGTACCGCCAGATGATTCGCGCGCATATTGCGGAGATCGAGCGGTTGTGTGGCGATCAGGGTGTGGACTACGCGCTGTACGACACGTCGATGCCACTCGATTACGCGCTGTTCAACTTCCTCTCGCGGCGTCAGTACCTGACGCGAGTTCGCTGATGTCGTTCCTCGCGCCCCTGTTCCTGGCCGGGCTCGTCGCCCTCGCCGTTCCGATCCTCGTGCATCTCACGCACAAGGAGC
>DAINRQ010000156.1:0-13020 GCA_036741775.1 Gemmatimonadaceae bacterium | reverse complement strand
CAGAGCGCCTGACTGTTAATCAGGAGGTCGGTGGTTCGAATCCACCCGCCCCAGTCTGTATACCAACCAACAGCGTCGACACCGCGGTGAGGACCAATTCCTCGTCGCGGTGTCGTCGTTTGCGGGGCGATGGGTTCATGATTGCGCCCGCTCCGTGCGGGCACCGAAACGGCGGTTTGTGTCGGATGGTTTTATGGCCGAGCTGCTCCGAGACGGATCGCGTGTTCGATGTCGCCATGCGCGACCCAGCCGCGTAGGGTCGGGCTCCGGCAGTAGTGACGCGACTCGCGCAGGGCGCCGATGATTCGCTGCCATTGCGGCCGGTGAAGTAACGACAATCCGCGCGCCGCTAGGCGACCTCGTACTCTTCCCCAGCCACACCGGCGCGGCCGCGTCGGCGACGCGTTTCCGGGCGGCTGACCTGCAGCCCCGGCGTGGTGGTATATCCCCGGCGCCGGGCGCGTGCTCGTATCGAACGAACGTCGCCTACCATCATTGAATCAGACCCGGAGGGTTCGCGTATGGGTCGCACATCACGCGTGCGGATGCGCTTGCTGAAGGCCTATGTGTTCGCCGCGGCCTCGCTGTTGATCGTCGCCACGCTTTCCGCGTTCCAGAATCAGTCGCAGCGAACGCGGTTCGAGGTGATCGATGTCGAGCGCATGAACATCGTGGAGAAGGACGGTAGCGTGCGACTCATCCTCTCCAACAGCGCGCGCTTTCCAGGGCTGATGGTGCAGCGAGACGTGAACCCCTATCCACGCGACCTGGCCGGCATCGTCTTCATCAACGAAGACGGCACCGAGTACGGCACGCTGGCCACACAGATCCGCCGCGCGAACGGTGAGTTCGGCGCGTACAGCGGGCTGCGATTCGGCGCCTTCGGGCAGGGGCAGGGCGTCGGCATGCTCTACGATGACGACAACGGCCAGCGCGAGGCGGGTGTCTTCATCACCGATGCGCCCACCACCGCGGCGGCCCAACTGCTCGAGCGTGGGAGGGCGGTCCAGCAGATGCCGGAGGGCCCGGCAAAGGCGAGCGCGATGGCCGAGCTGCGGCGTGCCGAAGGTCCGCGACGCATCACGGTAGCGAGGATGAAGGATCAGTCCGCGGCGGTAGAGCTGTCGGATTCGCAGGGCAAACCGCGCCTGCGACTGGTCGTCGACCGCGCCGGGGCGCCGCGCGTCGATTTCCTCGACGCGACGGGCCGCGTAACGCGCACGTTGAGTGGCTCCACCACCACGTCACCGCGCTGACGCGCCGAACGAAACGGGAGCCACTCATGACCGAAGAAACGGACCGCAATACCGCGGAGACGGACCGCGACCGACGCTTCCTCGAGCGTTCCGCGGTGGTACTCACGGTGCTCCTCGCCGCCGTCTCGATCGCCGCGACGACGCAGCAGCGACGCTTCGAGGAGATCAGCGCCGAGCGGATCAACATCGTCGAGCCTGATGGCACGCCGCGGCTGATCCTCTACAACTCGTCGCATACACCGGGGGCGATCCTGTACGGCAAGGAGCATCCGCATCCGAACCGCGCACCGCACGCGGGCATGCTGTACTTCAACGATGAGGGGACCGAGAACGGCGGCTCACTCACGTTCGATCAGTTCGACCAGGATCAGGTCGTCTCGCTCTCCGGGGGACTCCGCGTGTGGGACCAGCCGTACATCCCCATATCGCAGCTACTCGAGCGGGTCGGCGCGGCGCGCGCCAAGCCCGAGGGGCCGGAGCGGACGCGCGCCATGGAGGACGTGAACGCGTGGGCCCGCGCTCAGGGCATTTTCAGACAGCGCTTGCGCGCACAGACGACTCGCGACAGATCCGCGGTGATCGAGCTGGCCGATACGCTGCAACGACCGCGTCTCCGCATGGTCGTCGACTCCGCGGGCAGCGCCCGGCTGGAGTTTCTCGGCGACAGTGGCCAAGTGGTGCGGGCGATCACTGGAGCCGAGTAGATCGCGTGCGCCCAGCCGGAACCACGTCGGTCGGCGTACAGCGCCAATAGCGCCCTCGGTCGAATCCAGCTTCATGCAGGACGTCCCGCGGTAGTGAGGGAAGTAGGAGGGCCAACCTGAAGGCTGGCGGGTGGACGGATCGAAGGCGATGGGAGACGTGCGTGGACACCGGCGCGCTTTCCCGGTGCACGAGTCACGTTCCAAGCGGACTGAGGCTTACCGGAGCAACCAATACCCTTGACGGAAATTTGATTTCCCTAATATTGGTCCCGGTAAACAAATGATACTGGACGGCGATCGCGGCCTGTTGATGGGCTCCGGCTACGCCGCCCAGGCAGTACACGACGGCGGTTCAACGTGGGACAGCCGCGCGCCTGCGCCTGCCCCACCGACACCGAAGAGGCTTGCATGCCCCGTCGAATCATGCCCCGTTCGCCCCGTTCGCTGAGCGGCGCGCTGGCTGCCACCTGCGTTGCACTGGCTGCCTGCGCCGACGGAGCTACAGCCCCCCAAACCAGTCCTGGCCTAACGCACGAACCCTCCGCCGCGCGGCAACCGCGTACGGTGCCGACGGTCCACATCGTCTACCTCGTCCCGGCGGATCGGACGGTGAGCAGGACTTACGTGCGCGCGCTCGAGGCGACTGCGATCAACCTGCAGGCGTGGTACCAGGAACAACTCGGCGGGAGCGAGACATATCGCCTCACGAAGCCGGTCGTCGAGGTGATCCAGACGACGCATGACGCTGAGTGGTACGCGACGAACGAGACGGAGGGTGACCCGGTGCTGCAGTACTGGGACAACGCCCTGGCGGATGCCTTCCTGCTGACGGGAGGTGGCTTCAACCAGGACGGCGACCTCTGGGTGTACTACCTCGACGCAGCGCAGGCGTGCGGGCAGGTTACCGGCGCCACGTCGGGCGTGGCGGTCATGCCGCGCAACGAATTGATCGGCCTCGCGGGCGAGACAACTACCGATTCGTGCACGGGCGAGCGTTTCGTCTGGGGAAGCTGCTTCTGGGTCGGCGTGCTCGGACACGAACTGGGCCACGCGCTCGGCCTACCGCATCCGGCCTCGTGTGAGGCGCAGAGTCCCGACTGCCCGTACTTCACACTGATGTGGCGCGGCTTCGAGCGGTATCCCGACACGTGGCTGCTGCCGAGCGATCTGGAGGCACTCGCGGACAGCCCCTTCCTGATACCGACCCGCCTGCGGGGACGCATCCCCTCCTGCGCCGACATCGCACCGACGGCCATGACGCTGGCGTCCGCGTCCTCCGGCGACGCGGCGCCTAACGTCAAGGCAGCGATCGCGCGGGTGGCAGGGGCACCCACCCGGGCGTGTGCGTTCGGGCGGTTCGCGACGTTGCCGGTGCTCGCCGGGCAATGAGGGACGCGTCCACTGCTCCTACCCCGTCGGCCGTCGCTCCACCACCGGGCGTCGGATCTCGACCGTGTAACCGTCGCGTGCGAGCAGCGTCTCGAGCGCCCTCGCGGCGCTGCGGTCCGCGTGCTCGAGGATCCCCGACCGGCGCGCCGCCGCCTCGAGCTGGGCGCGCGTGCGCCGCTGGATCGCGTCGCGGTCGGTGGGGCGGAACGGGTTGAGCAGTCCGGCGCGCTCGTCGTAGGTCGTCACGTCGAGCACTTCGACGCTGAGGACCTCGGCCGGCGGGAGCGTGACGGTGACCCGCCTGGCCGCCGAGTCGATCCGCACGTCCACGCCACGCTCGAGGTCCACTCCGGCGGCGACGCGGCCGGTGACCACGAGCAACGCGCGCTTGGTCGAGCCGAAGCGCGTCTGCTCGTAGATGACGACGTCGCGGAGCGTCATCTCGGTGGCGACGAGCTTGGCCACCTCGCGGAGCCGCTCGACGACGGTCTGGTGCTGGACCCTTGCGGGCGCCGCGTCGCCAACGCGGCCCACCACGCCGCCGACACGTCGCACGGCCGCGACGCCCAGGGCGACCGCGGTGAGTAGCACTATGGCGACGAGCCCCCAGCCGAGCGTGCGGCGTTGGGGGGCGGTGAGCGAGAGGGGCGGCATGTGGGGAAGTTAGCGAGCGCCGGGGGCGAACGCCCCGCCGAGTCGGGCCGGTGGCATCAGCCCGATAGGCCTCGGCCCGATGAGCTTCGACAGCAAGACCAGGCAATAACGCAGGCTGCCCGACGTCGCACACATCCGGAGATGGAGCGGCGGAAGGGGCGATAGGTAGCGAGGCGAGCCTGTCGGCCCGGCACCCTCGGCTGGGCAGTCGAACGCCGGCTGGAGAGCCCGCTGGAAGTCGGGCTCGAGACGGCAAAGGATGTCGCCGCGCCTGCTGCGGCACCTAACAGCCCCCCGCCCCTTGATCCTTCCCAGCCCAACATCATGCTTCATGTGGCAGAGCGCACATCTCTCCCCGGAGCGTGCATACGTCGGCCCTTTCGCTCGCCAGCATTTTCGAGTCCGTACGCCAGGGGGTGACTGCGCGTCGGGACCGGCGACTGCGCCTGCTGGCGCCAGACGACGCGCTGCTCGCGTTGCTCCCCGACGCAACGCCTCCTCGTGACATCGCGGCGGTGCTGCCACGTCGCGGGGACGTCTGGCCCATTACGCCCGACATGGGTCGCCTGCTCGCGCGGCTCGTCATGAACGGAGGCCGCCGTCGGGTTCTGGAGTTTGGGGCCGGCTCCTCCTCACTGGTGCTCGCGCGCGCGCTCGCGCTGGCCGGTGGCGGTCGACTGACATCACTCGAGCAGCGTCCGGACTGGTGCGCCGAACATTGGCGCGCGGTGCTCGCACACGATGTTGTCGACGCGGAGCTCGAGCCGGTGCATCCCTCCCTCACGGTCGGTCGGGCTGGCTTCGCCCACGTCTTCACCGACGCGCGTGCCGCGGTGTCGCGCCGAGGGCCGTACGATCTCGTCTTCGTCGACGCGCCGCAGTGGTACTACGGCCGCGACGGCGCCCTTCCGCTCGTGCTCCCACATCTGGCCCCCGGCGCCTGGATCGTGATGGACGATGCAGAGCGCTCGAACGAGCGATGGACCGTCTCGCGCTGGCTGGACGCTTGTCCGACGCTGCGCCTCGTGGTCTTCGACCCGGACTTCGGTGAACGCGGTGTGGCCATCCTGCGGTCCGAAGCAGCACCGGCGTGGTTGCGGGCCAGGCCGTACACCCTGCTCACGAGCGCGTATCAGGCCCTCACATTGTGGTGGGAGCGTCGGCAGGTGCGCGACTTCGACGAACCTCGAGATCGAACATGACCCAACAGCAACTCATCGGTGCGCCCCATGTGGCGCTTCCTCCGAGGGGCGCCGGCAGTAGGAGGAGGAGCATGCGACGTACGAACCTGACGGTCGGCTCTGCGGCCGGGCCACGATGGAGCCGCACTTTGCCGCGGGGTACGAACAGACGCCGACGTCGCCCGCGAGCACCATGGCCCGCCACGAGAAGACCATATCGCGCCAGGCGCGCATGAGTCGGAGGCACGCAGGCTACCCAACGTCGTAGACATCCGCATCCACGCCGGTGCGCCCACGGCTGCGATGCGTCAGAGGCGCGTCGTACACGACGACGAGCTGCAGCCTGGCGTCGTCGTCCGGGGATACGGAGCGAGATGATCGTCGTCGCGGAGCGCGTCCGTCAACGCGTTGCGCCGCCGTCCGCCGCGCAGTCGGGCGGCACGGAGCGTCCGCCCACGATCGTTTGGGTCGGTGGCCCGCGGCGTATGCCAGCCCCTCGATGTCGACCGCCTCCTTCGCGTCTGGGAGATCGATGAAGTCAGCCAGCTCGCACGACCGGTGATGGCCGTACGTGCGACGTTTCGTCGGCGAGAGACGTTCGAGCGTCGCGCCTTCGTCGGAGCCGAGCCAGAGGTCCTGGCGGCGACGGGCGGGCATGGAGGAACGCGCGCACGGCGGGGCGATGGCGACCCGGGTGCCGACCGAGTACCTTCGCAACTCGTGTCCCTCGGCTCCCGGTCCTTGCCCCGTTGCCCCCACTGCGCCCACGCGGAGTGGCCCGACATGCTACCCAACGTGCGCGTTGTGGCGCGTCGGTGCCTCGCGTGTGGGGCCGCCATCCGGCCGGCGCCTGGCGTGTCGACGCAAAGGGAACCAGAACATCAACTGCTGAGGGAGCCCGTCCAGTGTGCGGCGGCTTCGCTTCGCGACCCGTCACGAACACCTGTGTGACAGTCGCGCGATGAAGCGCTCCTGGCTGGATGACCTCCGTGACCGGGCACTACCGGTAGACCCCTCGACGCCGATGGGACGTTCGCGTGAGCGGTTTCGCCGCATCGGTCTGACCACGGCAACGTCGATCGCGGCGCGCGGAATCGGCTTCGCCACCTCCATGATCACGGTGCCGCTGACGCTGCATTATCTCGGCACCGAGCGATATGGGTTGTGGGCGACACTCAGCTCCGTAATTGCTCTGGCGAGCTTCGCGGACCTCGGCGTGGGGAACGGGCTGCTCAACGCGCTCGCGAGCGCGCACGGTCGCGACGACCGCGAGGCGGGGGCGCGGGAGGTGTCGACGGCCTTTATCCTGTTACTCACAGTAGCGGCCACATTAGGCGTCGCATTCCTGGCCGCGTACCCCTACATCGACTGGGCTCGGTTGTACAACGTGAGGTCGCCTGCGGCCGGAGCCGAGGCCGGGCCTGCGACGGCGGCGTTCGTCGCCTGCATTCTGGCGCACCTGCCGCTCGGAGTCGTGGCGCGCATTCGTCACGGTTATCAGGAAGGGTACCGAACGAGTCTCTTCGACGCGGCGGGCAACGTACTCGGGCTCCTGCTCGTCCTGCTCGCCATCAAGTTCCGCATGCCTCTCGTCTGGCTCGTTCTCGCGATGGCGGGAGCCCCGGTCCTGGCCAGCCTGATTCACACGGCCGTACTGTTCGGGCGCGACCGACCGTGGCTTCGCGTGGACCTCGGGCGGTTCGACCGCCGGACGGCAATGCGGCTGTTACACCACGGCGGGCTTTTTTTCGCGCTGCAGGTCGCCGCCACGTTCGCGTCCGCGCCTGATAACGTGATCATTGCGCAGACACTGGGCCCGACGTCTGTTGCGCACTACGCCGTTGTGGCGAAGCTGTTCAGCGTGTCGGTGCTGCTCTCGGATGTGGCCCTCGCCCCTCTATGGCCGGCCTACGGGGAGGCCATGGCGCGCGGGGATCTCCGGTGGGTAAACCACACGCTCGGGCGCTCGATTCGAGTGGCCGCTATCGCCAGCATTCTCTTCGCGTTGCTTCTCGTCGTGGGCGGGAACGCGATCCTCGCAAAATGGGTTGGGCCCGGGTTTGACGCGTCGCTGGGGCTTCGGCTCGGCCTTGGTACGTGGACGATCGTGTCGACGGTGGGGATGGCGGTAGCAATGTATCTGAACGCCGCGAACCTCCTACGAGTGCAAGTGGCCTGCGCGCTGGCGTGGGTGCCGGCGAGTCTCGCGCTGAAAGTGATGTTGGTGACGCGCTGGGGGATCGCCGGCGTACCGTGGGCGATGGTGGGAGCGTACCTCGCGCTCGCGGCGGTGCCCCTGGCTGCGTTAGGCCTCCGCGGCCGCCTCGCGCCCGCCACGCCGGCGGCGACGGCCTAACGCGACACCGACCGCTGCCTCACGACCGCGTGCCCGGCACTCCCACCTCGCACCCGCATGCCCGGCCCCTCCGCGTCGCCATTGACGCGCGTCGGCTGCAGGAAGGTATCGCGGGCGGCGTGGAGCAGGTGATCATAGGGTTGGCCCACGGGCTGTCCGCGCTCACCGACTCGCCGGACGAGTACCTCTTCCTGACCACGCCGCCAGACGACGAGTGGATCGGTCCATACCTGTCCGGCGGGTGCCGGGTGCTGCCGAGCGTCACGTCCTCCGCCGCGCCGACGTGGCGCGGGCGACTGGCAGCGATACCCGCGCTCCGGTCCGTGTGGGACCGGGTGCGCCCCGCGCTCGGTCGATCGGCCGTTCGCGTCCCGCGAAGTGATGGAACGATCGAGCGAGCCGGGGCCGAGGTCGTGCACTTCCCCCAACAGGGCGCGTTTCTCACCGCTGTCCCGAGCGTGTATCAGCCCCACGACCTGCAGCACCTGCACCTGCCGGAATACTTCACGCCGCGTGCGCGCCTCGGCCGCGAGGTCACGTACCGAGCGTTCTGCGCGCGGGCGCGAACTGTCGTCATGATGACCCGTTGGGGGAAGGCTGACCTCACGAAACACTACGACCTTCCGCGCACAAAGGTGTGTGTGGTCCCCGGGGCGTCGGTGCTCGACGCATACGCCGAGCCGACCCGCGCCGACATCGACGCTACGCGAGCGCGGCTCGAGCTCCCCGACCACTTCGCGTTCTTCCCCGCACAGACGTTCCCCCACAAGAACCATCTGACTCTGCTCGAAGCGCTGACCATCGCGCGCGATTCATTGGGGGCCACGATTCCGCTGGTCGCTTCCGGACATCAGAACGAGTTTTTCCCGCGTATCGCGCAGCGCATGAGCGAGCTGCGTCTCGAGACGCAGGTGCGGTTCGTCGGATTCGTTAGGCCCATGGAGCTTCGCGCGCTGTATCGCACCGCACGGTGCATGGTGTTCCCAAGCAGCTTCGAGGGATGGGGGTTGCCCGTTGTCGAGGCGTTCCATGAGGGGACCCCCGTGGCATGCGCTGACGCGACCTCACTCCCCGAAGTTGCGGGTGACGCGGCACTCCTGTTCGCCGCCGACTCGCCGACGGAGATGGCCAACCAGCTGGTGCGTCTGTGGCGGGACGACGGGCTTCGCGCCCGCCTTGTTGCGCGGGGCCGCGCGCGCGCAGCGGCCCTCTCATGGACGCGCAGTGCCCGAATCTTTCGCGCGCACTACCGCCGGATCGCGGGACGGCAGCTCGACGAGGAGGACTACAAACTGATCAAGGAGAGCTGTGAGCTCGACACCGGCATCAATCCAGGCGCTCCCCCGTGAGCTGCTGAAAATCCGACGAGATCAGCGATTGGCGCCGGCGAACGCGGTTGAGCAGCCCGGTCACACGCCGACGAATCACCACCCGAAAGAGCCATTCGGGCACTCGCTGCGTGGTGATGAGGTGAATCGACTCACCGTCCGATACGAGACGTCGCCCAAAGCGTGCCGCCAGGCTGCGGAGTGCGTCGCACGTGAACAGCGATACGTGCTGCCCGCCGGACAGGGCGTAATACCACCATTCGCCAGGTTTCGGGTTCGTCGGTGGAAGGATTCTGGTCGTACAGAGCACCGAGTCACCGCGACGGAGCATCTCCGCGACCTCCGTCACCGGATCGACAAGGTGCTCGAGCACCTCGAACGCGGTGACCAGTTCGAAGCCGTCGGTGTCGGCGGCGGCGTCGAAGCCACGGCTCAGCAGGTTTGGCGCATAACGGTCGTGCCAGCGAAAGTCGAACCCGCGGTCACGCATGAGCCGAACGAATAGTCCGTAGCCGCCACCGAAGTCGAGGAAGCGTCGATCCGCGCGGAAGAACTGTTGAATCACCGCTTGCGTAACAGCCGCCAACTCGATGTTGCGCTGAGCGGCACCGACATCAGCGGCAATCAGTGCGGTCCCATAGGCTTCGTCGAGCCAGTACGGATCCTCGGTCTGCACAAACCCGCACGTCTCGCAGCGGTAGTAACGAACCTCGTGGCGGCCGAGCACACGACCGCGGCCAAACGGACGCACCGCAGAGTCGCAGACCTTGCAACGCTCGTGCACTACCACGGGCGACGTGAGCGACATTACCGGTGACCGCCAAAGTTCAGATGGTGAGTAGCTGCAGCGTCTGCATCGTTCATCCGAAGTCGGTCCAAGTCATCCACCGGACGCGCCGGAAACCGTAGAACGGAGCGAGCAGCAGAATGATCGCGGCTTGGTAGGGGTAGAAAACGAGTCCGAACAAGCGACCGGGATGTTGGCGTCGAACGCGTTCGAGCGGGTAGCGCAACAAGCGATGCCAGAACGTGAGGGGCACACGCTCCTTCACGTACCGCTTGTAAACGACTTCGATCTCCCTCGTAATCTTGACGCCACCCGCTGCGGTTTTGTTCGCTTCGCTGAATCGCATCTCCGACAGCACCGCGGGGATGAAGTGCCACTGTGCTCCCGACGCGACGAAATGGTTCCACAGCTCGAGGTCCATGGTGTAGTGCAGCGATTCGTCCAATGGCGGACTTCGTTTGAGCAGCGACCTCCGATAGAAACACGACGGTTGCGGAATCCTGTTCGCGCAAGGAAGCAGCTCCACGCTCAACGGCGACGCAACTCCGATTCGATTCAGCCGAGGATCCGGGTACGTCACTTTGGAGGAGCCCACCACGACGTCGGTCGCCGGATTGTCTAGGAAGGCCTGCGCGATCGTGTGAAGCGCGCCAGGCAGCAGCACGTCGTCGCTGCAGAGCCAATTGACGATTTCACCCGTGGCTCGCGCGAACCCTTTGTTGATGGCGTTGGACTGTCCGGTGTCTTTTTCGCTGATCCACCACGCGATGTGCCGCTCGTAGCGGCGTATCACATCCACACTATTGTCGGTAGAGCCGCCGTCTACGACCAGAATCTCCAGACGCGGATAATCCTGGTCGATCAGACTGCGTAGCGTGGCGTCAATGGTAGCCCCGCCATTGTAGTTCGGGACGACAATCGAGATGGAGGGGAGCGTCGGTGTCATACGGCTGAGCGCTAGGACGGACTTCTCGCATTCTGGCAACTCTGGTGGCCCCGCCAAGACCCGTCTTCTCGCCTGTGAGCTCGAGCCATCGCAAGGATAATACGGGAACCGGCATTGACGCCGTCAATCCTGATGAGCTCGCTCCGCAAGAGAGCGGAGGAAACGTCCTAACGCCGTCCCGGTTCGACGCGGGACCATTGCGAGACTTGGATGCGTGGGTGTCTGTGGGGGGTGTCGTGTTTCTTTGTTGACTCGGTTGCGCGGCCGAATTGTTCGCTGCAGCGTTCTGCCGTGGATAGCACAAACTGTCAGTAGCAGCGTCGAGGCCTTATGAACCGTAAGTGGGGTTGGATAGCATGACGGACGTTCGCCCGATGGGCATCGCGTGCGGCAGCTGTGGGACGGTCTTGCCGGCGGAGTGGTTGAACGAGCCACGCGACCAGCGTTCGCCATGCCCGAAGTGTCGCGGCACCCAGCGGAGGACGATGGTCCCCAGGAGCGCCACGCCCGAGAAGCCACGAGGCTTACTCGCGAGGCTCGCGAATCTCGTCCGGCGGGGTGGGCGGTGAGCGACGTCGAGGGCCGAGAGGAACCGCGGCGGCGCCACCCGCCCGGGCGTCCGGAACAGATGGCTGAGTCCTTCGCCGAGGCGGAGGCGGAAGGGCGGCCGCGCAACGCCGTAATCAAGCGCTTCCTCTCCGAAGCGACGAGCCCGGACGCGTTCGGGTTATCGGCGATGGGATCGGAGTACGCGGACGGTATGGAGTGGCTCCGGGTGCAGTTCGTCCAGACACACCCCGGAGACCGCGAGGAGATCATGCAGCTGATTCTCTACCCGGTGCTCCGCAACGGTCGTCTGTTCATAGAGGCCGCTCGTTTCGATCGGCAAACCGATCCCTCTGGCCAGCTCGCCGTCAGGTGGGAGGACGACATCCGGCGTCAGAATCGAGCGGAGATCGAACGCCTGCAGGCCGATGACGACGACACCCCCTGGTAGCTCCACGGTCACCGGTCACCCCACCAATGGCCAAGTACGGTTTACAGGCGTCCTCCGCGGATGCCGAGAATGGCTTGATCGAAAGCGACATGGGGGCGACGTGAGCGCGCAGCGCGCTGAGACGCGCGCATCACAACGCCGATCGGTGCCGTTGGCCTAACGCGAAATCGGTGGCGATCGCTCGGGCCACGACCGCGCTGGATTGCCGCTCAGCGACTTCTCGCTTTCCAGGCCGCGAGCACCGTCGCCTCCTGCTCGGCCGTGAGCGCGAAGCGCGGGGCGTTCCGGCGCGCCTCCGGCACGGTCGGCCACCAGGCGAGCGTGTCCCGCACCGTCGTGGCGATCGGACGGAAGCCGAGCCCGGCGGCCTTCGCGCGCGCGTTGCTGATCGACGTGTGGCCGAAGTCGTTCCCCACCGGGAGCACCCACGGCACCATCGCGTCGATCTTGTGCTCGGCCAGGAAGCCGTGGTCGTCCACCTGCGTGAACGTGACCTTCGCATCGAGTGCGCGCGCCGCCTCCTCCACGAACGCGCGGATCGTGATCGGGTCCCGGGGGCCAGCGACGTTGAAGGGGCCGGAGCGCTTGTCCTCCACCACCTTCACCATGAACTCGACGAGATCACGCACGTCGATGAACTGCGCGGGGTCGTCGCGCTTGCCGGGTACCAGCACGTCGCCACCGCGCGCGAGGCGCACGGGCCAGTACGGGAAGCGATCCGACGTGTCGCCGGGGCCCACGATGTACGACGGACGCACGACGATGCCGCCTTCACCAAAGCTGTCGAGCACGATCTTCTCGCACTTCGCCTTCGCCGTGCCGTAGGCCGCCGATGGGTCCTTCGGATCCCCCTCGAGCGGCGGCGGCGTCGACTCGTCGAGCCCCTTCTCGAGATACGGGTAGTAGACCCCGGTGGACGACGTGAAGCTGTACTGCCTCACGTTGCCCTTGAGCAGCGCCGCGGACTGGCGCACCCAGTCGGGGTTGGTCGCTGAGTCGTCGAAGACCGCGTCCCACTGCTTCCCCTCGAGCGCGCCGAGCTGCCCGTTGCGGTCGCCGACGAGGCGCTCGACCTCGGCCGGCAGCATGCTGGAGTCGCGCCGGCCTCGTGTGAAGATCGTCACCTTATGGCCGCGCGCGACCGCGTGCCGCACGAGATGGGGCCCGATGAACCCGGTTCCGCCGAGGATGAGGATGCGCATTGGCGCGCGCGCCCGTTCGGTCGTTGCGGCAGCGAGGAAGCGCGGCGCGGCGGCGCCGACGAGCACCGAGCCGCCAACGGCAGCCGAGGTCTTCAGGAAATCGCGTCTGCTGGGCATCTGCAGGCAGGGGGGATGGGTAGTCTGGTTGCGCCGAATCGCCCGACCGCAGGAACGCAATCGGACTGCGCGCAAACGAGAGCGACGGAAAGATGAACAAATA
>DAINRQ010000155.1:0-13179 GCA_036741775.1 Gemmatimonadaceae bacterium | reverse complement strand
CGCCATGTGCTCGGCGGTGATGATGTTGAAGTTGCCCGTCGCCGTGATGAAGATGTCCGCCGTCTCGAGAACGTCCTCGAGTGTCGTGACCTGATACCCCTCCATGGCGGCCTGCAAGGCGCAGATCGGGTCGATCTCCGTGATCACCACGCGCGCGCCCTGCCCCTTGAGCGCCTGCGCGCACCCCTTCCCCACCTCGCCGTAACCGAACACCACGGCAACCTTGCCCGCGAGCATCACGTCGGTCGCGCGATTGAGCCCGTCGATCACCGAGTGACGACATCCATAGATGTTGTCGAACTTCGACTTCGTCACCGAGTCGTTCACGTTGATCGCCGGGAACAGCAGCGTGCCCGCCCTCGCCATCTCGTAGAGGCGATGCACCCCCGTCGTGGTCTCCTCGGTGACGCCGATGATGTCCGCAGCAACCTTCGTCCAACGACCGGGGTTCTTCGCCGCTTCGGCGCGTAGCAGGTCGAGGATCACACCCCACTCCTCTGGATCGTTCGCCGAATCGAATTCGGGAATGCGACCGGCCTTCTCGAACTCCGCGCCCTTGTGGACGAGAAGCGTCGCGTCACCACCGTCGTCGAGGAGCATGTTGGGCCCGGTGCCGTCGGACCACATGAGCGCCTGCTCGGTGCACCACCAGTACTCCTCGAGCGTCTCGCCCTTCCACGCGAAGACGGGCGTGCCCTGCGGATTGTCCGGAGTCCCGTTAGGCCCGACGACGACCGCCGCGGCCGCGTGGTCCTGGGTCGAGAAGATGTTGCACGACACCCAGCGCACGTCCGCGCCGAGCTCGACGAGCGTCTCGATGAGCACCGCCGTCTGCACGGTCATGTGCAGCGAGCCCATGATCTTCGCCCCCTCGAGCGGATTCTTGCCGCGGTACTCCTCGCGGATGGCCATGAGACCGGGCATCTCCTGCTCGGCGAGCCGGATCTCCTTGCGGCCGAATTCCGCGAGGCCGAGGTCGCGAACCTTGAAGGCGGGCCGATCGAGCGGCGTTCGCGCGGCAGGCTTTACGGTCGTGGTCATTCGAAACCTTCCCTCTCCTGGTGTGAGTTCGACTTCGCGGCGGCAGCCACGAACAACGCCGGGCCCTTCGCCGCCGAGTCCACCGGTAACGGTGTGTACCGGACCTCCTCGAATCCCGCGGCCGTCAACCACGCCGCGAGCTGCTCCTCCGAAAACCCCTGCCAGACGTGCCCCATCTGCTGGCGATACTCCTCCCGGTCGTGCGGCATCATGTCGATCACCACGAGACGCCCGCCGGGGCGCAGGACCCGCGCCGCGTCGCCTAACGCCTTCGCCGGCTCGGCGATGTAATGAAGCACGAGCGACATGATCGCGGCGTCGACCTCGTGGTCCGCGAGCGGCAGTGCCTCGAGCTCGCCCTGGCGCAGATCGACGTTCTCGACACGCTCGAGCCGTCGCCGCGCCGCGGCCAGCATGGCCCGCGACGAGTCCACGCCAATCACGCTCCGCACGAACGGCGCGAGCGTCGCCGTCAGTGGACCCGTGCCGCACCCCAGATCCGCAACCACCCAACTGGTGTCGAGCAGCGCCAGCATCCCAATAAGCGGCGATCGGTCGCCAAACAGCTCGCTCCGCACCGCGTCCCACCGCCCGGCCACCGACGAGAAGTACTCCTGTGAGCGCGCCCGGCGCTCGCTCAGCACCCCCTCCAGACGCCGAGCGTCCTGTCGCCCCGCCGCACTCTCCGCGATCTGCTCGCGGACGATCGTCCAGAGCTGTCGCGCGCCCGCGTCGAGTGACGGCTCGACGCGGTAGTACCGGCTCGTACCGTCCGCCCGCGATCCTACCCAGCCATCGTCGCTCAGGATCTTGAGGTGCCGGCTGACCGTGGACTGCGGAAGTTGAAGCACCGCACAGACTTCTGTCACGGTCAGCTCCCGGCCATCCAGAACATGCAGGAGCCGGCTCCGGGTGGGATCGGAGAGCGCGTTGAGCTGGTCGAAGACGCCTGGGCGGAGTGTCGTATTCATCCGTATATCCGGATAGAACGCTATATCCACCCGACACGCGGGTCAAGCCCCGATCGCTCTCCGTGTTCACGGACCCGAGGCGAGCTCTGGCGCCTCCCGAGGAAGCGCAACACCTTGGGCAAGAGCCTGCGCCACGATGGCTGCCTTCGCGTTGCTTTCTCGAACTCGGGTTGAGGCGGAGCGACATGAACGTCGATCAGATGCGACGTGTCGAGGCGGTGCTCGACGCGGCGCTCACCCGGGAGCCCTCGCAGTGGCCGGCGCTGCTCGATGAGACGTGCAGCGGCGACGCGGAGTTGCGCCGGGAGGTCGAAGGCTTCCTCGCGCGGCTCGACACGGCGCGCCGCTTCCTCGACTCCCCGCCTGGCGCCATCGCGGCGGCCCTCATCGCCGAGGCGCGCGAGGCGGAGGGCCGGCTGGAGGCCGACTCGTTCATCGGTCGCCGGATCGGCGCCTACCAGGTCGACCGCGAGCTGGGGCGCGGGGGGATGTCGCGCGTGTTCCTCGCCGAACGCGCCGACGGCCACTTCAAGCAGCAGGTCGCCCTCAAGCTGCTGCGCCCGGGGCTCGACTCGGATCTCGATCTCGAGCGGCTCCGCGCTGAGCGACAGATCCTGGCAACGTTGAATCATCCGAACATCGCGCGCCTGTTCGACGGCGGCGTGACGGAGGAAGGGCTCCCGTACCTGGTGATGGAGTACATCGACGGCCAGCCGCTGGATCGCTACTGCGAGGAGCGGCGTCTGTCGGTAAAGCAGCGGCTCCAGCTCTTTCGGACCGTTGTCGAAGCAACCGAATACGCGCACCGCAACCTGGTCGTGCACCGGGACCTCAAGCCGTCGAACATCCTCGTCACGGCCGACGGCACGGTGAAGCTGCTCGACTTCGGCCTCGCCAAGCTGCTCCAGCCGGATGCGCGGACGGCGACGCGCACGACGCGGGCGGGCCACGGTTGGATGACACCCGAGTACGCCGCGCCCGAGCAGATCCGTGGCGAGGCGGTAACCACGGTGACCGACGTCTACCAGCTCGGCGTGGTGCTCTACGAGCTCCTCGCCGGCCGCCTTCCGTTCGCCGACTACGACAGTCTGTTCGAGCTGCAGACGGCCATCCTCGACAAGGAGCCGGAGTCGCCATCGGCCGCGGTGCTGCGCGCACGGGCGGCAGCCGTGCCTAACGATTCCGGCGCGGCCCGCGAGAGTGGAGATCTCGCGCCGCCCAGGAGTCGGGCGCTCCGCGGCGACCTCGATGCCATCGTGCTCAAGGCGCTGCACAAGGCGCCCGACCGCCGCTACGCGTCCGCCGCCGCGTTAGGGGAAGATTTGGACCACCACCTCGCGGGCCGCGCCGTGCGCGCGCGTCCCGATAGCGCGGGGTACCGGTTGCGCAAGTTCGTTCGACGGCACCGTGGCGGCGTGGCCGTGGCGGCCGTGCTCGCCATCGCAGTCGTGGGGGCAGCGGTCCGGGAATACCATCTCCGCGGTGTCGCCGAAGCGGAAAGCCACGCAGCGCGTGCGGTAGAGCAGTACCTGCTGACGGTCTTCGGCGCGGCGGATCCGTTCCTTCCCGCGGATACCGGCGCGAGCGCGAGCACCGCCCGGGATCTGCTCGATCGAGGAGTGGCCCGACTCGATACCGCGCTCGCCGGTCAACCGGACGTTCGCGCCCGCCTGCGCACCGCCCTGGGAAGAGTGTACGCCAACGTGGGGCTCTACGATCAGGCGGCCACTCAACTCCAACTGGCGCTGTCGGAGCAGCGCACTCTCATCGGTGACCGTCACCCGGCGGCGGTCGCCACCCTGAACGAGCTTGGGCTGGTTCGGCACCTTCAGGGACGGATGGAGGAGGCGGATTCGCTGCTGGCAGTGACGCTCACGCTGCGCCGCGCCTTGTTAGGCGACCGAGATTCCAGCACGGCAGCCACGATGGAGCGCCTCGCCGAGGTGCGCATGGATCGCGACAATTACGACGGCGCGGAGAGGCTCGCGCGGGAGGCCGTGGCCGTCAGGCGAGCGCTGCATGGCGACGCCGCCCTACCCACCGCCGCCAGCGAGCAACTGTTGGCGGAGTTGTTGGAGCGTCGTGGTGCCAACGAGGAAGCGGCCACCCTGTACCGTCACGCCCTCGCGACACGTGAGGCGCTAGTGGGGCTGAACCACCCGCTGGTCGCGGGGACGCTGTTCGATCTCGCGCTCACGGAACGACGGCTCGGTCGGATCGCGGTAGCGGAGAGTCTCTACCGACGCGCGCTCACGATTCAGCAACGCGCCCTGGGGGAAGATCATCCGCTGGTGGCGTCTACCTTGAACGGGCTCGCGGATCTGCTACAGAAAGCCACCCCCCGGGTCGAGGAAGCCGAGTCGCTGTTGCGCCAGGCGCTGGCGATCAACCGCCGGCGGCTCGGCGAGCAGCACCCGGAAGTGAGCACCAATCTGGGGAATCTCGCGGTGATCGTCCGGGATCGGGGCGATTATGACGAGGCTGAGGAGCTGCTCCGCCAGGCCCTCACGATCGACGAGGCGATCCTCGGACCGGAGCACACCTACGTCGCGTACGACCTGAACGAGCTGGCCGTGGTCCACCGGTTGCGCGGCAGGCCGGACAGTGCCGCGGTAATCCTCCGCCGCGTGCTCGCGCTGACCAGCCGGCTCGCGGGCGACGATAATCGGAATACGATAGCGGTGAAGGTGAACCTGGGCCGAGCGCTACGGGAGGCTGGTCGCCACGCGGAAGCCACCGCTCTGTTCCGGGAGGCGCTCGGTCAGCTCCCGGCCGACAACGCTGATACCGACCCGTTCAGAGTCAACGCCGCGATCGGCCTGGGACGGAGCCTGGTACAGCTCGGCAAGACCGACGAGGCTCTTCCTCTCCTCCAATCGGCGCTCGAGGAGAGCACGCGCAAGTTCGGAGCGGACGCTTTCCGCACGGCCGAAGCTCACCTGGGCTTGGGCGAGTGTCTTCGGGCGATGGGGCGGGGTCAGGAAGGCCGTTCCTCGGTTCTAACAGCCCGAGCCATCGCGGAACCCCAGCGGCGTACCCAAGCCGTGCTGATGGCGGAAATCGAGCGCGAGCTACGCCGGCGCGAATAGGGGAGTACTCCGTGTTGTAACGTGGCAGCGGCGCCCGGTTCGTCCTATAGTTCCGTCCGTCGAAACCCCGACGGCTTGCCCGCCCGCGGACACCCCATGAGGGACGGTGCTGGAGATGGGTCGACCAACCGCCTCGAGCGCGTTACAACGGATACTCTCCCTTGCCGGTATCGCGGCCTTGCTCGTCGCGACCACCGGCGCGTGTGGCTCCCGCTCTCGTGACGATGCGGGCGACTCGACACGTGCCCCCGCGGACCCCGGTGCCTCTTCCGACAGGTACGTCCCCGAAGTGGACGAGGGGCTCGGCGCGTCAGTGGCGATTCTCATCGACAACTCCGGCTCGATGGAGGACCGCGCAAAGGGTGACAAGCGACGCAAGTACGTCGTCGCCCGCGACGCCATCGAGGCGATGCTTGCGTCCACGGACTCGTTCGTGGCGCGGCAGCCCGACTTCCCGATCAACGTCGGGTTGTATCGCTTCTCGAGCCGCGTGCGTCCCATGGTACCGGTCTCGCGCTACGACCGGGCGAGGCTCATGGCCGCGCTGGATTCCATGCCGGAGCCGGACGGCGGCACCGCCATCGGAGATGCCATGGAGCAGGCGCGCGAAGACCTCTATCGCGCTGGCACGTTTCGCAAGTACATCCTCGTAGTGACGGACGGCGAGAACACCCAGGGAACCTCGCCGAGGCGCGTCGCGCGCGAGATCGCGCGGCGGAGCGAAGGAGCGGTGCGGATGTACTTCGTCGCGTTCGACGTGGACGCCGATCGATTCGAGTTCGTTCGCGAAGTCCGTGGTGAAGTCGTGGGCGCGAGCAACGGTGACGCATTGCGAGCGCGCCTCGACGAGATCTACCGCGGCAAGATCCTGTCCGAGGCGGTCGATGCCGGTGAGACGCTCCCGTCGGCTGCTGACTCTGGTTCTGATTCACCCCGGCGCGATTCCGCGGCGACGCAACCTCCCCCTCCCCCTCCACAGAGCGCGAGGAAGGATACGACACGATGATCTTCGGCAAATTCTTCAAGGCCTTCAAAGCCCAGCTGAACAAGATCGCGAACATCTTCTTCGAGTCGGACCCGATCGCGGTCATGCAGCTCGAGGTCGATCAGGCGACTGAGCGGCTGAAGGAGGGGCGTAAGGGACTCGAGCTCTATCGCGGGCTCGTCGAGACCGTCGCGCGTCAGGTGACGAACGAGAAATCGAACATCGCCCAGCTCGAGTCGCAGATCAAAGCGCACCTCAAGGCCGGCAATCGCGAAGTCGCCGGCCAGCTCGCGGTCCAAATGCAGAAGACGCAGACCGAGCTCGCGGCGAACGAGCAACAGCTGCAGATGCACGAGCAGGCGTACCAGAACAACCTGCTCAAGATCCAGAAGGCGAACAAAGACATCGTGAAGGTCCGCGAGAAGATCCGGCAGTACAACGCGGAGCTGAAGATGAGCGCCGCCGAGGCGGAGATCGCGCAGATCACCGAGTCGTTCGACATGAACGTCACGACGGACTTCGGCGAAGTGGAGTCGATGATCCAACGGAAGATCGATCACAATCGCGGCCGCGCGCGCGTGGCGGCGGACATGTCGTCCAAGGGCATCGAGCTGATCAAGGCCGAGGAAGCCGCCGAGAAGGCCATGGCGGAGGACCTGCTCTCGAAGTTCGAGGTGCAGTTGGGACTGAAATCGCCGGAAACGACCCCGGTTGCCGATACGGTGAAGAGCCTCGGACCAGCCGTTCAGAAGGCGAGCGAGTAACGGCGGTTCCGCTTCCCATTCCCGATTCCACCGGCCCGCCTGCAGCGGGCACCCACCCGATTCCCGACAATGTCCAGCCGACCGAAACCAGCCTTCTTCCTGGTCATGTTCGCGATCGTCGCGGGCCTGATCTACTTCGGTGTCTCGCGCTTCAGCGGCTCGAACGCCGGGCCGGGCAGCGGAGACGCGATCTCTCCGCAGGACCTCGCGAACGCGAAGGGGCCCGAAGCGCCGGACGACGCGAGCCTGACGACGGTGAAGGAGTACACGTACGTCGCGAGCTCGAAGCTCCCCGAGGTACGGGGCACGTCGGCGTACGAGCCGCTCGCGGACAACACGGTGCGGATGGCGCTCAACGTGTGGGCCGGATGGGCGCCGGTCATTCACGCGAACAACGGCTTCAAGCCCGCCAAGGTCTGGCGCGGGCCCGGCGGGAAGACGTTCAAGCTCGAGCTCGTGCTCATCGACGACCCGATCGCCATGCGCGACGCGTATGCGTCAGGCAAGGTCCACATCGGGTGGGCGACGCTCGACATGGTCCCGCTGTTCGTCGAGCAGCTCCGCAGGGACTCGCGCACGATGCCCCGCATCTACCAGCAGGTCGACTGGTCGAACGGCGGCGATGGCATCGTCTGCCGCAACACGATCCGGTCGGTTGCCGATATGCGCGGCAAGAGCGTAGTGCTCGCGCAGAACTCACCGTCACACTTCTTCCTGCTCAACACGCTCATCTCGGGCGGTCTTCAGCCGGGCGACGTGCAGTACAAGTTCACGCAGGACGCTTTCCAGGCAGCCGCGGCGTTCAATAGCGACAAGTCGCTGTCGTGCGCGGTCAGCTGGGCGCCGGACATCTACAACCTCGCGGAGGCGAGCGGGAACCGGATGCTCGTGAACACGCAGACGGCGAACAAGCTCATTGCCGACGTGTGGTTCGCGCGCGCCGACTTCGCGAAGGACAACCCGCAGATCATCGAAGGGCTCGTGCGCGGGATCTTCGAGTCCATGGAAGCACTCAAGGCGCAGGACGCGAAGACGCAGGTCGCTCGACTCATGGCCACGGGATACTCGATCCCGGAGAAGGACGCGTTGTCGATGCTGGCCGACGCGCACTCCACGAACTACGCCGAGAACCGCGAGTTCTTCCTCAACCAGAACAACCCCACGAACTTCGAACGCACGTGGAACACCGCGTACTTCCTGTATCGCAAGATCGGAAGCGTCTCGGGGAACCCGGTACCGTTCGATCAGGTGATGGACTTCTCGATTCTGCAGAAGCTCCAGAACGAGCCGTTCTTCGCAAATCAGAAGAACGAGTACCAGGTGCAGTTCGTGCCGACGTCGGCCTCGACGGTGATGGCCGAGAGCGACGAGATCCTCACGAAGAGCATCGTCATCCAGTTCTATCCGAACTCGGATGAGATCGAGAAGATGATCACGAAGACCGTGGACGGGAAAACGGTGCAGGAGCGGTACGACCCGAACGCGCCGTTCGTGGTCGAGGAAGCGGGCAAGCTCGCCGGGCAGTTCGGCGCGGCGCGCATCGTGATCGAGGGACACACGGACGCGTCGATGCGCAACGCGGGTGGCGTGACAGCGGCTGACGTCCAGGAGCTCTCGCTCCGGCGGGCGAATGCAGTAAAGCAGGCGCTCCTGCGGAAATTCCCGACGCTGCAACCGAACCAGTTCACCACCGCCGGCCGCGGATGGGATCGCCCTGCCGATGCGAGCGATCCGAACAACCACGCGAAGAACCGGCGCGTGGAGGTCAAGGTCTATCCGCTCGAAGCGAAATAAATGCGGCGGCTGTTGACATTGCGCGTGGCACCGCCCCCAGCCGTGAAGCGCCTCGTCGGGTTACTCGGCGTCGCGCTGGCCGTCGGCGTGTGGTGGCTCGTCACCCTCGGCGACACGCCCGAGACGCGGATGGTGTCGCCGGTGGTGCTGCCGAGCCCGGGGGAGGTGGTGCGCAGCATCCCGACGCTGTTCACCGAGCGCGCGCTCATCGCCAGTACGGCGGCAACGCTCAAGCGGGTGCTCGCGGGATTCGGGCTCGCGATCCTGGTCGGCGTGCCGTTAGGCATCCTCGCCGGCGCGTACCGGATCTTCGACGCGCTCACGGGTCCGGTCTCGGTGTTCCTGCGCAACATTCCCGTCGCCGTGCTCATCCCGCTCACGATCCTCTGGTTCGGGATCGATGAAACGCAGAAGACGATGTTCATCTTCATCGCGACGGCCCCGTTCGTCTTCTTCGACTCGGCGCGGGCCGTCGCCGGGGTTCACGACCGCTACGTGGAAACGGCCCAGACGTTAGGCGCATCGCCGGTGCAGGTGGTGATGAAGGTGCTCATTCCGCTGGCGCTGCCGGACATCTACAGCAGCCTCCGCAACCTGTTCGGCCTCGCGTTCGGCTACATCATGCTCGCCGAGCTCGTGAACGCCGAGCACGGACTGGGCTACCTGCTCATGTCGAGCCAGCGGCGCGGTCTCACCGAGCACATCTTCGCGATTCTCATCGTGATCGGGCTGCTCGCGTACGGGATCGATCGGCTGCTGTTCTGGTTCCAGCGCGGGCTCTTTCCCCATCGGACCGATCACGCGTGAGCGAACAGGCGCCCCCGACCGCACCTGCGGTCCCGACCGACCGTCCGGCCGCCGCGCCCACCGCGGCTCCGATGGCCAGGCCACCCATGGTGGTCTTCGATCGTGTCACGAAGACGTTCGAGAACGGCTTCACGGCCATCAAGGACGTCTCCTTCGTCGTCGAGGACACACCCGATCGGATGGAGTTCGTGACCATCCTCGGCCCGTCGGGATGCGGGAAGTCCACGGTGCTTCGCCTCATCGCGGCACTCACGCCGCATCACCCTGCAACGAGCGGCTCCGTGCTCATCGGTGGAATGCCCGTCCTGGGCCCCGGTGCCGATCGCGGCATGGTCTTCCAGGACTACTCCTCGTTCGACAATCGCACGGTCGAGGACAACATCGCCTTCGGGCTCGAGTGCCGCGGCGTCCCCGTTGATGAACGGCGCGCGCGCGCACGCGAGTGGATCGGGAAAGTGGGGCTGAACGTCGATAAGGATGCCGGGAAGTACCCGCACCAGCTCTCTGGCGGGATGCGACAGCGCGTGGCCATCGCACGAACGTTGATTCTCGGGCCGCGCATCATCCTCATGGACGAGCCGTTCGGCGCGCTCGACCCCGCGACGAGACTTCGCATGCAGGACATGCTCGTCTCGCTGTCGCGTGAAGCGCAGGCAACCGTGTTCTTCGTGACGCATTCCATCGAGGAAGCCGTCTACCTCGGCGATCGCACGTATGTGTTCTCGGCACACCCGGGGACGATCCTGAAGGAACTGAAGGTGCCCCCTCCAGACTTCCCGGCGAAGGAGATGCAGCGTCAGCCCGAGTTCATGGAGATGGTGTACGAGATTCGCGATCTGGTCGAATCGCTCGAGTCGTCCACCCGCGCGGGGGATTAGTGGCCCCCTCGTCCGGCGGCGCGGGGCTCAAGGAGTACGTCAAGCACGCCTTTCTCTACCACTGGAATCTCCTGCTCTTCATCGGCGGCGCGGCGCTCGCCGCCATGTCGCCATACCCCGACGCACTGCTTCCCATTGTTGGCGGGCTCGAGATCGCGTACCTCACGGGCCTGACGGCGATGCCGCGGTTCCGGATGGCCATCGACGCGCGTCTCGCGAAGAAGGCCCGCGGGGAGCCCGCCGACGAGACGAAGTCAGCGGCTGGGCAGCAGTCTCTCGAGAAGATTCTCGCGAGTCTTCCTGCACCCGCGCTGCGACGGTTTCTCGCCTTGCGTCAGCGCTGCTTCGAGATGCGCTCGATCACCTCGGGCATTCGCGGGCAGACCGACGGCGCACACGACTCCGCGGAATCGATTCGCACTCCCGCGCTCGACCGACTGCTGTATCTCTTCCTCCGACTCCTCGTCTCGCAGAATGGACTCGACCGTTTCCTGCGCAGTACGAGTGAGAAGGAGCTCGAGGCGCGGCTCACCGACGTGCGCACACGGTTCGAGGCGGCGAAGAACGGTGGCGATGAACGGGTAACGCGCTCGCTGCAGGACAGCCTCGCCGACGCCGAACTGCGACTCGACAACTACCGCAAGGCGGCCAAGGACGCCGAGTTCGTTGCCATCGAGCTCGATCGCATCGAGACGAAGATCCAGGCGTTGATCGAGATGGGCGTGAGTCGGCAGGACCCGGACTATCTCAGCCATCAGGTCACCGCGGCCGCCGAGAGCATGCAGCACACGGAGGACGCGGTGAATCAGCTGCAGCACCTGACGGGACTTGCCGACCAGATCGAAGAGCCACCACCCATCCTCGAAGCCAACATAGGCGGCATGGTGATACGTGAGCGCTGAACTCGTCGCGACCGAGCGACCGACGACGGAGCTCCCGTCATGGCACCCGTTGTGGGCCCGCTCGCTCGCGGAACAGTACTTCTCCGGTACGGCATCGGTGTTCGTGCTGCACGGCAATACGTACGACCTCGTGCCGCTCTGCGACCCATCCGCCGATGGCGTCGCCGACTACGGGTCGGTCTCCGACTTTCTCGCCGAGCAGCTCTTCGGCCGATTCGACCTCGTTCTGCACTACGATCTCGGTCGCGGGCTCCGGTCGTTCGCGGGGCGCAGCGAAAAGCGACTCAAGGAGATGGTCGCGCTGGCCACTCGGCGCATCGGTGACCTGTCGACGGTGAAGAACGACCCCGCCGTCGTGATGGGGCTGCTCGATCTCCTCGTGCGCGAGAACGTGATGGCCGCGCCCGAGAAGCGGCTCCGGATCGCCATGCTGATCAACCACGCGTCGTTTCTCTTTCCGGCGGGCGAGCCGGGACGCGCGAGCTTCGCGGCTTCGGGGATGCTCGTGACGCTGCTCAACTGGGCCACGAGCACGCACGTGAAGCATCTCGAGATGGCGTGCGTGCTCGTCGATGAGCGGCGAAGCGATGTGAGCGATCGGGTGACCGGGAATCCGCACGTCGCGACGATCGAGGTGCCGCTGCCGAGCGAGCCGGAGCGCCTGGGGTTCCTGCGTGAGGTGGTGACGCGCGGCTCGAACGGATCCGGACCTACGGACTGGGCACGGGTATCGGACTACACGGTGGAGCAGCTCGCCACGTTGAGCGCGGGGATGTCGCTCACCGACCTCGGGACGCTCGTGCGGGCAGCGACTCGGGGCGGCCCGCGACTGGACTCGCGCGTGTTTCGGGATCTCAAGAAGCGGCTGCTGGAACGGCAAGGCCAGGGGCTCCTGGAGTTCATCGAGCCCAAGTGGAAGCTGGACATCGTCATCGGCCACGAGGCGGCGAAGCAGCGTCTGCGCGATGACGCTGCACTCCTCGCCCGCGGGGCTCTGGACTGTGTGCCGATGGGGTACCTGCTGTGCGGCCCGGTCGGCACGGGGAAGTCGTTCCTCGCCATGTGCGCGGCCGGGGAAATCGGCATCCCCTGCGTGATGCTCAAGAACTTCCGCTCGAAGTACGTCGGTGAGACGGAGGGCAACCTCGAGCGCGTCCTGTCGGTGTTGCGTGCGATGGGCCCGGTGATGGTGATCATCGACGAGGCCGACGCAGCGTTAGGCGACCGCGAGACGGAGGGCGATTCCGGAACATCGAGCCGCGTGTTCGGGATGATCGCCACGCAGATGGGCGACACCCGGTATCGCGGCAAGATCCTGTGGATGCTCCTCACCGCTCGCCCCGACCTCCTGCCCATCGACATCAAGCGACAGGGACGCGCCGAGGTCCACATTCCACTCTTCTACCCGACGGAGGACGAGGAGCTGCGGCAGATGTTCGTCGTCCTCGCGCGGAAGCTCGGCACGACGCTGAAGATCGAGGACGTGCCGCCCGTGCCGGCCGAGCACAGGGGGATGTTGTCGGGCGCGGACATCGAGGGGATCGTCGCGCGCGCGTGGCGGCGATCGATCCTCTCGGGCGCGACGGCGGTGACCCGGGAGGCGCTGGCGGAAGTGCTCGGCCAGTTCCTGCCGTCCACGCAGGGGCTGGAGAAGGAACTGCAGGAGACCGCCGCCATCATCGAGTGCACGGACCGGGAGTTTCTACCGCCGGCGATCGTCGCCGAGGTGGAACGTGCCGGTGGACGAGGAGCGCTGCAGCAGCGCCTGACGGCGATCAAGGAGCTCGTGGCGCAGCTTTAAATAAGGCCAGTGAATGAGTGTGTGTTTCGGGCTGGCTTGGTCGCGGGTGGGAAGCCCTCTATCGGGAGGAGGGATCCGAGTCATCAGTGGCCAGTACTGAGTAGCCAGTAGATCAGTACACGACTGAACGACTGGCTACTGATGACT
>DAINRQ010000154.1:0-13268 GCA_036741775.1 Gemmatimonadaceae bacterium | reverse complement strand
GCGCGATCGCCGATCCGGTTCCAGAGCCGCGTGCGGCCGAACGGCATGTAGACCATCACGGCGATCCCGCGATCCTGCGCGAGCGGGAGGATTTGCTGCTCGACCTCGCGATTGTCTACCGCGTAGTCGATCCCGATGAAGTCGATCGGCTCGTTGCGCATGACGGTCACGAGCTCCGCGTACTGCTGCTCGACCGTGCTGGTGACGCCGATGTAGCGGATCCGCCCCTCCTTCTTCATCTCTTTGAGGATCCCGAGCTGGGTCGGGACGTTGGACATGTTGTGGACCTGGATCAGGTCGACGGGGCGCTTGCCGATGCGCTGAAAGGAGGTTTCGATCTGAGCCCGCGCGGCGGCGGGGTCGGCGGTCCCGCCCCCCATCACCGGCCCGACGTTCACCTTGGTCGCCCAGAAAATCTTGTCGGTCATGCCCAGCTCCTTGGCGAGCCGACCGGCGACCTCTTCGGACGTGCCGCCGCCGTAGCTGGGCGCCGTGTCGAAGACGGTGCCGCCCGCCTCGACCATGGTCCGGATCACATCTCGCAGCGCCGTGACATCCTCGCCGCGGGCGACCTGCCCGAATGTCGCGGAGCTCCCCAGGCCGACGATCGGAACCCGCTGGCCCGTGGAGGGGATGGCGCGGGTGATGAGCTGTTGCCCGGCGGCCCGAAGCAGCCGCGGGTTGAGCGCAAGCGCGGTGGCCGCAGTGAGGGAACGGCCGAGCCATTCACGACGGTTCATCATTCGATTTCCTCGTAGGGGATGCGTGCTTCGCCACCGAAAGAAATCGGTGGGCGTCCCCCACCACAACGAGATTGGCCCCAGTGGCGGGTGCCTGAGTACGAACGACGGCGGAGCGGTACGAACGTGCCCGCTCACCTCGACCGCCGCCGCTCGATCACGGTTTTGGCTTGCGTCGCCCCCGCACTTCCTGGCTGCCCGCGCGGATGACCTTCGTCACCCCGCCGGCCGGGTCGATTACAAACTCCACGTCCTGGTTGCCTAACCTGAACCGCGTTTCGGAGACCGGCACGAGGTTGAATTCCGGCAGTCTCAAACGCTGTGAAGTCAGCGTATCCCCTTTGAGGCGGACTACGACGGTGTAGTTCGGGAATTCGTACTCGCCCACGTACCGCTCGAGCACTGACGTCGGAACACGCACTGCTGCCACTCGGGTCAAGGAGTCGACCAGCTCCGCCATCCGCTTCCGCGTCGCCTCGTTGGGCAGCCGGCCGGTACCGCCGGCGAGGTTGTCGAGCATGTGCTTCGACTGGCTCGTCCCCACACGGACCGCGGTGACAGCCGGGTGGCTCACGACGTACTTGAGGAAAAATTGCCCCCACGTCCTGGCGTCGAAATCCGCGGCCCACTCGGGAAGGGGCGCGTTGCCGACGCGCGCGAAGAGATAGCTCATGACCTGGCCCGCGGGTCCGAAATTGCCGCCGAAGGGGAAGTTGGCCATCACGCCGATCTTCCGCTCCTGGGCGAGTGGCAGGATCGTCTGCTCGACGTTGCGATTGTCGATGGCATAGTCGACGCCGATGAAGTCGATCGGCTCGTCGCGCATGATCGCCTCGAGCTGGGCGTACTGATTGTCGAACGCCGCCGTCACGCCGATGTACCGGACGCGCCCCGCCTTCTTCATCTCCCTCAGGACGGCGAGGTATGTCGGGACGTCGTCGAAGGGGCGCACCAGGAGCAGATCGATCCTTGGCACCTTGAACCTCGCGAACGTCGTCTCGATGTGCGCTCTCGCGGCGGTGGGGTCGACCTTCGGCGCGGCAGTCCCGGGCGGGCTTGGTGGGCGCGGGGGAGTGGTCACCTTCGTCGACCAGAAGATCCTGTCCTGAATCCCGAGCTCGTTGGCAATCGTGCCGGTGAGTTCCTCCGCCGCGGCCCCACCGTGCGTCGTGTCGAGGACTCTGCCGCCGTTGTCGACCAGCGTCTTGAGGACTTCCTTGAGCGCGGCGTGATCCGGGGCGTCATTCCCCCTACCGAGGCCGATGACCGGGAGCATCTCGCCGGACGACGGAATGGCCCGCTGAATGAGCGTTCCGCCCTGTTGCTCCAGGGCGCGGAGCAGCTGCGGCGTGAGCGCCAGCGCGGCGCCGGCGCCGGCGGTGATTCCAAGAAATTCGCGACGGTTGATCATCGATTTCCTCGTGGAGTGGCGTGCTTTCGGGCACGACCGAAAGAACGGCCGGCATCCGCACTACACAACGACATTGGCCCTAAGGGCGGGTGCCTGGGTACGAACGACTGGCGGAGCGATACGAACGCGTGCTCCCCACGCCCGTCTGCGGCCACGAGTCGGCCAGCTCCGCCACGCGCTTCGGCCGTCGCCTCGTTAGGCGGCCGGCCGGTGCCGCCACCGATGTGGTCGAGCATGTGCTTCGCGATCGATCCGGCGGTCACGCTACGCCGACAGTAGCCCTGGGGGCAACCACTCAACGCAGCCGGGTTAGCCGGACGATGCGCGCCGTCGGCGCGATCGACACGAGTTCCAGCGAGATCCCGCGCGGCCCGTCACCCATCAGGTACAGTGCCGCATGGCCGCCGTCCGCGGCCGCTAGAGTGTATTCGCCATTGACGCGGCGGCTCGCGCGACCGGGGAACCCCCCGGAGCGTGGACCCGACACGCGCGCACGCTCGGAGTGGTCCCACGAGGTGTAGCGCGGCAGGTCGTGCACCACGCCTTGGTCGATGAGCCCGGCGGTGACGCTCGCGAGCGTCTGCCGGTCGATCAGGTCGGCGTAGCCGATGCCGAGCACGGCGGTGATGTGCGCGATGACCGCCGGGCGATTGAGCCAGTCGATCGGCGCGTAGATGAGGCGCTGGTAGAGCGTCGGCCGGCGTCCGTGATCGACCGACGCCTCTCCCGCCAGCTCGCGCAGGAAGAGGAGCATGCGCGCATTAGCGCCGTAGCGGCCGTTGCTCTGCCAGGGGCCGAGCCCCGGCTGCGTGCCCCACATGCCGAGCGCGGCGCCAGCGAACACCGGTGCGTCGGTGCCGACGCCCGAGTGACGTGCGCCGAGCGGCTGCCCGGAGGCAATGCGGCTGGCCGTCTCCTCCGCGAGCGTCGCCAGACCCTCGTTCAGGATGCTGGCCGTGCGGTCACGGCGGCTGGTCCGCAGGTCGGCGTTGTGCGCGTACTCGTGGAGGAACAGCCCCGCCACGAAGCTCGCGTTCTGGTTCTCCGGCAGCGCCAGCCGCTCGGCGTTGACGGTACTGACTACCATTTCGGAGGCGCGCGGGCAGCTCGCCTGGCTCGCGACGTTCACGGTCGGCAACGGCCCATCGTAAGCGAAGCCGGCGAAGGACCCGAAGGCGGCGGGCATGGCGCCGAGCAGCACGTAGAATCGGCCGCCGCCCCCGGCGGGAGGCTCGTAATCGGCAGCGAAGAGCGAGCGCATGGTCGGCAGCAGCCATCGGTCCGTCATTGCTGCCGCATCGCGAAGCCAGCCGAGCTTCGCCGGGTCGAGGTACGCCGCGGCCGACGGGTGCCGCAGATCGACGACGACGGCGACGCTGCCCGAGACGGCGATGACCTTCGCCCGGAAGCTGGCCACCGATTCCGCGGGCTGATTGCAGATCTGCGGCTGCCCGGAGAACCAGTCCACGAAGCGCAGCGTGTCGCCGGCGACCGCCGTTGCATAACGCGGGTCGAACGGTACCGGGGCCTCTGAGTAGCTGCCTGTCAGCGCGGCCGGTTCGGGCATCGCAGGCTCCGCCAGGGTGCCGGCACCGCGTGCGGAGAATGCTGCGAGCGATCCGCGTGCGTCGGACGATGCGAACGTCGAGGCGGCGGCGTCACCGGTGCCGAGGACGCGGACGGAGACCAGCATCCGCGGGGACTCGATCTCCGCCGTCGGGACCGCCAGGTTGCCGGCGCTCAGCACGTAGTCCTCGTCGGCGGCCGTTAGGCGCAGACAATGCAGGTCGTCCGCCGTGAGGACGCGTGACTCGGCCGGGCGCAGCGAGACGCTCGGCGGGACGCGTACGACGGCGCTGACCAGCGCCGATCCATCCGCCGACACCTTCACCGCGCGCATGTCGGTTTCGCAGGCGCGGATGGTCGGCACCCGGAACTCGGCGACGCTGTCGGAGCGGGCCACGAGCTCCGTCGCTTTCACGCCGTCGAGCAGGAGCGAACGCAGGTTCGTCAGGCCGGAGCCGCGGACGTGGGCGAGCTGCCCGGGCCGGAGCGTATCGACGGAGGTCACGTGCACCAGCTGCGTCGGTTCAGCGGGTGCGCCGCCATCGCAGGCGACGATCAGCGCGACGCCGACCGCGGAGAGCAGGGGCGCACGAAATCTCGCCATGTTATCGGAAGCTCGGAAACAGGTCGTGCGTCGGAAATGATTGCATGTCCCCGAGCGCGTCCCAGAGCGCGGCATCGAGCTCGCTGATGAAGCTGTTCGGTGCGCTCGTGTTGAACAGCGCGGCCCACGTTGCGTTGTAATACGAGCGCACGAGAATGGCCTTCGTGCCGGGCAGGTCCCCCCCGTGCGACCAGGTCGCGCCGTCCTGGACTGGGCGAACGACCCATCCACCTGCGTAATAGCACGTGCCATCGGAACACAACGGCGCGCCGTTGCTGGTCATTGCCGCGACTAACTGAGGGCTGAGGATGTCCGGCGGATTGGTGCGGCCATCGACCCTGACGGTGAATCGCAAGAGATCAATGGTGGAGGAGACCCAGGCGCCGCTTGCATTGCTCGCTTCGAGGTAGTAGCCCCCGTAGTTGAAGGGCACCACGCCTTCGCCCGGGAAAACGGATGGCACCATCGGCCAGTTCAGGCCCGCCCCGGGGAAGTAGTACTTCACCTCGTCGGGGAGCGCGTCGCGGAGGCGCGACTTGCCCTGCTGCGTGCGATTGGCGCCCACGGGCTGTAGTACGTGTGTGCGTACGTACTCCTCGTAGGGCATCCCGCTCAAACGCTCGATCACGCGACCGAGAATGGCATAACCGAAATTCGAGTAGGCGTGCTTTTCTCCGGGGTTGAAGTCGAGCGGCAGTCCCTTCATGTAGCGGATGATCGTTTCCGCGGACGCCGGCGCGGGCGCGCCGAGCGCGGCTGCCGCGATCGCCGGCCGGTCCATTGGGTCGAATCCGCCATTCGGTTTGGCACGATCCCAGCCCCCGGTGTGGTTGAGCAGATGCCGAATGGTGATTTGCTCCCACCGCGGATCGACGGTCGCTCCCGGCGCCGGGGTGAGGTGCGCGATGAGTGGCGCCACGCGATCGTCGAGCTCGAGCTTGCCTTCCTCCACGAGCTTCATGATCGCGGCGCTCGTGATCGGCTTGGACACACTGGCGATCCGGAACAGCGCGTCGGGCTGCACCGGCGTCTTGTTCTCGACATCCGCGTAGCCAAAGCCGCGCGCGTAGATCAGCTTCCCGTCGCGCACCAGAGCAACCGCGCCCCCGGGAAGGTTGTACTTCCGCATCAGATCGCGGACGCTCTTTTCGAAAGGCCCCAGTCCCGGTACAGCAGCGCCGCTGATCGGAATCTCCTGTTGCTCAGGCGGCGTACCCTGAGAGTCGGGGGACGTCGCCGGCTCTCCGCCGCAGGCCAGCAGAACCGCGAGACATGCGATCGGGATCGTCGTGATCGCGTTCTTGAGTTTCATAAACACCGTCCGACCGCAACTCCGGAGTGGGTGGCGTGCGTTAGGCGCAGCGCGAAAGTTGATCTGCGGTCAACCGCCGCGCTACTTCCGCTCGAGCGGCGTGCGCTGCGGACCCTGCGGACCCTGCTGCTCCAGAACGGCACCGGTCACCTTGCCCTGTGCGTCGAGCTGGAACTCGAAGACCGGCCCTCGCGGGTCCTGGAAGCGCGTCTCTGAGCGCGCGTTGAGGGGTGCCTCCGGATTGGTGCCCGGCTTCACGAACAGCCTGTCCCCATCGCGGCGGAAGATGGCCGTGAATCCGGACGCCGCTTTGTACTCACCGACGTAGCGGTCGAGGACGGCCGCTGGCAGCGCTATCCCCGGTTGGGCCGCGGGGTTTTGCGGGAGCGGCGGAAGCGCGGGCAGCGCATCGACGAGAGCCGCCATGCGCTTGCGCGTTGCTTCGTTAGGCAGGCGACCGATGCCGCCGCCGATGTTGTCGACCATGTGGTGTGCCTTCGTCGTCCCCACACGAGCCACCGTGACGGCCGGGTGGCTCAAGACGTACTTGAGGAAGAACTGCGCCCACGTCGTGGCGTCGAACTCGGCGGCCCACTCCGGAAGGGGCGTGTTGCCCACGCGCGCGAAGAGGTTGCGGTTCATCGCGTTGCAACTCGTTCCTGCATTGTTGCTGAACGGGAAGAACGCCATCACCCCGATCTTCCGCTCCTGGGCGAGCGGCAGAATCGTGTCCTCGACGTGGCGATTGCTCGCGTCGTAGTCGACGCCGATGAAGTCGATCGGCTCGTCGCGCATGAGCGACTCGAGCCGGGCAGACTGATTCTTCACCACGATCGTCTGTATGCCGATGTACCGGACGCGCCCCGCTCGCTTCTCCTCGTTCAGGGCGGCGATCCACGTCGGATCGGCCGTGGCCGACACCATGACCAGGTCCAACCTTGGCGCCTTGGCCTTCGCCAACCACGAATCAATCTGCGCGTTCACGGTGGCGGCGCCGGGCTTCGGCGGGCCGCCGGGGCCGCCGGGACCGGTTCCCCGTACCGACCAGAAGACCTTGTTCTGAACCCCGAGCTCGCTGGCGACCGTGGCGTGGAACTGCTCCGCGTTGGGGTTGCTGGAGTGCATGGCGTCGACGACCCTGCCGCCGTTGTCGATGAACGTCTTGAAGACCTCGCGGAGCGCGGCGGCATCCGCGCACATCGGGTGGTTCGAGAACGACAGTCCGACGGCCGGAAGCATCTCGCCGGACGACGGAATGGCCCGTTGAATGAGCTGCCCCTGCGACTGGCGAAGCGCGCGGAGCAGCTCCGGCGTGAGCGCCAGCGCGGCGCCGGCGCCGGCGGCGATGCCGAGGAATTCGCGACGGTTGATCATCAGCTCTCCTTTCCCATGATCGCGTGCAGGTTGCGGCGGTAACTCCGGCCCGACGTCAGCTTCGTTCCATCGTGAAGTACAACCAGGTACTCGCCTCGGAAGAGCGATTCGACGGCCTGGATGCGGTCGATGTTCACGATGGTGGAGCGATGGATCCGGCAGAACTTCGCCGGGTCCAGCGAGGCCTCGATGCGGCTCAGGTTCTCGCGCAACAGGGAGGCTCGACCACCCACGTGCAGCCGGATGTAATTGCGCTCGGCTTCGATCCAGTCGATTTGCTCCGTTCGGATGAACACGCTGCGGTGGCCCATGGGCACCACCAGCCGCTGCAGGTAGCTGTTTCCGCCGCGCACTTCCTCCAGCAATGCCCGCAGCCGGACGTCCAGATTGCCGCCCTGCTGCTGACGGATTCGCTCGCGCGCGCGCTGCAGCGCCGCCTCGAAGCGCTCGTCGTCGAATGGCTTCAGCAGGTAGTCCAGCGCATGGGCCTCGAAGGCACGCAGGGCGAACTGATCGTACGCGGTCACGAAAATCACCACGGGCACCTGACCGACACCGATCGCCTGCAGAACGTCGAAGCCATTGATCTCGGGCATCTGAATGTCCAGGAAGAGCAGATCGGGCGCCGACGCTTCGAGCGACCCGATCGCTTCCTTGCCGTTCGCGCATTCGGCGATGACGTCGACATCCCGTGCTTCCACGAGCAGGTTGCGGATGCGTCGCCGCGCTAGCGGCTCGTCGTCGACGATCGCGGCGCGGATCGTCATCGATGGGCCCCCTGCCCCTTTCCCGCTCCATTCTCCGCGCGGCGAAAGGGAAGAATAACCCTAACGACGACCCCTCCCCCGGGGCGATTCTCGAGCTCGAACCGATGCTCGCCGTCGTAGAGTTGTTCCAGCCGAGACCGGATGTTGGTCAGCCCTACTCCCCGCCGGGTCCTGACCTGATTGTCCTGGTCCATTCCACGCCCATCATCCCGTACTTCCAATTGCAGGAAGCGGTCGTCCGGCCCACGGGTAACAGCGATCTCCACTCTCCCTGGCTCGATACGCGGCGCGATGCCATGGCGGATGGCGTTCTCGACCAGCGGCTGCAACACCAGATGGGGGACGCGTGCATCCAGCGTCTCGAGTGCGACCTCCGTCACGACCGTTAGGCGGTCCTCCAGGCGAGCCTGCTCGATCTCGAGGTAGGGCTGGAGAAAGACGAGCTCCTCGCGCAGCGTCACCTCCTGTGTCTCCTCGTGCTCGAGGGTGGTGCGCAGGAGGTCACCGAGGCGGGCGAGCATACGCTTGGCAGGCCTCGCGTCGGCGGGGATGAGCGCCGATATCGCGTTCAGCGTGTTGAAGAGAAAGTGCGGTTGCAGTTGCATCTTGAGCGCCTGCAGCCGCGCCTCGGTCAGGCCGGCCGCCAGCCGCTCGGCAGCCCGCTCGCGCTCGCGATAGCGCGCGTGATACAGCACGGCGTGGGCGATACCGAGCAGGAGGGCGTAGAACAGGAAGTTCAGGCTGGACGATCCCCAGAACTGACGACTGAAGGACCGCGCGCCGAGCCAATCCACATGCCGGCTCAGCTCGACCATAAAGCCGGCGCGCGCGAGCGAGAGGACGACGGCAGCGACGAGGTGCACGCCGATGCTCCGGAGCACGCGCCCACGCTCGAGGGGAAAGCGCCGCGCCAGCCAGAAGATGGCGAGGGTAGCGAACGCCCAGAGGTACGCGTCCAACAAGCCGGGTCGCAGGACCCGCACCCAGGGCACCGGCTGCCCACGCAGCTGCGACTGGATGTAGCCCTGGTTCGCCAGGAGCAGTCCGAAGACCGTCCAGGCGGCGAAGATGAGCGCGGTCTCCAGCCAGAGTCGGTTCCGTTGCTCCGCACCATGGGACGAGATTCCCTTCAGTCCGTCAGTCGGCGGCACGCCTTAATGGCCGTGCGCGGGGCCGGCGCTGCGATAGTGCTCGCGCAGCAGATCGCGGCCGAAGTCGCCGTCGAAATCGCGCCAGACGGTGTGGATGTGGTTCGCGCCGTTCTGCGTGTTGTCGTATTCGACGAGGAAGCTCGGACCCTGGATGCGGTAGTAGTGCGCCTCACCGCGCCGCGTCGATCCTGCCCAGGCGAACGCCACCTGAGCGAAATCCGTCCGCTCGAGCGCCGCGCGGCGACGCGCGGCGAGCGGCTCCGCCATCCGGCCGAGGTACACATCGAGCAACCTAACGAGGATCGCGCCCTGCTCCGGCCGGAGCTCGGTCGCGCGAATCCCGATCGGCGACAGCGGTTCGACGCGCGCGGCGTTGCCGGTCACGATGTCGCGCGGCGCATCTGTCGAGATGAGCGCCCGGGCGCGCTGGCGCTCGTCGAGCGCAAGCACGAGCTCGCGACCGATGTCCTCCTCATTCGCCAGCGCCCGAAGCCCCCGGCGCGCACCGCTCCGCACCTCGGCCGGGTTCGCGCCGAAGAACGCCGGAGCGGTAGCGATCAACGTGTCCCGGACGAGCGTGAAGTTGAGCGAGAGGTGGTGTCCCTCCGCCCGGAAGCCCCACGGCGCCGTGCGAGACGGTGTGCCGAACACGCTGAAGTAGTACAGCTCCGGATCGCGGAACGTCGGGTTCTCGCCCATTTCACGCAGGACGAGCTCGAGTTCGATGATCGTGCTCGCCGTGAGGTAGCCCCGCTGGCTGAGGCCGGCTCGCAGAATGCCGCGCGCCAGCCCCTGCTGCTCCGCAGACATCTCCTTGAGCGGTAACCCCCGCCGCGCGCGCGGCACGAAATGCCAGTTGAGTCGTTCGGCATCCTCGAACGTGAACACCGCCTTCGACCGTTGCGCCGGCGAGAGGCTGGCCAGGAACGCGTCCGCCGCCGTGAGCATGTCGGCGAACTGGTACTCAGGCACTGGCGCGACGGGTTTCGCGTCGGTCCGGCCTCGGGGAACCGCCGATGCGGCGAGCGCAGCCACGCACGTCGCCAGCAGGATGAAGGGAAGCGCCCGTCTGCTGCCGATCATGGCTCGTCTCCCGGAAAGGGTGTGCGCGTATTCTACCGATATCGCGAACGCACTGCTGCGCGCGACTCGCCAGGACGTGACATCGGCTCGTCGTCCACTGGTCAGTACTTCACATCGCAGCCGTAAGGCTGCGTCTGAGTGACCGTGATGGGGTTCCCCGCCAGGCCGGCGTCGAGCGCGGCTCTAACGTAGTTCGTCGCCCCCGCGATGTCCTTCACCTTGGACGACGGCTTGTCATCGATGGCGCCCGCGTACCGCAGCACCCCCTGCGGGTCGATGATCGCGTACTGCGGCGTGTTACGCGCGCCGTAGAGCCGCCCGAGCGTGCCGGTCGTGTCGCGAATGACGCCGGTCGGTGCCGCGCCCTTGTCCTGCGTCAGCTGGTCCGCCTCCGCCGCCGTCGTGAAGCCCTGCTTCCCGGGCGCCGAGGAGACGACCGAGAGCCACACGACGCGGTTCGCGTAGTCGCGCTGCATCGCCTGCGTGTTGCCGGGACGGCCATCGACGCTCTTGTAGTGCTTCTTCGTGTACGGGCATTCATGATTGACCCACTCGAGCACGACCCACTGGCCGCGATAGGTCTCGAGCGAGTGCGAAGCGCCCCGCGTGTCGACCGCGGTGAACGCCGGAGCGGGCTCGCCGACCTTCGGTGCTGCCGCGCTCAGGTCAGCGATCGTCGGTGCGCCGCTGCCGGTGTCGTCGTTGGCGGCAGCGACCGCCACCACGGCGAGCGCGATGCCACCGACGCCGAGGAGGATGCGCTTGATCGGGAGCCGATTCGAGAGAGACATGGTACAAAACCTCGACGAGGAGAATGACGGTGTAGACGTTAGGCGTGGGCCGCGGCGTCAGCGTGCAGGCGCCGCGGCAAGTGCCGGCGCTCGGCCCCCCGCTGCGGCGTCCAGCGCGCGCGTGACGATCCCCGGCGTGAGGAGCGTCGGGAGGATGGCCGGCGCCGCGGCGCGGTCGCGGCCGTAGAGCACGACGAACGGCACGCTGTTGCGGCCGAACGCCGCGAGGGCGCGCGTGACTGACGGGTCGCGCGTCGTCCAGTCGGCACGGAGGAGCGCCACGTCGTGGGCGCGCAGCGACGCGCGGACCGCGTCCGAACCGAAGGCGACGCGCTCGTTCACCTTGCAGGTGAGACACCAGTCGGCGGTGAAGTCGAGCAGCACGACGCGACCGCTGTCGCGCAGGGCCTCGAGCGTCGGCGCGCTGTACGGCCGCCACGCGATCGCGTCCGCGGCCTGGCCCGGCGGGTTCGTTGGGTGCACCGCCGCAGCGCGCGGCGGCGCCGAGGTGGCTCCGGCGATCACGAGCGCCAACGCTCCAGCGCCGGCGGCAAGCGCAACGCCCCGGGCGGCGCGGCGCTGGCCGGCCGACGCGACGAGCGTTCCGAAGCGGCCAAGCGCCCAGAGGCCTAACGACAGCAGCGTGAGCGCAGCGAGCAGTGCGGCGACCGCGTCGACCCCGGCCTGCCGGCCGAGCACCCACGCGAGCCAGACCACGGTCGCGAGCAGCGGGAACGCGAGCGCCTGCCGCAGCGTCACCATCCACGCACCAGGCCTCGGCAGCCACCGGCGCACGCGTGGCGCCGCGGCGACGAGCGCCAGCGGCCACACCAGGCCGATACCTAGCGCGGTGAAGACGACGATCGCGCTCCCCACCCCGCTGGCGATCCCGTACGCGACCGCAGCCGCAAGGAACGGCGCGGAACACGGCGTCGCGAGTGCCGTGACGAGGACACCGCTCAGGAACGTCTCGGCGGCCGGCGGCGTGCGCCCTGCGGCGACGGAGAGCGTGCCACCTAATGGCGCGAGCTCGAACACGCCGGCCATGTTGAGTGCGGCGGCGAACACGAGCAGCGCGAGCGCGCCCACCATGGCAGGACTCTGGAGCTGGTAGCCCCACCCGACCTCGGCGCCGGCAGCGCGCAGGGCGAGCAGCACCGCCACGAGCGCCCACATCGACACGAGCACGCCCGCGCCGAAGAGCGCCGTGTGGCGCCGCGCGGTCCGCGCGTCATGCGCCGCCGACTCGGCGACGCCGAGCGCCTTGATCGACAGCACCGGAAGGACGCACGGCATCAGGTTGAGCAGCGTGCCGCCGAGGAGGGCAAGCAGGCCGGCGGTCGCGAGCGCGAGCCATCCGCCGGCGTCGAGGGCAGCGTTACCGGTGACCGCGTTCACGACTCCGCCGGAAGACGCGAGCTGCGCCATGCTCACGACAGGGGCCTCCACTTCGACCGCGAGCGCCTCTTCTCCGGTGTCTCGACCCGCGACCGCCAGCACCCCCGTCAACCGGGCCGGTGTCCCGGTGGCGTACTGCGAGCGCACGAGCCGGATCTCCAACGCGTCGCCATCCACACCTACCGTCGCCGGGGCGCCGTGATCGATGACCCCGGCCGAGTCCACGAAGAATCGCACGCGTTCCGGGTCACCGCCCGCCAGCACACTCGACCCGTTAGGCGGGCGAACCCGCAGCACGATCGCGCCCGAATCCACCGCCGAGAGGAACTCCCAGTCCGCGCCGCGCACCGGCACGCGCGCGTCCTCCGCCATGATAGCGCGAGCAGCGGCAGTGTCGGCCTCCGACGTGGCTCCCACCGGTCGCGTCAGCGCGAGCTCCACCTCGTCGGCGAAGCATTCCTCCTTGCACACCACCCACGTGACGGTGCCTGCGATCGTCACGGCCGACCCGACGCGCGCTGTGCGCGGGACGTGCACCGTACTGAGCATGTGCACCTCGCGCTCGTAGCCGTAGCTGGCGAGCGGCGGTGAGCTGATCAGCTCCGGTGCTGGCCAGCGGAGTGGGCCCGCGGTGAACCCGGACGGAAGACGCCAGTCCACAGAGGGTGCACTCCCTACATCGCCCGCGTGTCGCCAGTACGCATGCCACCCAGGCTCCGGGCGAAGCCGGATTGCCACGGTGGTCGTGTCACCCGGCGCGAGCACGCGCGCGGCGCTGCGCAGTTCGATCTCGACGGGCCGGCTCTCTGTCGCGCGCGCGACGGCGCTCGCCTGCCGGGAAACCGGCTGGGCGACGACCTTTGTGGGTGTAGCACCGACGGAAAGCGCGCCGATGAGCGCCCATAGGCCGGCGATAGTGGCGGCGCCGGGTGGTGCCGGGGGTCGCGTTCTCTGGCTCGATACGCTCACAGTGACAGGCAACGTCGCATGTGGAACGCGGGGGATGCCATGACGCCGCTGGCGGGCGGTGCAAATCGCCGACGAGCGGCCCGTTCCGGCGACGAGCGGCGC
>DAINRQ010000153.1:0-13303 GCA_036741775.1 Gemmatimonadaceae bacterium | reverse complement strand
GCGAACGGCGAAGCGCGAACGGCGAAGCGCGAACGGCGAGCTGATCGCAGATAGCTGATAGCTATACAATCATGAGCTCTCGTTGGTACTCGCTCGGCGTTACCACGAGCTCACCGTCCCCGACATACGCGTTCACCTCGCTGCGTACGCCGATCTCTCCCGGAACGTACACACCAGGCTCGATCGAGAACGCGACGCCCGGGATGAGCAACCGCTCCTCCCGCGTCTCGAGATTGTCGAGGTGCGGCCCCGAGCCGTGGAGGTCCCGCGAGTCGATCGAGTGACCGGTGCGGTGCACGAACCGGTCGCCGAACCCGCGTTCCGTAATCACGGCGCGCGCGGCGTCGTCGGCCTCCCCGCCCCGCACCGGGGCCGACCGCGTCACGCGCTCGCGGAGGAGTGCGATCGCCGCATCACGCGCGTCGCGCACCGCTTCCCAGATCTCCACGGCCCGCGCGCTCGGCTCTCCAATCGACGCCATCCACGTCTGGTCCGCCCATACGCCCTCCGGCTCCCGTGCCCACAGGTCCACGAGGACCACGTCGCCCACGCGAATCGGGACGGGCGAATCCGCGCGCGGCTCGTAATGCGGGTTCGCCGCGTTAGGCCCGACCGCCACGACCGGCGGGTCGATCGTCTCGATCGACTCACGCCGAAACGCCTCGAGAATGCGCTGCTGGAGTCCGTGCTCCGTCACCGAACGGCCGGCGCGCGCCTCCGCCCCGGCGAACCGAATCGCCTCGTGCGCGATCGCGGCGATCTTCTCGGCCGTACGCCGATGCGATGCCAGCCCCTCATCCGTCCACGTCGCGTAGAAGCGCGTGACGAGATCGGCCGACGTTACGACGTCGGCGCCCGCCGCTCGCACCATCTCCAGCACGCCCGCCGGCACGCGATCGAGATAGGGCACCGCGTCGCCCGGGGAGTATTCCATGGCGATACGCTTCCCGCGCACGAGCCCGGCGAGGTACGACTCGAGCGACCGCCACGAGCTGTACACCTCCCTCCCCCATTCCGCGGGCCACTTCCGCCACGGCCCCTGTTCGATCGCGTGGGTAATGGCTGTCGGCGTCCCCTGCGCGGGGATGAGCGCGAAGATCCGTCGCGTCGCCATCCCCTCGAGTCCGAGCATCGCGCCCGCGACTGGGTTGAGGCCGCGGAAATCGTACAGCAGCCAGCCATCGAGACCGGCGTCAGCGAGCGCGCGCTGGACGCGCGGGAGCAATCGGGAGTCGAGCATTGGTTGTTGACGACGTGAATCAGGAAAGCGGACGCCACTCGGCGCGCCAACTGCACATGCCTTCGCCGCGCGCAATGCAGCGCACGTGCTCCACCGCCCCGCCGCCGTTGATGAGCAGGCGGAGCAGCTCGGCGAGTCCGGCTTCGTAGTACGCACATCCGATCGAGCGTGGCGCCGAGTCGATCGTCACCGATGTGGGCACGTCGAGAACCACGGACGAACCGACGCGCGAGACGCTGCCGCCAAAATACCGGGTGACGATGCGCTTCGCGTGACGGAGCGCGATGGGACGCGCGACGATGGACGGCAGGGTGAGCATCACTTGCCGAGTCATCGGCGAGATGCCCTGATACGCCTCGTTCGCGAGGTAACGACCCGCGCCACGAAACACTGCCTCCGCATCGGGACGACGCCCGATGAGACGCGCCAGCGCCACTGCTTCGTCGCGAGCAGTCCGTTGACTACGTTTCACCGCGTCGGAATAACGACGGATCTGCGCGTAGACGGTGTCGCTCAAACCGAGCCGCTTGTTCCGCAACTCGGCGACGAGTTCAGTGTCGGGGTCGTCGTCAGGCGTGTCGACGTTACGGACGGCTTCCAGAAAGCTGAGCGGAAGGAGCGAGTCGACCGTCGGTGACATGGATCACTAGAGACGTGGAAGCGAAGCTAACGGCGCGCGGAACGGCGTTCAAGCGGCTTGACCAGCCCCCCGAAATTGGCGCGAGGGTGCTGTGATCGACCGCGCGATCGCCGGCCTCATGCTGGCCGGCGCGCTCGCCGCCGTGTCTCGCCGCACCCGGTCACTGTCCACCGGCGGGGCGGTCGCCGCCGTCGCGGTGGGCCTGGCAGCCACGCTCGCGGGGTGGGGGTGGGCCGTCCTGCTCATTGCGTTTTTCGTCGCCTCCACGGCCCTTTCTCGATACCGCCGCGCCGCACGCGACGCCAGAATCGGAGACATCGTCGAGAAAGGGGATGAGCGCGACGCGGCTCAGGTGCTCGCCAACGGAGGCGTGTTCGCGGTCAGCGTCCTGGCGAGCGCGATTACCGGGGATCCCAACTGGGCGGCAATGGCGCTCGGCGCACTGGCCGCCGCGACGGCGGACACGTGGGCTACGGAGATTGGCACGCTAGCCGGCCGTTCGCCCCGGTCGATAATTTCCTTTCAGGTGGTGGAGCCCGGTACGTCCGGGGGAGTGACCGTACCCGGAACGCTCGCGTCCGCCGCAGGCGCTGCGTTCATTGGCGCCGCAGCGCTCGCCACTGGGGTTGCCGGTGACGCGACCCCGGTGATCGTTGGGGGGCTCGCTGGCTCCTTCGCCGATTCGCTCCTCGGCGCGACCGTTCAGGAGCGACGGTGGTGCGACCGTTGCTCCCGGTTCACCGAACGTCCGGTGCACTCGTGCGGTCACCCGACACGGGTGACGCGCGGGATACCCGGGCTTCGGAACGACCTGGTAAACGTGCTCTGCACGCTGGTTGGCGGTGCTGTCGCCCTGACGATTGCTCGGTAATCTCGGCTCGAAGCGTTCCAATGCCGGTGGAGGTGCTCGCGTGAGGGTGACAGTTCGACGGTCGCTGGTATTCGCTGCTGCGGCGCTCCTGGTGGCGTGCGACAGTTCGCGGCTCGGAGGCCCGCTCGGCAGCGCGGGTGGCAGCGGCACGGCAGGCGGGGCGTCCAGTTCCGGGCTCGTCGGCACCTGGCGCCGAATCCTCCTCTTTGTCGCCGAGGACGGGTCGACCGGATCGAACGAGACGACCTGGCGGTTCAACGCCAACCTCACCGCGAGCCGCCTCACCGTCACGCGGAACTTCACCAGTGGGCTCTCCGACGCTCAGGTCGTCGAGGCGCTCTGGGAACCGTTGCCGCAGTCCGTCCGGATCACGTACCTCCCGCCGAGCTCCGGGACCTTCGAGTTTTCCTACCGCATCACGGCTGACACGCTCTTCCTCGCTTCACAAGCGTACGGCCGAGTCGGCCCGTGACCACCGGATGACGGCGGAGCGGGCGCAAGTCATCGTCGTAGGCGCCGGTCCTGCCGGGGCCGCAACGGGGTTCTACCTCGCGCGCTTGGGGCTCGATGTTCTGGTACTCGACCGCGCTCGCTTCCCGCGCGACAAGCCCTGCTCGGAGTACATGAGCCCGCAGGCGTCGCGCCTGCTCGCCGACATCGGCGCGCTCGACGACATCGAGCGTGCGGGCGCGGCGACGCTCGCCGGCATGCAGGTGCGGGCGCCTAACGGGACGACTTTCCACGGCCGCTACGGCGACGTCGTAGGGTTTCGCGGGTATCGCGACCACGGACTGGCGCTTCGGCGGACCATCCTCGATCCGTTGCTCGTCGTCCGAGCGCGGGCTGCCGGCGCGCGTGTGCGAGAGGGCGTTCGCGTCGTTGCACCAACCGTCGACGGGAGCGGACGGGTCTCGGGGGTCGAAGTCATCGACGAGCGCGGCAGCCGCCGAGCGCTCTCCGCGAGCGTCGTCGTCGGCGCCGATGGTCTCCGCTCCGTCGTGAGCCGCCGCCTTGGACTGGCGTCGACGCGGATGGGGCAACGGCGCGTGGCGTTCGTGAGCCATTTCGCTGGCGTGGAAGGGATGAGCGACAGCGGCGAGATGCACGTCGAGCACGACGGCTATCTGGGCCTCGCCGACGTCGGACACGGCCTGACGAACGTCGCGGTCGTCGTGCCCGCGCTGCACGCGAAGGCTGCGGCGGGCGGCGCGGCGGCTTTCATGGACGACTGGATTCGACGGCGACCGCACGTCCTCCCGCGGTTTGCCCGCGCCCGCCGCGTCGACGCGGTGCTGGCCACCGGCCCGTTCGCCTCGGCATCGGTGCGCGCGTGGGCGCCGGGTGCAGCGCTCGTGGGCGATGCCGCCGACTTCTTCGACCCGTTCACCGGTGAAGGCATCTACGCGGCGCTCCGCGGCGCGGAGCTGCTCGCGCCGCGCATCGCGGAGTCCATCTCCGCGCGAAATCCGCGCGAGGCGAATGGTCGATTGGCTGAGTATGACCGGGCGCGCGTAAACGAGTTCAGCGGGAAGTGGAAGGTCGAGCAGATCATTGGTGCGGCCGTTAGCTTCCCCTCTCTCATGAACATTGGCGCGCGCTCACTTTCTCTGCGTCCGGCCATGGCACACACGATTGTGGGAGTCACCGGCGACTTCGTGCCCCCGCGCGAGGTACTCCGGCCCGGATTTCTGGTGCGTCTCGCGTTGCCGTGGGCGTTTGGACGTGTGCGCTCCGCGTCTGCCGTGCCGACGCCCAAGTCCACCTGACGGCGTGCCGCTCGATCCCGACACATTCCGGAGCGTTCTCGGCCGGTTTGCCACCGGCGTCACGATCGTCACGGTGCGTGACGATGATGGGCGGGACCATGGGATGACCGTGAACGCGTTCAGCTCGGTGAGCCTGGTGCCGCCGCTCGTGCTCGTGTGCATCGACCGCGCTGCCTCGTCCCACGGGCCCCTGCTAGCCGCGTCACACTTCGCGGTGAACATCCTCGCCGCGCATCAGGAGGCCATCTCGCGACGGTTCTCGGGAGTGGACGAGCACAAGCGGTTCGACGGGATCGGCTACTCGCGGGGGCTCACGGGAGCGGCGCTCCTGGATGACGTGCTCGCGCATGTGGAGTGTCTGCGGGTCGCGCAGCACGAAGCCGGAGACCACACGATCGTGGTGGGCGAAGTCCAAACCGCCGTGTCGTTCTCCGAGCGCCCATTGCTGTACTATCGCGGGGGGTATGCACAGCTCGAGCGCTGAAGGCACTGGCGGTTCGTGATGCCGTTCATCACGCCGCCGCGCCTCCGGAGCGTCGAGTACCTCGACGAGCCCGGCATCGACCCGCGGATCGTCCGGCGGTCGCTCGCCGACGTCGCGCTCGCGAACTCGCTGTTCGGCGGAACGCGATGCGTGCTGATGGAACTGTCGGAGCTCCTGCCACGCCTCGCGCCGAGCGCCACGCTGCTCGACGTCGGGAGCGGCCTCGGGGACATTGCGGCCCAGGCTCGCGAGCTGGCGCGGCGCAATGGCGTGGAACTTTCGCTCGTGACGACAGACAGGGCGGAAACGCTCGCGCTCGCGAGTCGTGCCCGCTCCGGCAATGCCGTGTGTGGCGATGCCGCCTCGCTCCCGTTCGCTACCCGATCCGTGGATGTCGTGATGTGCTCACAGACGCTTCACCATTTCGACGATGCACAAGCCACGAACGTCGTGCGCGAGCTCGATCGCGTCGCGCGGAGGCGGGTCATCGTCGCCGATCTGCGCCGGAGCTGGCTCGCCGCGGCCGGCCTGTGGTGCGTGTCCTTTCCGTTGCGCTTTCATCCCGTGAGCCGACACGACGGGGTGGTGTCGGTCATGCGCGGCTATACCACGAACGAGCTGCACCGGCTCGTGGCGTCGGCCATCGGCCACTCGCCGGTCGTTAGGCGGCGGATGGGGTGGCGCGTCACGGCAAGCTGGTGCCCGGAGGCAGCATGATCGCGACCCAACCGAAACGCGCATCGCCCAGACCGCCGTACCAGCTCGGCCCGATGCCGGCTGGCCGGCCCATGGAAACGGTGGACGAGCAACTCGTTCGCGCTCCGGCGCGGCGGGTCTTCGAGGTCGTTCGCCACGTCGAGGAGTGGCCCGCACACCTGGCGCACTACCGCTACGTCCGCTTTCGCGAAGTAGCCACGGACGGCGGGGGACTCGTCGAGATGTCCGCGAATCGACCGTTCGGACCCGTGCACTGGCCAACGTGGTGGCTGTCCGAGATGGAGGTGGACCACGCGAAGCCGGCAATCCGTTTTCACCACGTCGGCGGTATTACAAAGGGAATGGACGTCGAATGGAGCTTCACGCCGGCGGAAGGAGGCGCCCTCGTTCGCATCGTGCACGTCTGGGACGGCCCGCGCTGGCCGCTGATCGGGATCTTCGCCGCCACGACGGTGATCGGCCCGATCTTCGTTCATGGAATCGCATCGCGAACGCTCGCGGGACTCGCTCGCATCGCGGAGCGCGAGGAGGGCGGTCGCCGACCCTCGCAACGCTGAACGCTCACCTACCGCTCATCAATCCATGCGTCGTCGCGTCGTCGTCACGGGAATTGGCGCCATTACCCCCATTGGGATCACGGGTCAGGCGCTCTGGGAAGGCGTCCGCGCCGAGCGCTCCGCGGTGCGATCGCTGACGCGGTTCGACCCGTCGATCTTCCGCAGCCACAACGCCGCCGAGGTGAACGACTTCGTCCCGACGGATCACCTGGAGTCGAAGCGCGCGAAACGACTCGATCGGTTTGGCCAGTTTTCAGTCGTCGCCGCCCGGCAGGCGCTCGAGGATGCGAGGATCGATCTCGCCGCCGAGGACCGCGACCGAATCGGGGCAATGATGGGCTCCGCGCTCGGCGGCGTCGCGTTCGCCGAGGAGCAGCTCGGATTATTCCTGTCACAGGGGCTTCGCTCGGTGGAGCCGATGCTCGCCCTCGCCGTGTTCGGGGGCGCGTCGAGCTGCAACATCGCGATCGAGTTCGGCGTGCGAGGGCCGAACTCCACGAACGCCATGAGCTGTGCGTCCGGCACGATCGCCGTCGGCGAAGGGTTCCGTCAGATCCGCGACGGCTACGCCGACGTAATGATCGCCGGTGGCGCGGAAGCGCCGCTGTCGCCGCTGTGCTATGGCGCGTTCGCGCTCATTCGCGCCATGTCGACGCGGAACGACGACCCCGCGTCGGCGTCGCGTCCCTTCGACCGCGACCGCGATGGGTTCGTGATGGGCGAAGGCGCCGCCGTGTTGATTCTCGAGGAGCGCGATCGCGCGGTCGCTCGTGGCGCCCCGATCTATGCCGAGATCCTCGGGTATGGCCTCACGAACGATGCGCACCACATGACGGCGCCGCTTCCCGACGGCTCGCAGGCGGCGCGGTCGATCAGCCTCGCGCTGCGCGACGGGGCGGTGTCGGCCGGTGAGATCGGCTACGTCAATGCACACGGAAGCTCGACCCCCCTCAACGACCCGACCGAGACATTGGCGATCAAGCGCGTGTTCGGCGATCACGCGTACCGGATTCCGGTGAGCAGCACGAAGGGGTACTACGGTCACGCCCTCGGCGCGTCGGGCGCGATCGAGGCCGCGATCTGCGCACTGGCGCTGCGGAACCGCTGGGTCCCGCCGACGGTGAATCTTCGAACGCCGGACGACGCGTGCGACCTCGATCACGTCCCGGCCACGGGTCGCGAGGCACAGTTCGAGTACGTCCTGAACAACTCGTTCGGGTTCGGCGGGATCAACGCGGCGCTCGTGATGCGGAGCGACAACTAGAAATGGGGGCTCTGGCGACCGCGAGCGCTGGCGCCTAGCTTCGCGCCGCGAATCCTCGTCCTCCCGACTCCCGACTCCCGACTATCGACTCAGATGCGCGACGCCGTCCGCCACTTCGTCGCCGAGTTCGTTGGCACCTTCGCGCTCGTGTTCGTGGGAAGCGGCGCGATCCTCATGGCGCGCCAAACGAACTCCTCCGCGCTCGTGAGCGTCGCCCTTGCCCACGGGTTGATCCTCGCGATCATGGTCACCGCGACGATGCGAATCTCGGGGCATCTGAATCCCGCCGTGACCATCGGTTTCCTCGTCACGCGTCGCATCGAGCCCATGATGGCCGCGATCTACGTGTGCGCGCAGATCCTCGGCGCCATTGCCGCGGCGTACGCGCTCAAAGTCACAGTGCCCGCGGAGCTCTTTGACGCGGCGCGCGGCGGCGGCCAGTCGGTAGCCCTCGATATCACGGGCGCGCAGGCATTCTTCCTCGAGGCGATCGCGACGTTCTTCCTGATGTTCGTCGTCTTCGGCACCGCGGTCGACCCGGACGCGCCGAAAGTCGGTGGGTTCGCCATCGGGCTGACGCTCACCGCCGCGATCCTCGCGATCGGGCCCCTTACGGGTGGATCCCTGAACCCGGCGCGATCCATCGGTCCGGCGGTTGCGACCGGGATCTTCGAAGGGCAGATCATTTACTGGACTGGCCCCCTCGTTGGCGCGATGCTCGCCGCCGGGATCTACGACGCGCTCTTCCTCCGTCGGGCGCCGGAGCTTCCGCTCCACGGCGCCGTTCGGCCGGAAGAACCCCCGCCGCAACCACCGCCGCCACCACCGCGCAAGCACCGGAAATAGGGACGCTTATGGCCCCACACGAAGATACCGGTCCGCGTAACGCTCCATCGAATCAATAATCACCTGCATGGCGATTTCGCTCTTCTCCCACCCCGCGATCTCCATGCGCTTGCCTTCGAGATCCTTGTAGATCAGAAAGAAGTGCTGGACCTCCTTCAGGAAATGGCTCGGGAGGTCCGCAATGTCGAAATACTCGTTATGCAGCGGGTCGTGGCTCGGGACGGCGAGGATCTTGTCATCGGGCTCACCGCGATCGAGCATCCGCAGCACGCCTATCGGGCGCACATCGATCAGACAGCCCGGAAAGGTCGGCTCCTGGATGCGCACGAGGACATCGAGCGGATCGCCGTCCTCGTGCAACGTGCGCGGGATGAAGCCGTAGTCCCCGGGGTAATGCACTGCGGAATACAACACGCGGTCGAGTTTCAACAGGCCGTGCTCCTTGTCCAACTCGTACTTGTTTCGGCTCCCCCGGGCAATTTCGATGACGGCCGTGACTTCTTCCGGCGGATGCGGTCCCGGCGGGAGATCGCGCCACGGATGGATCATCGGTGCACTCCGCGCCCCACCGTGGACGCGCTGGCGTCCAGTGCGTGGGCGAAATCGTGTTCGCGTTGGCGGTTCATGAAGAGCGGGCTGATGGAGAGAGCGCCGCTAATCATATGCGCCCCCGCTGCCCGAGGGCAGCATCAGCCTGAACGCGCGGCGCGGCGGGCCAGACCTGCGTGCAATGAAAGCGCGCCGCGGTTCGAACCGCGGCGCGTGATGGGCAAGCTCGGACCCGCAAGACGTCGCGGCCGGTGGCGGGGCAGGACGATCAGAGCGAGGGGTGCGACTCCAGCGCGCGTTCGCGCCGGTGCATGCGTCGCTCGAGGGCACGCCGCTCCATGACATGCGGCTGGGTGCGCTCGATCTCCGCCTCGATCGCCGCGAGTTCTTCGCGCGAAGCAGCGCCGTCGATTCGGTCGGTCAGACGAAAGTACTGGCTTGCATCCATAGCCTGGGATTCCTTGGCAACGGGGCGTGATTACTCGGCGAAACACTGTGACCCAGCAGGCAAAACCCGCGCCCACATCAGCCCCGAAATCAGCGCGCTTGCTCGACAACATATGTGTGCGGTGTGGCATCCATGCAGCAACGGATGTCACGCCCCATCCATACCCGCACCCGCGCTAGCCCAGCGGCGCGGCGTCCCGTCGGCGCTGCCGCTCCCGAGCGCGACGCGTCCGGATCACGAGCGACACGATGTACCCGCCGTAGATGAGCGCCGCGGCAAGGTACGCCGCATAGTAGTACGCGGAGTTGTCAGGCATCAGCGAACCGGCTCCGCGCGTAACGTGGTCATCGCCGACGGCTCGGCAACGGGGTCGTCGTCCAGGGTCTCGACGACCTGCGCGAGGCGGTAACGCGCGCGAACGAGCGCGAAGTACAGCAAGGTCATCGACGCGAGCGCCATCAGAAACGTCGTGAGCATCTCGGGCGGCAGCGACGGCGCGTCGGGTTTGAGCACGATCGGCATCGGGTGGAGCGTCCGGAACAGGTACACGCTCAGGTGGATGAACGGGATGAGCAGCGCGCCGAGAACGCCCAGGACCGCCGAGTATCGCGCGCGCGTTGCGGAATCGTCGATCGCCCCGCGGAGGATCAGATATCCGACGTACACGAACCACAGAAACAGCGTCAGCGTGAGACGCGCGTCCCACGTCCACCACGTGCCCCAGACCGGCTTGCCCCAGATCGGGCCCGTGACGAGGACGACCGTCGTGTACACCACGCCGACTTCCGCCGACGCCGCCGCAACGCGATCGAGTCGCTCGTCACGCAGCCACAGGTAGAGCGCGCCGGACACCGCGACGAGCCCGAAGGCGAGATACAGCCCAACGAACGCCGACGGCGCGTGGATGTAGAAGATCTTCTGCGCCGCGCCCTGAATCGCCTCGGTTGGCGTGAACGCCATCGCGCGAACCATCGTCGCGGCGAACGCGAGCACGGCAACCACGAGCAGCCAGTCGATGCCACCGCGCTCGGTTGGTCGCGGTGGCGTGTTCTGCGGTGTCGCGCCGTCGGCGCGTAGTGGTGTCGTCATGGCATGAACCGGTTGAGCTACCCACCTAATCTTCGAGCGTGAACGGAAACGCCAGCGCGCACGCTACCACGAACACGATGTCGAACGCGATGAGGATTCTCAACCAACTCATCGCTTCCGCAACCGGCCGCCCCGCCAGGAGCCGCGCTGTTGCCTGAGCGGCGGGCAATACGACCGGCACGAAGAACGGCAGTGCGAGCACCGGTAACAATAGTTCGGCGAGCCGCGTGTTCGCTGCCATTGCGCTGAACAATGTACCGACTGCTACGAGACCGATCGCGGCGAGTACCGCGATGCCGGCGAGCGGCGCGAGCACTCGCGTGAGCGGGAGGTTGTAGAACAGCGCGACCGCGGGGATGGCAATGGCCTGTACCCCGAGCACGAAAACGAGGTTCGCGAGTGCCTTGCCGAGAAAGATCGCCTCGCGGTCCACCGGTGATGCGAGCAGCCCATCGATGGCGCGGTCGGCCTCTTCCACGCCGAACGAGCGATGCAGGCCGAGCAAGCCCGAGAACGTGAAGATCACCCACAACACACCCGGAGCGAGGTCGGCCGCACTGACAGCCGTGGCGTCCCAGGCGAAGTAGAAGATCACGATGGCCAGGAGGGCGAACACGAGCGCGGCGAGAAACGCGCTGCGCGTCCTGAACTCGATCGCGAGATCCTTGCGCGCGATGAGCGCCGCAGCGCCGAACATCCCTGGCGGAACGCGCGGGCTCACCGCACTACCGCCTGACGGTACGCGTCGCGATATGCATCGAGCGCGACGTCGCCTCGCTCGGCGTAATCGATGAACTGCCCGTCGCGCATGATCGCCGTGTGAGAAGCGATCGCGAGACCCTCGCCCAGATGGTGGGTGACGAGGACGAGTGCCGCGCCTTCCCCTTTCAGGGTGTGCAGGGCATCCGTGAGCGCGGCAGCGCCGGCCTCGTCGAGTCCCGTGTAGGGCTCATCGAGCAGGACCACGCGTGGGTCGTGCACCATCGCGCGCGCAATCGAGACGCGTTGCTGCATCCCTCGGCTGAGTGCGCGCACGGGCGAATCGGCGCGATCGGCAACGCGCATGCGCTCCAGCGCGCGACGTGCGGCGTCGCGCGGAGCGCTCACGCCGTAGAGCTTCGCGGCGAATTCGACGTTCTCGATCGCCGTGAGCGCCGAATACAGCATGCTCTGATGCGAGATGAGCCCGACGGTCGCACGCGCGGTCGCGCCACCGGGGAGCGCGACCCCGGCGACTCGCGCAGAGCCGCTCGTTGGACGCAGGAGGCCCGCGAGCACCCGGAGCAGAGTCGTCTTCCCTGCTCCGTTCGGCCCGAAGAGCGCGAGACAATCACCGCGACGGAGACTGAACGAGACGTCCCTGACCGCAACGCGACGACCGAACCGACGGCCGAGTCCGATGACGTCGACCGCGACCTGGTCCACTGCGCTGATCTGGTTCTGGGACGTTGGCGAGGGCGCGCGCTGCTCGGTGGCGGGAGAACTCACGCCCGAACGTTAGTCCCCCGCGCTCACCGTGGCGAGGAGACGAGAAACGGCGGCCAAGGCACGGTTACGCGCCGGGACCGCCGTTTTGCGAGCGGTCGAGTGCGGCGCGCCGAAGGGGGCCACGACGCGCACACGCTCGAACCACTCAACGTCCTTCAATCCGTCAGCTCGAAGAGGAAATCGAGCATTGTCAGCTTGAGCAAATTGCGGACCCGTTCGGGTGCCTGACGTAGACGAGTCGATAGTCCGCGCTCCTTCGCGCGCTTTTGAATGAGCACCAGGATGCCGAGCCCGCTCGCATCGAGGTCGAACGTCTGGTGCATGTCGATGACGAGGGCGCCAGCGCCGGGGCCCATCCGTTCGAGATGCGCGAGCGCCGCGGTCCGGAAATCCGCTCGCGTGTCGGCGATGAGCCGAGGAGGCGCGACGAGCGCGGAACCCAGGTTGTCGGTAGCGGCGACCATAAAAAATCCTCCTGTCGGGCCGAGCACGCCGCCACCGGGAGGAAGTCGAAAGCGCCGAGCGAGTCGGCAAACCACCTTCGGCAACCGGACGATCTCGCCATGCTGAACCGGCAGACGAGATTCCTGGCTTTGCGGCCCCACCTCGCGGCGGGTGTGCTCTTATCGAGTGAACGTTGGCCCGTCGATTGTGCTCTCGGTCAGAGCGACTTGCGTGCCAGCCCCGTCCGTGAGATATCACCGTTGCAACGCTTAGACTTACGCCAGGGACGCTCGCCCTCGGTCCCGTTGCACGGCTGCACTTTGCCGCAGCATGGGAACATCGCGACGGTGTCAAAGTCCTTGACGGGCAATTCGTCCAGCTGTCCGATCGCACATGCTCGCCAATCACGCGGCGCGCCTGCACCCCGGCCGGTTGATGTTTCGGCGCGCGTGCTGCACAATCGCCCCCGTTCGATCAGCCATCACCCGCGCGTATTCGACCCGAGTGGATCTCCATGTCTGATATCGACGTCCTGCTGCAGGAGAACCGAAAGTTCCCCCCGCCCGATGAGTTCCGGCGGCTGGCGCACGTCTCATCCGACGAGCTCTATGCCGAAGCCGAGCGGGACCCCGAGGGGTTCTGGGCCGCCATGGCGAAGGAGCTCGAGTGGTCGAGGCCGTGGACGACGGTGCTCGAGTGGACGCCGCCTCACGCGAAATGGTTCGTCGGCGGCCGCCTGAACGCGTCGGTCAACTGCCTGGATCGCCACGTCGCGACCGCGCGACGCAACAAGGCCGCGATCATCTTCGAAGGCGAGCCGGGCGACCGGCGCACATTGACCTACTGGGACCTCTACGTCGAGGTCAACCGGTTCGCCAATGTGCTCAAGCGGCTCGGCGT
>DAINRQ010000152.1:4556-13369 GCA_036741775.1 Gemmatimonadaceae bacterium | reverse complement strand
ACATCCATGTCGCCGGCTTTGCTCCGGTACTTGATCTTCGTGAACTCCATGACGCCGCGGCTGCGCGCGGTGTAGATGCTGTCGGTCCGCGCCTTCGTCGCCAGGTCCCGCTCGAAGTCCCGTTGCGGATGATCCGCGGGGTCCGCGCTGACGTAGAGCGACTCGGCGCGCGCCTGGTCGATCCTGGTTGGCCGGCGCTGCTGTTGCGCGCGCTGAATTGCACCGCGGTCGGTCTCTTGCGCCCGAGGCTGCTGTGCTGCCACGGAGGTACCGCTGGCGACGAGGGCTACGGCGGCCGTAAGCATGAGCGAGAAGACGGCCGGGCGTGCCGGCATGAACACAGACGTCATGATGATCCTCCGTCGGTCAATTGGAGCAGCGCTCCAGCGGCGCAACCCGTCCGATTTAGCCCACGGGTCCCGGCGCGTGCAAGGACACGCTGTCTCTTGCCACGGTCGCGTCAGTGACCCAGCGTAGGTACGCGCGACGCCGCGTTTCCGCTCGCCCGCCCCGCCGCAGCTCGTGGGAGGTGCTCAATGTTCGACCGCTTCGGCATCCTCGGCATCCTCGGCTTCATCATCTTCGCCGCCTGGTTCATCGGGTGGGTGTTCCTCGGCTTTCACGACGGGCTGTATCACCTGCTCTTTCCGATCTCGGTGGTACTGATGGTTGCGCAAGGGGTCAGACGAGTTGCGAGGTAGGACGGCCGCATCCCTTCTCACGGCTCTCACCGCGGTCGGGGTGGCGCTGGTTGGCGCGTGCGACCGCACGCCCACGGACGGCGCGCAGTCCGGCGAGCGCGGCTATCGCATGGGGTTCTCCGCCATCCCGCCGTCGCCAGACCCGGTGACGGCGGGCCGGAGCCTGGAGATGTGGCGAACCCGCGCGGACGCCGCGATCATGCACGTCGACGTGCAATGGGCCGCCATGCTCTCCGGCGTATCCGCGACGGAAGCCGCTCGCGCGAACGCGCTCGAGCTCGCGAACTACTACCGCGCGCACGAGCTCCCCATCGTGCTCATGCTCGATGTGACCAACGGGATCGCACGGGACCGCGAAGCGCCGGCACTCGAGGAAGCCGGCCGCAGCGTCGCCGAGCCGGCCATTCAACGGCTGTACCGCGACTACATCGTCGCGATCGTGGACGTCGTTAGGCCCATCTACATCGGTCTCGCGGCCGAGACGAATCTCATCCGCGCTGCGGCGCCGCGACCGGTCTACGACGGCATCGTGCGGATGACGACCGACGCCGTCGCGGACCTCCGCGCCCGCGGTGTCACGACCCCGGTGTTCGTGAGCGTTCAGGTAGAGACGGCGTGGGGCCGGCTCGCGAGCGCTGACGGTTCATTCGTCGGCATCGACCAGGATCTGCGCGACTTCCCGTTCATCGGCGCGCTCGGGCTGTCGTCGTATCCGTATCTCGCCGGATTCCCGAACCCGGAGGACATACCCGACGACTACTACAGTCGCGTCGTCGGCGCCGAGACGCGTCCGGTGATGGTGGTCGAGGGAGGGTGGACGTCGGCGAACGTGCCGGGGCTCGAGTCCTCGCCCGACGAACAGGCGCGCTATCTTCGCCGCCAGGACGCGCTCCTCGAGTCGGTGAACGCAGCGGCCGTGTTCCAGCTGACGTTCACCGATCTGGACGTCGCCGCGATCCCGCAACCACCCGGCTCGATCCTGCCTCTCTTCGCCGCGCTCGGCATGGTGAACACGGAGCTGCGGCCCAAGGCAGCGCTTGCCGTGTGGGATAGTCTCTACACGCGGCGTCGCCGTGAGTGAAGGGGAATACGGATGAGGGATGAGGGGGATATTGGGGATCGCTCCGCGCCCGGGACGCGCCCTCCCGCCGGGGCTATGTATTGATGGGAACTGCTATGGGGGACGAGGCTTCCCCCAGGAGCCGTTCCCTTCATTCACGTTCCGGCGGGAGGCGCTTTCACTCGCGCAGGATGATGTCGCTCATGACGTTCACCCGGCCGTGTCGGCCCTTTCCGCGTCATCGTCGTTCCGACCGGCCCGCCACGCCGCACCCGAGGCGCGCGAGGTGTTCCCCGCGTCTTCCGCGTTCGCTGCTGCCGCGTAATCCGCGTCAGACCCGATCCCACGACGGCGCCGGCCCGGCCCCGTCCCGCCATCGAGCAGACCGCGGAGGACGCGGCAACACAGGCGTGGCAGCGGCGGACGCGGTGACGAGGAGCTGGGTGCGCGTCGAGGTGGCTCCGGGTGGCAGGCGAGGGGTCGGCGTTCGTACGCTGCCGGCGCGCGACAGAACGGTGAAATTCGAATCTGACCCCGATTTCGCTACCGCGTTACCTGCCCCACGCAATTCACCCCGCTGAATGTCCCGCGCTGCAGGACGGGATAGCCCCCACTGAACTGGAACTCGACGGCTACCGGCACGCCGCCGGTCGCCTGCGTGGTCCACTCCGCGCGGAGTGACGCACCGCCCCCGTCGGCGCGCGTCGCGCGGGACACGAGACGGAACAGCGCCCAGTCGCCAGTGGCCTCCGCGATCACGAGCTCGCGGCGGCCGACCCGCGCGATGAGACGCGCATCGCGGCCCGCCTGCGGCGGCCAGACGAATTGCGCCGGCGGCGTGTCTCGGTTGAACCGCGCGACGTACGTTCCGTGCGTGAGCGTGATCTGCGAGACCTGCTGCGTCACCACGCCGCGCGCGGTGAGAACGACTCGGGGCTCGCTCGTACCGCCAAAGAGCGCTGTCGACACCGCGGCTGCGCGATTGAAGAACGCCAGGAACTGCGGCGAAAGCGCGACTGCCGCGTTCGGCTTCTGCACCCACTGCGCGCCTTGTTTCTCCATGAGTGGGTCGAGGCGTTCCTGATGGAACGCCCAGAACGCCCCCGTTCCGGGCGCGAACACCGCGGCGACATCGGAGATCTGAGCTTCGACGGATGCGTCGGGCGTGAACGGGTACTTCGCGAGGAGTGGCGTCATGTTCGTGCACAGGGCGCGACCGAGCTCGTTGAGCAGTGCCGCGCCTCCGCCGCCGGCGGGCGCTGCGCCGCCACCTCCGCCACCACCACCGGCGACCGCGGGCCTCCGCGTCGGCGCGCGCGTCGCCGCCAGGGTGCGGAGCGCGCCCTCGGCGCCTTCGATCGGTGCGAGGAGCAGCGACTCGACTGGTCGTGCCACCTGCGCGGCCGCCGTGTCGACCGCGAACTTCTGGGCGAGCTGGCGCGCGGCGACCTTCGCTTGCGCCGCCGGCGCGAGTGCCTGCTGTGCCGCCTGCGCGACCGCCACCGCGCTCGCCGTGTCCACGACCGGCGGCATGTTCGTCACCTGCTCGATGGCCGCCTGCAGGTTGACGAGCCCTGCCACGTACTGCTGGTTCGCGTCCGAGACGAACTTGTCGGGTGCGCCGGCCGGCGTGACCGTGTGCACCGGTTGAAAGGCGGCCGTCATCGCGGAGTCTACGGCGGTGTTTCGCGCGACGAGAGCCAGCGTTGCGAGTAGCGGTGACTGCGCGCCGCCAAGGATGCCGAGCTTCTGCGCGGCGTCACGCGCCGCCCCCGAGCGCACCACCGATGTCGCGCGCACAAAGGCGCGCCACTGCTGCACGTACTCAGCGCGGTAGCGGCTGCGCAGCTCGCTCAGCACCGCATCGCGGTCCTGCGTCTGCGCGGCGGTGGCGTCGCCCACGACCCACTGCTCGCCCTCGAAGTACGGGTCCGCGTTTCGGAACGCGTTCTCCATCTGCGCCCAGCCGGCGGCCGTGAATGCCCCCGGAACGTCGTTAGGCGCGGCGACCACGCCGGTCGCGGTCGGGACGACCTCGGCGAACCGTAGCGGCGGCGCGACCTTGTTCGCCTGGGCGAGCATACTCTGGTAGATCTGCTCGGCGCCGGAGAATCGCTGCAGGAACGTGCGCGACCGGCGCACAATCCCGGCGTCCGCCGCCACCGGCCACGGGTTCTCGCGCGCGAGCTCCGCCGCGTAGAACTCGAACTGGCGGCGCGCCAGCGCCGTGACGTCGGCGTCGAGCGCCTGGCCGCGCGCCCAGCTCGTCAGCAGCACTGGCGCGAGAAACTCCGGCGTGCTTCGCGGCGACTCGTTCGTCATGACGAGATACGCCTTGAGCATGCCGTAGTCGCGCCCGTAGTCGTCGGTGGGGCGCGGGGCGTCCGGAAGCATGCGGAGGGAATCCACGAGCGCGCTCCACGTCGCGGCGTGCAGCTGACGGCGGTAGCCGTCGAGCCAAACGCGGCGGCCGCTGGAGATGAGCGCGTCCCCGCGCCAGAGGCCCCACCGCAGGCGGAACGGAACGCCGCCGGCGCGGTACTCGCCGAGCGTGTCGAGCGTAGCGCGCAGTGTCTCGAGGCGGCCCAGGGCATCGACCGACGGAAAGGCGACCGCGCCATCGGGCGTGGCCACGACCGGCAGTGCGGCGACGCCAGCGGCCGCAGTCGTCAGGCGGCCGGCGAGCGACCGGTTCCCGAGCCACGACCGCGCGACCCCGAACGCGACGACGAGCATCGCGGCGATGCCCGCACCAATCAGTGCCCGCCGCAGGTGCGCAACCCGGACGCCGCCGCTGGCCGCGGCGGCCGCACCGCGGTCGGCGAGGATGACCTCGGGAAGGAGTCGCTCCAGGAACACCCACTGCGGAACCCGGCGCGACGACGGCCGCGTGTACGCCGGGGCCGACTGGGCGGCGGCCACCGATGCCGACGCGAAGACGCGGGTGGCGCCCGGCGTGCCCACCGGCGCCGCCGCGGCTTTCGCCGCCGCGGGCGCCGCCACGTCCGAGACGATGACCGGCCGCGCACCCACGAAGTAGAATCCACGAAGCTGCGGGCTCACGCCGAGGTGCATGGGGCGACAGAGCTCGACGAGAAAGCGGGACACCGGCGCGGCGAGCTTCCCCATCTCACGCGGGAGCTCGTACCCGGTGAGCCGTCGCTCAGGGATGCTTTCCCGGCTGAGAAGCTGCCCCCGGCGCCCGGCGAGCGCCGCGACGATCCCGGCCATGGCTCCATCGATCCGCGGCGTCATCCGCTCGGCGTATCCGCCTGCGGCGCGCGAGCGTGCGGAGCCGGTCTGGGTCGCCGCATGATCGAACGGGAGGGCGGCGCCGATCGGGTCGCGAATCTCGTCGTTCGTGAACGGCGCCGCCCAGTCTTCGAAGTGCGGGATCCGGTCGGCCTTGGTGAACAGTACGTACACGGGCAGCGCGACGCCGAGCTCGCGCGCGGCCTCGTTCAGTCGCTCACGCGTGAGGCGCGCGAGTCCCTCGAGCTGCTCGCCCGCACCGCCGGCGTAGAACAGGTCGCAGCTCACGCACACCACCGCGGCGCGTGGCGGCGCCTCGGCACGGCCGAACGCGGCGGCCAGACGGGGCGCGCGCAGCGCGCGAACGAATCGTCGCCACCGGGCCTCGTCGGTGAGCACGGGCGCTCCCGCCTCGACGAGCACGGCGTCACGCACGACCCACAGATTTGCCCCTGCGGTCGATGGCGGGGCGTTGCCTGTCGTCGTCGCCGGGGCGTCGCCGGCGAGGAGCTGCGGGTCCGTCCCGGAATGCGCGACGACCGTCGTCTTGCAGCTGCCGTGCGAGCCCACGACGAGGATGACGGGTTTCGCGTCGAGGGCGCCGCGCGGCATCCGCGCTCGCGCCGCGGCGACCGCGGCAAGCGCGTCGTCACGATCCGGGCCCGCGGCGACGTCGATCGGCTCGTCGACCGGGCGCAGGAACCACAACAGGGATCCTGCAGCGACGAGCCCGAGGACCACGAGGCCCACTCGCAGCGCTACGCGCTCGCCGTCGGTGAGCGTGAGCACCCCGCCCAGGAGCCAGGCGAGAAGGATGAACGCCAGGAGCACGGCGAGGGCGGCGTACCAGCGCGTCGATTTGCTGCGAGCCATGATCGTTAGGCGGAGGCGGGACTGGCGAAGGAAAGGGCGAACGGCGGGGCGCGATCAGTTCGTCGCCGATCGCGGCGCGGCGAGCGTCTCGGCGTCCTGGACGGACCCGCGAAGCGACAGCGCCGCGACGCCCCAGAGCGCCGCCACCACGACGACGCTCGCGGCGAGCCCGATCATGAGGCGGCGAATCCAGGGATCGCGTCCGGCGACTGCATCGTTAGGTGGACGCCACGACGGCGTGAGCTCACCGGGCGCCCCGCGCATGCGCGCCACGCGCTCGCCGAGGCGCGACGCGATCGCGTGCAGCGCGCCCCGGTCGTCGGCCCCGTACCGGCCGCGGAACCCGAGGAGCAGGCAGAGGTGATGCACCTCGAGCAGGTCGGCGAGCACGGCGGAGTCGGGGCGCGCGAGCAGCTCGTCGACGTGCTGGAAGAACCACTCCCCGCCCATGTGCCCACCGAACAGCTCCTCCTGCAACGGGCGCCGCGCCCACTCGGACAGCGCCGGCTGTCGCGAGTTGAGCGCCGACTCGTCGAGGAGGGCCACGGCCGCGAAGATCGCGAGCCGCGCGTCGGCAGGCGTGTAGCCCGCGGCCTGCGCCTCCTGATCCCCGCGGCGAACGAGCTCGAGGAGCTGCGACCGGAACGCGGTGGCATCGGGCACAGGCTGGCGATCACCGCGCAGGCGCGCGGTCGCGGTGAACAATTCCTGGAGAATCAGCGCGAGACGTCCCGCGCCGACCGGCGTCGCGGAGGCGGGCGTCAGTGCGGATGCAGCAGCGGAGGGAGGGGCGACAGGACTCGTCATGGCACGGCAGTCGGGAGATGCGGCGAAGGCCGCCGCTCTCCAGACAGACGATCAGGGGTGCGGCGACGCACCGCGAAGGTAGGGTGCCCGGGCCGATCGCGCCATGCGATCGGCCGCCGTCATCCCGCGACGAGTACCGCCAGCTCGAAGACAGCCTCGCCGAACGAGTCGGGCACGTACACGCCGATCTCCTTGGTCGCCGCGAGTGCCGTTTCGCACGGCCCCGCACGGACGATCTCGAAGTACGTGAGCTCGGCGCGAGGCGCGAGCCCCGCGGGCGGCGATGGCACGTGCTCGAGCGTGAAGCCCGGCATCGCTCGACGCGTGAGCTCCAGCACGAACTTCCTGGCACACACCTTGGAGAGCTGTGGCATGGCCACGATCGTATCACGCACGGATAGCGCACTCCGCACGCCCAGGAACCATCGCGCGCCGGAGTCGAAGCATCTCGAATCACCGATCGCGGCCCCGTAGAGCGCATCCTCCCCACGAGGGAGCGGAATGACCACCGCCGTCGCGGCCACGATCACGTCGAGGTGCGCCCGCACATGGTGCGCGAGCGCACCGAAGCACGCGCCGAGATCATCGTGCGTGTACGTCGGCAGGTCACGCGCCTGGGTGGTGAGCGAGAACGTGCAGAGCGCGCCTGAAAGCCTCGAGAGCTCGGCCCACAACCGTTCCGGATGCGCGCGCCGCGTCGCAAGCAGGTGGCGGAGCGGCGCTTCCGCGGAGCGGACGGCGTGAAGCAGCCATCGCGTCGCGAGCTCGTTGCCCACGTACGCCGCTGGTGCGGCGCCGGCCCGCTGCGTGCCGGCCGGCCCCAGTGACGCGCTGAGTGATGCGCCCTTTGCTTCCAGCATTCCAATGACGGACCGCAGGATCTCGAGCAGTCGTTCGCTCGCGCCGATCTGCAATGTGGGGGCGATATAGTCCGGGTCTACGACGTATCGCCCGCTGCCATCTCGGCGCACCCGGGCTATGGGCAGCGCGACGTCGCTCGCGGTCACCTCGTGATCGAGGCAGAGCCGCAGGCGCTTCGCGGCGAAGTGAATCTCGGTCGCGTCGTCACCGGAGGTCTCATCGCGGACCGTGGCCACGGTTTCGACGTATCGAGTGGCGCCAGCGTCGTCGCCTTCCATCCGATTCGCGTGGACGCCGTTCGCCGCGGCGACGTTCGCCGCGTCCGGCCGCCACGCCGGGACGGTCAGCAGCACGAGGTGCGCGTCTCGCGTCGGCGAGAAGCGATCGGCGAGTGACGTCGCGGGCGGTGGGGCGTCGGCTTCCGGGACGGCGACGGCCGTACCGTCGGGGAAGATCCCCCGGGCGTGGGACAGGGCGAGCGTGCCACCGCCCAGCGCTTCCGTGTCGAGTGCCGCGCTCGTCACGCCGTAGCCGAACGGAAAGAGCGCGTCGATCGTGTGGCCGAGACACTCTTCGAAGTGCCGCCGCTGCGCCTGGAAGTGCTGGGGGGCGAGGAACATTCCCTCTTCCCAGACGACGCGGTTCACTCGGCGCGGAGGGAGGCGCATGACGGAGTCCGAAGTGGCGACGTAGGTGACACGGCGTGATTGCGCCACGTCATGTGTGAGGAACAATATAGTCTCTGATGAACAGCTTCGACGATCGCTATCGCCTCCTGAAATGCGTCGCGCTGGGCGGCGGCATTCGCACGCACAACGGCCAGGAGACGTCGACCGGCCGTCCGGTGATGGTGCACATCCTGGATGGCGCCGAGCCGGACACCGTGGAGCGGCTGCGCGCGCAGGTCGAACAGCTGCCTGTGGCCGACCGGTCGAAGATCATCGAGCTGACGGCCACGGCGGGGGGCTTCGCGATCGTCAGTGAGTTTCTCGCAGGGCTGACGACGTTTCCCGAGTGGCTCGGTGCCCGCGCGCCGGATCCGGCCGCGGCGCCTCCGCCTTCCGTTCCACCTCCGCCGAAGGCCGGTACGACGGAGAGCTTCGTGGTAGGCAGAGTCGAGTCGTCGCGGCCGGCGTCTCCACCGGCCGCGCCACCGCCGGGTGAGTTCACTCGCCTCTTTCAGGGTGCCGGTGCCGTGCTGCCGACGGAGTCAGCCGGTGCGAGCCAACCCGTTGTGCCGGCAGCCCCGGTTGCGCCGG
>DAINRQ010000152.1:0-4456 GCA_036741775.1 Gemmatimonadaceae bacterium | reverse complement strand
CCGGTTGCGCCGGCAGCGCCGGTTGCGCCGACCCCGGCCCCCCCGCCGCGCACGCCGCCGCCGGTGCCTAACGTGGCGCCGCCCGCGCCTCGAATGGACGCCGCGCCGCCGATCAAGCCAGGCGAGTTCACCGCCCTGTTCCGTCCGCCTGCGGCGCCGTCGCCGTCGGACGTTGCGTCGTCGCCACTCGTGCCGCCGACGTCGGCTCCGGCTCCGTCGTTCGGACCACCGCTCGGGGCTCCCCCGCCGCTCGATTCGCCTCGGCCGAGCCCGATGTTCAGCCCGCCGCCGGCGCCGCCCGCGCCGTCGCTCGGCGCATCGTCATCTTCGGCGTTCGCCGTGCCGCCGCGTTCGCCGGGGGCCGGCTCGAGATCATCGTTAGGTATGCCCGCGAGCATGCCACCGGCGCCCTCGCCGTTCGCGGCGTCTCCACTCGCCCCGCCGCCGCTCACCACGCTTCCGGCGTCGCCCGTTCCGCCATCGCCTTCGCCGCTCATGGCATCCGGCCAGGCGCAGGCATCGCTCCCGCCCGTCATCGCGCCGCCCGTGTTCACCAACCCGGGCGGACCGAGCGCGCCGGGCACGCCAGCGTCGCCGCTTGCCGGCGGTCGCAGCGGTGGGCCGAGCGACTACACGATGTTGATCCGCCAGTCGGCGACGCCCGCGCCGCCGACGCCGAGATCCGCGACCCCCACGCCCGCGGCCGAACCCGTGAAGCCGAAGCGAACCGTGCCGCTCGGCCTCATCATCGCGCTCAACGTCGTACTCGTGCTCGGGATCGCGCTGGTGCTGTACTTCGTGTTCCGTCCCGCGCCGCCTAACGCGGTGCCGGCCGTGCCGAACGTGCAGACGCCGGCCACACCCGCGATTCCGGCACCGCCGTCAAGTAAACCCTGATCAGTCGGGAATCGCGAATCGGGAATCGGTGAGAAGCTGCCCGGCGACGGCGGCGTCCCGGGCGGCCGTTCCCTCTTTTCTTTCAGGCCGCTGGCGCGAGCGACCGTGCTGCCGCCCGGGTCATCTTCGTTATCCCGTCCATCCTGTTAATCCCGTCTCCTGCAGTTGTCGGAGCCGCTCCGACAGCACGACGCAGTCCGCTCGCGACCGCAATGCTGGGCAACCGCGTTCCGGGGCAGAGTCCGGACGCATCGCTTCATCGCGCCATCGGGCGGGACGCGGCGGACGCGGAAGCGGCGGACGCGGAAAGGGCCGCGGAGAACACCTCGTGCGAGTACGGTCCGGTGTGGCGGGCCGGTCGGAACGGCGACGGGCGCGGATGAGGCGGAAACGGCCGAATGTCGGGAATCGGCAATCGCGACGAACGGCTAACCAGGAACCGGAGACCTACACCAGCACGACCACCAACTCGAAGCGCGCGTCGCCCAGCTCCGCCGGGACGTAGACCGCGAGGTTCCGTGCCCGCGCCACCGCGTCCCACGCGCCCCCCGCGCGCTTCACCGCGAAGTACATGAAATCCAGCTTTACCGGCACGGCGGCGGGCGGGTGCGGCACGTGCGCGAGCTCCAGCCCCGGCAGCGCCTGGCGAATCAGCGTGTCCACCACGTCCGCCGACCCCACCTTGCACCCCGTCAGCACCTTCGACACGAGCTCCGCCTGACGAACCGGCGCGCTCACCGCGAGATACCACCCCGGCGCCGAAAGCCACCGCTCCTGCTCCACGGCAACGGCCTGTACCGACGGCCGAACCGTGCGCAGTGGCAGCGCCACTGCCACCTCGGGCACCGCGGTCTCGAGCAGCTCCAACAGCTGCGCCTCGAGCGCGCCGAAGCATTCGCCCAGCCGGCCGTGGTCGTACGTCGGCACGGCGCGCGACGACGCGGCGAAGGTCGTGAGCGCGCCCGCGAGCGCGACGAGCGCCTCCCACAGCGCCGACGGATGCCCGCGCCGCACATCGTGCAGGTGCCTGAGCTGCGGGAGATGCGTGTTGAGCGTGTACAGCAGCCAGAAGCTCGCCACATCGGTCACCGAGAAGTCGGCGAGCCCCTGGTTGCGCTGACGCCGCGTGCCCGACAGCGACGAGGCCTTCGCCGCCACGCGCTCGAGGATGCGATGCGCGACTCCCATCACGAACGGGCTCGCGCTCATGTCGAGGAGCGGTGGCACGAACGTCGGATCGAGCGACAGCTCACCAGCCGGTGTGCGCAACAGGCGCACGAGCGGCATCACCACGTAGCCTTCCGCCGATTCGCCTTCGAGCAGCAGCCGGAGGTTCGGCCTTGCGATCTGGATGGGGCGCTCGGCAAGGCCGGTGGTCTCGTCGCGCGCGAGTTGATCCTCGCCGCGCCACCGGGCCGTCGTCGCTGCACCCGTGCCTCGCGCGTCGCGTCCGACCACATTTCGCGCACCGGGACGGTACTCCGGGACGGCGATAGACACCACCATCGCGCGCTGGTCCTGCTGCCACGCGGTTTCCAGTGCCCTCGGCGGCGGTGACGGGTCGGACGCCGGCGCATCGAAGAGGAGCCCGTCGGGAAACCGCCCGCTGGCGGCGCGAACGACGACCGTACCTCCGGCGAGCGCCTCGCGGTCGATCTCGAGACGGGTGATGCCCCAGGGGCAGAACGTCAGCGCGCCGAGCTGAAGGCGCAGGAGCTCGTCGAGGTAGCGGTCCTGCGCCTGGAGGTGTTGTGGCGTGAGGAGCGTTCCCTTGCTCCAGAGGACGAGATCGAGAGAAGACATGCGATACAACGTAAGAAGTGAGCGACGCGGCGCCAGCGGCGTCTTGACCCTGACCGGCGAGGGGCGAGAATTGCGGCCCGGGTTGCCGGCTCATCGCCGGCGGCCACGCCGAGCGCGCTCGACGCGCTCGGCATCACGTTTCGCAGCGAGGAGGGAAGCGTAGTGCCGAATGATGTTCCGTTGGTCCTCGGCGAGCCCAGTCAGTTCGCCCGGCTTCGCGCGACGCTGCGTGCCGTGCAGTTCGACGAGTCCACGGTCTCGGCGCGCCTCGACGTGCAGTCGCTCTACAACGTCAAGCGGATCACCGACGGACGGACTACGCTCACCGGCACGCCCGAGGACGCGAACGCTGCCCTCGTTAGGCTGCTCATCGACGGGGAGCCCCTCGCCGCGTCGCTGGCGGACCGGCTGCTGGGCACCGAGACGCTCGCCGCGCTCAGAGCGCTCGGCGTGGTGGTACCGGTGAGCGACGACCCGACCGCCGTCATCGCGACGGTGATGCTATACCCGACCGAGGGACTCTGGCTCGCGTCGGACCGACAGCCAATGCGCGCGGCCGACATCGACACCATCGCGCAGGACTACGTGTTCAGCGCGTTGAGCGACCTCACGCAGCGCTTCCTCGACGCCGTGCCCGACGCCCCGGGCGGCCGCGTGCTGGAGATGTGTGCCGGCACCGGGATCGCCGCGCTCCGCGCAGTCAAGCGCGGCGCGGCCGAGGCCTGGGCGAACGACATCGCGCCGCGGTGCGTCCACTTCGCTCGGTTCAACGCGCGGCTGAACGACCTCGCCGACCGCGTGCACGTGGTGGAGAGCGATGCCTGGTCCGCGTTAGGCGGCGAGACGTTCGACCTCGTCGTGGCGCACCCGCCCTACGTGCCGGCGCTCTCGCACCGATTCGACTTTCGTGACGGCGGAGCCGACGGCGAGCGGGTCGCTCGCCAGATCGTGGAAGGACTCGGCGCGCATCTCCGGCCCGGCGGGCGGTTCGTCATGACGGCGGCGCTGAGCGATCGCCGCGGCGCGCCGATCGCCAGCCGCGTCCGGGAGTGGCTGGGACCGGCCGGGGATGCGTTCGACATCGTCGTGCTCGAGAACGGCGAGTACGGCCCCATGGAGGCGTACCGGAACGTTACCAAGGGTGGCAAGGACTTCGTCGACTGCGAACGATGGCTGAGGCACTTCGACAGCCTGGGCGTCGAACGGTTCGCCCTCTGCATCGTCGAGGTGCGTCGTGACGCCGAGGGGCGCCCGCCGATAACCGAGCGTCGGGTCGCCGGCAACTCTCCGGACCATCGCGCAGTGGACTGGGTGTTTCGGTGGGCACGCCGCGCCGCCACGTCCGGGGCGACTCCCGAGGAGCGACTGCGTGGACAACGACCGCGCGTCGCGCCGGGTGCGCGGCTCGCCGTTCACCTCGAGTCGGACGCCTCGGGCGCGTGGTTCACCGTTGGCGCAGCCATCGAGACGGCCTGGCCGACGCACGCGCTCGTGAAAGCACCGGCGCTGGCGCCGACGTTGCTCGAGCTCTGCGACGGCACGCGAGACGTTCCGGCATTGCTGGACGGCCTGCGCACAGCGGGACTCGTTTCGGGCGACGTGACCGCGAGCGACGTCGCGCACCTCGTGGACGTATTCGCGGCGGCCGGCGCGCTGGAACTTCCGGATTGTCCGATCCCGCCCGTTCCGGCATGACGCGGCAGCACGCAGCTATCAGCTATCAGCTATCAGCTATCAGCTATCAGCTATCAGCTAT
>DAINRQ010000151.1:0-13413 GCA_036741775.1 Gemmatimonadaceae bacterium | reverse complement strand
CCGCTCTTCCTCGCGAAGTACGCGTACCTGACGGCGCGCCGGCGGCCGATCCTCGTGCACTTCGAGGTGACCATGCGCTGCAACGCGCGCTGCGGCTTCTGCGACTACTGGAAGACGCCGGCCGACGCGAAGCAGCACGAGCTCAAGAGCTTCGCGGACGCGGCGCGCTTCTTCAATCCGATGATGGTCACCTTCACCGGCGGCGAGCCGACGCTGCGGCGTGATCTCGAGGATCTCGTTTCCGCGGTGAGTCGCGCAATCCGCATCAAGTACATCACCATGATCACGCACGGCGGGATGCTCACGCCGGAGCGCGCGTGGTCGCTCTGGCAGGCCGGGATCAATCAGTTCAGCATCTCGCTCGACTACCTCGATGGCCGTCACGACACGGCTCGCGGCATTCCGGGGCTGACCGCGAAGATCTTCCGCAACGCTGCCGCGATGCGCGAGAAGGGGATCGATTCCATCCGCTTCAACGCCGTCATCAAAGACGACAACCTCGATCAGATCCTGCCGATCGCCGAACGGGCGGCGGAGGTCGGATGCGGCGTGAACTTCAGCGTCTACACCGACTCGAAGAACGGAAACAAGAGTCATCTCGTTCGCGACGAGCAGCTCCAGACCATCGACAAGCTCGTGGCCGACCTGCTCGCGTTCAAGCGTCGCCGACGCGGCATCATCACCAACTCCGATTACTACCTCGAGCAGATCCCGCGGTACGTGCGGGGAGAGATGAAGGAGCCGTGTCAGGCAGGCATCCGCACGATTCACATCGACCCGACGGGCCACGTGAAGCGGTGCCCCGACTTTCCGGTGGATTTTCACTGGACGGAGTTCAAGGAGTACAAGCCGATCGACTGCAACGCGTGCTACTACGCATGCCGCGGTGAAGCGCAGGCGCCGCTACAGCTGTCTCGCGTGCGTGACGTAATGGCGTGACGAATCGCGACACACTGCTGTTCGTCAACGCGTCCCAGGTCGTCACATGCCGCGGACCGGCCCGTGCGCGGCGCGGGGCAGAAATGCGGGACGCCGCAATCCAAACCGGCGTTGCCGTCGCAGTCGTTGGCGAAACGATCGCCGCCGTCGGGCCGCAGGCGTCGCTCGAGCGCGAGTACGGTGACACCGAACGCGTCGATTGCCAGGGACGACTCCTAACCCCCGGGCTCGTCGACTCCCACACGCACGCGATCTTCGGCAAGCCGCGCTTCGAGGAGCAGGAGCTTCGAGCAGCGGGGCTCGATTACATGGAGATCGCGCGGCGCGGCGGTGGAATTCACTCCTCGGTGCGAGACCTCAGGGACCGAGACGAAGCGGAGCTGCTCGACCTGGCCGTGCCGCGAATCGCGCGGCTCGCCGCGCACGGCGTCACGACTGTCGAAGTCAAATCCGGGTACGGACTTACACCGGACGATGAGCTCAAGTCGCTGCGCGTGATCCGGACGCTGGCCGAGCGGGTCCCGGTCCGGCTCGTCCCGACGTGGCTCGGGGCACACGAAATCCCGGTGGAATATTGGGATCGCCCCTCAGGACGTTCCGAATACGTTCGCTTGCTCGTCTCTACGATGCTCCCCGCCGTCACGTCGGCGGGGCTCGCCCGTTTCGCGGACGTGTTCTGCGAGCCGGGCGTCTTCACGGTCGAGGAGGCGAGGACGATTCTGACGGCGGCGCGCGCGGCCGGCTTGGGGCTCAAGCTCCACGCCGACGAGCTTCGCCCGTCCGGAGGAGCCGAGCTCGCCGCCGCGATCGGGGCAACGTCCGCCGATCACCTGGCAGCCATCTCCGAATCGGGAATCCGCGTGCTCGCTACGTCCGACACCGTTGCAACGTTGCTCCCGGGCACCATGCTGTTCCTCGGCAAGGAGCGGCAGGCGCCGGCGCGCGCGCTCGTCGATGCCGGCGCGGCCGTCGCGCTCGCGACGGACTTCAACCCCGGAACGTCGCCGACGACGAATTTCCCGTTGATCCTCGCGCTGGGCGTCAGTCAGTTGCGCCTGAGCGCGTCGGAGACACTCGTCGCCGCGACGGTGAACGGCGCCGCGGCGTTAGGCCTGGCCGACCGCGTCGGTCAGATCGCGCCGGGATTCTCCGCCGATCTCGCCCTGTTCGACGCGAGCGACGCTCGCGAGCTCCCCTACTGGTACGGCGAGCGACTGTGCACGGCAACGTGGGTGCGCGGGCGCTCCTGTCATCGCGACGACGGCCGCGCCGGTCGCTCCGGCACTGACCGAGGACTTGTTACGCTCTGATGTCGACCGCCGCAAAGCTGAAGAAGCGAGCCATCGAGCTCGAACAGAAGAAGCAGTTCGACAAGGCGCTCTCGCTCTACATCCAGTTTCTCCAGGAGAGTGACGGCTCGCTGGACGACACGGATGTGCCGCTGTACAACCGCGTCGGCGACCTGCTCCTGCGCACGGGGAACGCGTCGGACGCCCTGAATTACTACGAGAAGGCAGTCGACCTGTATGCGGAACGCGGGTTCCTGAACAACGCGATCGCGTTGTGCAACAAGGTCCTGCGCCAGGCGCCCGGCCGCGCGTCGATCTATTACAAGCTCGGCAAGATCAGCGCGACGAAGGGCTTCAAGAGCGACGCGAAGAAGAACTTCCTCGAGTACGCCGACCGCATGCAGAAAGTCGGGCAGATCGATGAGGCGTTTCGCGCGCTGAAGGAGTTCGCGGACCTGTGCCCCGACCAGGACGACATCCGGCTGATGCTCGCCGAGCAGTTGTCCAAGGAGAACCGCCAGGACGAGGCGCTCGAGCAGCTGCAGAAGTTGCACGACAAGCTCGATAGCGAGGGGCGCATGGCCGAGGCGCGCGCCACGGTCGACCGCATGAAGTCCATCGACCCTGAAGCCGTCCCTCGGGTGTCCGGGTCGTATCGCCCGCAGAAGTCGACCGACCTGATCTTCCTCGACACGTCGTTCGAGGACGCGTCGCGGTCCCGCCAGCCCGCCCCACCGCCCAGCCGGCAGGTGAGCGACCCCGACCTCGTCGTCCAGACCATGGGCGATCAGTCGAACACGCCGCTCCCGCCCGCGCCTGCCGCGTCGGCCGCCGACGCGTTCAGCATCGATCTCGAGATGACGTCCGACAGCGCCATGCGGAACGCGCTGGACAACGCGCAGGACGACGACGCCGGTTCCGAGTCGCCTAACGACTTGCCGCTGCTCGACGTGTCGGATGTACTCGAGGAACCCGCGGTGCACGGTGCCGGCGACGACCGCTCCATCGGTGACGACGTGGTGACGTCGGCCTCCGCGATGCTCGCCTCGGACGTCTCGAGCGAGGCGGGAGAGCCGGCGAACTTCGCGGTTTCTTCAGACGCGGGGGTCGGGGCATTCGATCTCGAGCCCACGAGCGTCCCCGCGACGGACGTCGCCGCCCAGGCCGATCCGCCCGCGGTCGATCTCGCGGAGCCGTCCTCGTACGGGTCCGGGCCACCGCTCGGCATCGATTACGCAGCCGACCTCGCAACGACACCCTCGCTCGATGACGAGACCTCCGGCAGCGACCTGTTCGACTTCCGGGCGCCGCCACGCTCGGACGACTTCGCGGGCTCGTCCGAGCCGCCCGTGGGGCTCGACCCCGATGTCGCGTTCCCATCACTCGACCTCGACGACATTTCGCTGCCCTCGGCCGACGACGTGACGTCCGGCGCCGGATTGACCGCCGCGCTCGCCGGCCTGTCGTTGGGTGACGTCGCCGCGGACGTCGACAGCGACGCGATGCCACTCGACCCGCCGGCCGCCGAGGACGCGACCAGCGACAACTTCACGTTCCAGGCGGATGCCGCCGCGCTGATCGAGGAGGCCGTCGCGGCAGCCGATGGCGATTCCACCGCCGATGGGTCGGACGCGCTCGACCTCGACTGGAACCTCGCTCCCGAAGCGTCCGAAGACACGACGTCTTCTGGTGAGGTGATCGACGTGGCAGCGCTGGTGCTGCACGAGGACGCCGATGGTGCCGCGGTAGACGAACCCTCGCTCGACGCGCCAACTACCGAGGCTGTGGTCGACGCGGAGTCGGCAATCACGGCCGCGCCAGACGCGGATCTCGACTCCACCGCGACCGCCGACGAGCAGTCGGTCGAGGCGGCTGTCGTCGACGCGCGGGTGCCGTCGGGCGAGCAGGCGGTCATTGCGTCCGTCGACGCCGAAGCTCCCGCGCCGATCGACGAGTGGCAGGCACGTCGCGGGCGCGCCGAGCGGCTGCTCGAATCCGGAGACCGCGCGGCCGGAATCTCCGAGCTCGAACAGATGGCCGCCGATCTGGAGCGCGGCAGAGACCTCGAGCATGCAACGACGATCGTCGATGAGCTGATCCGGCTCTCGCCCGATTCGATCCGACACCACCAGAAGCGGGTCGAGCTGGCGTTTCGCGTGGGCGACCGCCGGAAGCTCATCGACGCGTACATCGAGCTTGGTGATGCGCTGTTCCGAGCGGGCGAAGAGCGCAAGGCCGTCGCCGTGTATCAGCGCGTGCTGGAACTCGCCCCGGACGACGCGCGGGTTCGCGTGGCGCTCGATTCTGTGCGTGCCGCGTCTCCCCCGGCCGGCTCCGGTACGGTTGCGGCGTCGGATAGGCCCGCTGTCACCCCGCCGCAGGCGACGTCGTTCACGCGCGAGCAGCCAGCGCGTCCGGCCAGCCCGTCCGCCCAGGCGCCGTCGGTGCACGGCCGCGGCCTCAACGGCCCGTCGCCTTCACGCAAGCCCTCGCCGCTCGATCGGAGCGCCGCGAACGGCGACTTCGTCGATCTCGGCGACTGGCTTCGCGCGAGCGAAGCGCCGAGGTCCACGCGCATGGTCGCGGAGGAGAAGCCGCCGACGGGGGACGAGCAGGCGGACTTCGAGGAGATGCTCAAGCGCTTCAAGCAGGGCGTCGCCGATAACGTCGACGAGGAGGACTACGAGAGCCACTATGACCTCGGCGTGGCCTACAAGGAGATGGGGCTGATGGACGAGGCCGTGGCTGAATTCCAGAAGGCACTTCGGGGTACGAACCACCGCGTGCGGGCGTATGAGGCGCTCGGGCAGTGTTTCGTGGAGAAGGAGCAGTACCAGGTCGCGTCGTCCGTGTTGTCCCGAGCCATGGCGCTCGGCGAGGGAGATGACCATCATCTGGTTGGCGTGCTGTACCTCATGGGCCGGGCGACAGAGGCGCTCGACCGACCCGGTGACGCCCTCGATTATTATCAACGCGTGTTTGCCGTCGACATCGAGTTTCGCGATGTGGCGGAACGGATCAGCGCGATCGAAGGGAAGGCGACTTGACTGCACGAGCCGACAGCTCACCCCCGCTTGCCGACACTCTCCGGCACATTCAGACCCCCGTCAAAGATGGGCTGCGCCAGGTCATAGACGAGATGTGGCGGATTGTCGCGACGGACAATCCGCTCGTAACGGACGTCAATGCCCACCTGCTGCTCGCCAAGGGCAAGATGGTTCGGCCGACGCTTCTGTTACTCTCGAGTCACGTGGACGGGGCGTCGGAGCCGAGGGCGACGACGCTCGCCGCGGTGGCCGAGCTGATCCACCTGGCGACGCTCGTTCACGATGACGCCGTGGACCACTCGGTGATGCGGCGCGGCCGCCCGACGATCAACGCCCTGTTCAGCCATCAGGTGTCGGTGATCATGGGCGACTTCCTCTACTCCCGGGCGCTCTCCGAACTGGTGCGGCTGGGCGACATGGAACCGCTCGCCGTCTTTACGGCGGCGTCGAACGCGCTGACGCTCGGAGAGATGCGTCAGCTCGCGGCGCTCGACGCACTCGCGTTCTCCGAGGAGGACTACGACACGCTGATCGAGTCGAAGACGGCGTCGCTGTTCGCCGCCGCCTGCGAAGTGGGATCGCTTTGCGGGGCCCAGCGGTATCGAGCCGAACTGACGCGCTTCGGCCAGCGCCTCGGGATGGCCTTCCAGGTTGCGGACGACCTCCTCGACTACACGGAGGATCAGGAAACGACCGGAAAACCGACCGGGTTGGATCTACGGGAGCACAAGGTGACGCTGCCCCTGATCGCGGCGCTTCGGACGATGTCCCCGGCCGCACGGAAGCGAGTGGACGCACTCTTCGCCGATCCCAATCCCGATGACGGCCTCATTGCCGAGGTCGTGGAGATCGTTCGGGCGCAGGGCGGGCTCGAGTATGCCCGACACCGGGGCGAGGTGTTCGCGCAAGAGGCTGACGAGGCGCTCGGGGCCCTCCCCGAAAGCCAGTACCGGAGCGCACTCGCCGAGGCGATCGGGTACGTCATGGACCGGCGCTTCTGAGAATGGCCACCCGGAACTCCTCCAAGCACCGTCCGCTGTTCCACGGTGTAGTATTGGCAATCGGGTTCATCGTGGGCGGGTTCATGACGCAATTCGCTCGCAAGTTCCTGCCGGTTGGGGCCGTCAAGGAGTTCCTGACGACCGGCGTGACCCCGTCGGTTGGCCCACTACCCCTGGATCTGGTTATCTTGAAGTTCGCCATTGGGCCCATCGCGCTCGACGTTTCACTGCTGAGCCTTGTCGGCGTCCTGATAGCCTACCTCATCGCACGATCGCTGTTCTAATCGCGGTCCTAGGAGACGATATGAATTTCGGGAACATGGGGTTCATGGAAATTCTCCTCATTCTCATCGTCGTCCTGCTGTTGTTCGGCGCGAAGCGCATTCCGGAAATTGCGCAGTCGATGGGGAAGGGGATTCGTGAGTTCAAGAAGAGCGTGTCAGAAGTGGACCGCTCGATTCGCGAACCGGAGCCCAGCTCGCGCCTGGATCGCGACTATGGCACCGACCGGTTGCAGAATTCCGCGCACGAAGCAACGACGACCGAAGAGCAGCGTCCGGAGCCGAAAAGACTACTCAGCTAGACGACAAGAACGGGGCTGGTAGCTAACAGCTACCAGCGTGGTTCTCGTAGTTCTTGTTAGGCCTGTCTCGCCTGCGCGGCCAGCTGCTTTCGGTTATCCTCGATGTCCGCACTCTCACGCAGCTGCTGGATGAAGGCCTGAATGCGCTGTTGCCGCAAATTCTGCAGGGCCTGGATGCGCTGCGTGGCCTTCTGATCCTCCCACGCCTTCCGGTCCGCCTCCACGCGCTGATCGACGCGCAGCACGACTACCGCGTCGTTCGTACGGATCGGCGCGCTCACGGCGCCAATGGGGAGTGAGAACGCCGCGCCGATCGCCTGATTGAGCCGACCCATGCCAGGCACGAATCCGTCCCGCGCGAACGGCTCGCTCTTCGTGACGGCGACGTTTTGCGCTGCCGCGGCGCCTTCCATCGTCGACGACGCGGCTGCCGTGGCGAACGCCTTGGCCTGCGCCTCCAGGCGGTCGAGCTTCTTCGTCGTCGTGAGGCGCCGCCGGATCTCTTCTCGGGCGGCGTCGAGTGTCGGTACACCGCCCTCGGCGATCGAATCGAGGCGCGCGAGCACGTACCCACCATCGGCGTCGAACAGATCACTCGTCTCACCGACCTTCACGCCCGAGAACGCCCAGGCGCTCACGCTCGGCACGTAAGTGCCGGCGACCGTCAAGGGTTCCCCTTCGATCGCCACGCCCCGCATGGGTGTGAGATTCAGTACTTTCGCCGCGCTGTCGAACCGCGTCGGCGAATCCTGAGACGCCGCGATGTTCGAGAGCGAGTCGGCCTTTCGGTCTGTACGCGTCGCTGACGAGTCGCTCTGCTGGAATCGAAGCAGGATGTGGCGGACGGCGATCGTATCGGCCTTCTTTTCATCGACCTTGATCAGGTGCACGCCGAACTGCGTCTCGACTGGCTGCGAGACCTGTCCCACCGGAAGCGCGAACGCCGCGGTCTCGAACGCATCGACGAACCGCCCTTTCGGGCCGCGCCCGAGCGATCCGCCCTGTGAGCCCGAAATGGTGTCAGCAGACTCCCGCTTGGCCACGTCCTCGAACGGCGTCCCGCTCACGATCTCGTCGCGCAACGCGAGTGCGCGCGCACGAACGGCGGCGGAATCGGCGGCCGAGACCGTTCGCGGAATGGAGATGATGGAAACCGCTGCCCGGCCGGGCCGTTCGAGCTGCGCCTTGTGTCGGTCGAAGTAGGCGCGAATCTCGGCGTCCGAAACCGTGATGCCGGAATCCGGCACCGAGGCGGGGTCGAACGCGACGAACGTGACGCGCGCGGAGTCGTGGCGGTCGCGGTAGGCTTGCCACAGCTCATCATCCGTCACGAAGACTTGGGACGCGAGTTGCTCGTAGAGTTTCGCGCGCGGGATTTCGGTGCGGTAGTAGTTCTCGAGCTGGAAGTAGAGCCCCTGCTGGCGGGCCGTCGCGCTCTTCAGGAAACGCTGGTACTTCTCGAGATCGAACCGGCCGTCGGTCTGCAGCTCCGGCGACTGCATGAATTGCGGCGGTGGGCTGAACTGCGCCGCCTGCACGATCTCCTCGTCGGTGACGCGGATCCCGCGCCGTTTGTACTCCTGCTCAAGGAGGACCGAGAGCACGAGCTCGTCGAACACCGCGTTCCGAATTTGCTCTTCCTCATCGAGCGTGAGGGTGCGGCCTCGCTGCTCATTTTCCTGCTGAATTCGTTGCTGAGCGGCCTGCATCCACGTCAGATAGGGGATGTCGTCACCGTTGACCTCGGCAACAGCGGTTCCCGTCGTCACCGGGGCGGTCCCCAGCAATCCGGACGTCTCGGTAAACAGGAACACGCCGACGAAGGCTACGACGACGAAGATCCAGATGTATTTGGCGGCGCTCCGCATGGATTGCAGCACGGCGCGTTACTCCTCAGGGGGGTGTGGCGTGGGAGGGAAAACGGGGTGACGCAGGGACGCGAATAGTAGGCGTCCACGAGGGCTAAAATCAAGAGAGAGTGTCACTTCTGATTGACTTGGGTCGTCAGGAGAATATACTTCGACCGGTCTCGCCGCCCGGATAGCGCGGCGCTCCAGAGGGCTTTGAATGGCCAGCACCGCCCGCCTTGACGAGCTGAAGAAGAAGTTCGACGAGAACCCGCGACGCTATTTCGCCCCACTGGCGAACGAGCTCCGCAAGTCCGGGGACGTAGAGCAGGCAATAGCCCTCTGCCATACCCACCTGCCGCAGCAGCCAGCCCACATCAGTGGGCACATCGTACTCGGCCAGGCTCTCTTCGAGGCCGGACACCTCGACGAATCTCGCGACACGTTTCAAACGGCGCTCGAGCTCGATCCGGAAAACCTGATCGCGCTTCGGTACCTTGGCGACATCGCCCGGGCGAGCGGCGACGTACCGACGGCACGTTCTTGGTACCAGCGAGTCCTCGAGGTTGATCCCCGAAACGACGAGATCGAGGAGCTCGTGCGAGCGCTCGACGCGCCGCCCGTCGAAGCTGCACCGGCCGCCGATGCCGAACGGCCGATGGAGGCTCCTGCCGCGATCGCCGCAGCCGAGCCGTCATCCGCTCCCGAGACGGAATCGGCGGCAGCGCACGACGCGTCGCGTTTCGCGCCGCTCGCGATCGAGGAGATCGACGCCGATTCCGAGCTGTTCGGTCCAGGTGCCGCGGAGGCATCGACACCCGCCGCACAGCACGACGCGAACGTTGCATGGAGCTCGGAATCGCCGACGGCGGAAATGCCCGTCCTCGACGTTCCAGAGCTGGATCCGTTCGACATGCCCGCGGCGGGAGCGGCCGACGCATTGTTCGACGCCACTTCCAGCGGTGACAGCGCGGGCTTCTTCGATGAGCTCACGACCCCAAACGATCCCGTCGATATCGGCGACCTCGACGCCGCGCCAGCCGAGCCAGTGACGGAGTGGCAATCCCACGGAACCGAGGACTCGGCTCCCGCGTCAGCCGAAGCGTCGAGTGCCGACGCGAGCGAGCCCGAGTTCGAGGAGGGATCGTTCTACCTGGAGCCGGCGCCCGGAACGCCCGAGTGGTCCGAGCCGGTCGTGGCGGAATCGACGCCGTCTGCGGAATACGTCACCGAGCACGTGCAGGAAGTGACGGCCGAGGAGGCACAGCCGCCGACGCGCGCGCCGGAGGCGGAAGTTGCGCTCCCGGAGCCCATCAGCTGGGACGAGCCCGCGCACGCGGAGGCGATGGTCGACGTGCCTAACGTGGAGGCGTCCGCCCCGGAGCTCCCGATCGCCGACGCGGTCGCCGACGCGGAGATGTCACCGTACGACGCTCCGACCGCTCAGTACGAGACCCCGGGCGTTGCGGAAGCCAGCTACGATATCCCCACGCCGCCTGCCGCGGCCGAGGATGGACTCGGGCTCGAGGTGATGGAGTTCGTGCCGCCGACGTCGAGCGGAGCGCCGTCGGCCCCGCCCGCGCAGCTACCCGCCGACCCGCTCGTGGGGCACACCCCCGAGTTGTCGGCTCCAGCAGCCGGAGCTCGGCCGGACGCGTTCGTCACGGAGACGATGGCTGAGCTGTACCTCCAGCAGGGCTTCACGAACGAGGCGCTCGCCGTCTATCGCGAGCTGTTGGAGCGCAACCCGGCGGACACGAGCCTCCGAGATCGCATCGACCAGATCGAGAGCGGCTCGATGTCGAGCCTTGGCATGGCGACGTTGTCGGAGAACGTGGTCGCGTCGGCGCGGAAGCGTCAGACCGAGCGACCGAGTCGTTCGGTGCGTTCGTTCTTCGCGTCGCTCGCCGGCCGTCGCGCCCCGCAGCCACAGCCCGCGGAGGCCGAGCCGGCCGCGTACGCGTCGATCGAGGGCGAGCCGACGATGACGGGCGAACGCGTCACCTGGACGGAGGAGCCGTCTCTGGCGCCGACGCAGCCCGAGGCGACGCACGAGAGTGCCGTATCGACCGACTCCCCGCTGGCCGGGCCCACGATGGCGGAGCCCGAGGCGTCGAAGTCCGCCGCCGAGCAGATGGCGACGTTCGACCCGTTCGCCGACGCCTGGGGGCCGCCGCCGTCGCAGGAGACCGCAGCACCTAACGACGCAGCGGAGCCCGATACCTTCACGGCCGTGCAACCGCAAGCACTCCAGGCGCAGGCACCGGAGTCGCACGCAGCGGAGACGTTCGCCGCGCCAGCCAGCGAATCGACGCCGGTCGCCGGAGCGCCGGAGTCGGCGCCAGCGGCGGAGGCGAGAACCGCCTCACGTTCACTCGAAGAACTGTTCCCGGAACGTGCGCCGACACCGCGGGCCGATGCGGCGGCGCAGACGCTCGCCACCGCGTTCGGGCGCGCGGAGCCGCAAGGGCGGCCGACGCGTGCCGCCAGCAACGAGCTGTCACTCGATCGCGTCTTCCGCGGGGCGCCCGAAGAGACCGCGCCGTCCGACGGTGGGTTCTCGTTCGATCAGTTCTTCTCCGATGCACCTCGCGCGTCGAGCGGTGACGCCGGTAGCGCACCCGCGGCGTCGAATCCGGCCGAGGCGGGAGAAAGCGACGACAGCGGGGATTCCCACGACATCGAACAGTTCACTGCCTGGCTCGAAGGCCTGAAAAAGAAGTGAGGATCGCCGTCCTCAACGGGCCGAACCTCAACCTGCTTGGTGCGCGAGAGCCGTCACTGTACGGCACGACCACGCTGCCGGAGATCGAGGCGCGACTGCGCACCGTCGCGCACGAATTACACGTCGAGCTCGAGTGCGAGCAGCACAACGGCGAGGGCGCGCTCGTGGACGCGATTCAGGCGCTGCGTGGGCGCGCCGATGCCGCGATCATCAACGCGGGCGCGTACAGTCACACCAGCCTGGCCATTCGCGACGCGTTCGCGGCCGTCGGGCTGCCTTTCGTCGAGGTGCACCTGACGAACATCTACGCGCGTGAGCCGGAGCGACGGCACTCGATGCTCGCGCCCGCCGCGCGCGCCGTGCTCTGCGGGTTCGGCGCCGTCGGATATGAGCTCGCCTTACGCGGCCTCGCGGCGACGTTGTCCGACCCGGCGTCGAGAGCGTCGGGCTCGCGTGGCTGACCGTCGTGCGCAGCGCCTGGCGACGCTTGTCGAATCGCTGACGGCGTCCCACCTCGATGGTCTGCTGGTCACGAGCCTGCCGAACATCCGCTACCTGACCGGGTTCTCGGGAACGAGCGCGCTCCTGTTCGTCACCGCGCGAGACGTCTTCCTCGTCACCGACTTTCGGTACCAGACACAGGTGCGTGCGGAGGTAGGCGATCTCGCGCGCATTACCGTCGAGCCGCAGAGCCTCTGGACCGGGGTGTGGCAGCTCGTGGGGCAGGCGTCGTACGTGGAGCTGGCGGGGTTCGAGGCCGCCCACCTCGTATACCGCGACTTTCAGCGCCTGATCGAGGCAGGGCCGCGGCCCCGCTGGCGCCCTACCACCGATCTCGTCGAGACGTTGCGCGAGCGAAAAGATGCGGATGAGGTTGCACGCATTCGCGCGGCGGCCGAGATGGCGACCACGGCGCTCGAGCGCACATTGCCGCAGATCCACGCCGGGATGACTGAGCTGGAAGTGGCCGGCGTGCTGGAGAAATCGATCCGCGACGCTGGAAGCGAGGGCTTTCCTTTCCCGTCCATCGTGGCGTCGGGTGAGCGGTCGGCGTTACCGCACGCGCGGTCTTCGCCCAAGACGATCACCGCTGGTGAGTTTCTCCTAATGGATTTCGGCGCGGCGTCGGGCGGATATTGCGCCGATGTGACCAGGACAGTCGTCATTGGGAGGGCAAGCAACGAGCAACGTGCAGTGTACGACGTGGTGCGCCGGGCGAACGAGACGGCGGCTACGGAGGTTCGGGCAGGTCTGAAGGGGCGAGAGGCGGACGCGCTCGCGCGTGACTACATTGAGCGCTGTGGGTACGGCGAGGAGTTCGGCCACGGGCTCGGTCACGGCTTGGGACTCGAGGTGCATGAGGCCCCGAGACTCGCGCGGACCGCTGACGGCGTGTTATCGGCGGGGGCAGTCGTGACGATCGAACCCGGGATCTACCGGCCAGGGTGGGGGGGCGTTCGCATCGAGGATGATGTGCACCTCGCGGCGAACGGTCCCGAGCTCCTCACGCAGTTCACCCACGAGCTCCTGGAGCTCGCGTGAACCCGGAAGGGAGCCACTCGTCCATAGGGATATGATCGACCTCCGCTACGTGAAAAAGCTCATCGAGATGATGGATGGATCCTCGGTCGATTCGGTGGAAATCACCTCGGATAAGGGGATGAAGATCCGCATCTCGAAGACGCCGCAGCAGCGAGGCACGGTGCAGATACCGACACCGGTGCCGGTGCCCGCGCTGATACCCGCGGCACAGGCGAACGCGCCGTCGCGCATGACGCCCTCGGACGGTATGGTCGCGGTAGCAGAAGCGGAGGCGCCGCCGAAGGTGGAGGCACCGAAGACGAAGCTGCTCGAAGTGAAGTCTCCCATGGTCGGCACGTTTTACTCGGCGCCGGAACCCGGCGCCAAGCCGTACGTGTCGGTCGGCTCTCGCATCGCCAAGGGGCAGATCCTCTGCATCATCGAGGCGATGAAGATCATGA
>DAINRQ010000150.1:0-13812 GCA_036741775.1 Gemmatimonadaceae bacterium | reverse complement strand
CCGGCAAGGTCGACCGCATGCTCCATTGTGTCGACCATGATCTGAGCCATGCCGTTTGTCACGATCGGCAGAACCGCGAGCCCGTTCCTCCCGGGCCGACGCAGGGCGCGCGCAGCGACCTGCCACGGCCCGGCCCGCTTTGCGAAGTCAATGCCTCGCTGCCTCAGCGACTCGGCCAGCGCATACGCAGCGCTCGGCTGGTATCGGCGACGCCGCTCGGCGTTCGCGGCACGTCCGCTGGCCGCTACGCTCTCTCCGACTGTGCTACGCTTGAGGAATCCCATTTGTGCACCTCCCCGCCCCTGCCTGCTTCGCGGAATTGGATTAGCCCGACGGTATCACCGCTATAGGCAAATCCGGTGCACAAACACGCCTCAGCTCACCACCACGTGGGCCCCGGACGCCCGGCGACGGCCCGCCTTGTTCTGCAGCATCCGCGCATCCGCCTCGGCGAGGAGATCCTGCAGCGTGATGGCGGGACCGGCCTGAAAGCACAGCGCCCCGGCGCTGATCGAAAGCCGCGGCATGCTCGTTCCGGTCGCCGCGTTTCGGAGGTCGATCTGCTCCTGCAGCTTGCCGAGCACGCGATGCACGTCCGCGTCGGTCGCGTCGTCAGCGAGCACCACGAACTCGTCGCCTCCAAGCCGCGCAACGAGGTCCGTGCGGCGAAACGCCGCCTGCAGCACGCGGGCTGCGTCCACGAGCAGGCGATCACCCGCCTCGTGGCCCACCGTGTCGTTCGTCCACTTGAGACCATCGACGTCGGCGAAGATGAGCAGACACTGCGACTCGCTCCGCTCGAGGAGCTGGAGCCGCTGATCCGCCATCGTCAGAAACGCGCGGCGATTGTGCAGACCCGTCAACTCGTCGGTGAGCGACAGGGCGCTGATCTCCTCGAGGAGCCGATGCCGCTCGCGCGCATAGCGAATCGCGCGCTCGAGCATGTCGCCCGTGACGCGCCCTTTCACGAGATAGTCGGCGGCGCCGGCATGCATCGCGTTCAGGTCGGTCGCTCGATCGTTCTGCCCGGTGAGCATGATGACAGGAGTGCGCGATCCACGCGCCCGCGCTGCACGAAGCAGGTCGATCCCCGTCTCGCCCCCGAGATGGTAATCCACGAGCGCGACGTCGAACTCGCCGTCCAGCAGCTTCGTCAGCCCGAGCACGCGCGTGCTCGCCCAATCCATGAGCAGCCGCGCACCGAATCCTTCGGTGAGCAGCGCACGGGTCAGGACGTAGTCGTCCTCGTCATCCTCCACGAGGAGCACGCGCACGGGCTGGTCAGGCATGCGGGCGCACGCCCTCCGGGAGCGCCACGATCTTGAACCAGTAGTTGCCTAACGTCCGGACGATCTCCACGAGCCGGTCGAACGTCACGGGCTTCGTGATGAACGAGTTCGCGCCGAGATCATAGGACCGCAGCACGTCCTCCTCGGTCTTCGACGTCGTCAGGATCACGACGGGAATGCGGCGCAGCTCCGGATCGCCCTTGATCTCGCGCAGCGCCTGCCGCCCATCCTTCCGCGGCATGTTGAGGTCGAGGAGGATGAGTCCCGGACGCGGCGCGTGCTCTTCGGCGTACTTACCGGTTCGGGTCAGGTAGTCCATCAACTCCTGGCCGTCCTCGACGCACCGGAAGCTGTTCTCGAGACGATTCTCTCGCATCGCATCCTGGGCCATCATGCGGTCGTCCGCATCATCGTCGGCCATGAGGATGGTGATGGAGTCGGAGGTATCACGCAGCATGACGAGCTCCAATGCGTTCCTGAGCGGGGATAGTCAGAATGAACCGGGACCCCGTCCCGGGGGTGCTCTCGGCGTGGATCGAGCCGCCGTGGCGCTCGGCGATCTTCTGGCAGATCGTCAGGCCGATGCCGGTGCCCTCGTACTCCGATCGACCGTGCAGTCGGTGGAACGGCAGAAACACTTTCTCGGTCTCCTGTGTGTCGAAGCCGATGCCGTTGTCCACGACGTAGATCTGCGCCAATCCGGGCGCGCGTCGGAGTGCGTACACTTCCACGACCGGCGGCACGCCCGGCCTGTGGAACTTGAGCGCGTTCCCGATGAGGTTCTGAAAGATCTGCCGGATCTGCACGGGATCGCCCTCGAGCCGTGGCAACTCGCCAACCGTGACGCGTCCGCCGGTGGACTGAATCCGGTACTCGAGATCACCGAGGACCTCGTGGACGAGCGGAACGAGGTCGATCATCTCGTTCTCGCGCTTTTTCGTCGTCACCCGCGAGAGGCTGAGTAGCGCGTCGATGAGACGCTGCATGCGCGCGGCCGCGCCGGTCATGCGTTTCAGGTAGTCGCGCCCCTGGTCGTCCAGCAGCGGCGCGTACTGTTTCATCACCCGATCGGCGAATGCCTGAATCTTCCGCAGCGGCTCCTGCAAGTCGTGCGAGGCCACGTACGCGAAGTGCTCCAGGTCGCGGTTGGATGCTTCGAGTGACGTGTTCTTCTCGGCGAGATCGCGCGTGTGCCGAGCAACGAGCGCTTCCAGTCGGCGCCGCTCACGCTCGAGCGCGCGCGCCCGCAGCACGGGAACCGCAACCGCGGTGCCTAACACGAGCAGGACGGCGAGCGCGCGGAACCACCAGCTCTGCCAGTACGGCGGGAGGATCTCGAACTCCACCGTTGCCGGCGACGCACTGCGCACGGCACCGTTCAGCGCGGTGACTTCGAAGCGATACGCGCCCGGGGCGAGCCCCGCGTACGTGATGCTGCGGTCGGCCTCCGCCTCGGACCATGCGTTGGTCAGCCCCACGAGGCGATAGCGGAAGCGAACCGCAGACTCATCCCGGAAGGTTGGTGATGAGAAGCGGATGCGAACGACGCCGCGTTTCAGCTTCGACCCATCGGTCGAGTCTCCGAGCGCGAGGGGCACGCCGTCGAGTGTTGCGCCCTCGATGAAGATGGGCGGCTGCATCCGAGCGGACACCTCGTGGCCGGGCGTGTATCGCACCACTCCCGCGCCGGTTCCGAACCAGAGGTTGCCCTCGGCGTCCTCGAACGACGCGCTTGCGCTGCCCTCGAGCTCGACGAGGCCGTGCCCACGACCGAAGTGACTCAGCTGCTCGCCTGTGAAGCGGTCGAGTCCCTGATTGCCGAACAGCCACACGCCACCGCGCGAGTCACCGAGGATCTGCCAGATGAAGTTCGATGCGAGACCGTCGCGCGTCGTAAAGCGTCGTATGCTATCGCCGTCGACCCGCAACGCGCCGTCGCCATTCGTTGCCGCCCAGATGCGGCCCTGCGTATCGGGCTGCAGATCCCAGATCGTCTGATCGGTCGCGCCTTCGTTCGGACCGAGCACGCGAACCGAGTCCCCGTGCAGAATGGCGATTCCACCAGCGATGCGGCCGAGCCAGAGGCGACCAGCGCGGTCGAGCGCCATCGAGATGACGCCTGGCCTCGTGATCTCCGCGGGTCCGACGGTCGTGATGCGTCCGTTCTCCCAGCGCGCGAGACCACGCTCGGTGCCGATCCACACGCCGCCCTTGCCGTCGGGGAGCAGGCAGTAGACGGCCTCACCCGGCAGTCCTTCGGCCTCGCGGTAGACCGTGACGCGCCCATCCCGATACCACACGAGTCCGCGCCGTGTCCCGACGAGCATCCCATCGTTAGGTTCGCGCGCGATCCCGAAGATGCGCCCGTCGGGAGCACCCGGCATCGGGAGCGGGCGGAACCGTTCGCCGTCGCGAATCGCCACGCCCAGCCGCGTGCCGAGCCACATGCGACCCTGCGCGTCCGCCGCCATGTCGCGCACGAACGGACTGGGGAGCCCCTCGGTCGTCGAGTACGTCCGGAACGGACCCGGCACGTGCTTGCTCGCGCCGCTCTCCGTGCCGAACCACACATCGCCCTCGCGGTCGACCATGACGCGAAGCACCATCTCCGACAGGAGACCGTTCCTCGTGCCGATGCGGTCGACCTGATCCCCGATGATGCGAAGGACGCCGGTCCGCGTGGCGACCCAGATCGTGCCTTCGCGGTCCACTGCGCCATCGACGAACGCCGTCCCGCGCGGAATGGCGCCCTCGGCCACGGCGGTGACGTCGTCACCGCGTCGCACGTAGAGGTGGCCTTCGACGCCAATGAGCACGCCACCGTGTGCCGGCGCGATGAAGTGCACGAGCGTGTCGCCGGGGAGTCGCTGTGTGTCGGCGACGAAGCGGTCGCCCGCCCGGCGAACGAGTCCCCTGGGGGTCGCTGCCCAGACACGGCCTGACGAATCGACAACGACGCGAATGATGCGCTCGGCGGGAAGTCCGTCCGCCGTGGTGTAATTGCGGAATGTCCCGTCCGCGTAGTACGACAGCCCGCGCAGCGTTCCGACCCAGATGCCGCCTCGCGCGTCGAGCGCGATGTTGCGCGCGTTATCGCTCACGAGACCGTCGGCCTGCCGGAGGCAGTCGAACCCGTTCCGGGTCTTGATGCACAGCCCGCCGGAGGTCGCGATCAACAGACGCCCGTCAGGGTGCTCGCCGATGTCGAAGACGGCGTTCGCCGAGAGGCCGTCGTCCTTCGTGTACGTGCGGAACACCGCGCCGTCGAACCGGCTGAGTCCCCCATACGTGCCGAACCACATGTAGCCGTGCGAATCCTGGCGGATTCCCATGACCTGGGCCTGCGGCAGGCCTTCGGCTCCGGTGTACTGCCGGAAGTTGAGTGTCTGCGCCTCGGCCGTGTCGGGAGCGAGCAGGAGCGCCGCGATCGCGGCTCCGAGCAGTCTGCCTAACGACCAAGCCTTGCGCCGGTTGGCGTTGGTCGCGAGTGCCTGTGGAGTGCCTGCCATGCCGATACGTCCGGAAAGGTGATGAAGCGAGCGGGTAGAACCGCCACACGGGACATCGCGGCGGATGCCCTCCTTTCTTAGGTATCGGCTCGCGCACACAGTTCTGAAGCATCGGCGCATCAGCCGCCGCGGCCGAGCTACACATGTTCGTGTCGTGGGTCACGAACGCGGGGCGACGGTCAGGCTGGCAGCGCGTCGCTGGGGGGCGTGTGCTTCAGGCGGTGCCATTCGAACGTCGCGAGGCGCTCGTGCGCGGTGCCAGGACCGGCGGCATACCCGATCATCTGTCCGACCGCATCGAACATGAGCCCGACGCACAACGTCGGGACGACCCGGACGACGAACCACGGCCCGCGCCGGATTCTCCGCACGTGGCCTAACGTGCGGGCCAGCCGCACCAGAGGAATGAGCGGTGACGCCGCCGCGAACGCGAGCCGCCGCGGCAGCGACCACTGCCCGGATCTCGTATGGGCGAACGCTCGGCCGCTGAGGAACGCCACCCGCACCCACGATGACCAGAACCCGAAGTTCGTATGGGCCGTCTGGGCGGCAGGCTCGAGCAAGAGTCGATGACCCTTCCGCCCGAGGTCCCACATGAGGACCGTCTCCGCCTCCATCAACGTGTCGAGCGCCTCACCATACTCGAGGAGCACCGCGCGCTTGTAGCTGGTGTTGTGACCGGGCAGGAAGTCTCGCTCACCGCGCTCCACCGGCGCGAGCCACGGGCCGTAGCCAATGAGGATGTCGGCCCAGCTCACGATCGTCTCGGGGTTCGCGTTGCGCATGGCGGGCCCCACGGCGGCGTGATCACCCTGGTGCGCCATGAGCAGCGCCTCGGCCCAGCCGTCCGCGGGAAAGCAGTGCTCCTCGCCGAACGCGACGATCGGCGCGCGCGCCGCGCGAATGGCCGCCGCGCGTGCGGGACCTGTAGGCGTCAGCGACGGGAGGCGAACGACCTGAACGCCCGCGAACGGCGCGACGAGCTCGCGGTCGATGTCGATGGTGGCGCCTGCTGGCGCCACGATGACGAGCTCGATTCTGTCTCGCACGCTCTGCCGTACCACGCACGAGATGGTGCGTCGGATGGTGTCGAACGAGTCGGGCGTGATGAGGACGACCGAGAGCTCGGGCGTGGGCGCGGTGCTCTGTGCGTCGTCAGGCATGGGCTCGGTCACTGGCAGGTCCGACGGCCACGGCTCCGGGCGCCGTGACGCCGTCGACCGTCACCACACGCTGACTGCGCGCGGACGATTCCGCCGCCTCGATCACGGCGGCCGCGCGGAGCCCGTCGGTCACGTCAGACGTCACCGCAGCGGGATCGCGTACGGCGCGCACGAACGCCTCGAGCGCCATCGTGAACGACGGATCGTTGAGCGGCGCCCTCATCTTGCGGACCGCATACGGCAGCGCCGCGAGTTCGGCGACGAAGCGCGTCACCGCGAAGCCGATTGCTCCGCCGGCAGCGGCTGGCACGGCCTCGACACGGAGCGATCGGTATCGGTCGATGCTCAGCTTCGCATCGGTGCCATACACGTCGATCCGATCCTCGTCCACTGCGGCAAGCGAGAACATCGATTGCACCGTGACGCCGTTCGTGAGCCCCATCTGCAGGAGCGCGGTGTCGTGCTCGGTACGCATGGACCGCAGCTCGGCGGAAACCGTCGCTATCTCGGCGCCCGTGAGGAATCGAGCGAGATCGATGTGGTGCACGGCGAGATCGAGCAGCACGCCGCCCCCGGCGTCCCTGCGTCGCTTCCAGTGCGGCAGTTCTCGCGTGGCGGTCGAGAAGACGGTTCGCAGCGCTACAGGTTTTCCAATTGCCCCGGCGGCGATCCGCGCGCGCGCCTGCTGAATGAGCGGATTCCAACGATAGTTGAAGCCCATCATCGCCACTGGCCGCCGGGCTGCGTCCGCGTTACGCGCTGCCTCCTCGCTCGCGGCCACCACGCGGCGCGCATCGGCCAGGCTCGTGGCGAGCGGCTTCTCGATATAGACGTGGCGTCCGCGGTTCAGGGCGTCGATCGCGGCGTCAGCATGGAGCGCTGGCGGGAGCGCGATCACGACGGCGTCCACGTCAGGCATGTCGAGCACATCCCGGTAGTGCGCGAATGCCTGGGCGGTCGGTGCGAGGGCCTTCGCGACCCCCAGCGTCGCCGGGTCGGCGTCGGCGACTGCGACCACGCGCACGTCCCCCATCCGCGAAAGCGATGGGAGGTGCGCGGCACGAGCGATGCCGCCGCATCCGAGTACGCCGATTTGAACGGTCACAGAAGGCGCAAACGATGGTGTCGCGTGACCGAATCGTATGTAACGCGGCTCACAGGGCAGCGACTCGGGGATTGGCTGAGATTCGGGTAGTTTCCTGAGATCGCACCATCTGGACGTCTGACGCACACGCAAGGTGACCGAAACCCGCCAGTTGCTTCAGCATTTTCTCGCCGCGCTCGCGTACCGGGCGCAGAAGGCGCTGCGCGGTGCCCCGGCGTCGTTCGCCGATTTTCGCATCGGGCCCACGTCGCGCACGCCGCACGAGCTTCTGTGGCACATGACGGGTGTGATCGGCTACGCGCGCACCATGCTGCGCGGCGGCACGTTCACGCCCCCGCGAGTGTCATTCGCCGAGGAGATCGTTCGCTTCCACGACACGCTGGCCGCGCTGAGTGCAGACTTCGCCGATGGCTCGCTCGCCGCGCGCATCAGCGACCAGCAGTTTCTGCAGGGGCCGCTCTCCGATGCCATGACCCACGCGGGCCAGCTCGCAATGCTGCGCCGCCTCGCGGGCTCGCCGGTCGCGTCCGAGGACTTCATCTATGCAGAGATCCGACGGGACAACGTGAGTACGGACCAGCCGGCTCCCGCGGCGCCAGACGACTGGTGGCGGCCGGACGACCCACCGCAGCCACCCGGAGCGCACCTGCGCCGGCGAGAGTCGCCATGAACGGATCCGACTCGTCCGCGGAGGCGATCCCGCGCCGCATCGTCGGCTTTCACACCGACGAGGAAGGACATTGGGTGGCGGAGCTCGAGTGCGGCCACGGCCAGCACGTGCGCCATGACCCGCCGTGGCAGAACCGCCCGTGGGTCATCACCCCCGAGGGTCGGGCGCGCTTTCTCGGGACCGAGCTGCGCTGCCGGAAATGCGTCAACGAGGGCCGCCGTGCGTGAGTGAGACGGGCCCGCGAACGCCATCGCGCATCCTCCTCGTGCGTCACGGCCGCTCGGCGCATGTGCCCACGGAACGATGGGTCGACGCTGCCGGCGTGCATCGCTGGCGCGAGGGCTACGATGCCGCTGGCATCATTGCGGCGAGCATGCCACCGCCAGCGCTCGTGAGCGAGGCCACTCGCGCCGATCTCGTGATCGCGAGCGACCTCGCACGCGCCGTAGCGTCGGCCGAACGGCTCGCCGCCGGGCGCGAGGTGCGCATTTCGCCGCTACTGCGAGAGTGGGCGCTCGATATCCCGACGTGGCTGCCCGCGCGCTGGCCGCTCGCCGTGTGGGCGGTCGCCATACATCTGCAGTGGGTCACACGCGCTGCGCGGCGGATTTCGATCGAACCCGCCGAGCGAGAGCGCGTGAGCGCTGCGGTGGACTGGCTCGAGGACGTGATGCGCGAACACCGAAACATCGTGGTCGTGACACACGGAGTTTTTCGCGGACTGCTTGGCGCGGAGCTCGTGTCGCGCGGCTGGACGGCCGAGCGGCGTATTAGCGGATACCGGCACTGGAGTGTCTGGCCCTACATCATCGATGGGGAGCGTGCGTAGCACTCGCTGGACTACAAGAACTACTCTGGTGGCTGTTAATTAATTGGTTCGCGGTACGCTCTAGCGATCACTTCGCATAGTCACGTACCGGTGAATCTCGTCGCGCCGATGCAGCCACTCGACTTCGGATTCGAGGGGCCGCGCCATTCGCCCTGGCGCTCGGTACTCATCCACCCTACGCGCGAGATCGTCGGACAGCAGGGAGAGGAGGATGAGCGTGTCTTGTGTGAGTGACCCGGGCCCGTCCGCGACGCCCAGGCGGACGCCGAGCACAGCAGCCTCCGCCTCGTCGTCCGTTCCAATTAGACGGACGGCCGCCCGGATCTCTTCGTCCGAGAACGGGAGACTCACCAGGCTCCTTCAGGTGGCGTTACCGTGGGCGTCGCATACCTGGTCATTGTCCACCCATATCTCCCAGCCGACAGTGCAGCCGCCGCCTCCGAGCCATGTGTCGAGGGCGTCGTTCCAATCCTCGCCCTCTCCTTCACCGTTCCGGTACTGCGTACCTGTCAAACTGTACGCCCAGCCCCGACTACCGGATCCACTTCCTCCAGGGCTCGAACCTCGACGGTAAATACTGCCAGTGTAGTCGTACCACCGCATGTATCCGACGTAGACGGCGGCCATCCCCGGGACCCTCACCTTCACCGTGAAGCACACGCCGCGAATTGCGCCGCCAATTGCGGAGTATGAGAAAACGATCCGGCCGTTTCCTCGTCATCCGCTCGATCGTAGTCCCGACCGGCCCGCGCGCAGGAGTGTTACTTCTTGACTGTTGCTCCAGTTAGCTGGGCGATGGCAGCAAGCGTGGTCTGCGCCGCGTTGAGCCCGAGCCTGAAGTCCTTGTCGCTGAACGTCGAAAACACGTCTGTCGGCTGATGCCAGTGCGGGTCCCACCCCGCACCGATCTCGCGGCCGCGCTCGTTCTCGCGCAGGCTGACCGCGGCCACGATGTCCTGGAACGGCGCGCTGTCCGTGTTGGTCATGTGCGGCCCAACCTGCGCCGGATAGTCGGTCGCGTACTTCCCGTTCGCCGCGTGGAGCGCCCATGCCAGCTTCTGCGACGCCTCCGACATCTTCGAGTTCATCTGGAACTCGATGTTCACGTCCGCCTCCGGACGCTGCTCCGGGCTCACAGTGCCGTCGGCGCGCGGCATGCCGTGATCGAACATCATCATGTCGTGCTGGATCATGCCGAGCCACTTGGGCTCCGGGTACTTGCCCGACCCCGCCGGTGACTCCTGTCCCTGCAGTGCCTGACGTTGCGCGACGTAGGCGCGCGAGCCGTTGAGCCCCGTCTCCTCGTTGTTCCAGAGGATGAAGCGGATGGAGCGCTCGGTGGTGACGTCTGGCGAGTTGAAGACGCGAGCGAGCTCCATCACGATCGCCGTGCCGGAGCCGTCGTCGTTCGCGGCTTCGCCCCAGCCGTGGCCGTCCATGTGGCCGCCGATGATGTACATCTCGTCGGGGCGCGTGGTGCCGACCTTCGTGCAATAGACCTGCTCACGCGGGCCGGGCGTCGTCGGCTCGGCATTGAGCGCGCGCAGCCGCGGGTCGGGCTGGCGGAGAGAGTCGTTGTTCACTCCCGTTCGAGCACGGACTCCTCGATAGCGACCACCGCCTGACGCCTGCGTGTTGCGCGCCGCTGCCGCACGACGCGCCGCGATTGCGGCGCTGTCGGCTGCCGTCAGGGTGCGCTGCTGTTGTGCTGGCGGGTTGTACTCGTATTTGAGCCGCTCGGTGTTCGTGCACCCGTAACTCTCGAGCTGCGCCTCGATCCAGTCGATGGCTTTCCGGTTACGCTCCGTGCCCTGCCGCCGGTCACCGAACTGCGTGAGTCCCTTGATGGTGGCCTTGTAGCGCTCGAGGTCGAGACGACTCACGAGCGTACGCACGGGGTCGTTGGCCGAGTCGGCGGGCGAGGTGGCGTTGCCGGATTGCGCGAGCGCGGGGGCACCGAGGCTCGCGGCGAGCGAACAGGCGGTGAGAATCGTAGTCGGTCGCATGGGTCCCTGAGTGGCAAGCGGAGTGAGGCCTTGATGATAGCTACGTGTCGGCCGCTCCGCTCGTTGTCTCGGTCGAGCCCTGGCGCCGTCCACCCCGCTCGCAGCCCTGTTTCCTGACGTACCAGGCACGTGCCCCCAGGGCGACGCGGGTCGTCATTGATTGTATGATCAATGGCCGCCGACTACATTGATCAAGTGATCAATACGACCGGCTGACGGGGGAGCGAGCGTGCCAGGCCCGAAGCAACCCGAAGAGGAACGCCGCGACGCCATCCTCCGCGCCGCCTACACCATCGCCGCCCGCGAGCGGCTCGGCGGCGTCACCGCCCGCGCCGTCGCGGCCGAAGCGCGCGTCAGCAGCGGGCTCGTCTTCTTCTACTTCGAGTCCATCGACAACCTGCTCGTCGCCCTGCTGGACTGGTTGCTCGATCGGACGATCGCGCGCGCCCAGCGCGGCGGATCGAACGACGGTATCGAGGCCGATGATCCGGCGAAACGACTCACCGGAACGGTCGCCCTGGCCGTGCGGCGGCTGCCGCGAGAGCGCGAACGCGTCGAGCTCTTCTTCGACTACTGGGTGCTGGGGACGCGCCATCCAGTCGTTCGACGAAAGATTCGCCGTGCACTCACCCTCTATCGCGAGTCATTCGTGGCCGAGGCCCAGGCCGCTATCGACGCACATCCGGAGCGGTATGTGCATACGTCCGCGGAAGGGCTCGCGGATGTCATCGCCAGCTTCCTCTATGGCTGTGCGCTACAGATCGTGACGGACCCGACGCGGTTCGACACCGAGCGCACCCTCGCGACGCTCGACGCGCTCGTCAGGCAGCCGGTTCCGGCGTGACTCGCGCCGACACACCATCACTGGACACTCATTTGACCGACGAACAGGAATTCCACGACGACATCATCTACCCGGCGGCGATTCCGTTCGTCCTGGTGCATCTCACCTGCCTCGCGGCGATCTGGACGGGCGTCACGACGGGCGCCGTCATCACCTGCATCGCGCTCTATGTCGTGCGCATGTTCGGGACGACCGCCGGCTACCACCGCTACTTCTCCCACCGCTCGTTCAAGACGAGCCGGGTGTTCCAGTTCGTGCTCGCCTTCCTCGCACAGAGCTCGGCCCAGCGCGGAGTATTGTGGTGGGCAGCGAAGCATCGCCATCACCACCGGCACTCCGACACCGACATGGACGTGCACTCGCCGCGCATGCGCGGGTTCCTCTACTCGCACGTCGGATGGATCTTCGATCCGAAGCACGGTGACGAACACACCGACTTCGACTCGGTCCCTGACCTCACGAAGTACCCCGAGCTCGTCTGGCTCAACCGACACAAGTACATGCCGGCGGCGGTGCTCGCCGTCGCGTGCTTCCTCCTTGGCGGGTGGCCCGGGCTGATCGTCGGGTTCTTCTGGAGCACGGTGCTGCTCTACCACGGCACGTTCTTCATCAACTCGCTCGCGCACGTGCACGGGTCGCAGCGCTACGTCACGGGTGACGACTCGCGCAACAACTGGTGGCTCGCCGTCATCACGTTAGGCGAAGGGTGGCACAACAACCATCACGCGTATCAGCGGTCGACGCGCCAGGGATTCCGCTGGTACGAGTTCGACCCGACGTTCTACGTGCTCACCGCGCTCTCGTGGGTGCGCGTCGTGTGGGAGCTCGGCACGCCGCCCGAGGATGTCGTGCGCAACGAGCGGCGGCTGGGCCGCGCGGTCGTCGAGAAGGTCGCGCATCAGCTCGCGGCGAGCTTCTCGACCGAACCGATCGCCACGCGCGTCCGTGAGGCGATCGCGCATGCGGCGGCATCGCCCGCCGTGCAGGATCTCAAGGCCCGTGCGGCTGCCGGACAGCTCAAGGCGGATGAGTTCGTGGCCGCAATTCAGCAGATCCATCTGCCGCACCTGCCGCATCTGCCGCACCCCCTCCCGACAGTCGCGGAAGTGCGCGCGCGAGCCGAGGCGATGTTCGCGGCGAGTCCATCCACGACTGAAATCGTGGCGCGGGCGCGGGAGATCATCGCCCACGCCGCGGCGAAGGAGCTCTTCCCCGCTCCGGCGCCAGGTCCGGCTGTGGGGTAACGGCTACGCCGTTACGACAGTCAACACGTTATGGACGGCCAGTGAATGAGTGTGTGCGACGGGCCGGCTTGGTCGCGGGGGCGGGAGCCCTCTATCGGGAAGAGGAATCCAAGTAGTGAGTAGCCAGTAAAGAGTAGCCGGTAGTTCAGTCGTTTACTGAACTACTGGTTACTCACGACTGGTTACTCACTACTTGGATTCAGGCTCCCGAAAGGGGGCCTTCCATTCGCTAGCGAGCCCGCCAGACACCCACACTCATTCACTGACCGCACCGTCCGTCTTCGTATGAGGTCCTGATGCCGTCGTACAAAGCTCCACTCGCTGACATTCGATTCGTTCTCGAAAACCTGCTGGACGTCGGGCAGCTCGCGTCGCTGCCCGGGTATGCGGACGCAACGCCCGACCTGCTCGCCGCCGTCCGCGAGGAAGCCGCGAAGCTGTGCGAGGAAGTGATCGCGCCCCTCAATCAGAGCGGTGACGCCGAGGGGTGTCATTACGAGAACGGCGTCGTGCGCACTCCCGCGGGTTTCAGGGAGGCGTACGACGCGTATCGCGCGGGCGGCTGGCCCGCCATGGTCGCGCCGCCCGAGTTCGGCGGCCAGGGACTCCCACACGTCGCGGGCGTCGTGCTCGACGAGATGCTCTGCTCGGCGAATCTCTCGTTCAGCATGTACCCGCTGCTCGCGCACGGCGCCGTCGGCGCGCTCGTGCGGTGGGGCGACGAGGAGCTCAAGCGACGCTTCCTGCCGAAGATCGTGGACGGCTCATGGGCCGGCACGATGTGTCTCACGGAACCGCACGCCGGCACTGACCTCGGACTGATCCGCACACGCGCCGTGCCCGCGGGCGATGGCGCGTATCTCGTCACCGGCACGAAGATCTTCATCTCGGCGGGCGAGCACGACCTGACCGACAACATCATTCACCTCGTGCTCGCTCGGCTGCCTGATGCGCCCGCGGGCACGAAGGGGATCAGCCTCTTCCTGGTGCCGAAGCGACTGCCGACCGAGGAAGGCGTCGCCGGCCCGTCGAACGGGGTCACGTGCGGCGCCATCGAGCACAAGATGGGGATCAAGGCGAACGCCACCTGCGTCATGAACTTCGAGAACGCGCGTGGCTGGCTCGTGGGCGAACCGCACAAGGGCATGCGCGC
>DAINRQ010000149.1:7601-13928 GCA_036741775.1 Gemmatimonadaceae bacterium | reverse complement strand
TGGCGTTGGATGACGCGATCCAGCGAGCTGGAGAGGTGCGCTTCGTGCCGATTGTGCTGACGACGCTGACAGCGATCGGAGGGTTACTGCCGCTGGCGCTTCAGGGCTCGTCTCTTTACTCGCCCCTCGCGTGGGTGATCATTGGCGGCCTGGTTTCGTCGACGGTGCTGTCGCGGCTGGTGACGCCGGTGATGTACAAGCTGCTGGCGCCTGTTGTCGGGAATCGGGAGTCGGGAATCGGGAATCGGTAGCTCGGCTCGAGCCCGGATCGGCCCGCCGGGCGAAACAAACCGAGGGGTTGGTCCCGTAGCTGGCATCCAGAAGGGAGAAACCGGTATCCTGAACGGAGGGGAGAACGGGTGAGGGGATGAGGGGGATGCTGCGGATCCGGCCGTTTCCGCGCCATCCGCGCCGTCGCCGTTCCGACCGGCCCGCTCTTCGCCCTTCGCACGCCCGCCGTTCGCACTCCGCCGTTCGCACTCCGCTCTTCGCACCTTCGGGTTCCCTGTTGTGAGGATCCCACGATGAACTTCGACGTTCGGTACGCTCTGCGCCGGCTTCTTCGTTCCCGCGGGTTCGCGTTCGCTGCCGTGCTCACGATCGCCGTCGGCGTCGGCGCGAACACGGCGATCTTCACGCTCGTGAACGCGGCCCTGCTCCGGCCGCCGGTCGCGGTCAGCGAACCGGAACGCCTCGTTGGCGTCTACACGAGTGACTTCAGTGGGCCGCCGTACGGCAGCTCGTCACTGCTCGATGTGGAGGAGTTCGCGAAACAGACGAACGTCTTCAGCGGGGTGATGGCGTTCGCCCCGCGGCCGGGTGCCGTGGGCGCGGATGACAACCTCGAGCGCGTGGCCATCGAGATCGTCACCGACCAGTACTTCCAGGTCCTCGGCGTCCAGCCCGCGGCTGGTCGGTGGTTCAGTGTCGAGCAACGAGCGCCTGGAGGCGAGCCTGTCGTCGTCATCTCCCACGCGTTGTGGCAGCGACGGTTCGCGGGCGACGCCGCGATCGTCGGGAAGCCGCTCCGCGTGAACGCGCGCGACTTCACGATCCTGGGTGTCGCGCCGCCGGGGTTCGCGGGCTCGCTGCGTGGGCTCGTGACGGACGTGTGGGTGCCTGCCGCGCTCGGATCGGCCATCGGCATGGGCGACTCGTGGCTCACCTCACGCGGCGACCGCGGCTCATTCGTCTACGCTCGCCTCGAGCCCGGCGTGACGATCGACCAGGCGCAGACCCGCATGCACGTCGTCGCGCGCCAGCTCGCTGCCGCCTATCCGGACGCCTGGATCGACGTCACCCGTCAGGGCCGACGTATCACGCTGCTTCCCGAGAGCCAGACGCGCGTGCCGCCGCAGGTGCGCGGGCCGGCGATGGGCTTCGTCGCGCTGCTCATGGCCACCGTCGCGCTCGTGCTGCTCGTGTGCTGCGCGAACGTGGCCGGGCTCCTGCTCGCGCGCGCTGCCGGGCGCCTCAAGGAAGTCGGGATCCGCGTCTCCCTCGGAGCGAGCCGAGGACGCGTCGTCAGGCAGATGTTGACAGAGAGCGTGTTGCTCGCGGCGTTAGGTGGTATCGTCGGCGCCGCCATCGCGTTCTGGGCGTTGCGCGCGCTGATGTCGTTCTCGTTGCCGCTGCCGGTCCCCGTGGGGCTCGACCTCACGCCGGACCTACGGGTACTCGGCTTCACGTTGGGGGTGACGATCGTGACGGGGGTGGTCTTCGGGCTCGCGCCAGCGCTGCGCGCGAGTCGCGCCGACGTCGTCACCGCGCTCAAGGTCGACAGTCCTGCGCTGAGGTTGGGCGGCCGCCGGTTCTCGTTGCAGGGCGCGCTGGTCGTGGGACAGGTCGCGTTGTCGCTGCTCCTCGTGGTTGGCGCGTTACTGTTCACGCAAACGCTTCGCGCGGCGGCGTCGATCGATCCAGGGTTCCGCGTCGACAACATGCTGCTGGTCGACATCTCGCCGCGTCCGGGCGAGGAGCAGCGCGTCAGCCCGCAGCAGGTGGCGCTCGCGGTGCGCGATCGCGTCGCGGCGCTTCCCGGCGTGACTGCAGTGAGCTGGGCGAACGATGTCCCACTCGGCCTCGGCGCATCGCGCCGCAGCGTTCGGGTGCAGGGTTACGAGCCGCGCGAAGGGGAGGACATGGAGTTCCACTTCTCCATGGTCGGGCCGCGGTACTTCGAGACGATGGAAGTGCCGCTCGTCCGAGGTCGCGGGTTCACCGATGCGGATCGCGAAGGCGCGCCACGCGTGATCGTGGTGAATGAGACCTTCGCACGGCGGTTCTGGGGAGACGCCGACCCGATCGGCAAGCGGTTGAGCACGCGCGGAGAGCAGGGACCGTGGATGGAAGTGATCGGCCTGGCGCGCGACGGGAAGTACCTGTCGGTCTCCGAGTCTTCGCGGCCGTACATGTTCTTCCCTCAGCTGCAGGAGCCAAGCGGCATAACGATGCTCGTGCGCACGACGGGCGAGCCGCGGGGTCTGGCGCCGGCCGTACGACGTGAGGTCGCGGCGGCGGCGCCGGATTGGCTCTCCGAGCGTGCGTCGACGCTCGAGGAGCACGTCGGCACATCGCTCCTTCCGCAACGCATCGCGGCCGGGATGCTCGGCGCGTTCAGCGTGGTGGCGCTGCTGCTTGCGGCAGTTGGGCTCTACGGCGTGGTTGCGTTCGCGGTTGCTCAGCGGACGCGTGAAATCGGGATCCGATCCGCTCTTGGCGCGCGGAGTGGTGACCTGATGCGTCTCATGCTCCGCCAGGGGCTGGTGCTCGCCGGCGTCGGCCTTGTCGTGGGGCTTCCGATGGCCTTTGCGGCAACGAGACTCCTGTCCGGCTTCCTGCTCGGCGGAAGCGCGGGGGACCCCCTCGTGTTTGCTGTTGCCGCGATCGCGTTGACGTTGGTGACGCTGCTCGCGAGCTGGATCCCGGCGCGCCGGGCTGCGCGTGTCGACCCGATGGTGGCGCTCCGAGCGCAGTAACCCGTGGATCCGAGCACCATCGCGTCCATAGGCATCGCGACCGGTCCGGGAACGGCAGGAGAGGGATGGACAGGATTACCAGGAGGACGAAGATGACTCGGGCGGCAGCCGCGCTGGTCTCGCAATCGGCCTGAAAGAAGGAGGGAACGGCCGCCCGGGATGCCACCGTCTCGCACGAACCTTTTCACAGAAGCTAGTGTCAAACGGCATATAGTCATTTTGCCTATATGCCCAAGACCACTCATCCCGAAGCCTTTCTCCCCCTCAAGCCCGTCGAGTTCCTCATCCTGATGACCGTCGCCGCCGGTGAGCGGCACGGCTACGGGATAATGCTCGACATCGCCGAGCGTACCGGCGGGACGGTGCGGCTCGAGGCCGGCGGGCTGTACCGCAGCATCCGGCGACTCCTCGCTAATGGACTGCTATCCGAGTCCGCCCGGAGACCCGCCGCCGACCTCGACGACGAGCGCCGCCGGTACTACGCGCTGACTTCCCTCGGCCGGCGGGTCGTGGCCGCCGAGGCGCTGCGGTTGCGCGCGCTCGTTCGCGCGGCGGAAGCGAGCCACATCATCGATCCGGAGCCGGCGCGATGACGAGCGATCGCGAACGGTCTTCCCTCAGCGACCGCGCGTATCGGCTCTTGCTGTGGCTGTACCCGCGCGACTTCCGGGAACGGTTCGGGAGCGACATGACCGAATTCTTTCGCGACCGCAGGCGCTCGGCCGCCCGCCGTGGCGCGTTAGGCGTCGTCGGCGTATGGGCGCGAGCGCTCGCCGACGTCCTCACCGGCGCCACGCTCGAGCGAGTAGACGCAACGGCGCAGCGGTTCAGGGCCGTTCGCGATGTGTGGACCCGATCGATCGATCCGTCACTCGACGCGAGGAACGAAAACATGTTGGCGACCCTGCTGGGCGACATTCGCTACGCGCTCCGCGGAATGGCGGCGAAGCGCGCGTTCTCCGCCGTCGTGTTGGCGACGCTCGCACTCGGGATCGGGGCGAATGTCGCGATCTTCAGTGTCGTGAACGGTGTGCTGCTTCGGCCGCTCCCGTATCCGGACGTCGAGCGCGTCGTGCACGTGGAGCATCAGGCTCCGCACACCAGCGTCTCGGAGCCCGAGTTCGTCGACTACCGCGACGGGACGACGAAATTCGAGCGTCTCGCGGCGTTCACGACGGCGACCGGGACGCTGACGGGCGAGGGTGAACCGGAGCGCGTTACGGTAGGGCGGGTGTCCGACGGTTTCTTCTCGATCCTGAACGTGCCGCCGGCCATTGGCCGCACCTTCCTCCCCGAGGAGGATCGCCGTCACGGGGCGCCGCGCCGCGCAATCATCCTCAGCCACGGGCTATGGACGCGCAGGTTCGGGGCAGACCCGACGATCGTGGGTCGCGACCTGCAGATCAATGGGATAACAGTCACGGTCGTCGGCGTGATGCCACAGCGGTTCGCGATTCCGTCGCCGGAGACGGCGCTGTGGGCGCCACTTCGGCTCAACTACGACACGCTGTGGACGCGCAACAACCATTACCTGAGCATGATTGGCCGGCTCGCTCCCGGAGCGACGGCCGCGGCCGCCGCGAGCGAGATGAACACGCTCGCGAAGCAGTGGGTGCGCGACTACCCGCAGTTCTACCAGCCGAATGAGCCCCTCGTCGCGTCGGTGACGCCGCTGCAGGACGCGATCATGGGACGCACGCGCCCGTATCTGCTCGCGCTGCTGGGCGCGGTGGGCTTCGTGCTGCTCATCGCGTGCGTGAACGTCGCGAGCCTGTTGCTCGCCCGCGGTGAGGCGCGGCGCAAGGAGCTTGCGATCCGGACGGCGTTAGGCGCGTCGCGGGGGCGGCTCGTCCGGCAGTCGCTGACCGAAAGTGTCACCTACGCGGTCGTGGGCGGGATGCTCGGCGTCGCTCTGGGGTGGTGGGGCGAGCGTGCGCTGCGTGCGCTCGCACCGGCGTCGATTCCGCGACTCGACGAGGTCGCGGTGGATGGGTGGGTGCTCGCGTTCGCGGTGGGCATCACGACGCTGACCGGGGTGTTGTTCGGACTTCTGCCCGCGATACGCGGATCGCGCAACGAGGTCGCGGCAGCCTTGCGCCAGGGAGGGAAGACGTCGTCGCACGGGGGAATCGGCAGGGTGCGCAGCGCGCTCGTGGTAGCCGAAGTGGCGCTGGCGGTGGTGCTGTTGACGGGCGCCGGTCTCATGATACGGAGTCTCTGGCAGCTGCAATCGATCGATCTCGGGATCCGTCCGGAACGGGTGTTGGCCATGCGGGTGTCCTACCCCGAGCCGCCGGCCTCGCTGAGTGACGCGGCGGGGCAGAGTCGAGCGCGAGCGCAGTTCTACCGTGACCTCACGGAGCGCGTGCAGGCACTGCCAGGGGTGCGGTCGGTCGGTGCGGTGGGCGACCTGCCGATCGCCGAGGGGAACAGCATCTGGTCGATCCTCATCGATGGCGCCCCGATGGTGTCGGTGGCGCAGGCGCCGTCGGCAATGCCACAGCAGGTCACACCAGGGTACTTCCGTACGTTAGGCATTCCGGTGTTGCGCGGGCGCGAATTTTCGGCGAATGATGCCGAGGACGCTTTGCCCGTCGCGCTCGTGAACGAGACCATGGCAAAGGAGCACTGGCCGGGGAAGGACGCCATTGGCGGGACGATCAAAATGCTCAACGAGTCGGCGCCGTGGGTGACGGTCGTCGGCATCGTGAAGGATGTTCGGTCTGCGGGCTACCAGGCCGATGTGCCGCCCACGATGTACTTCCCGCACGCACAGGCGGGGCGGAGTGCGTACTACACACCGGCGACGATGAACCTGGTGGTGAAGACCGACGGCGACCCACTCATGGTTGCTGGTCCGGTGAGGGAGATCGTCCGGGCCCTGAGCCCGGCGACGCCGGTGTCGCAGATTCGGACGATGGAGGACGTCGTCGCTGCGTCCGTGGCGAGCCGCCGCTTCAGCACGGCGCTCCTGGCCTGGTTCGCGGCGCTGGCGTTGCTACTCGCGGGGATCGGCATCTACGGCGTGATCGCGTACGACGTCTCGCAGCGGACGTACGAGATCGGTCTTCGGATGGCGTTAGGTGCCCGGAGTCGTCAGGTGGCGGGGCTGATGGTGAGTCGCGGCATCCGGATGGTCGCGCTCGGTCTCGTGCTGGGCGTCGCGGGCTCGCTGGCGGTGACCGGCCTCATTCGCTCGCTGCTGGTGGAAGTGAGTGCGGTGGATCCGCTGACGTTCGCCGGGGTGATCGTCGCGTTGACGGCGGTCGCATTGGGCGCGGTATGGCTCCCAGCGCGCAGAGCCAGCGCCGTCGATCCCATGGTGGCTCTGCGCAGGGAATGATTCGCT
>DAINRQ010000149.1:0-7501 GCA_036741775.1 Gemmatimonadaceae bacterium | reverse complement strand
GGCGAACGCGGAAAGGGCCGCGGAGAACGCCTCGCCCGCCTCCGGCCCGGCGTGGCCGACCAGTCGGAACGGCGATGATGCGGAAGAGACCGGAAACGGCCGGATGATTCATCGCGAGTCAGAATGACGAAGTCAGGAAGCGCGGAGGCCGCCCTCCCGGCCCGCCGTTCCCCCTTCAATTCCCGCTAGTTGTGCGAGGAGTCGTCACGGCGGAGGAGCCATCCTGCCCATCCTGTCCATCCTGTCCATCCTGTCTCCTGCCGTACCCGACCGATCGCGATGCCCGAGACCGGTCGTGATGCTCGGAGGTCGCGATGCTCGGAGCGAGGATCAGGCAGGGTGTTGCGTCCCCGAAATCTCGAACGGCCCCGCGATCGCCTCAGGCAGCGGGCGGTTCATCCGCCACGCTATGAGTACCGAGACGATCGTGGTCGCGATGCCCGGGACGTTGCTGAACCCGGCCAGCAGCGGCGCAGCGGTCGCGAGGAGCAGTAGCGCGGCAAGGTACGCCGGGGCCGGGTGCGTCGGGATCGATGTGGCCGAGGTCGATGGGGGTGTGCTCAGGGCGACGCCAGTCGGCGGGGTGGTCAGCGGGGGAGCCGGGGAATACGCCGACGCCGGTGCTGGCGCGCGATCACCGAAGCCTGACGTCACGAACGGAACGTACGTACTCGCGATCGCGACGTAGGCGAGACACGCGGCGAGCCACTGATAACGCCGCCCGCCACGTCGCCCCGATCCGAACCGCACAGCTTTGCCGATCACGAATCCTGCCGGGATCATCGCGATCGCGACGTCGTAGCCGGTGAGCGCAGTCAGTGCAAAGTAGACCGCCGATCCGGTAGCAGCCGCCGCGAGTCCGAATCCGAGTGCTCGCGCGAACCCACCGGTGGCAGGCGCGGCGACGATCGTCGCGATCCGCGACTGACATGTGCCGCAGATCACCTTCCCGTCCCACTCGTAGTACGTGTCCACGATGCGCGCGCGGCACTCGGCGCACGGCGTCGTTCCGACGGGCGTGACTGCCTGCACGACGTCGAACCGCGGGACGTCTCCGGGAGTAATGGCGCCGGCGCGTGACATTGTGGGAAGTCGGAATCGGGAATTGGGAGTCGTCAGCGCAGCGACGCGAGCCGTCCGATGGTGGGGGCTCGAGTCGCCCACAGGTCTGACGAGTCAGTCCAGCGCCCCGACACGCCCTGTCCGGCCAATACCTTGACCTTCGACAACAAGATTGGTATTGTGTTGTCGAAGCTCGAGGCATCATTGGCCAGGCGACGTTCGGGCATTCCCGACTCCCGATTTCCGGTGTCAGATCGCGCCGATCTCCTACAGGGCACGCTCGATCTCCTCGTTCTTAAGAGCCTCGTTCCCGCCCCGCTGCACGGGTGGGGGATCTCGAAGCGGATTCGCGAGCTCTCGCGCGACGTGCTCCAGGTGAATCAGGGATCGCTGTACCCGGCGCTCTACCGGCTCGAGGATCGCGGCTGGGTCGCCTCCGAGTGGGGGATCTCGCCCGAGGGGCGCCGCGCGAAGTTCTACAAGCTCACCGCCATCGGCCGGAAGCAGGTCGTCACCGAACAGGAAAGCTGGCGGCGGTTCGCGCTCGCGATCGAGCACGTTCTCGAAGGCGCCTGAGCGGCGAGGTCACCCGTGATGGCTGGATCAGACGCGCCGGGCGCCGGCTCCGCACGCTCGTCATGCGCCGTCGACTCGAGCGCGACATGGACGACGAGATGCGACTGCACCTCGAGCTCGAGGCCGATGAGCTCGTGCGATCCGGGCTCGCGCCTGACGAGGCAGGGCGTCAGGCCCGGGTGACGGCAGAAATTCTTCCGCACCGTTGGTGTGCGTGCCGCGGTCGGTCGCGTCTTCGTTCCGGATGACACCTTGCCGAGCCGCCCGCCCATCGTTGTGCTGAGCGATGCCATGTGGCGTGGCCGGTTCGGAGGAGATCCGGCTGTTATCGGGCGATCGATGGCCTCGATGGGGCCGCGCACGTGGTGGTAGGGATCGCCCCGGCGCGATATCGGCATCAACCGGATCCAGCCGATGGACGACCTGGTTGCGACGGCGTTAGGCAGAACGCGTGTCGGTACCGTCATGATGGCGCTGTTCGCGGCCGTCGCGCTCCTGATCTCGATGATGGGACTCTATGGCGTGATCAGCTACGCCGTCGCGCAACGCATTCGTGAGTTCGGGATTCGTCTCGCACTCGTGCGAAGCATCGTGAGCTGCTCCGGCTGGTGCTGAGCGACGGGCTGCGACTGACTGCCCTGGGCGTGGCGGTTGGTCTCGCCGGCGCACTCGCCCTCACGCGCCTCCGGAGGTCGCTGCTCTACGGGATAGGCCCGAACGACGCCCCCACGCTCATCGCGGTCGTCGCGTTCCTCGGCACGGTGTCCCTGTGCGCGTCACTCGTTCCAGCGTGGCGCGCGGCACGCGTCGATCCGAGCAGTAGCGTGCGAGCCGACTGACGCACGCGTGGCGAGCACCGTGTCTTCGCTGGTCCTCTCCGTTCCAACCGCGCTCCAGTCTTCGTGTCGCGCAGTTTCGGCTCACGCATGCGTTGGAACGATGCGTTAGGACTCTGACCCCTAACGGGGCGAATTATTGCTCGCGTGTTCCGCGCGCGATCACCCGATTGAAGGCCAGGACGTCAAATCCTGTCGCGCGGCTGCCGGACTCCTCGAACCGGATGACCCCCTCGGCCTCCATGCCGAACGGTTTCCCGTCGCGGTAGAACGCCAGGCGGAACTGACGGTCGCGCCGGTCCGGCACGAGGTCGAACGTCTCGTCGTAGCCCCACAGCGCCGGTGTGGCACGGGCGCGCAGATGCCCCGCCGAGTCCGTCACCGTGAGCGTCATCGTCGGCACCCCGCCGCCCTCGGCGTTAGGCACGACGCGGTACGTGCCGACGTACATCGCGCGCTCCTCGACGGCGATCGTCGGCACGCGGGACGGCTCGACCTTGATCCGCATCGGCACAATCGTCGTTGCCCAGTGCAGGTCGAGCGTCGCGCCATCGCGCGTCACGACGGGGAAGTAGAACGCGAGCGTCTCCATGTGCGTGCCCGTCGTGGGCTTCACCCTGAACCGCACCTGCTCGTCGTCCTCACTCGGCGGACGCGTGTGAAAGCGCCGAGCGTCGCGATTCAACGTCACGGTCCATTCGTCGGCGCCAGGGATCATCCACACCGAGTACTTCCCCTTGGGCAGCGGATTGCCGTTGATGTGGACGTCCCTGTCCACCTCGATCGTCGTCGCCCAGTTCGCGCCGGGCGTCCACGGTCGGCCGTATCGAACGACGTCGGGAAAGAGCGTGCGGCCGCGCGCCACGGGCCGCGAGTACTCGATAGTGATGGTCGTCCCATCGACCGTCTGGCTGACGCTGCCCTTTTCGCTCGCCATCACCTGCGCTGACGCGAGCGATGGGAGGAGACCCCACGCCGCAGCGACGACCGCGCGGCGCAGCATCCGGCGTGGACGACGGGTCATCCGAACTTCGCGTCGATCGCGGCCCGAATGTCGTTCAGCGATTTCCCCTGCTTGTGCAGCCGATACGCGAGCCGAGCCTCGCCCTGACAGACCTCACAATGCCCGGCCATCCCCTGGCCCTCGTAGCACGAGAGCAGGGAGTAGTTTCCCTCGAGCTCCGCGCAGCCGCAGCGGCATCGGATGCCGTCAACGATGTGCGGGATCTGGCGCACCATGTCGAACACGGGGGCGGCCTCGGCGTGTTCGTCGCCGAGCTGCTTGCGGGTGAGCACCTTGGCCGCCGTGATGCCTGGGCGCGGCGCGGGATGATCGCTGAGCGGCACCGGGCGAGCCACGTCGCTACGCGCGCCGGTCGACGTAGCGACGATGAGCGCCGGAAGCGCGGCGACGAACTGGCGGCGGGTCTGCATGAGTGGATTCTGAGCGCGGGGCGTATCGGAGACAAGGTCCCTACGTATTGCGTGCAACACACTTACAACTCGTTCACGACGCCTCGTGCGCCCCGGGTGTTTCGGATGCCCCACGGTGCAAAGATGACTCGAGCCCCCACCGTTGGGCGAGCGTCGAGCCGATCCGTATCAGCGCAGAAGGAGCGGCCGCGGATCGACCGGTGTCCCGGACCACCAGCCCCTCTCCACATTCCGCGTCCGCGTGATCGCGAAGTGAAGGTGCGGGACGTTCGGCGGAGCGTTCCCGGACGTACCGACGAAGCCGATGGTGTCGCCGCGGCGAAGCGTGGTCGTGTCCGTGAGCCCGTTGGCGTAGCGGTCGAGGTGCGCGTACATGAGCACGAAACGGTCGGTCGGGTCGGAGGCGTACACCATCAACCCGCCCGCCGCGCTCGTGAGGAGACGCCGCACTCGACCATCGGTGGCTGAGAGGACCGCGGTCCCTCGCGGAGCGAGAATGTCGAGCGCGTTGTGGCGGCGGGTGCCGCGGGGCTCGTCGAACGTGTCCAGGAGATCCTTCGGCTGAACGCCAGCCACGGGAACGATCAGCGACGCGGCGAGCTCGGTGAGCTCCTCCGTCGTCGGACGAACGCCTCCGGTGTCGCCCTCGGCAGTCGGGGCGACGACCGAATCGACGTTGCGGAGAGCAGGCGGCGTGGCAGGCGGGGACGATAACGTCGTGTCCGCGGATGACGGCACCGGGATGTCGACGTCGCCGGCGCCCGTGCGGACGGTGACTTCGGTCGAGTCGCGTCCGGACGAGCCGCGTTCGACGGTGATGAACCCGGTCTTGATCGCGGCTCCGACGCCAATGGCCAGGAGGCCAAGGATGGCGACACCGGCGGGGCCGGACACGCGGCGGAAAGTCGAACGGGCATCCATACGGCGGGCAGTATTGCAAGCCTTGGGCTGCTAGCTGGAAGGCCAGCTGGGAGCTGGCGGCTGCTAGCTGAGGCTGGTGGCTAGCCCGACGTACCGGCCATCCAGGCGATCGCTTCCTTCGCGATCTCCACCGGCACCGTGTGCGGGCCGTCGAACTCCTTGTACCGCACGTCGTAACGGGCACGCTGGAGCTCGGGCACGATGCGGCGGCTACACTGGTCGATCGGCAGGATCGGGTCGCGCGTGCCGTGCGAGACGAAGATCGACGGGCGTTCGTGCGGGTCGACCGCCGGAATGAACCCCGGCGAGAACGCGATCACGCGCTTGAACAGGTCGCCGTTCGTCAGCCCGACGCCGATGGCGTACGTCGCACCGTCCGAGAACCCTTCCACCGTTAGGCGGCTCGGATCGACGGCCACTCGGCTGAACACGGACTCGAGGACGCGATCGATGAACGCGATGTCGGGGCCGTACGTCGAGCGGATCGCGTCCCACGTCGTGCCGCGCGACTCCGGCGCGACGAGCACGAGCCCCGCGTCATCGGCGAGCGCCCGAAATGGCCGCAGTGCACCAGCGGCCGAGCCGCCGGCCCCGTGGAGCATCAGTACCAGCGCGGCTGGACGCGATGCGGCATAGCTCGTCGGCACGTACAGCAAGCCATCACGCTCGCCCCCGAGCGAGAGTCGATGCTCTCCGGAACTGATCGTCCCGGTCGGCGTGCCGGGTCGAGCAGAGAGCCGGCCGGTGGTCGTCACCGCGAGCGCATCCCTGACACCTCCAAGGTCGCAGGCTGCCGCGAACGCGCCGGCGGTGCCGGCGCCGGCGAGGTGGAGGAATGTGCGCCGCGAGATGCCCGAGGAATCGTGGAGCGGTGTCACGCGTGGCGTTGGTGGGGGTGTGCGTGAGTGGTGTCCCCACCATGCTACCGCCCGCACCCGCCGCCGCAAGCAGTCAGGGACGAGCCGTCCGGCGTCGTCATTCCGAGCGGAGGCCGCGCAGCGGCCGAAGTCGAGGAATCGCTGTCATCCCGGTAGGGCGGCCCTCTCTCGGGAAGACGGCGATCCCTCGCTTCGCTTGGGATGACGGTCAGGCTCCGCCGGCGCCTCCAGTGAGTTGGAAGACGAGCGTACGAAGCGCCGTCTGCCACACGAGCGGCTGACCCGCCAGATCCTCGCGACGCAGTGTACGCAACTTCTCGATGTCCTCGTCGGAGATGAGCGACTGCGCGCCGATCGAGCTCAGAGCGATGTTCGTGCGCTTCGCCATCAATCCTTCGGCGCCGATACGAATCGCGCGGCCGTCGCGCCCGACGAGTGCGCCCGTGAGCTGTACGACCGCGACGGGCTTTTCGAGCGACGTCAGCCACGGAACCGACACCGAGTATCCGGTGCCGAGCCGAACCTCTTTCGCGAGGCTCAATCCCTTCTGTCGCGGCCAGTACTGTCCCAGCTCGAGTGTGATGACGACCGCTTCGCTCGCGCCGGTAGAGTCGAGCGCGGTCGCGAGCCACGCCGTCCAGTCGGCCGACGGTCGTCCGACCTCGAGGTGCAGCTGCCGGTTCGATGACGTCACCTCACCCTCGTCGGTGCAATCGCCGGCCGCGTCCGTGCTGCAGCCGAAGCGGGTATTCGGCGCCGTGCCCGTTTCGGCCGGGCCGACGACACGAACCGAGAGCTGGAGCGAATCGAGGAACCGATTCATGTCGGCGACGAGCGCACCGATAGGTGTGCCGCTCCCGCCCTCCGGCTCGAACAGCGGCGCCTGCTCGGCGCCACGCTGGTAGCGAACGGGGAGGTGGGCGATGCGACGCTCGCCCGCGGGCACCGTAGCACCAGCGTAAAACGGCGGCTCATCGAACGACCTGGGGGCGACGCCGCTCTGGAAGGTCGCGCCTGTCGATGCGCACGCGGTGAGCGACGCCGCGACCGCCGCGAACAGCAGATGTGTTGTGATTTTCATGTGAGTGAACTTCGTTTTCGTGCCCAACCCGCGACTGGACCGACCGGTCACACTCGTGCGGACGTTAGGCACCGTCCCAGGCGCCGAGCTGACGGCGTACCGCGATGAGCTGCCCGAGGTGGTAGGCGTTATGGTCAGCGACGAGGAGGATCTCGCGCAGGTAGGTCTGGCCGTTACCGTGTGGGATGGTGGCGAACAGGTCGATCGACTCATCGGTGGCGAGCGCCTCGAGCGCCGCGCGGTCCTCGCGGAACGCGGCGATCGCGTCATCCCACGCCCGCTCGGATGGTGGCTCGGGCGATTCGGGCCAGTAATCGTCGGGAAAGGTGGGTTCCTCGTACGCCGTGTCGCGGCAGAAGTCGAGGATGTCGCGCTGCGCGATTCGCATGTGCTCGACGAGCTCCCATGGGGAGTGCGGGAACCCCTCGACCCGCACGCCGCGCAACTTGGGCGCGAGTCCTTGCACACCTTTCTCGAATCCAACGTGGGCGTCCTGCCAACTCAGGATGCGGTGCAACTGCGCGCGAAGCGCGTCGGTTGGGGCGGTCATGGTCGTGCGAGCGGTGGAAACGGTGAAGGCCACCGACGCGCCCTAACGCGTGGTGGCCTTCTCAGACCGAACGGCGCGGAGGTCGTCGGTCAGCCATTACAGCGAGCGTACCAGCGAGCCTTAACGGCTCCCGGCGATCCGCGCCGTACTAGGGTCAGTAGAC
>DAINRQ010000148.1:0-14172 GCA_036741775.1 Gemmatimonadaceae bacterium | reverse complement strand
TGGCTAGGGACGGAATCGAACCGCCGACACGCGGATTTTCAGTCCGCTGCTCTACCAACTGAGCTACCTAGCCGCGAGCCACGAAAGCTAACCGCCGCTAAGCCTATTTCAACCCGTTCCAGCCCCAGCGTTTAGCCGGGCGCGGAGACCCGCCCACGTCCCTCGATCTGCCTCGGGACTCACGACCTTCGAGCAGTCCCGGTTCCCGGTTCCCCGTCCCCGGTTCCCAGCTCTTACCGCCCCGGGAACTCGAGCCTCACCGTCACGTCCACACTCCTCGGCGCCAGAATGAAGTACCGCGGCACCCCCTCCCCGCTGACGTCCCCGGTCGGGTACGCGTACCGGTCCAGAAGATTCCGCCCCTGCACCGCCACCGTCCTCCCCCCCACCGTGATGCTGACGCCCCCATCCAGCACGTAGAACGCCGGCGCCGTGAGCCGCCGATCCCCCGTCGGCGCGAGATAGCTCCGCGACTGATACCGCCCGTCCGCCGTCAGCGTTAGGCCGCCCGTCCCCAACGGCCGCCACGTCACCCGATGACCGCCCACGAAGGCCGGCGTCAGAATCGGCGGCACGTCCGCGTACTCCGCCCCGCTCGCCTCGTCCCGATACCGCTCGATGCGGCTCCGGTTGAACGCCGCTGTTCCACCAATGTCCAGAGCAGACGAAACCGCCCACGAACCGTCGAGCTCCACCCCTCGCCGATAGCTTTTTCCGACGTTCGCCCGAATGTCGTAGCCGAGCGGCGTCGTCGCACCCGTGCGCGCGATCTCGTCGCGGAAGTGCATGTCGAACGCGTTCACCGTGAGATGCACCGGCCCGCCCGCGAACGTCGCACCCACCTCGAGATCGTTCACCCGCTCGGGACGCACGCGTGTGAGCGGCAGCAAGGCCGGCGCGTCGTCCGGCGTCACGTCGTCCGCGCCGGCGAAGAGATCCGCCCGCGTCGGCTCCCGCCCTGTGGCACCGTACGACGCGAACAGCGTCACCTCCGGGCCCGCACGCACCGTGAGCCCCGCCTTCGGGTTCACGAAGTTCCACCGCTCGCTCGCCTCGGCGAGTCCGTACCCCGCGGTCGGCTCGTAGCGGAACCTCGCCGTCCGCACCTGCAGATCGCCGAAGAGAGTCACGGCGCCTAACGACAACGCTGCTTTCCCGAACGCGCTGGCCTCCGTCTTGTACCCCGTGTTGTCGTACGCAGGGTAGCCCAGGTCCGCGCGCTCGTCGAACCGATGATCCTTGGAGTACGTCATCGCGTGCGCGCCGCCGTCGAGCGTGAGCGTGACACCGCCCGGCTGGCCGTGAGTCGAGTGCGCCGCGGCGACGAGCCCGCCCCACCGCGACGCCGACCGATAACGGAGCGGCCGCGACTCGTCCCCCGACGGGTAGTCGTAGAACCCGCGCGTGTGAAACGCGTACCCCGTGAGCCCCACCGACGCGTCGGCCGAGACGAGCCGCGTGTAGTTGAGCGTCGCGAAGCTCTCGCGATAGTGGTCGCCGACCCCGGCGAGTGGATTGAAGCGCGGATCGACCCGCAGAATCGCGTCCTCCACCGCGCTGTATGCCTGACCGTTCCGCTCGAGCCCGGTGGACGCCGTGAGCTTCACAATGTCGCGCGCCCCGAAATATCCGCCACTCAGAAACGCGGCGTTCCCCGCCGACGTGGCCCCACGGCGATAACCATCCGATCGAATTCCCGAGAGCCGGCCGTAAAACGCCAGCCCGTTAGGCAGCTGCCCCGTCTGCGCCTCCACCGTCGCCCGCGCCGTCCCGAACGACCCACCACCCAGCTGCACGGTCGTGCGCCGCGACGACCCGGCGAGCGACGGCGACGCGAAGTTCACCGAGCCGCCGAACGCCGCCTGCCCGTACGTGCTCGTGCCGACGCCCCGCTGCACCTGCACGCTCTGGATCGAGCTCGCGAGATCGGGGAAGTCCGAGAAATAGATCTGCTGGTCCTCCGGCTCGTTGAGCGGCACACCGTCGAGCGTGATGTTGATGCGCGACTGGTCGATCCCGCGCAGTCGGATGTACGAGTAGTTGAGGAGCGATCCGCTCTCCGAGAATGCCGTCACCGACGGCACCGACCGGAGCACGAGCGGCACGTCCTGCCCCGAGTAGTCGCGCTCGAGCCGAGCCCGGTCGAGCGTCGTCTGCGCCACGGGCGCGTCGGCGCCCGCCCGCACGGCAGTGATCGTGAGCCGCTCGAGCGCCTGCGCCGGGCGCCGGTCGGTCGTGTCCGTCCGTGAGGTCGTGTCGGGACGCGCCTGGAGCGCCTGCGCCCCGGCGAGTGGAGCTACGGCGAGGAACGCCGCGAATCGAAGCGAGCGAAGCATGGGATCGTCGGTCTGAGGAGATACGACCGCCCTCTTGGGCGGCATCGACCGATGATCCCGTACGTGATCGCGTTGGCGGCGGATCGCGACCAGCGCGCGCTCACGAGCCGCTCGGCGACCCGGAGATGCGGCGAGCCCTTCGCTCGGCCCGCGCCTGCTGGCAAATGGATGTGAACTGGACGTCCGCTCACTCGCGACTCCCTACGCCGGTGCGAACCGGATCAGGTTCTACGGGACTCTCTCAGCCTGTCGCGGACTGTCCGCGCGGCACCCCGGTCGAGTGCCCGAACTCTAGATCGCGGCGAAGTCGGATGGAAGGGGACGTATGTCATTCCGAGCGTAGCAGGAATCGCAGGCGTCCGGATAGAGGGCAAGCAACCCTGGCGCGGATGCCGGTGTCTATTTCTTCACCTTTCGTGAAGAATCTCCGATTCCCGATGACTGACCATGCCCCGCGACCGCCTCGGTGAGCTCGAGCTCCTCGTCATGCTTGCCCTCGTCCGCCTCGGCGACGACGCGTACGGCGTCTCCATCCGCCAGGAGATCGAGCGACGATCCGGCCACGACGTCGCCATCGGCGCCGTGTACGCGGCGCTCGTCCGCCTCGCCGAGAAGCGCCTCGTCTCCTCGCGCGTCTCCGACCCGTTGCCCATGCGCGGCGGCCGGGCGAGAAAATACTGGCGCCTGACCGCGGCCGGGGAGCGCGCCATCCGCGACGCCGCCACATCCATCACGAGCATGCTCGACGGGCTCTCCCTCGCCCCTCGCCCTCGCCGCTCATGATGGACCCGCACGGCGCTGCCCCGACGGGTGACGACCTCCCCCGATTTTCACGATGGCTCCTGTCACTCACCGCGCCGCCTGACGAGCGCGCGTTCCTCCTGGACGACCTCGGCGAGGAGTTCTCCGCCCGCGTCACCGAATCCGGCCGACTCACGGCGAACGCGTGGCTCCTGTCGCAGACCGCTCGCTCGTTAGGCCCGCTCGCCGTCTCGCGCCTCCGATCCGCCCTCACGGGGGCCCTCCACTCGCCACACGCTCCCTCGGGAGACCCCATGCTGACTCAGCTCCGCGACGACCTGCGGTTTTCGCTCCGCGCCGCCGCCCGACGCCCGTGGCTCTCGCTCACGATCATCGCCACGATGACGCTCGGCATCGGCGCGACCACCGCCGTTTTCAGCGTCATCGACGCCCTGCTCCTCAAGCCGCTGCCGTTCCCCGCGCCCGAACGGCTCGTACGCCTTGGCTCGCAGTTCGAGAACGCGCCCGGCGCCATCGCCGTGAACTACGACGACTTCACGGACGTGCAGCGCGAGACCCGCTCCCTTGCATCGCTCGCGCTCTTCGACTATACCGGCCTAACGATCGAGGCGTCCGGAGAGCCGGAGCGCATTGGCGCCGTTCAGGCGGGCCAGGGCTTCGTCGAGACACTCCAGATCAGACCCGTCCTCGGCCGGTCGTTCGCGCCTGACGAGTACCTGCCGAACGGCCCAGCTGTCATCATGCTCACGCACGCGTTCTGGACGGCGCACTTCCCGGGCGACTCGTCGGTCGTTGGCCGCGCGTTGGTGGTGAACGGGCGGCCACGCACGGTCATCGGTGTGCTTCCGCCCTCCGCGGCGGCGTACCCTCCTGGAGACATCGCCGCCTGGGTACCGCTCGTGATTCCCGACGACTCGTACCTGCGCGGCCGTTACTCCGTCCAGTTGAACGCGATCGGGCGCCTTCGGCCGGACGCGACGGTCGAGCGTGCGTCAGTCGAGCTGGAGGCGCTCGCGCGCCGCCTGGCGCGGGACTACCCGATTACGAACGCCAAGCGAACCCTCGTCGCCGTCCCGCTCCGCGACACGGTCGTGGGCCCCGTGCGCCCGATGCTGGCCCTGCTCGGTACGGCGGTCGCGGCCGTGCTCCTCATTGCCTGCGCGAACCTCGGTAGCCTCCTCCTCGCGCACTCGCAGTCCCGCGTACGGGAGTTCGCCGTCCGCGCGGCGATCGGCGGCGCGTCACGCCGCATCGCACGCCAGCTGATGGTCGAGAGCCTGGCTCTAGCCGCCCTGGGAGGCGTAGCCGGCATCTGGCTGTCGCGGACGCTGGTCAAAGGACTCGTCGCCGTCTACCCGATACGGCTCCCGCGCGCGGACGAGATCACCCTCGACTGGCGTGTGCTCGCTGTCGCGTTAGGCGCGACGATGTTGGCCGGGTTCCTCGCGGCGCTGCCGCTCGCCCGCCGCGTCAGCCGGCTCGACCTCGTCCGCGACCTCCGCGAGAGCGAGCGCGGGCTCGGCAGCCGCTCGCGCCGGCGCCTGCTCGATGGGCTCGTCGTGGGCCAGGTCGCGACGTCCGTCGCCCTGCTCTTCGCCGCGGGCGTGTTGCTTCGCACCTTCGCTGACATGACGGCCATCCGCCCCGGCTTCGAGACGCGTGACATCTTCACGTTCAACGTCGCCATCCCGCAGGCGCGATATGCCACGCCGGAGCGCCAGACGCAGTTCTATGACGCCCTCTTCGACTCGCTCCAGGGAATCCCTGGCGTGCAGGCCGTAGGCTGGTCCATGTTCGCGCCGTTTGCCGGCGGCCAATGGGGCGACTCGTTCGTCCGGGAAGGGACCGCGGACGCCGCGCCGAACCTGCCGTTCATTCAGGTACGGATGGTGTCACCCGGGTACGCGAGTGCGCTCGGTATCCCGCTCCGCGCCGGACGCGGGCTTGCGCGGACCGACCGCGCCGGCGCGCCCGGAGTCGCCCTCGTCAACGCGACGCTCGCCGCCAGGTACTACCCCGGCGCGAATCCCGTCGGGAAGCGGATCACGTTCCAGGACCGGTCACTGGAGATCGTCGGCGTCCTGGCGGACTCACGCACGTCGAGCCTCTGGTCACCGCCTGAGCCCGAGCTCTACGTCCCGATCGAGCAGTGGGGGTGGCGCGGCGGGACGGTGTTCGTGCGCGCGTCGTCGAACGCTGCCACACTCGAGCCTCGCGTCCGCGGCATCGTGCGCTCACTCGACCGCGGGGTTCCCGTGGTGGCCGCCAGGCTGCTCGAGGAGCGCGTCCGGCGGTCCATGGCGCCCGAGCGGTTCCGCGCCGTCCTCATCGGAACGCTCGCCGCCCTCGCACTCCTGCTCGCGGTGTTGGGGATCTACGGCCTCGTCGCGTCCGTTGTCGGTCAGCGCACCCGCGAGATCGGTATCCGCATGGCACTCGGCGAGGGCGCGACGCACGTTAGGCTGAGTGTGCTGTCGGGCGCCCTGCGCCTGGGACTCGTCGGCGTCACGGCCGGCGTCGCGCTCGCGTTCTTCTCCGCGCGGTACCTGCAGTCGTTCGTTGCCGGCAGCGTCCAACCGCGCGACCCACTCACGCTGACCGGCACAGCGCTGCTACTCCTGCTCGTCACCGCCGCCGCGGCCTGGCTCCCCGCTCGGCGGGCGAGTCGCGTCGACCCGCTGACGGCGATTCGTGCTGAATGATAGTTGAGACCTAACGAATCCGGAGATTGATCCGAGCTGGGTAGCTGAAGGCTGCACCTAACGCCGTTGGCTGCCAGCCACCAGCCGCTGTCAGTAGCCTTTCAGCTCGGAGCTGCAGCTAGCAACCTGCCAGCTCCCAGCTGGCCTCCCAGCTCGTAGCTGCAGGTTGCAGGCTGGCGCCGTCGATCATCGGACTACCCCCTCGACTCCCGATTCCCGATTCCCGATTCCCGATTCCCGACTCTAGCCCGAATGACAGACTTGATCCCGCCGCGGACGTTGAAGTCGCCAACTACTTCCATCCATCGCGGTTTGCAACAGGCCGCGAGATCATCGAGAATTCGGTTCACCGCGCGCTCGTAGAAGATCCCGTCGTTCCGAAAGCTCCAGAGATACAGCTTGAGACTCTTGAGCTCGATGCAGACCTCGCCAGGAACGTACGTGATGATGATCGTGCCGAAATCCGGTGCGCCGCCCTTCAAGAGCTCCAGGTCGGTAGCGTCGCTCTCGACACCGCCGAGCGGACAGAGCGACGTGAACTCCGGACATGTCATCTCGATCTCGTAGTCGCGTCCGGTATGCGGATTGGGGAATGTCTCGAGCAGTTCTGGCCGTGGCATCCGCGAAGAATGCACGAGCCCCAACCGATCAGCAAATCACGGGTCTCGGCGCGCATCGACTGCTGATCGTGTGCTGCCTCACGAGCATTGGTTGCGCCGCGGTACACTCGCCCCCGAACAGGGGCCGCTCGTTGAGCGACTCGCCGAACGACACGTGACTCGATATCACCCCACGCGTCGCATACGTAGGAAGGACGATGAATCCGTGTCCCCATACGCAGGCAAGCGTTCAGCTCGCCTCGCATCTCGATCGTGCGCGCACGTTTCAGCGCGCGAGAATGACAGGCCGGAACATCTACGGTTGCTATGGACAAGTCCGTGTACGGAACCGTAGGTTAGCAATTGGGTGCCGGCGCGAGTCGCGCCGGACAACGCCGCCGCGAGAACGGCGTGGCGGCACCTGCCCCCCGGCACGTCCGGGGGGCTCTTCTTTTCTGGGGGCCTCCGCCCAGGAGGATAGGGAACGGGGACCGGGAACTGAAAACCCTCGGATGCTTCGGGTCGAGAAGCATGCCGAGGGTTCGCTGTTCCGGTTCCCCGTTCCCGTCCCCTATAGTCTTAGTCTCTGTCTTTCAACTTCCTCGACATCTCCTCGAGAATTCGGCGCTCGTCGCTCGTGAGACTGTCGAGCCCGTGCTCCGAGATCTTGTCGAGCACGAAGTTGAGCTGCTCGTCTGGACGGTTTACGACAGGCTTGGGGCTTGGCGTTGGCGGCGAGCTCGCCTGGCGACGTGCGACCGCGGCCTTGCTCTTCGCCACGATGTCATCCACTTCCTGCACCTTCTCGCGCTGGCGTGGCAGGCGCGGAATAGGGCGCGGCGTTTCGTCCGGCACGTCCGGAATCTGCGACACGCGCTGCTTGAGCCGATCGAGGCTCGTCGCCGACGACGTCCGCAGATAGAGCCATCCGGCCGCCAGCCCGCCGAGGTGTGCGAGATACGCCAGCCCGGTCAGCCGGTCGGTGTTCGCGACTTCGGTCCCCGCCATCCCCGCGATGAGGTTGATCGCGGCGAGCATGGCGACCGTCCATTTCACACGCAGCGGAATGACGCCGAACAGGTAGATCTCGTCGTCCGGCCAGCGCATCGCGTACGCGAGCATGACACCGAGCACGGCCGCCGAAGCACCGAACAGGATCGCGTTCCGCGCGAACAACAGATGCGCGAACCAGCCGCCGAGTCCGCAGAGCAGGTAGTAGCGCGTGAACTCGCCGCCGCTCCACGCCCGCTCGATGCGCGGACCGAACAGGTAGAGCGTGTACATGTTCAGGGCGAGGTGCCAGAACCCGCCGTGGACGAACATGTACGTCCCGATCGTCCACCACGACCGCCCGAGGTCCTGCACCTCGAAGCCGAGCGTCTGCTGTACGTCCTCTGGACGCACCACCGTCAACTGCAGGAAGTAGATCGCGACGTTGATCGCGATCAACCACTGCACAGCGTTGGTGATCCTCGGGGTCTCGGTGTCGTCGACGGTCTGGTAGGACATGCGAAGGCCTGCTACTGCAAATATACGGCTGAAGGGGAACCACAACTATACATTCCGCCGCAACCGTCTGTTCCTGAACGCCGCGGCCTCCCCTCTACGCCCCAACCCCGTGAGTTGTTGCGGGCGAGCCTGGCCAATCGGTGGGCTCGCTGGAAAACCCTCAGGCCGTACGCGCGCCGTCTATCGCAGCGCCGCCGGCCCCGGAATCCGGAGCGCGAGGCGGGTGTCTCCGTGAATGGCGATCGCCTGTTCAATCAACGTAGCCCATCGGCGGTCGAGCGTCAGTCGCTCTCCGGCCGGGCCCGGATGCACCACAATCATCGTGCCGGCACTCGCCCCATGTGCCTGCTCGACGATCCGTATGAGTTGGGCGTCACTCGAGTCGTCGCGCGCCAGAATCACGAGACCGTGTTCACATCCCGCCGCCGCCGCCTGCCGAATCGTGTCGAGCGCACGGTCCGCTGGCCGCGCATTGGTCGAGAGCTCGAGCGTGACCTGAACCAGCGTCAACCACGATTTCAGCCCGGCAATTGCCTCCGGGCGCTCACCGTCCGTGTCGACCATGACCGGAATCGTCGTCGTCACCTGACCCAGCACGGCCGCGAGAAACTCCGGGTTACCGAGCGCGTCCCGCCCCGAGATCGCAATCGAATGGTACGCCGACCGTCCGAGGATGCGATCGATCTCGCGGGCCAGTGCGTCCGCCCGGTACATCGTCGCCGTCTCCGCCTCGCCGGCGAACCGGACGAACAGCTGCCGGCGTCCCTGCCAGACACCCTGCGACTGGATTCCGGATGGGACACCGGCAAGAGCGGCGGTCAGTACTGGCGTCGGTATCACTGTGTTCCTCGGTCGTCCAGTGCGAGCCGCACGATCCGCTCGCAGAGTTCGGGAAACGAGATCCCGGCCGCCGCCGCTGCCTGAGGGATCAGACTGAGCGACGTCATTCCGGGAAGCGTGTTCGCTTCCAGACAATAAAACACCCCGTCAGGGGCCAGGCGAAAATCGATGCGCGCGTAACCTCGGAGCTTGAGCGCGCGGAACGCGCGCCGCGCCAGCTCCTGCACGACGCTGGTTTGCTCCGCGGTGAGGTCGGCGGGAAAGATCTCCCGCGCCATCCCCGCGGTGTACTTGCACTCGTAGTCGTAAATCTCGTGCACCGGGATGATTTCGCCAACCGGCAACGCCTCATCGCCGAGAATCCCGACGGTGAGCTCACGTCCCGGGACGAATTGCTCGACCATCACCTCGTCGTCGTACTTCGCCGCCTCCTCGACCGCCGGCCAGAGCTCCGCGATGTCTCGCACCACCGTGAGCCCAACAGTCGACCCCTGCTTGCTCGGCTTCACGACGACTGGTAAGCCGAGTTGGCGCTCGACCTCCCCGACGAACTCCTGTTCCCGGTTCTCCGTTCCCAGTTCCCGGTTCCCGATCATTAGCCAGTCCGCCGTCGGCACTCCCGCCGTCCGGAACAGATGCTTCGACAGATCCTTGTCCATGGCGAGCGCGCTCGCGAGGTGCCCGCTCCCCGTGTACGGTACCCCCGTCAAATCCAGCAACGCCTGCAGCGTTCCGTCCTCGCCCTGCCCACCGTGCAACGCCAGGAACACGACGTCGGTCTTCGGCAGCGAGCGCAGCGTCGAGGGTAACTGCGCGTTGAGGCGCACCAGCGCCTGCACATCCGGCGGGATCGTCTTGACGACCTTCCCCGCGAGCATTGCCTGCTCGTCGGCCGCCGACAGAACACCGTGTGCCGTGTCCACGGCCAGGACGTCGTGCCCTCGCTCCCGCAGCGCTTCCGCCACCCGAAGCCCCGATGCGAGCGACACGTCGCGTTCGGCGGACGTGCCGCCCATGAAAACCGTGATCTTCAAGTCCGCATTCCGAGTATCGAGAGAGAGCGCGCGCGGTGCGCGAGTCTAGCGTGCCATCATGAACGACAGCATGTCGGATCGCGTCACGATCCCCTGAACCGAGCCGTGCTCCTGCACCAGCACCGCCGGGTTCGACTTCGACAGGAGCTTGACGATCGCGTCCACCGGATGCCCCGCGTCAACCACCGGGAACGGGGCGTCCATGACGTCACTCACCGTCTGGTCGAGGAGCTTTGGGTTCTCGAGGCTCCGCGCCGACAGCGACCAGTCGCTCACCGACCCCACGCACGTGGCTCCGTCCATCACCGGGAGCTGCGACACATCGTGCAGGTTCATCAGCCGCAGCGCCTGACGCACGGTCGCCCCGGGTGCGACGCTCACGATCACGGGCGCGTCCCCTTCCTTGGTCCCGAGCACGTGAGCCACCGTGGCGCGATCCGCGTCGAGCATCTGGTTCTCACGCATCCACTCGTCGCTGTACAGCTTCGAGAGGTAGCGCTCGCCCGTGTCGCACAGCACCGTCACGACGAGAGCATCGGGATCGTTCACGCGCCGAGCGACGTTGAGCGCCACGTGCGTGATCAACCCCGACGACCCGCCCGCGAACAACCCTTCTTCGCGCGTGAGGCGGCGCGCCATCGCGAACGCTTCCTTGTCGCTCACGGTCTGGAACTCGTCGATCACGCCCATGTCGAGCGTGCTCGGAATCTTGTCCTGCCCGATCCCTTCGACCTTGTACGGCGTCCCCTCCACCTTGTTCGCCCCCTGGCTCCGCCAGTATTCCGCGAGAATGGAGCCCTGCGGGTCGCCGACCACGATCTGGATCTTCGGATTCTTCTGCTTGAGGTAACGGCCCACCCCGGTCACCGTCCCCCCAGTCCCCGCCCCCGCGACGAAGTGCGTGATCCGCCCCTCGGTCTGGTCCCAGAGCTCGGGCCCCGTGGTAGCGAAATGCGCCTCCGGGTTCGCGTCGTTGTAGAACTGGTCCGCGAGAATCGCGTTAGGCGTCTCCTCGGCGATCCGCTTCGCCATCATCACGTAGCTGTCCGGATGGTCCGGCGGGACCGCCGTCGGCGTGATGACCACGTCGGCGCCGAACGCCTTGAGCAGCCGTACCTTCTCCTGCGACATCTTGTCCGGCATCGTGAAGATGCACCGGTACCCGCGGATCGCCGCCGCGATCGCGAGCGCCACGCCCGTGTTGCCGCTCGTGCCCTCCACGATCGTACCGCCGGGCTTGAGCCGCCCCTCGCGCTCCGCCCGTTCGATGATCGGCAGCCCGATCCGGTCCTTCACCGACCCGCCCGGGTTGAACACTTCGGCCTTCGCGTACACCGGAGTTCGGATGCCGCGCGTCACCCGGTGCAACCGGATGAGCGGCGTCCATCCGATCGTGTCGAGCACGCTGTCGTACGGCGTGCGGTTACGCTCGACCGCGGTCGGCAGCGTCGCGGCGGTGGCGGTGGCGGTGCTATGAGACATGGCCTCGAATACTCGGGACTTGGGGGCCCCCGGCCTAGCGACTCGGCCTGAGCACGCTGTCGCCCGGCAGCGGCGCAGCCTCGGGGTGCCGAAAATAGACGGGGAACAGTACTGAAATCGCCAGGGGCGCGCCCTTCGAGATCGCCGGCCGGAACTCCAGCGCGCGTGCCCCGTCGACCGCCGCGGAGTCGAGCCCCGGGAACCCCGAGCTCTGGACCACCGACGTCGACTCCGGCCACACACGCCCCGCGGTGTCGATGTGAATCCGAAGCGTAACGTTGCCCTGAACCCGCTTCGCGTAGAGGTCGGGCGGGTACTTGAAGGGCAACTCGGCGTTCAGCATCGCCGGCAGCGAGTCGGGCCGAAGGGTGGACTGCAGCGCCTCGATCATTTTTTTCGCGTCATCCTTGCTCACGCACGCGGCCACACCGAGCATCACCGCGACGCCTGCAAGAGCGGCACGGCCGGCATTGTGCCACTCACGCATTCCCGTGGCCCGCGCGCGCCTCGTCGATCAGCTTCGCGAGCTGGTCGAGCGCCTGGAGGGGCGTCATGGTGTTCACATCCAGTGCGCGAAGCCGTTCGACCACCGGGTGCGACATGCCGAACAACCCGAGCTGCTCCGTCGCCCGCGGCGACGACGAGCGCCGCTCACTCGTGCGCGCCGGCCCGTCGGACGCGCCGATGGACCGCCCGAGTGCCGTGGCCATGTGCGCGCCTTCGCCCTCGAGCAGCGCCAGCACCTCTCGCGCGCGCCCGAGCACCTGCGACGGGAGCCCGGCCAGGCGCCCCACCTCGATCCCGTACGACCGGTCGGCGCCACCGGGCTGCAAGCGATGCAGAAAGAGGATTTGCGGCGGCCCACCGCCCGGCCCCGCAACCTCGCGAACCGCGACGTTATAGTTTCGTACCGCGACTAATTCGTCCGCGAGCTGAGTCAACTCATGGTAATGCGTCGCGAAGATCGTCTTACACCCGATCCGGTCGTGCACATGCTCGCTCACCGCCCACGCGATCGACACGCCGTCGTAGGTCGACGTGCCACGTCCGATCTCGTCGAGCAACACCAGGCTGCGTCGGGTGGCGGTGTGCAGGATGGCACTCGTCTCCGCCATCTCCACCATGAACGTCGATTGACCGCGCACGAGGTTGTCGCTCGCGCCCACCCGCGTGAATACCCGATCCGTGACGCCGATCCGCGCGCGCGTGGCCGGCACGAAGCTCCCCACCTGCGCGATCAGTACGATGAGCCCCACCTGGCGGAGGATCGTCGACTTGCCCGCCATGTTCGGCCCTGTGAGAATGATCATCCGCGCGTCGTCCGTGAGCGCGACGTCGTTCGGGATGAACTGCTCGCGCGGCATCATCCGCTCCACGACGGGGTGTCGGCCGCCCACGATCTCGAGCGCGAAGTCGTCCGTCATCTCGGGGCGCGTGTACCCCTCGCGCTCCGCCACCTCGGCGAACGTCGCGAGCACGTCGAGCTCCGCGACCACGGCCGCGGCCTGCTGCAGCCGGCGGATCTCACCGGCGACGTTCCTCCGCGCGAGCTCCACGAGCTCGCGTTCCCGCGCCTCGATGCGTTCGGTCGCCGTGAGGACCCGCTCCTCGTACTCCTTGAGGGCCGGCGTGACGTACCGCTCCGCGCCGGTGAGCGTCTGCCGGCGCTGGTAGTCGCTCGGGATCAGGTGCCGGTTCGCGTTCGAGATCTCGATGTAGTACCCGAACACCCGGTTGTAGCCGACCTTGAGCGAGGCGATGCCCGTGCGCTCGCGCTCCACGGCCTGAATCTGGGCGATCGCATCCTTCCCCCCGCTCCGGAGCGCGCGGAGATCGTCGAGCTCGGCGTCGACGCCGGGGCGGATCGCATCCTCATCCCCGATGGCGTTCGGCGGCCGGTCCACCAGCGTCGCACACAGGTAGTCCGCGATGTCCCGGCAGTCGTCCCACTGCGCGATCAGGCCGGCCAGAGCCCCCCGGGCGCCTAACGACGCGACCGCCTGCGCCACCGCTGGCATCCGCGCGAGCGAGTCGCCGAGCGCGCGAAGCTCCCGCGGCGTCGCGCGGCCGGCGGCGGTCTTGCTGGCCAGCCGCTCGAGGTCGCGCACGCCGTCGAGCGCCGTGCGCATCGCCGCACGCGCTACGGGGTCACCCACGAACGCGCCCACCGCGTCGAGCCGCTCGTCAATGGCACCGCGGTCGAGGAGCGGCGCGAGCAGCCATCGCCTGAGGAGGCGCGCCCCCATGGGCGTGAGCGTGCGGTCGAAGACGCCGAGGAGCGTGCCGGAGAGGTCGCCGCGACCATTCGCGCTATCGCCGCCGCGGAGCGACTCCACGAGCTCGAGGTTCCGGCGGGTCATGTCGTCGAGCGGCATCGTGCCGCCGCTCCGCTCGAGCACCGGGCGCGTGAGGTGCGGCACGCCACCCGGCTGGAGCTCGCGCAGATACCGGAGCAGCGCCCCCGCCGCGCCGACGGCGCTCCCCGCGTCCTCGCCGATGCCGAGGCCTTCCATGGACAGAACCCCGAAGTGCCGCGCCAGCTCGTCCGCCGCGAGCACCGGGTCGAACTCCCACGCCTCTCGCGGCGTCACGAGCGCGCCCTCGGCCCGCGGGCGTGACGACGTCAGCCCGTCGCCCTCGCCGCGGACGGCCAGGATTTCGCGAGGCGCGAACCGCGCGAGGATGGCCGGGGCGTCTGCCGCCGTCGATAGCGTTAGGCGGAACTCCCCGGTCGAGACGTCCGCCGCCGCGACGCCGACCGTGGCCCCCAGAGTGTGCACGGCGCAGAGAAAGTTGTTGCGCGCCCTGTCGAGCAGGTCGTCCGCGAACGCCGCGCCGGGCGTGACGGTCTCCACGACCTCGCGGCGCACGATCCCCTTCGCGAGCTTCGGGTCCTCCACCTGCTCGC
>DAINRQ010000147.1:1818-14238 GCA_036741775.1 Gemmatimonadaceae bacterium | reverse complement strand
GGGACGACGTCCTTCACGTAGCCGGTGAGGAGGTGGCCGTAGTGCGGGAGCCCGTTCGCGAACGGCGGCCCGTCGTAGAAGACGAACTCGTTCGCGCCGTTGACGCCGGCCTCGCGCGCCTCGACGCTGGCGTCGAAGGTGTGGTCCTTCGCCCAGTAGTCGAGGACGTCCATCTCGAGCTGCGGGAAGTTCGGACGGCTTGGGACGGATTCGCCGTCGGTGCGGCCATTACGCTCGCCAACGCGAGCCTTCGGGTATGCCACGGTCGTGCTCCTCGGTATGCGCATCCTGTCGCTGGCACACTCGGCCAGCACTCTCGCATACGGGGACGACGCGCGCTCGCGCACGCTCCGCGGTACCACCCCGCTTGCCCGCGTCCGCCTTACATCAGACGACACGAGCCACTCGCGCGCGGCTATAGCGGGCCGCACCCGGCCGGGTCTACTGAGGTCGGTCGAGCACCCGTTCTTCCAGCTGGCTCCCCGGTGATGGCCGGATCAAAGCCGTTGTGGAAGATAGCCGGGCACGCCTGCACGACGAAAGAGCACCGCGAGCGACCACGTGGCTCCCGGAAACGTCACCGCCCACAGCGACGCGATCCAGATGAGCCCGTGGAAGTACATCTGTAGCGCGAGGAAGGGGAGCAGCAAGCCGTTCGCGATGAGAAAGACGCGCACGACCCGCTCCAGTCCCTTACCCGTGAACACCATCGCCGCGAACAGCGTCGCGACGCTCATGAAGCTGTAGCCGAGGATGTCCACCGCGTACAGAAACGAGTCGAACGGCACGAACAGAAACATCTCGATGCCTTCGACCCGGCCGCTCGCGAGGCGCGGTCCGACGAGCGTGAGCTGCACGAAGTACACGGTGCTGATCAATACCGCGTACGCGGTGCCGAAGACGACTGCGCTATGACTCCAGACGCGTCGCTCGGCCGCCGCGATCTGATGGATGCTCACGAGGAGCACGAGAAACGCCGAGCCGAGAAACAGCGACGGCGTGAGCAGGACGACGATCCCGAGCACAGTGCTGGAGCTCTCTGGCCCTCCGCGGGACCCCAGCCATCCGAGCCATTCGGCGAGCTGCGCCACGACGTACGTGAGGCTGAACACGGTGGCGAGGACGGCGGACCAGAACCCGACGGCGCGAGTCGATGACGAAATCGGCGTAGTCATGGTGGCCTCCACGGCTCACCATAACTGGCGGGTGACGACACCGGCGTAGGCATGCGCCTGATAGCGTGTCAGAATTGTCCTCGTAGCTCGTCGTCCGACAGCTCCCGTCGGGGTCGGGTCGTCGCCAAACGGCAAGCGGAGTCCCCAACTCGACGACGCGCTGGTTCTCTTCCATGAAGATGAGATGTGTGGGCGAGAGGTCAGCCGCCCGCCGCCTCGCCTTTCTGGAACGCGGAGCACTCGATCGTCGCGCGCAGCGGGTGCCCCTCCTTCGTACGCCCGTCGATCTCGAACTTCGCGCCTTTGCCTTGGCGCGTCACCCTCACCGTGCCGCTCCCCATGCGCTCGGCGCCCGAAACGGTCTGAATGACGCCAGACCGGTCGCCGTCACTGAACGAGAACACGAACTGCTGAGAGGCCTCGGATGACGTACCACGCCGAATGTGCAGGTTAAAGCGCCACTGCGGCTTGTCAGCGGCGACGCGCTGGCCGAACCACGGGTACATGAGGACGAAATACCCACGCGTATTCGTTGGCGTGGCGCGCTCGTCGACGCCGCACTTGGCATCGATACGACCGGTGACGGTCTTGCTGCCTAACGTGATCGATACATCCGTCATCGGAACGACGGAGCCCGGGGCGCCTCGCCGCTGGGCCAGCGAAACGCCGGGAAGGCCGATCGTCATCGCGAGTGCGATCGCGGCCGACACGTACAGACTCCCGCGGGACATTCGAATCTCCTTCGTTGTGTCACGTTGCGGTGATCATGATCCGGCCAGACCCGGCGCGGCACACTGCCGAGCGGTTTCGGCGCCGAGCTCACCACGCACGACGGGCCCGTTCGGGTACCACCGTTTGTAGCCCCACGCCATCAGCCGGCCGTCTGACAGAAGCGCGAACCGGTTGACGTGATCGGACGCGACCGCGACCACGTTGGACCACTTTGGAGTGGGCCACGGCCACTCGCGCGCACCGAACTCGCGGAGGGTACCGTCGCGAAGAAGGGCGAGATGTGGCGAGATGGCGACGGCGTTCCTGATTCCGTCGATCGGCAGTGGGGTGTTGGATGCCCGCAGGCCTCGGCCCGGCGAAGGCCCATAGCCGAAACCCCACGTGCGCACCGTGCCGTCCGCCAGCAGCGCGGCGCCGCTGCCGCTGCTCCCAGCCGCGATGCCGATGGCGTTCGAGATGCCGGCCACCGGACGAGGCACGTTGGTCTCCTCCTCGTCGGTCCCGATGCCGAGCACGCCGAACGTGTTGCCGGCCATCCGGTTCCATCCCCACGCGCGGATGGTGCCGTCCGCAAGCAGCGCGAAGGTCGCGCTTCCTGTCGCCGCTACTGCGATCGCGTTATCGATACCCTTCACGCGGGTCGGGGCGAGTCGAGGGCTCTTCGTTGGCGAGCCGTCTCCAGCCTCGCCGTGAGTAGCGATTCCCCACGTGCGGATGGTGCTGTCGGCGAGCAGCGCGACGGAATGGTCGGCTCCTGCTGCGACGGCAACCGCGTTCGTGATCTCACGCACGGGTGCCGGCCTGTCCATCGCCGGACTGGCCGGGGTCTCGAAGCGTGCCTCGACCGCACGATTGCCGCCGAGCCGTCCCTGGGTGTTGTTCGAGCCCCAGGAGAGGATCGTTCCATCCGAACGCACCACGAGCCAGTGCTCGCCCGACGTCGCGACGGCCACCGCGTCAGAGATTCCTGACACAGGCTCCAGCGATGGCTCTTTCGTGTGTGAAGGCCCGCGCCGCCGGAACTGCACGCGTTCGAAGATGCGCACGGTGCCATCCGCCAGCCTGACGATGAAGTTGCCCTCCGACCCGAGCGCGAAGCAGGAGCCTGGGCGTGGCGTCGCGCGGATGGTGCCTTTCGGCGTCATACCGGCGACGTTAGGCGATACCGGGTCGTTCGCCACGACGAGGGTCCCCTGCGGGACCACCGGACCCGATCGCGTCGGTCGTGAGGGACCGCTCGGTGTCAGCGCGACGACGCTGTAGGCATGGGTGGCGCCGGGTGTTGTCGCGCTGTCGAGATACAGCGGCGTCGAGCCGCAGAGCGAGCAGATCAGCCGGTAACCGCCGGGCGAGACCGCGCGGCCGATCATATACGCCGTGGCGCCCGGCACCAGGCTCCATTTCACGGCGATGACGCCGTTTCCCGTGGCCTCTGCTGTGACCGATCCCGGAGCGGGGATCGGGCCGGGTGTCGGTTGAATCGGCACCACCTCGTTGAAGCGCACGCGCTCCGAGATCGTGCCGTTCTCGGAGATCGCTTCGATTGCGAAGACGTGCGGGACACCGACCCCGTCCACCCGTTGCACGGACCGATCGCCTGACCGCTGCGGTCTGCTGACAAGCCGTGCCTCGCCGCCCGAGACGCGATACACCTGATACGACAACGCCCCGGGTACTCGATGCCAGCTCAACGTGATCTGATTCGCCGAGGTCTGCGCGGCCCACAGGTTGGTCGGAGGCGGAAACGGCGGGTTCTGCGCGGCCGCCGCCGTCGCCGTCAGGCTGGCGGCCAGCGCCGTCAGATGAGTACTGACACGAATCATCGGTGCCTCACTGCGCCCGCGGGTTCCACGCGGGAATCTCGGCCTGCCTGACGAGAAGCCGTGGGTTGGAGCCGTCAATGTCCACAACCCACAGATCCGACGGGCTGTCGAGCGCCGTGACCCGCTCGAAGACGATGAATCGGCCGTCCGGCGAGATTGCGAACCGGCGCACGAACTGCCCAGTGAAGTTAGTAACCTGGCGCGTCGTGTGCGACGTGAAGTCGTAAGCGTGGATGTTGATCGCCTCGTCCGTCAACGCGTTCTGCCGCGCGTACAGGAAACCTGAACCGTTAGGCAGCCAGCGCAGGTCGACGAGGCGCACGTAATTGCCGAGCGTCAGGATCGGTGCGCCGCGCGTCGCGCTCGTTTCACTCACGCGGTAGAACTCGGTCTCGCCCCTGCTCGAGTAATTGCGCTCGTCGACGTAAACGAGTTGGTCGGCGGTGGCCGCCGTCGGACCCCAATCGGCGGCGCAGGTAGAGCCGAAGGTCTTCTGGTCAATGAGTTGGCGTTGCGACGGGCCCATCGGTGGCGTGGCCGACACCTCCATGAGGAAACACGCCGGCAGGCTGAAGTACCCGACACGTGACCCGTCGGCGCGCCAGAAGGGCGCGTCCGCGCCGTAGTGCTCGATCCCGCTGAAGGCAGTGAGCGTGAGGAGGCCGGCGTCAGCAGTTTGGCCGGACCGCACATCGGCCACGGCGCCACCGAACCATCGCACGATTCCGTTGATCGCGACGACCACCTGCTCGACGTTGGGGCCGAGGTCGGCGACGTTCGTGAACGTGAGCGTTCGCGTGGAGCCGGCGCTCAGCGTGATCTGCTGCGGCTCCGGCGCACCAGCGATGTAAATGAAGTACGGACCCGGGCTCGCATTCACGTTCTGGACGCGAACGGTCACGCTTCCTTTTGCGAGGCTGCCGAGCTTGTCGAGCGCTGGGGCGTTCGTGAGGCGGCGCAGGCCGGTACCATCCGCGCCGATGGCGTACACGTCACGCTCGAACCAGGACGTCGCCATCTCGTGGTTGCTCGAGAACGCGAGCTCGGCTCCATCCGGGCGCCACGCCATCCCGCTTACGGTAAAGCCGGGTTCCGGGCGCGGCGCGCGCCAGAGGAGTCGGTCGCCAGTGCCGTCGGGATTGATCAGCCTGATCTCGCCGCCGCGCACGTAGGCGATCGTCCCGGCGGCGGCGCCCGGGTTGGATGGTCCTCCAGCGCCGGGATCGCCGGAACCGTCGGGCTGCGCGGGAGAGTCCGACTCGGAGCAGGCGAGCGCAATCGCGAAAGTGAGAATCGTGACGAAAGCGCGCGTCCATGTTAATGGGCGTGTTCCGCCTCGTCGGTGCACCGGGTACGTCATGGCTTCTCTTCTCCGCCAGCTCCAGCGGGCCCTCCGCGGAGCGTCGACATCGTTAGGTGAGCAGGCAGGTTGCGATGGGCGTCGAAGGTAGCGCGGCATGTCGCCCGCGCTTCAACAGTGTCAACACCATGCGAGGTAGTCACTTCCGCCTCGTCACGCTGGGTCGGCTCGCGCTCGAGCGCTCCGACGGCCCCGCCGATGAGCGACTCGCGGGGCTCAACGCGCGGCGGCGGAAAGTCGCGCTCCTCGCGGTGCTCGCGCTGGCGCCACGCGGAGTCTCGCGTGACGTTCTGCTCGAGATGTTTTGGGGCGACCAGGATGAGACTCGTGCGCGCCACTCGTTGAGCGACGCCGTGTCGCACCTCCGTCGTGTGCTGGGACGTGAGTCGATAGTAGCGACGCGGTCGGAGATCGCGTTGGCGCACACGGCGCCGCTGGTCGTCGATGCTGTCGAGCTCGCGTCGTCCGTTGACGCCGATGAGAAGCACGGTCGCGGGGCTGATAGCGTGCTCACGCTGTATGCCGGGCCGTTCCTCGGAGGCGTGCACGTCGACGGGTCCGCGAGCTTCGAACAGTGGGTGGAGCGAGAGCGGAATCGGCTGGCGCGGCTGTTCGTTCGCGCGGCACAGTCGCGGTGTAAAGCTCTCGCCGACGCTGGGGAGTGGGCCGCGTGCCAGCTGGTGGCGGAGCGCTGGCTCGAGGCGGAGCCGTTATCGACCGAGGCGGCCGTCACTTACCTCGAATCGGTGTCGAGCGCCGGGGACGATGGCGGACGCGCGCTCGCGGCGTACGAGCGCCTGCGCGCCCGGCTTTGGCGTGAGTACGAGCTCGAGCCGGATGCGCGGGTGACCGCAGTCGCGGCGAGGCTTGCGGCGAGGCGGCGCGAGCGCGGGGTGGCAACCGTTGGGGGGCCCCCCCCGACTTCAGAATCTGATGCGAACGCGCGGCCGGTCCACCACCAATCGAACGCGTCCCGCATCGACCCACCGCCCCCGGCTCCCGGCCACCGTCCTCTGCCCCACGTCGCCCTCGGCCTCCTCGCCGTCGTTCTCGCCGCGGCCGCCTTCGCGGCAGGAGCCAGGCAGTCCGCCGCCACCGGCACTGCACCGCGGTCCTCGACCGTCGTCGCGATCGCCGCCATCGAGCCCATCGGCACCGACACCAGCCTCGCCTGGCTCGCCGACGGGCTTCCACAGATGCTCGCCGCAAAGCTCTCGCGCAGTACGGACGTCGAGCTCGTTCCCCCTGCGCAGATACGGGCAATTCGGTTGCGAGCCGGGAGAGCAAGCCACCCTCTCCCAGCTGCCGAGCTCCTCGACCTCGGCCGTCGCGTCGGTGCGAGCGTAATCGTGAGCGGTGGCATCTCACGCTCCGGCGAGCATGCGGTGCTGGACCTCGAAGTCCGGACTCTGCCCGACGCTCGTGTGCGCCGCATCGACGTTTCCGTCGCGCGTGACATCATGACGCTCGTCGACCAGGCGGCCGTCCAGCTTCTCGACGCGATTGGCTCGACCGGCTCCGGACCATCACTCGCCGACCTCGAGACGCCGAGCATCGCCGCCTATCAGCACTTCACGCGGTATATGCAGCTCGCGTCCGAGGGTCGGGCCAACGACGCGCTCCCCGAACTGGATGCCGCCATCGCCATCGACTCCGGATTCACGGGCGCGGTGCTGGCGCGTCTGATCCACGCGTTCCAGACGAACGACCGCGCCACCGTCATGATGCTCGACGCTGCGCTCCGCAGGCGCGGCAGCCGCGTCGCTGAACGAGATCGACTCGAGTGGGAAGCGTGGCACGCACAGCTTCGCGGCGAGCGCGAGCGGAGCGAGCAGCTCGCTCGCATGCTCGTGTCCCGTTACCCGCGCGACACGCGGGGCTACATCCTGCTCGCCGATGTGCTCTCCAACCTGGGACGTTGGGGCGAACAGGCGCGTGTTCTCGACCGGCTCCTGGCCCTCGACTCGTTAGGGATGGAGGCCGGCCAGGGACCGTGTGCCCCGTGCTCCGCGTTCACATCGCTGGTCGAGGCGCGACTCGTCCAGGGCGATCTGGGCGGTGCGGAGCGCGCAGCACGTCGATGGGTGTCGCTGGTCCCGGAAATGCCGGTCGCGCGGGCGGGTCTCGCGCGGGTGCTGGCCTACGGGCAGCGCTACGACGAAGCGATTGCCGCGACGCGCCACGCCCTCACACTCTCCAACGGCGATCCCAACATCGCACGCCAGCTGGGCTGGGTCCTGGTAATGAGCCGCCAGCTCGCTGCCGCGGATTCGCTCGTCAGCGTGTGGAACGCGTCCGGCGTTCGCGCGCTGGAACGACACGCGGCCGATCTGACCGCCATCATCCAGCGCGAGCGCGGGCAGTTCCGGAAGTCGAACCGAACCATCGAACGAGCGATCGCCACGTTTCCTGAGCTCGATTTCCTTCGCCTGATTCGAGCGAACGGGCTCGCCCGCATCGGGGATCACGACGCGGCGCGGCGCATCTACGAAGACCTCCACCCGTTAGGCAGCCCGCCCGAGTCCTGGTACCGCGGTGGCGACGCGCGTACGTTCGCCTGGCATCACGCGCTGCTCGCGGACGCGCTCGCCGAGCACGCCGACCTCGGCACCTTGTCGGCACTGGCAGACTCCATCGAGCGCGTCGGTGCACGCAGCTACTACGGGCGTGACTGGCTACTGCACCACCACGTTCGTGGACTCATCGCGCAGCGGACAGGAGACCTGGAACGCGCCGAGCAGGAATTCCGGAAGTCGAGATGGGTAGTGGCGGGCGGCTGGAATAGGACCGTCCTCGAGCTCGCGAAGGTGCAGCTCGCGTGCGGTCGGCCCGATCACGCCATCGTCACGCTGCGTGAAGCGTACGCGGTTCATCCCGACGCGATGGGTCGCTACCTCCCACGTACGGAGATCGACTTCTGGATGGCCGTCGCGTTTCAACGCGCGGGGCAGGCCGACAGCGCGTCGGTGTACGCGAATTACGCGCGGCGGGCTTGGGCGAATGCCGACCCAGAGGTTCGGGCAATACTCGGTCAGGTGGAACCGTCCCGCAAAGGTCCGTGATCGTCACTTTCCTCTTGAATTCCGACAGGAGACACTGTTTCTTGCCGGAACGCGCGAGGGCGGCCCATCGACCCCGCCTGGGCGAGTGTCGGCGCACATACGTCACGGATGCACGGGAGCTGGTCGCGCTTCGATCGGAATGACACGCCCTCGTTCTCCGCACGGCCTGTCAGTGGTGCGGAGGACGTTGGCCGACCAGATTCCGCCATGAGCACAACCGGACGCGGCGGAAACATCTACGTCGTCATGGGCGTCGCCGGCTCTGGAAAGAGCCGCATCGGCGCCGCCCTCGCCGAGGCGCTCGGCCTCGAGTTCGTCGAAGGCGACCACTACCACTCCGCCGAGAACGTGGCGCGGATGTCCGCGGGAATCCCGCTCACCGACGCCGATCGACAGGGGTGGCTGCAGGCGCTGGCCGCGCGAATCCGGGAGGCCGTGAACGCCGGCACGGGCCTCGTCCTCACCTGCTCGGCGCTCAAGCGGTCCTACCGCGATCTCTTGCGTGTCGAGTCGGGCGCACCTCGGCTGCAGTTCATCTTCCTGCGCGGCGAGCAGGCGTTGATCGCCGAGCGAATTGCCGGCCGACGCGGTCACTACATGCCGCCGTTGCTGCTCGACAGTCAGTTCGAAGCGCTCGAAGAACCGGCGCCCGATGAGCGCGCGTGGGTCTACGAGGTGACGAGGCCGGCGGCTGATCTCGTCGTCGCGATGGTGTTGCGAGCACGCTCGCAACACGCCTAACGCGCCTGACCGACCGGTGACGGACTCCATGCCGGCTCGGACTCCGCTTTCGTAGACGCCGACACCGCCCCGCGCGCACGCCAGAACACGAACGCCGTCGCGACCCCGGCTAGCGCGAGTACCGCACCGAACTCCGTCGTGAGCCAGAGCGTCCGTCCGGTGTCGACCGTCACCCGGTCGAAGAACCCCTGAATGAACAGGTTGTGCGTCGCGTGCAGTACCGCCGCCGGCCACAGGCTCCCCGAGCGCAGCGTGAGCCACGCGAACGGGAAGCTGATCCCGATGACCATCACGACAAACCAGAGCAGCGAGTACCACGCCGGCGTCCCGGCGTTGTAGTCCGCGAGCACAATGAGCGGCGCATGCCACCCGGCCCAGATGGCACCGCTCACGATCGCCGTGCGTCCGAACGACATTCGCCGCGCGAGTGACGGGACCAGAAACCCCCGCCACCCGATCTCCTCGCCGGTGGCCGACATCAGGCTCTGGAGCGTCCCGAGCGCAATGAACATCCAGAGTGGGTTCGTGAACCGGCTCAGATCGACGCCGCCAAGCCCGGTCAGCCACACCAGACCGTACGCCGCGCCTCCGTAGAGCAACGGGAGAACGTACGCGAGCGCCAACCACCGCGGCCCGCGCGGCACCCAACCGAGACCGCGAACGCTCTTGTGGAAGATGAGTCGCGTCACGATCGCACTCACGCCGGGAGCCCACATGAGGGCGAGCACGTACAATCCGTTGTTGGCGCGGAGACTTCCGGCGGAGATGATCACGCCCCAGAGCACCGCGCTCAGCGCGAACGTGAGGCCTAGAAAGGTCGGGAGCTCAGCGCGCTTCTCGTCGCGTTCGTGCATCGAACTCCTCTCGAGGAAGGTTGGAGGGGGGCCGGCGGCGGAGCAGGACGACGCCCAGCACGATGAGCCAGAGTGGGAGCACGTAGTTATAGACGTCCGAGATCACCGCCACAACGGAGGTCACGTTGCGAAAAGCGGCGAGCAGGCCGAGCGCTCCCGCGACCAGCCCGCCATATCCTTGCCACCTCGCGCCGGTTCGCAGCAGGGCGAATCCGGTGAGAATGAAGAACGTGTTCAGCGCCAGCTCCCCGAGAAACTCACCGATGAAGTTCCCGAGATAGACGTTCAAGCCGGCGAACACGGCGCCGATTGCCACGCGAGCATCCGGTGATGCGGTCGCATACGTACGTGCCAGCTCCCAGTGCACGCTCGGCCATCGGGCGAGCCCCAGCAGCATGCTGACGGCGGCGATCACGCTGAACACGAGCGCTGCGCGCATGGCGTTCGGCGCCGCGCGGCGAAGAGCGGCATACGCGCCGACACCCGCGGGAATCAGGAGTAGTGGAAGGAAGGCGTACACCACCCAGACGCTGCGTCCCGTTGCCCCCAACTGGAGAAGCCGTGGCAGGACATCGCCGGCCGATCCGTCCAGCACGTCAGGGTAGTCGAAACGGGCTGCCAGGTAGCTGAAAACGGCCATGAAGCCGACAGCGGCGACGATGAGCGACCATCCGCCGAGACGCACGGCGCCACGTGACTGGGTCTCCGGGACAGCGCTCATGGCCGCACTCGTTGTTTGAGTAGGTAGCAAGTGGTTGTCGTCAGGCGGGTGCGTCGGGTACGGCGCTCACGTGCCCGCCGACGACGCGCCAGCCGGCGCCCCCCTCTCGCGCCCAGACTCGCGTGTAACGAAACGTGCCCCGATGGAGCGTCCCTGCGACTTCCACTGCGAGTCGTGCACGCAGCGCCGAGACGGCGACGTCCGTCCCGACACGTCGGATGCGGAGCTCCTCGGGCACGTGCTCGCGGAAGCGCACGATGCCCGACGCGTGCGCCTCGAGATCCTGGACCTTCGTCCCGAGCTGGCCGTCGGGGCCGGTGAACAGCAGCTCCTCGGAAATGAGTGCGTCGAGGGCCGCAACATCCGCGGTGAGCTGGGCGGCGCGGATCCGTACCTCGCACGCGACGATCTCTGGGTCGGGCGTTCCGACGAGCGCGGCCTCCATTGGCGTGGGAGAGCTTTCCGAATCGATCATGGCAGGTGGCTAGCGGTTACGGTGGCCGCTGATGTCACGGCCATGACGAAATAGATCAGCGGAGACTACGTGCGCGAGTCTTGACGTCATGACCGCCGTCGGTAGCGTTGGGTCCCGGAGGCGCTGCCGTTCAGGCTCACCCTGCCTGGAGCCCGGTCCGAGAGGATGACATGACACGTTCCCGCCCGCTGCACTCGCCGCTCACGTCGCTGTCGCTCGCACTAGTGCCGTTGCTGGCGTTGCTGTCGGCCGCGATCCCGCACGGACTCTCGGCTCAGGGCGTCACGACCGCAACGCTCAGCGGCGTGGTGACCGATTCCGCCACGGGTACTCCCGTCGACGGGGCGACGGTCGTCGCCGTGCACGTGCCGAGTGGGACGCAGTACCGCGCGCTCGCCCGGTCGAGCGGGGCGTACACGCTGCCCAACGTCCGCATCGGTGGACCGTACCGAGTGACCGCGACGTTCCTCGGCTACCAGCCGCGGACGACGGACAACATCTTCCTGAACCTCGGAGAGAATCGTCGCCTGGACTTCCAGCTCGCCCGTGTGGCGGCGCAGATCGCCGGGCAGCAGATCACCGGCGTCCGGGACGCGGAGGCGGTGCGCACGGGGGCCGTGACGGTCGTGGACACGCTGCAGGTCATCGCCCTCCCGTCGATCAAGCGCAGCACGCGCGACCTCACGCGAATCGACCCGCGGAGCGACGGGAACTTCAGCTTCGCCGGACGGAACTGGCTCTACAACAGCATCTCGCTCGACGGGTCGTATTTCAACAACTCCTTCGGGCTCGATGATCCGGCGCCCGGCGGGCAGGCGAATGCGGAGCCCGTGCCTTTCGACGCCGTGGCGCAGGTGCAGCTGTCCATCGCGCCGTTCGACGTTAGGCAGGGTGGCTTTACGGGCGCGAGCATCAACACGGTGACCAAGAGCGGGACGAACGACCTCCGCGGCTCCATCTATTCGTTCGCCCGGAACGACGCCCTGCAGGGCAATAAGGTCAGCGGCTCCAAGGTCGTGGCGAATCCCGACCTTCGGTTCCTCCAGTCCGGGCTCTCGGTGAGCGGTCCCATCATCCGCGACAAGGTGTTCTTCTTCCTCAACGGGGAGCTGGAGCGCACCGAGGACCCCGGTACGAACTTCGTCGCGAGTCGGGGCGGTGCGACCGGCTTCGGGATCTCCCGCGTCAGCGCGGAAACGATGGACCAGATCCGCCAGCGGCTCATCCAGGCCTACGGGTACGACCCAGGGCCGTACGACGGGTACATCAACAAGACCGAGAACGACAAGCTGCTGGCCAAGCTGGACTGGAACGTCACGCCGAACAACACACTCGCGTTTCGCTACAACTACCTCGACGCGACGCGCGATCTCCCGCCGCACCCGTTCGTGCTCAGCTTCGCGAACACGGGCCGCGGGCCTAACGCGAGCAGCCTGCCGTTCCGGAACGCCGGGTACGCGATCAACAACCGCCTCCA
>DAINRQ010000147.1:0-1718 GCA_036741775.1 Gemmatimonadaceae bacterium | reverse complement strand
GTCGGCGCGAACTTCGAGACGTTCTCGTTCTTCAACTCGTTCAACATCTTCCGCAACGGCGTCTTCTTCCTCCCGCCGCAGACCGGTGTGGGCAGCTCGTTCTCGTCGCTCGAGGAGTTCTTCCGGCTCACCGATCCGGCCAACCCGAACCAGGTGGACCTCAACGGGCTGGTGGGCTCGGGACCGTTCAAGGGTGAAGAGATCTCCACGGGGCAGGTGGCGCTCTACGCGCAGGACGAGTTCCTGCTGACGGACCGCTTCACGCTGACGTACGGCGTGCGCGTGGACATGCCCATCTACTTCACCGACCCCGTCGACAACCCATTCTCCCGGGGCCTGACGGCGCTCGATGAGAATCGACAGCCGGAAGTCGTGGATCAGAGTCGCCTGCCTGACGCGAAGCCGCTGTTCTCGCCGCGGGTCGGGTTCAACTGGAACGTCGTCGGCGACCGCGCGACGTTGCTTCGCGGAGGAACAGGCATCTTCACCGGCCGCGTGCCTTTCGTGTGGATCGGGAACGTCATCTCCAATCCGGGGGCGAACCCCAACCTGTTCCCGACCGCCGCGCCGAAATTCACCAAGCGAGGCTCGGTCCTGGCGCAGTCGTTCGATCTCAACGCGATGGAGCCCGACTTCAAGTGGCCGCAGTCGTGGACCACCGACCTCGCCGTGGAGCAGCAGCTACCATGGGGCCTGCGGGGAACGCTCGAGCTCCTCTATGCGAAAGACATCAACAACGTCTTCATGCGGAACGCCGATCTGGTGGCGCCGCAGCGAACCCTGCCTGATGGGCGCCCGTACTACGGCGGATTCGGGAACAACGAGCTCAACCCCGACGGCGGCGCGGGTATCTACGTCATCGACAACACGGACGAGGGATACTCGTTCAACGTGACCGCCCAGCTCCGCAAGGCGCTCGGTACGGCCAGCGTCGGACTCGGCTACGGCTTCACGACGGCGAAGAACAACCTCAAGTCCACGGAGATCGCGAGCGTCCTCTGGCAGAACCAGCCCGTCCAGGGTGACCCGAACAACCCGGAGCTCAGCTACTCGGAGTTCGGCCAGCGGCACCGCATCGTGGCTGACGCCGTGTACACGAGGGCATGGTCGGAGCGCTTCCGCACGCAGGTCGGTGCGTTCCTCGAGATCGCGGAGGGCAATCGCTTCGCGGGCGCAGGGGGCAACCGGTATTCCTTCATCTACTCGGGCGACGTGAACGGCGACGGCGCAGGCGGCAACGATCTCATCTACATTCCGCGCACTCAGAGCGAGATCAACCTCGCGCCATATACGGATCGAACCGGCCGCAGCGTGTCGGCCGACGAGCAGTGGACGCAGCTCGACGCATTCATCGCCCAGGACGATTACCTGAGCGAGCACCGCGGCGAAATCGCCGAGCGATTCGGCGCCGTGAACCCGTGGTACACGAACCTCGATCTGCGCATCCTGCAGGACCTCGGAATGTTCCGCACCGGAACACGAAGTCACACGCTGCAGCTGAGCGTGGACATCCTGAACGTCGGGAACCTGCTCAACTCGGACTGGGGCGTGCGAAAGGTCGCGAGCGCCGCCGCCACCTCGCCGCTCACGCTGGTGACGTTCGACGCGACCGGGGCGCCGGTGTTCAACTTCACCGGACCGACCAGGACGTTCATTGACGACCCCGACCTCCTGTCGCGATGGCGCGCGCAGGTGGGTTTGCGGTACTTCTTCAACTA
>DAINRQ010000146.1:0-14349 GCA_036741775.1 Gemmatimonadaceae bacterium | reverse complement strand
AGCATGCGCACGAGCCTGACGATCCCGTCGCGCTTCGTGGGCCGCCACGCGTTGAAGTCGTTGTAATAGAGCTCGGCGTCCGGCGCGTACGTGCTGGCGTACTTGAAGGCGTACTTCACCAGCGTGTCGCCGTGACCGACACCCTTGACCCACGTCGTGGGGCGGTATGAGCCATCGTTGTCCACGACTTCGTTCACGACATCCCAGGCATGAATGCGTTCCCTGTAGCGTCCGGCCACGGCCTCGATGTGCCGACGCATGCGCTCGAGCTGCGCCGCCGACGTGTTGGGCTTACCCGTGCTGTCCACGAAGAACCACGGCGGCGTCTGGTTGTGCCAGACGAGCGTGTGCCCGACGATGAACATCCGGTGCTTCTCACCGAACGACACGAAGGCGTCCGCCGGGCCGAAGTCGTAGACACCCGGCCGCGGGTTCACGCGCTCCGCCTTCAGCACGTTCTCGTTCGTGATGGTGTTGAACTGCCTGACGACGATCGCCTGCCCCGCACTATCGGTGCCCGCAACGATGGCCTCATTGACCGCCGTGCCGACGAGGAATGCGTCACGGTAGGCGTCTTTCAGCGTGAGTCCCGGCTGGATGGCCGCAACGTCGGCCGCGTAGGCGACGACACCAGTGAGAAGGATGCCGCTCAGAACCAGGGTGCCCTTGGTCATCGATCAGATCGGTGATCAGCCGGAGAAATGCAATGTGGTTCGCGTAAGCTACGCGCCCTGACTCGTCCGTTCCACGGTGGTATCGCGTCGTTGCGCTCATGAATGCATGTTCCCCGCATGAGCGCGCCGACGGACGTCACTGGCCAGTTTCCCACCGCCATGGCGGACCGCTATCGCATCGAGCGCCTGCTCGGCGCTGGCGGTATGGCGACGGTGTATCTCGCCCACGACGTCAGGCATGACCGCAAGGTCGCACTCAAGGTCGGTCTTCTACGTCATGCCCTTCGTGGACGGCGAGTCGCTCCGCGACCGTCTCACGCGCGAAGGGCAGCTTCCGATTACGGACGCTGTTCGCATCACCCGCGAGGTCGCCGAAGCACTGCAGCACGCGCACGCCCAGGGTGTGATCCACCGCGACATCAAGCCGGAGAACATCCTGCTCCAGTCGGGACACGCGGTCGTCGCCGACTTCGGCATCGCCCTCGCGGTGAGCAAGACCGGCGCGAGCCGGCTGACCGAGACGGGAATGTCGCTCGGCACCCCGCAGTACATGAGCCCCGAGCAGGCGATGGGCGAACGCACGCTCGACGCGCGCACCGATATCTACGCATTAGGCTGCGTGCTGTACGAGATGCTGGCCGGCGAACCGCCGTTCACCGGGCCCACCGCGCAGGCGATCGTCGCACGGGTGCTGACGGAGGACCCCCGGCCGCTCCTCGTGCAGCGGAAGACCATCCCGATACACGTCGCGGCCGCGACCGAGACCGCCCTGTCGAAGCTGCCAGCGGACCGCTTCGCCTCGGCCGCGGAGCTCGCGGCGGCGCTGGGCGACACGGGCGGCAGCGTGGTCGCCGCGCCACCCAGCTACATCGCGCACCGAACCGGGCACGTGTCGCGCCTCAGCAGTGCACTCGCCGTCGCTCTCGTGGTAAGTGCTGGCCTCGTGGCATGGGGATGGCTGCGGCCGCCGCCAGCTCAACCCGTGACACGCACGTACGTGAAGTTCCCCGACGCCGAAGCGCCGACACTGGGCCGCCGCACGTACGCGTTGCTCCCCGATGGGAGCGCCCTCGTGTACGTCGGAAAGGGAGCCGGCGGAGGCACGCAGCTCTGGATGAAGAAACGTTCCGAGCTGCACGCGACGCAGCTCGGCGGCACCGCCGGCGCGACGAACGTGTTCACGTCCCCCGATGGGAATTGGATCGGGTTCATCGCGAACGCGAAACTCAAGAAGATTCCCGTCGCCGGCGGCGAAGCGACGACGCTCGCCGACGCGTCGTGCGCGTCCATCGCGTGCCTGGGCGGCGCCGAGAGTGGGGCGTGGCTGGACGATGGACACATCGCGTTCGTGTCGAACGGGATGATCGTCCGCATTCCGGAAACCGGAGGTACGGTCGACACGCTGATCAAGTCTGGTATGTCGGGCGGCCTCGCGCCGATCCTTCCGGTTGCGCTGCCAGGGTCGCGCAGCCTCCTGTTCACGGCATGTACCCTCTCCTGCAACAAGTCGAACGTGATGGCGGTCGACTTGGCGAGCCGGGAGGTCCGCATGCTCGTCGAGGACGCCTCGCAGCCGCTGTACTCTCCAACCGGGCACCTGCTGTACGTTGACGCGCGCGGTGCAGCAGTGGCCGTCCGGTTCGATCCTGCGGCCCTCACAATGAGTGGTGTCGCGTCGCCACGCTGGAGCTGTCGCCCGACGGACGGCGCATCGCGGCGAGCATCGTCGCCGATGGTCAGGAGCACCTCTGGATCAAGCCGATCGATGGCGGCCAAGCACTCCGCCTGACGTTCGGGAGGCACCAGAGTACCACGCCGACGTGGACGGCGGACGGCTCGTCCGTGATGTTCACCAGGTTCGAGGGTACCCGCAGCTCCGTCTTCATGTCGAAGCGCGCCGACGGGAGCAGCGCGGAGCGGACGTTGAAGAGCGGGGCTGACTGGGTGATCGAGTCGGCCGCGAGCCGCGACGGCGAGTGGCTGGTGTGGCGCAGCTACCTCCAGAACGGGAGGCGCGACATCTTCGCTCGACGCCTAACGGGCGATACGACGGATCGACCTGTCGTGACGACGCCGTTCGACGACATGTCGCCGACGTTGTCGCCGGACGCGAAGTGGATGGCGTATGCGAGCGAAGAATCAGGGAGGCGGGAGATCTGGGTCGTTCCGTTCCCTGACCCACAGGGCGCTAAGTGGCAGATCTCGACCGACGGCGGCTTCGAGCCACTGTGGTCTCGCGACGGGCGCGAGATCTTCTTCGTCAACCTCGCGAATCAGTTGGTCGCGGTTCCCGTCTCCACGACGGGCCAGTTCGCAGCCGGCCGATCCCAAATCCTCATGAGCCTCGAGGGATACCGTCGCCACCTGTCGCATCGCAGCTACGATGTGACGCCCGACAACAAGCACTTCATCATGATTCGCGACGGCGCTCCCGTCGCCGGTGATCTCGTGATCGTGGAGAACTGGTTCTCCGACCTCACGGCGCGATTGGACCGCTAATTGGGGTCAGATTCGAATATCATCGTTCCGTTGCGCCCCGGCAGCGTATTGGCGCCGACGTCCTGGTCTCCCCCGGCAGCCCTCTCGACCGCAGACCCCCCCGTGGCCGTTACCGCCGCGTCCGCCATTGCCGCGGAGAACACCCCGGCATTCAAGCGCGTCGCGCTCGGGCCGGTCGGAACGACGATGACGCGGAAAAGGCCGAAACGGCCGGATGAGGGACGTGTCTCACCCTCATCCGTTTCCCCCTTCGTTCTGGATGCCGGCCCTCCGTCCAGATCGATGCCGCCCGAATCGCGCAACCAGGGCAGCCCACAGCCAGGGCACTAGGTCGGCAAGGCTCGCGACCATAGGGTGACGACCTAACGACTCACTCGGGATCGGCGCAGCATCCATCCGTACAGCCAGACGATCGCCGCGATGAACCCGAGCACACCGAGCCACGGGGCGAGCGCGAAGTCGCCCGCCACGAGCGCGATGGGCGCCTCGTTCGACAGGCCGACGATGAGGCCGGCGTTGAGCACGCCCCAGAGACTCTCACCGACAATGAGCCCCGACGCCACCAGCGTCCCCAGTCGCATGGCACGCTCCGGGTTCGGCATCGTGCGAGCGCGGTTGTCGTACCAGTGTGACAGGAGCGCACCCACGATCACCGCGAACGTCGCCGACATGGGGAGATAAATCCCGATCCCGACCGCGAGTGGCGGAATGCGCAGCTTCTTCATTGCCCCGAGCATCGTGTCGAGGAGGATCAGGCCGACACCCACGAGCACGCCGATACCGATCATGGTCCAGTCGAGGTTTCGGCCGATCACCCCCTGCGCGAGCGCGGAGATGAGCGTGGCCTGGGGTGCCGGGAGTGGGTTCGGCGCCACGACGCCAACGTTCGCCGCTCCGGCGAATCCGTACGCCTTGGCGAGCAGGTTGAGCACGAACGGGATCACCGCCGCGCCGGCGGCGACGCCGACGATGAGCGCGATCTGCTGGCGCATCGGGGATGCGCCGACCAGTTGGCCGGTCTTCAGGTCCTGCAGGTTGTCGTTCGAGATCGTCGCGCACGCGAAGATGATCGCCACGACGAAGAGCGCGAACGCGACGAGCGCTTGCTGCGTCACTTCCGTCGGGGGCATGACGAGGACGAGCACCGACGCAAAGAGCACGATGGACAGGATGCCGACGCCCGAGATCGGGCTGTTCGAGGCGCCGATGAGCCCGGCCATGTAACCACAGACCCCGGCGATGAGAAAGCCGACAAGCAGCACGAAGGGCGCGGCGATCAACGTCAGCGTGACGGCATCCGCGGCAAGCGGGGTCGACAGCGCGAACGTGTACGCCAGGTATGCCGCAACGATCATGCATAACGCCGTGAGCCCGAGGATCCACCCAGGGGACATATCGCGGTCGCGGTCATCGCTGATCGCGACCGCTCGAGACGCGGCGAGGGTGTTCACCAACCCGCCGACCACCGGCTTCGCGAGTCGGGCCAGCGTGTAGATCGCGGCGATACCGATGGTCCCGGCGCCAATGAAACGCACCTGCCTGCTCCAGACCGTCATCGTGTGTGTAGCCAGGTCCGCGCCTTCGGCGGCCGGCTGCATCGACGTCAAGAGAGGGACGGCAATCACCCACGAGATCACCTGACCGACGATGAACGCGACGCCCACCGACAAGCCGACGAGATGACCGGCGCCGAGGAGCGCGAGCGACCACGCAACGTTGTACCCGGTCGACGCCGTGGCCCCAAGGCGGAAGAAGCCGCTGAGCTCACCGGCGGCGATGCGCGTCGCCGTCACGATCGCGAACCCCGCCGACGCAACGGAGCCGAGGATGACGGCGGTGAGCCCTTCTCGCGACTCACCCGTCTCGTCCTTCGTCTCGCCACGCGCCCCCGACCCGACCTTGAGCACCTCGGCCGCCGCGACACCTTCGGGATACGGCAGGTCCGAGGTCGTCACGAGCGCGCGTCTGAGCGGGATCGTGAACAATACTCCGAGCACGCCGCCGCTCACGCAGATGAGGAACGACTGCCAGAATGGAAACCCCGTCCACCACCCGACGATCACGAGTCCCGGCAGCACGAAGATGATCGCCGAGAGCGTACCGGCCGCCGACGCGACGGTCTGGACGATGTTGTTCTCGAGGATCGACGAGTCCTTTACCGCACTCAGGATCGCCATCGAGATCACGGCCGCCGGGATGGACGACGCGAACGTGAGCCCGACCCGGAGGCCGAGGTAGACGTTGGCCGCCGTGAACACGAGGGTGAGGAGCGCGCCGAGGATCAGGGCGCGGATCGTGAGTTCTTTGGGTTTCATGGGCGCCAATCATACACCCGATGGCGACCGCTGTTGAGTACGTGAGACTTGGCCGGCCCTCCGCGGCGTTTTCTGCGTTCTGTTCTGCCGCGTCCTGCGCGTTTGCTCAACGGCGAGATCAAGCAGGGCTGCGGCGCGCCATCGAGCGGAACGCGGCAACGGCGCCTAGACCGCGTCGGGGGTGTGGACGCCCACGATGCCGCGCAGCGTCCGTCTCGCGCGAAGCCGCCAGAGCCAGTACAGCATCGCGAGGATGGGGATCACCACGGGAATGGCGAGCAGTGCCGGGACGCGGAGCATCTCCGGGATCTCGTCCGCCTGGCCGAGGAAGAATGACGCAGCCGCGATCCAGAGCGCCCAGCACATGCGCCAGAGGTGCCTGACGAGTCGCGCAGTTCCGTGCACGCCGCCCGACCGGAGCACGCGCATATCGCCGACGCTCGCGAGCAGCCCCGTGACTCCGAACATGAAGAACGGGAACGGAGGAAGGCCGTCCATCGTGCCCGTAGGACTCGTGAGCGTCACGAACCCCAGCGCGAGGCTCACTGTCCCGACACCGAGCGCCAGCATCATGAGCCCGACGTCTACACGAACCGACCACGCCGCAGGACGACGGACCGTGACCATTCCCGTCAACACGAAGTAGGACGTCAATAGGCCAGCGATCACCGACCCCTCGGTACGCCCGATCGCCGCGATCATCGCGCCGCTGAGCGCCATGATCAGCATGGCGTAGCCGAACACGAGGCCACTCTTCCGATGCAGTGTCGCGCCTTTCGTCGCGGAGAGTGCCACGTATCCCGCCACGAGCGCCACGCCGCCCGCGACCACGTGCGGCAGATACGCGATCGGCATTGGAATACCCTCTTACACACGCATGGTGATGGCCGGGTCGATCCGCGCCGCCCGAAGCGCCGGAATCCAGCAGGCCGCGAGCCCGATCGCGGCCATCACGATGGCCACGCTGAACAGCGTCGCAGGGTCGTTGGGCTCCACGCCGAACAGCAATCCGCGCATGAATCCGGTCGCGACGAAGGCGCCAGCGACGCCTAACGTCAGCCCGATCACGAGGAGCACGCCGCCCTCGCCGAGAATCATCCGCTGCACGCGACCGCTGTCGGCGCCGAGGCTCATCCGGATGCCGATCTCGTTCGTCCGCGCACTGACGGAGAACGCGAGCACGCCGGCGATCCCCACCGCCGCGATGATCACGGCCAGCATCCCGAACGACGACACGAGCGCGGCGTTCAACCGGCGCGGCGCGATGCTCTGATCCTTGACCTGCTTCACCGTCAACACACCCAGAATTGGCGCCGTCGGGGCAATGCGTCGCACGACGCGCGTCGCCGCGGCCGCAAGTCCCGCGGCGTCGCTGTCGGCGCGAATCACGAGCACGCCTCCCATGGCCAGCTCCTGCGCGAACGGCATGTACACCACCGAACGCGGCGGAGCATCCTGCCCGCCGTCCTGCGTGTTGCCAGAGACGCCAACAACCGTGCGCCACTCGGGGCTGATCGGGGTGAACTTCAATACTTCACCCGTCCAGGCGATCCGTTTCCCGATCGGGTCCTCTCCCGGGAACAGCCTGTCCGCGAGCGTCTGGTTGATGATCGCGACCTTGGCCGAGGCCGCGCCGTCGGTCGCGGCGAATGCACGCCCTTTGACGAGCGGGATGCCGGCCGCGCTGAAGTACTCGGGGCTGGCGGTCCGAAAGTCAGGGCGCGGGGGCGCTTCGCCCACCGCGAGTGGTTTTCCCTCGGCCTTGAGCTCGAACTGTGTCGACGAGCCGCGAAGCGGAACGCTCGTTCCGACACCCACCTCGACCGCGCCGGGAAGGGCGGCGATCTCACGTCGCATCCGGTCGTACCGCACCTTCGCTTCCATGTCGGACTTGAGCAACATCTTGAACCACGCCATGGGGTCGGCGCCGGGGCTCGGACCGCCGCCCACCTGCAGAAGGGGCACGTTGACGGTGAGCACCTCCTCGGTCGTGAGACCGGTGCTCACCTCGGCGAGCCGCGTCATGGTGCGCGTGAGCAATCCCGCCCCGGCGAGGAGCACCACCGACACGGCGACCTGCGCTACGACGAGCGCGCGCTGCAACCGCTGCTTCCGCAGGCTCCCGCTGATGCGCGTGGCACCGGCAGAGATGGACCCGGCGAGGTTCCCGTCCCTCGGAAGCGACGCGATGAACGACAGCAGCACGGCGAGCGTCACCGAGATGGCGAACGTGAACCCCAACACGACGACGTCCAGACTGATCTCGTTCGCGCGTGGTGAATACCGTTCGGCGAGCGACACGAGCAATTTCGCACCGCCGATCGCGATGAGGACCCCGAGAGCGCCGCCGAGAAGGGTCAGCATGAGATTCTCGACCAGCAGGAGTCGCCGAAGCCGTCGCGCGCCGGCGCCTAACGCCGCCCGGACGACGAGCTCGTGCCGGCGGCGCACGCCGCGCATGAGGGTCAGGTTGGCGACGTTCGCCGCGGAGATGATCATGACGAACGCGGCGGCGCTCATGAGCAGCCACAGCGTGAGGCGCGCGCGCTCGCCCAGCGCGTCTTTGAACGGCATGACTGCGACCCGGTAGTGGGAGCCGGTGTCGTACGCTGACCGATGCTCTCGCCGCAGGCGCGCGTAGACCGTCGCGACCTCGTTCCTCACCTGTTCGACGGTCGCACCGGGCGCGAGCCGAGCGACCATCTCGGTCATCCGGTGGCTCCGCCCCTCGACCATCGAGGCGCTCAGGTGGTGCGAGCTCAACACCATGTTCGCGAGCACTTCCATCCGCTCGGGGAACCAGGGTGCGGGCTCGACGACGCCGATCACCGTCACCGACATGTCGTCCAGTCGCACCTGCTTGCCAACAATCGTGGAGTCACCGCCGTAGTGCCTCATCCAGAAATCGTGGGTGAGCACTATCACCGGCGGAACACCGCTCCCGTCATCGGCCGGCGACGTCAGGCGGCCGAGCACCGGCGAGAGCCCCATGACCTCGAAGAAGTTGCCGGTGACGAGCCCCACGTCGATGCGGATCGACTCGCTGGCCCCGCGCAGCGTGCCGAACCACGTAGAGTACTCGGCGATGCCGCCGAGCGACGTGACGCCGTTGCGGAAGTCGCGGACTTCCGGCACCGAGAACGCGAGGTTCGCGCCGCCGGGCCCGTCCCTCGATTGCCGGAGATACACCAACCGGTCGCCGTCGCGATGCGGGAGCGGCTTGAGGAGCACGCCGCGAACGACGCTGAAGATTGCGGTGTTCGCGCCGATCCCTAACGCGAGGGTAAGGACGACCACGAGGGTAAAGGCCGGGCTGTGGCGCAGCGCGCGCGTGGCATAACGGACGTCTGCGCCGATGGTCTCGACCCACGGGAGCCCGCGCTGGTCGTGGACGGCGTCGGCGGCTTGCGCGAGCCCGCCGGACGCGAGCATCGCCTGCCGGCGTGCCTCCTCGGGGGCCATACCACGCCTCAGGTTTTCGGCCGTTTCCATGTCGAGGTGGGCCAGCATCTCCTCCCGGAGCTCGTCGTCTATCCGGTGCTTGGTGAAGAGGCCGGCAATGCGCGCGAGCGCGGCGCGGACGTGTCTCATGGGGCCTCCCGTCGAGGCGCGAGAAAGGCGGCAATCAGGTCGGCGGTCTCGTACCACTCGCGGGTTTCGCGCGCCAGCTGTTTTCGGCCCGCGGCGGTGAGGGTGTAGAACTTCGCGCGGCGGTTGTTCTCCGACTGCCGCCACTCCGATTTGACGACGCCTTCCTGCTCGAGCTTGAGCAGGGCGGGATAGAGCGTGCCGTAGTTGAGCGTGAGACGGTGTTTGCTGGTTTCCTCGATACGCCGAGCGATGCCGTAGCCGTGCAGCGGCCCCAGTACGTCGAGGGTGGTGAGAATCATCAGGGCGAGAGTGCCCTGCTTGACGTCGAGCTTGTCCGCCATGGTTCGTCCTATTGGTTTCCCATACGAGGGTAGTATCGGACCTCGGATCGCGCAATAGCGAACGTGCGCCGGCTGGTCCTGTCCTATGGGATACCCATACGGGGCGGCCGAACCACGGGTTTCACGGGAGTCGCACGCGGCGATGCGGTGCGCATCGGCGGGCCGAACGTGGCGCCGGCTGACGCGATGAGCCGGCCGGCGCCTAACGCTTCGAACGGAGCGCTATCGCGCTGCCCCGCTGGCCATCTCCGTGCCCTCGTATGCGCCTCTGAGCTCCTGGATGTTCAGCTTCTTCATCCGCAGCATCGCGTCCATGGCGCGCTGATAGCCAGGCGACTGTTCGTCGGCGAACAGCTCGTCCATGTCGTCAGGCACGATTTGCCACGAGAGCCCGTACCGGTCCTTCAGCCAGCCGCACTGCTGCGCCTTCGGGTCGCCCCCGGCGCCGAGCTTCTCCCAGTAGTAGTCGATCTCTTCCTGATTTGCGCAGCGCACCTCGAACGACACGGCCTCGTTGAACTTGAAGTCCGGACCGCCGTTGAGTGCCGTGAACGTCGTTCCGTCGATCTCGAACTCGACCGTCATGACCGACCCGGCAGGACGATGATGGATTTCGTGGCCAGCCGTGCCGTAGCGCGTGGTTTTCGTGATTCGAGCGTTCTTGAAGATGCTCGTGTAGAATCGGGCGGCCTCTTCTGCTTCGGTGTCGAACCAGAGGCATGGCTGTATGCGATGGGTGATAGCCATATGCTCCTCGTGGTGAATGGTCCGGAGAACGGCGCGGCCATCCTGCAAGGAGCCCGCCGAGACGGAGGACACCGACTTGCCCCTTCCCTCCTTTCGAGCGCGGCCAGAATATGGGGCTGTGGCTGCCGCGAAATCCAACAGTCGCGCGAAGTCCAGGACCGCGCCGGTGTCCGGGACGCTCGCACTCGATGACGCCCACGCCTCGCTCGCACGCGGGGATTGGGAAGACGCCCGAGCGCGTTTCGACCAGGCGATTCGCGACGAGCCGTCCGCCGAGGCATGGGAGGGACTCGCGATTGCGACGTCGTACCTCGACCTGGCCGACGTTACACTCGACGCGCGCGAAGAGGCGTTCCGCCGGTACCGCGAGGCACATGATGGACGCGGCGCCGTACGGTGCGCCGTGTGGCTCGCCAGCGATGTCCTGGATTTCCGTGGTGACCCCGCGGTAGCCAACGGCTGGCTCCAGCGCGCGCAGAGCATCCTCGCCGAGGTCCCGGCGCCGTCAGCGGAGCACGCGTTCGTGCTCGCCTTCCGCGCTCATATGACGCTCCTGGCCGAGAACGATCCGGTCACCGCGCGCCGATTGTGCAGCGAAGCCATCGCGCTCGCGCGCCAGTGCGGTGCCGTGGACGCGGAGATGGTTGCGCTGTCCGTCGAGGGATTGGCGATGGTGACGCAGGGACAGGTGGCGGAAGGAATGAGCCGCCTCGACGAAGCGACCACGGCCGCCGTCGCGGGCGAGATGCGCGAGCCGAGTCTCATCGCGACCGCGTGCTGCACTCTCATCCACGCGTGCGAGCAGGTGCGCGACTACGCGCGCGCCAGTCAGTGGTGCGAACGGGTGAAAGTCCTGGCGGATCGCTGGCGCATGGGGAACTTCTTCGTCATTTGCCGAACGCAGTACGCCTCGATTCTCATGGCGCGCGGTGAGCTCGCGGCTGCCGAGGCAGAGCTCGATGCGGCGATGCACCACGCAGAGACGCATCGCCCTGCACTCGTCCGGGGCGCGCTCGTTCGCATGGGTCACCTCCGGCTACGACAGGGACGGCTCGAAGAGGCAGAGGCGCTCTTTCAGCGGATGGGTACGCACCCGCTCGCGGTGCTCGGCCGCGCCGAGCTGGCGCTCGACGGCGGCCAACTGCCGGACGCCATCGACTTGCTCGAGGGGCTGCTACGACGCATTCCACGCTCGTTTCGCGCGGAGCGGATTCGGACGCTCGAGCTCATCACGCGGGCATACGTGGGATCCAGGCAGTTCGAGGACGCGCAAGCAATGGTCGACGAGCTGGCGTCGATCGGTGACACGGTCGGCACGGAGCCGCTTCGCGCGGCAGCCAGCGCGGCACGCGGTGCGCTCCTCGCTGCGCTCGGCGATGGTAGCGAAGCACGGTACGCACTCGAGGACGCGATCGTACGGTACGAGTCCGGCGGTGACCGATTCGAGCTCGCACGCACGCGCGTCGAGCTCGCGAGAGTGCTCAACGCGATGGGGAGACGCGGGAGCGCGTTAGGCGAGGCGACGACGGCGGCAGAACTGCTGGAGCAGATGGGCGCGGCGCTCACCGCACGTCATGCGAGGGAGCTCGCGCAGACCTTCAGCGGAGGCGCGCGCCGCCGACGCGGCCTCGCCGCACCATCCGAACTGTCGCCCCGCGAGCTCGACGTGTTGCGTCTCGTCTCCGAGGGAGCCGGCGACAAGGCAATCGCTCGACGACTCGCGCTGAGCGAACACACCGTGCATCGGCACATCTCGAACATCCTGCGAAAGTTGAACGTGACGTCGCGCGCCGCCGCGGTGGCCCAGGCGGTCCGGCAACGGCTGCTCGCGTAGGATGGCCGATTCCGGCCATCGCTCGGCGGTCGAATCGATCACCTGATCTCGCGACGCGGCGGCGCGCGTGGCGACGTACCGTCCGGTCAGACTCTGACTGGAGGTACCTCGTGTTTCACCTGCTGAACGCGGTCTCGGACCCCAATGCGTTCCCAATGCGCCGGCACTCATCGACCCGGCCGGCTGAGGATGCCGTCGCAGCGATCGTGGACGCTCCCGCGACCGCTGCCGCGGAACGACGCACGTCGGTCGATCCGCGCCTGCTCGCGGGGTTCGCGGCAGGATCGACGCCCACTACGTCGTGGCATCGACCCATCCTCTGCTGCGGGGTGCTGTCCGTCGCCCTCATCCTTGGTACCGCCACGGCACGCGACTCTCACGCGCAGAGCGCCCCCCCGTCATCCCGTGCCGAGAAGGTCGCCAACGCACTGGCGGCGGCGCCCGAGGAGTTGACTCGCGATGCGACGGTGAGAGATTGGCCGGCCAAGGAAGGCGGCAGCTTCGCACTCCTGCGTCACGGAACGAACGGGTGGGTCTGCCTGCCTGACGACCGGATGACGCGCGGCAACGACCCCATGTGCATGGACGACGCGTTTTTCGGAGCGGTGTCGGCGTATTTCGCCGGTCAGGTGCCCAAGCTCTCGCGCGTCGCGTACGCGTACATGCTCACGAGCGACGTCGAGGGGAGCAACGTCGCTCCGACGGAGCGGAGTCCGACGGCGACGAACCAGTGGCACCACGCGGGCCCGCACGTGATGGTGGCCTTCCCTGACCCGAAGTTGCTCGAAGGTTTGCCAACGACGCCGAGTGCGTATGGGCCGTACGTGATGTTCCCGGGAACGCCGATCGCGCACGTGATGCTTCCGGTGCAGAGCGGCTATGCGCATCCCGGATCCCAGAAACCGTAGGGCGCGAGCGTCTGGAGTCACGGGTCAGCCTCGATCGGACACTCAGTGAGGCCGACCCGCGACTTCGGCCGGGCATCTGGCCAGGTCGCCCTGCAGGCCGCAACTTCGCCGCCATCCTTCCTCGGACTCCGGACACGTGGGCGAGAACTACGAGCGCTGGTCGGAGCGGAACCGGATCATGCAGGACCAGTGGGACCGGGCGACGGCCGGTCTCCACTCGGGTCGCTCTTCCCCCGGCTTCAATGTCACTCCCGGACCGGGAGCTCCCTCGTATGGGGGAGGCGGCGGCCATGCCGGCGGTGGCAGCGGCCTGCTCGGACTTTTCGCGTGGGTCGTTGGTATCCCGATCCTCGTCGCATCGGTCATCGTCTGGCCGGTGCTCTATTGCGTTCCGGTCGCGATCACGTTCGTCGTCAGCGCCGTCGTCAACGGCATGCTCGCGGGCGCGTTCGACCCGTCGAGTCCGTCCGGCGAGACCTGGACCAATGTCTGCACGGCAATCATCGCCCTCGTTCTACTCGTCGCGCTGAGCCGGGTCGACCACAAGGCTGCCCGCTCGAGGCTCTGGTGGATCCCGAGGCATCTCATCCGGCTCGCAGTCATTGCGATCCTCGCGCATCTCATCGCCGCGAGCGCGATGTTTCCCATGGAGCAACTGGAGAGGCAGGCGGTCCCGGGGCTCGAGCTGCTGCGGCGTCCACCTTACGTCGCGGTTCTCGTGGCGGTGGTCGTGGCGGCGCACGTCGTTCTCACCCGACGGCGTCTGCGCGACTGGTGGCGCACGCAGCTCGAGGGCGTGAAGCTGCGTCCGAGATTCGGGGTCAGAGTCGAATTTCATCGTTCTGTTGCGCACGGGTAGCGGACGCGCGCCGTCCTTGGCCCCCCCGGAGCTCCCTGGAGCGCGGGCCGGTCGGAACTACGATGGAACGGATGACGCGGAAACGACCGGATGAGCGTCGGTGTCCGGAGCGAGGTCGGGCGTGTAGAACTGAGCGGAAGAACAGATGAGGGAGATGAGGGGATGAGTAAAATCATCCCATGCACGAAGGGATCGGTCGCGCCGGGACTGAGTGAGGAGCACAGCTCCCCCCCGAGGACCCCCTGACCTCACGAGCAGTTCGCCGTCAGTTCACGGCCCCTGGCGCGAGGGCGCGCCGGGGCGCGGAGCGATTCCCCTTATTCCCTCATTCCCGTCCCCCTCGTTCTGGATGCCGGAGGCTACGGCCTCTCGCCACGCGGCGGCGTCAGCGCGGAGCCGTCATCCGGCCGTTTCGGCCTTTTCCGCGTCATCGTCGTTCCGACCGGGCCGGCGCTCCGCGCCCGAGGCGCGAAAGCCGCTGTCCGCGGCCCTTTCCGCGTTTGCCACTGCCGCGTCCTCCGCGTCCGCCCGATGGCGCGACGAGATGAAACGATGCGTTAGGACTCTGACCCCTAACGGAG
>DAINRQ010000145.1:0-14414 GCA_036741775.1 Gemmatimonadaceae bacterium | reverse complement strand
TCGAGATCGACGAGTTCCGCTGCATCTTCTGCGGCTACTGCCAGGAGGTGTGCCCCGAGGAAGCGATCCACGTCGGGCGGCACTACGAGAATTCCGAGTACAGCCGAGAGGGGTTCGTGTACGACCTCGAGCGACTGATGGCGCAGACGCACCCGGTGTGTGAGATGTGGGATCCGGCCGATCCAAAGGGCGAATAGCCAGCCGCGCATGCCCAACTTCTTCTACCAGGTTCACTTCTATCTCTTCGGGCTGATCGCGATTGCGTCGGCGATCGCGTTCGTGACCCGAAAGAGCCCCGTCGCGGCAGCGCTCTGGCTCGTGAACACCATGTTCTCGCTGGCCGCGCTCTACGCGATGCTCGAGGCGCACTTCGTTGCCGTGATCCAGGTGCTCGTCTACGCCGGCGCGATCATGGTCGTATTTTTGTTCGTGATCATGCTCCTGAACATCGGGCATCCGTCGGAGCTCGCGGACGCTCGCGGGAAGTGGGGCAAGCTGCTCGCCGGGTTGCTTGGCCTCGCATTCCTCGCCCAGGTCATGGCCCTCGTGGCCCCCCGGCTTCCCGAGCCGTTCACGCCGGGCAGTGGCTACGATCCGGACGCCGTCCGCGCACTGGGTGCGATAGGCAGCGTCGCGCAGCCGCTCTTCTACGAGTACCTCCTCGCGTTCGAGTTGACGAGCGTCCTGCTGCTCGTGGCCATCGTCGGTGCCGTCGTCATCGGCCGAAGGCGAGGAGGCGTCGATGCTCGCTGAGTCGCTCGCGCTATCGGCGGTGCTCTTCACCATCGGCGCCATCGGCGTCCTCGTGCGGCGCAACGCAATCATCATCTTCATGTGCGTGGAGCTCATGCTCAACGCCGTGAATCTGTCGTTCGTCGCGCTGAGCAAGGTCTACGGGATGGAAGGGCAGGTGTTCGTCGTCTTCGTCATGACGGTAGCGGCAGCCGAAGCAGCGGTCGGCCTCGCGATCATCATCTCGATCTTCCGGCACCGTCAGACGGTGAACCTCGAGAACATCAATCTGCTAAGAGGCTAATGCTGCTCCAGGAAGCGACCACCGCCGTGCACCCGCTCAGCGGCAGCATTGCCGAGCTGGTGTGGCTGGTTCCGCTGCTGCCGTTTCTCGGATTCCTGATCAACGGGTGGCTGTCGATCTCGGCGGCCTCGCGGATCGGTCCGCGCGATCCGAGTGCCGCGGGGCATGACAGCACCGGCCACGGGCACGGCCACGGGCACGATGACTCCGGTGGTGGGGCGCACGGAGATGATCACCACCCGGTCGCGCGTCACAGGTATGCCGGGATCGTCTCGATCATCGGATCGGGGGTGCTCGCGCTCTCGTTTGCGCTCACGGTGGCGATCTTCATGGCGATGCTCGGCGTCGACCGGGAAGCGCCGTTCGTTCGAACGTTGTTCTCGTGGATGCCGGCAGGCGATCTCAGTATCGACGCCGCACTGCAGGTGGATCCGCTCTCGATGGTGATGACGCTCGTCGTCACCGGCGTCGGCACCCTGATCCATCTGTTCAGCATCGGCTACATGCAGGATGACCCGGGGTACCCGCGCTACTTCGCGTACCTCAACCTGTTCGTCGCCTTCATGCTCGTGCTCGTGCTCGGCGCGAGCTACCCCGTGCTCTTCGTCGGGTGGGAGGGGGTGGGGCTCTGCTCGTATTTGCTCATCGGATTCTGGTTTACCGAGAAGGCGAACGCGGACGCCGGGAAGAAGGCGTTCATCGTGAACCGGATTGGCGACTTCGGGTTTCTGATCGCCATGTTCCTCCTGTTCGCGAACCTCGGCGCGCTCGACTTCGTCGGAGTATCGGAGGGCGCGCCTGCGCTCGGCTTCAACAGCGCGCTCGCGACGACGATCTGTCTCTTCCTCTTCCTCGGCTGCGCCGGGAAGAGCGCGCAGATCCCGCTCTACGTCTGGCTGCCTGACGCGATGGCCGGCCCAACGCCGGTCTCCGCGCTGATCCACGCCGCAACGATGGTGACGGCCGGCGTCTACCTCATCGCGCGTAGCGCCTTCCTGTTCTCGCTCGCGCCGGTAGCGCAGCTCACCGTGGCGTTCATCGGGGCGCTGACCGCGCTGTTCGCCGCGACCATCGGACTCAAGCAGTGGGACATCAAGCGCGTCCTCGCATACTCCACCGTCTCGCAGCTTGGCTACATGTTCGTGGGCGTGGGTGTCGGCGCGTACGTGGGTGGGATCTTCCACCTCGTGACGCACGCCTTCTTCAAGGCACTCCTGTTCCTCGGGTCGGGGTCGGTGATCTTCGCGATGCACCGCGCCTATCACGCGACCCACAACCACGACGACGCGCAGGACATGCGCAACATGGGCGGTCTCCGGCGGTTCATGCCGGTGACGTTCATCCTCATGTGGGTCGCGACGCTCGCCATTGCCGGCATCCCGCCGCTCGCCGGGTTCTTCTCGAAGGACGAGATTCTCGCCGGGGTGTTCGCGCGCGCGCACGAGTCGACGCTCGCGGACGCGAGCTGGTTAGGCATTCCTGGCAGCGCGTTGCTTTACGTCATCTATGCGATGGGACTCGCGGCGGCACTGCTCACCGCGATCTACATGACGCGCATGATGATCTACACCTTCCACGGCGCGAACCGGACCGGGGAGAAGGAACGATCGCATCTCGCGGAGGCGCCCTGGGTCATGACCGGTCCGCTCGTGGTGCTCGGCGTGCTGAGCTTCTTCGGCGGCTGGTTGAATCTGCCTGCCATTCTCCCGCTTGGACCCGTCGGCGTACTCGATCACTGGCTCGAGCCCGTGGTCGGACCTGCGACCGTCGCGGTGACGGGCGGCGCGGCCCATCTCTCACATGCGACCGAGTACGCGCTCATCGGTGCCGCGGTCGCGGTCGGCGTGCTCGGTATCGTGATCGCGTTCGCCCGCCTGAAGCCCGACCGTCTCGTTCCGAAGGCGCAGGCGCCCGAAGAGCAGGGCATCGAGCGCGTGCTCCTCGACAAGTACTACGTGGATGAGCTGTACGACCGCACGATCGTGAAACCCACGGTGTGGGCGTCACGCAACGTGCTGTCCACGGGCGTGGACCAGGGCATCATTGACAAGCTCCTCGTGACGTGGGTCGGAACCGGTATCCCGCGTCTCTTCGGCTGGTTCGGCTCCCGACTGCAGTCCGGTCAGGTCGGCACGTACGCATTGATCCTCGTCATCGGCGTCATCGCAGTCCTTGGCGCCTTCACCTTACGCTGAATCGATGCTCGCCTTTCTGACCTCGATCGGGTACGAGTCGTGGGTACTCCCCACGCTGCTGGCGCTTCCAGTAGCCGCGGCGCTCGTGATCCTGCTGCACGGCGCCTCGGCAAGAGGTGAGGGCAGCGGCGGGCTCGATGACGCGCGCGCGATGTTCCCGCGCCGCATCACCCTGTTCACTTTTGTCCTGCTGTTCATCATCTCGCTCGGCCTCTGGTGGGTGGTCGCGCCGGGCGAATCAGGGTGGCGCGCGGTCGTGGACGTCCCATGGATCAGCACGTGGGGGATCAGGTTCGCGGTGGGCGTGGACGGCATCTCGGCGGTGCTCGTGCTCCTCACGACGTTCCTCATGCCCCTCGTCGTGTTAGGTGGGTGGACGAGCGTGCGCACGAAGTTGCACTCCTATCACGCGCTCATCCTCATTCTCACGACGGGGATGCTCGGCGCCTTCGTCGCGCGTGACCTGTTCCTGTTCTACGTGATGTGGGAAGTGATGCTCGTCCCGATGTACTTCATCATCGGGATCTGGGGCGGCACGCGACGGGTCTACGCGGCACTCAAGTTCTTCATCTTCACGTTCGTTGGGTCGCTGCTCATGCTCGTGGCAATCCTGTACCTGGGGATCAAGGCGGGCGACCCCGCAACGGGCATTCCGAACTTCGCATTCGATGCGATCTTCGCCGCGGCGGCGCGGACGGGACAGGGCGGCTTCGCCATCCCGGGGCTTGATCTCTTCGTCCCGGGGAATGTGCTCCTGTTCCTCGCGTTCTTCAGCGCCTTCGCCGTGAAGGTGCCGATGTTCCCGCTCCACACGTGGCTCCCGGACGCACACGTCGAAGCGCCAACGGCGGGCTCGGTGATCCTCGCGAGCATCATGCTCAAGCTTGGCACCTACGGCTTCATTCGCCTCGCGATTCCGCTCTTTCCGACGGCCGCAATGAGCCCCGGCGTGCGAACGACGATGATTGTCCTGGCCGTCGTCGGCGTGATCTACGGGTCGCTCGTCGCGATGGTACAGCCGGACTTCAAGAAGCTTGTCGCCTACTCATCGGTGGCGCACCTCGGCATGGTGATGCTCGGCCTGTTCGCCCTCACCCGCGAGAGCGTTCAGGGCGCGATGATGGTGATGATCGGGCACGGACTGTCCACCGGCGCGCTCTTCCTACTCATTGGCATGATCTACGAGCGGAGGCACTCGCGTGAGCTTGCGGCGTACGGCGGAATCGCCAAGGTCGTGCCCGTCTTCGCGGCGTTGCTGACGATCGTCGCGTTGAGCAGCATCGGACTCCCGGGGACGAACGGCTTCGTGTCGGAGTTCCTGGTCATGGTCGGCTCGTTCAAGACGTACCCCGTCCTGACGACCATTTCCGCGCTCGGCGTTATTCTCGCAGCGGCCTACCTGCTCTGGGCGTTGCAGCGGATCATCTACAACCCGCTCGACAAGACGGAGAACGAAAGCCTCACCGACCTCAATTGGCGTGAGATCGGGCTCCTGACGCCGGTGATCGCGGCGATTTTCTGGCTCGGGATCTATCCCAAGCCGATCCTGACCCGAATGGAAGGGGCGACGACGGCGTTCGTGCGGACCGTTGAATCCGGCGCGAGCCAACAGACGGCGAGCCTGCCGTCCGGAGGCCGGTAATGCCGATCGACGTCACCACCCCGCTCGGGCTGACGTTCGCACTGACGCCCGACCTCGTGATGATTGGCGGCGCCATGATGCTCATGCTCTGGGCCGCGTGGCGGCCCGACAGCGCGCAGCATCAACGCGCTGTCGGCATCGGCGCGCTCGTGCTCACAGCAGTCACCGCCGTGGTCGTCATCGTGTTCGCCGTCCGCGGGTACACCGCAGGTCCCGGCATCGTAGCCGTTGATGCATTCCGATGGGCCGCCGACCTCATCTTCCTGCTCGCGACGTTTGCCACTGTCGCCCTCTCGATCGACTACAACGCGCGTGAGGGGATCGATATGGGCGAGTCGCACGTACTCGTCCTGTTCGCGACGGCCGGGATGATGATCCTCGCCGCGGCGCGCGACCTGATGGTCATCTTCCTCGGCATCGAGCTGATGTCGATCGCAGTGTACGTGCTGGCGGGGATGAATCGGCGGAGCCCACGGTCGGCCGAAGCGGCGATCAAGTACTTCCTGCTCGGCGCGTTCGCGGCGGGGTTCCTCCTTTACGGCATCGCGCTCGTCTACGGCGCTACCGGCTCCACCAACCTCGTGACCATCGCCGAGCGCGTATCCCAGTATCAGCTCACCGATAGCTCGATGCTGCTCGCGGGCATCGCGCTTCTCCTCGTCGGTTTCGGGTTCAAGGTGGCGGCCGCGCCGTTCCATATGTGGGCGCCGGACGTGTACGAGGGTGCGCCAACGCCTGTGACTGGATACATGGCGGTAGCGGTGAAGGCTGGAGCGTTCGCCGCGTTCATTCGTGTCTGGCTCGAGGCATTCGGCGGAGCATACGCCCAGTGGCACACCGCGGTATGGTGGCTGGCCGCCATCACCATGGTCGTCGGGAACGTGATCGCGCTCGCTCAGCGCGATATGAAGCGCCTGCTCGCCTATTCGAGCATCGCGCACTCGGGCTTCGTGCTGGTCGCGCTCGTCGCGGGCACGCCCGCTGGTTCGTCGGCGTTCCTGTTTTACCTGTTCGCCTACACGCTAGCCACGATGGGCGCGTTCGCGGTCGTCGTCGCGGTCGGCAAACCCGGTGAAGCGGACCTAACGATCGACAGTTACTCCGGGCTGTGGAACGACCGTCCATGGTTGGCGGCGGCCATGACCGTGTTCATGCTTGCGCTCCTCGGGTTCCCGATCATCGGCGGCATCGGGTTCCTCGGAAAGTGGTATGTGTTACAGGCCGCACTCGAGGCGCCTGCACCGCAGGCGCGCCTCGCCGTGCTCCTCGTCGTGATGACGGCGGTCTCCGCGGGCTACTACCTGCACGTCGTTCGCGTCATGTATATGAAGCCGCGGCCGGCAGGCGCGGAACCCTTCGCGCCGGTAACAGGCCTGACACGCTTCGTCATCGCGGCCTCCGCCATCCTCATTGTCGTCCTTGGCCTGTTCCCCGATCCGCTTGCGCGCCTCGCGCAGCAGGGCGCCACGCGCCCGGTGACGGCGGAGACGGCGGCCGTCCCGCTATCCGCTCCGCAGCCGCAAGTGGGGCGGTGATCCGGCGGGCCCGCCGCCCCGGCCCGCCGCGTAACCGAGGCGTCGAATGACCATCGCTCCCGCGATCTTCCGCCAGTACGACGTTCGCGGTGTCGTCGGCGACGACCTGACCGTCGAAACGGCGGCCGCCATCGGTCGCGCCTTCGCCGCGTTTCTCGCGCGTCGCGGGGTCACTCGACCAGTCGCGGTGGGACGCGATAACCGTCCGAGCGGGGAAGCGCTCCGTGACGCGCTCGTGGCGGCACTGACGTCGTGTGGCGTGCATGTCGCCGACATCGGCGTGGTGCCGACGCCGCTCCTTTACTGGAGTTTATCGAATCTTGACGTCGGCGCCGGCATTCAGATCACCGGCTCCCACAACCCGGCCGAGTACAACGGATTCAAGATCTGCGTCGGCACGGACTCCGTGCACGGCGAAGGGATCCAGGAGCTCCGGCGCCTCGCGGAGGGAGACACGTTCCCGACGGGACGCGGGTCCGTTCGGCACGAGACCGTCATCGAGCGATACGTCGATGACATCGCGAAGCGGATCGGCCGGATGGAGCGGCCGCCACGGGTCGTGATCGATTGCGGCAATGGTGCCGGCTCACTCGTCGCGCAACCGCTGTTCGATCGGCTCGGCGTCGAGGCGAGATACCTGTTCTGCGAGAGCGACGGGACGTTCCCCAATCATCACCCGGACCCGACGGTCGTCGAGAACCTCCAGGACCTCATCCGCGCGGTGAAGCGCGACCGGTACGACTTCGGGGTGGCCTTCGACGGCGACGCCGACCGGATCGGCGTCGTGGATGCGAACGGCCGGATCATTTGGGGAGACTATCTCCTCGTTCTCTACGCGCGCGACGTGCTGGCGCGCACGGGACGCGGACAGCCCATCATCTTCGACGTGAAATGCTCGCAGGCACTGCCCGATGCCGTCCGAGCGGCGGGCGGCACGCCGGTCATGTGGAAGACGGGGCATTCGCTGATCAAGGGAAAAATGAAGGCGATGAACGCGCCGATTGCGGGCGAGATGTCGGGGCACATGTTCTTCGCCGAATCCTTCTACGGCCACGACGACGCGTTGTATGGTGCCGCGCGCCTCATGCGCATCGTGTCCGAATCCGGCAAGCGGATCGACGAGCTCCTCGCCGACGTGCCGCAGTTCGTTTCCACGCCAGAGATTCGGCTCGACTGCCCTGATGCGCTCAAGTTCTCGATCGTAGAGGACGCCGTTAGGCATTTCTCGGCCCGGCGCGAGGTCGTCGGCGTCGATGGCGCACGCGTCCTGTTCGGCGACGGCTGGGGATTGATCCGCGCGTCGAACACTCAGCCCGTACTCGTCGCGCGCTTCGAGGCCTCGACGCCCGAGCGGCTCGACGAGATCCGCACCGAGATGGAGGGGTGGCTCAGGACGCGCGGCGTGCGAGTCTGACGTGCTGAAGCGCACGTGGCTCATCGGCACCGCGGTCGCCGTCGCGGCGCTCCTCCTGCTCGGGAAAGCGCTCGCGGGCGTGTACGTCGACTACCGCTGGTTCGCCGCCCTCGGCGCCAACGAAGTCTGGTGGGCGCGGGTCGAGAACCTCCTCGTACTCCGCGGGTTGTCCGGGCTCGTCGCCACGATCTTCTTCTTCTGCAACCTCTACGCGGTCCGCCATTCGGTCGTCTCGCTCGTTCTCCCGCGCCGCGTCGCGAACATCGAGATCGGGGAAGAAGTGCCGAGCCGCTATTTGCTGCTCGCGGTCATTGGTATGTCGCTGCTGTTCGGTGGGCTGCTCGCCTTTCCGCAGGACGACTGGACGTCGCTCGCACTGGTGCGGTGGGGGCTACCCTTCCGCGAAAACGATCCGTACTTCGAGTACGATCTCGGGTTCTGGCTGTACTGGCTCCCGTTCGAAACGTCCCTCCACGTCTGGGCGCTCATCGCGCTCCTCGCCGCGACGACGATCGTGGTGTTCCTCTACGCCCTCACGCCAAGTCTCCGGTGGGAACGCGGCACGCTCCACGTGTCGGGCTACGTACGCCGCCATCTCTCACTCCTCGGCGCGCTGCTCATCTTCCTGCTCGCGTGGAGCTACCGGCTTGACGGCCTTGGACTCCTGATCACCGGGACCGGGCCGGGCGGCGCATTCACATCGGCAGACTGGAAAGTCGGAGTTCCGGCGAACTTCGTACTCGCATTCACCACGGCGGCCGCGGCGGTCCTCGTGGGTTGGGCTGCATGGACCGGTCAGATGCGCATCGCGTTCGTCGCGGTGACAGCCGTCCTCGCGCTCTCGCTCGGGCTTCGCCAGTTCCTTCCTCCGCTCGCCCGCCGGCTCGCGGGACCGTCCGATCCCGAGGCACGCGAGTCGGGGTATCTGACGACGCGCGCGGGCTACACCCGGCGCGCGTACGCGGTCGATCGCGTCGTGCCAACGGACACGAACGGAGCGCGGATCGCGGTCCCATCGATACGCGCGGATGTCCGCGCGATCTCGCAATGGGACGCAGCGGCGATCCGCCGCGCGGTCGAGCGCAGGCGTCAGGGAGTCGTGAGCGGAGCCGTCGGTTGGGCGTCGGACAGTGGACGCCTGACCGGGATTGTCGCGCAACGACCGAGCGGCGCCGACGCCGTGGACCCCTTTACGCCGTGGACCGTGACCCGCACACGCGCCTGGGCCAGCGACGAGCGTGGTGGCATTGTCGGCGTCGATGGCGGCGGCATCGAGGAGGGCGGGGCGATTCCGCCCGCGCTGGTTTACGACTCGGCGTTCGGCCCCCTCGTGGTATCGGACGACGACGGCGATGTCGCGGCGCCGGAGATCGCGCGGTGGCCGTCACGACTCGCTCACGCGTGGGACCAGCAGAACATGCGACTCATGTTCAGCGACGTGGACGCGCGCGCGCCGCGAATGATGCTGCACCGAGACGTTCGTGATCGGCTCCGCATGCTCGCGCCGTTCTTCTGGCAGGCCGCGCACATCACACCCATCAGTTCGGGCGACTCGCTGTATTGGGCGGTTCACCTGTACGCAGCCTCGAACTTCTACCCGCTCAGCGAGCATACGCGGCTGGGCGGCGAAGAGGTTTCGTACGTCAGACATGCCGCAACGGCGGTCATTCACTCGCACACGGGGCGGGTGGTGATCGTTGCCGATTCGGCGCGCGACCCGCTCACGGACACGTGGGTCCGACGCTTTCCATCGCTCTTCTCCAACTGGACCGCGCTTCCAGCTCAGGTCGCGGCCAATATCCCACCCCCGCTGGAGAGTGCCGTTGCGCAGGCGTCGGCGTTCGCGCGTGTGGGATTACGAACGGAGCCCGCGCCCGCCGCCCATTTGCCGAGCACGTTTGGAGGCGATACGCTGCTCGCCGGTGCGTGGCGGCCGGCGCATCTCGCACCGCCCGATGCCAGACTTGCCTGGACGACGCCGCTCCTCGACGCAGCCGATCGCGCGCGCGGACTGGTCGTGGCGGTCGGTGGCCCGCAACCGACTACCTACTGGTATCCGCTGGCGGAGCCGGCATTGCGATGGCCCGCCGTGCTCGAGCGCCTCCTGCGCGTCCCGGATTCGCCGCCGCCGGCGCGCGACGTGTCCATCCGACGCGGGCCGGTCCGCGTCATCCCGTTGCGCGGCGGAGCGGCAGCGTACCTCCAAACCACGTACGCGTGGCGGAGCGACGGGGCGCCGACCGTCATCCGTGTAGCGATCCATGGCGCGGGCGTGACCCGTGACTCCGTGGCCGTCGGCACTACATTGAGCGACGCCGTCGGCCTGCCCGTCGTGGATCCGGATTCGAGCGACGCCACGCTCACGCCGGAACGCTTTCGCGCGCGCGTGAACGAGCTGTATTCGTCCATGCGCGAAGCGGTGCGCCGTGCTGACTGGGCGGCGTTCGGCAAGGCCTTCGAAGACCTCGGGCGGGTGCTGCGCGTCGCCCCGCAGCAGTGAGGCCGCGCGCCTTGCCCGCGTTTTCCAACGTCCGTAGCTTGCGCGCGCCGTGCGGCGGCGGACCCATCGCGATCGAACCGGAGAAGACGTGAACATTCACGAATACCAGGCGAAAGACATTCTGCGCGGTTACGGCGTCCCGATTCCATCGGGCGAAGTCGCAACATCCCCCGACGAAGCCGAAGCAATCGCGCGCCGCATTGGACGTACCGTCGTCGTGAAGGCACAGGTGCATGCTGGCGGGCGCGGGAAGGCAGGCGGCGTCAAGCTGGCCAAGACCCCCGCTGAGACACGCGACGTCGCGAGTCGAATTCTCGGCATGCAGATCAAAGGGCTTACGGTCGAGAAGGTGCTCGTCACCGACGCCGCAGACATCGCGAGCGAGGCATACGTCGGCATCATCCTCGACCGCGCATCCAAGAAGCCCGTATTCATGGTCAGCCCCGCCGGCGGCATCGACATCGAGGAGGTCGCCGCGACGACGCCCGAGAAGATCATGCGGCTTCCGATCGACACGCGATACGGCCTCCTGCCGTTCCAGGCGATGGAACTCGGCTTCTTCCTCTACCCCGACATCGCGAAGGCACGCGCCGCGGCGAAGATCATGGGCCAGCTGTACCGCGCCTTCATGGAGAACGGCGCCTCGCTCGCCGAGATCAACCCGCTGGTCGTCACGCCCGCCGGAGATGTCGTCGCGCTCGACGCGAAGATGTCGATCGACGACAACGAGCTGGATCGCCTGCCGAAGATCGCGGCACTGCGCGACGAGTCAGCCGAGGCACCGAGCGAAGTGCAAGCGCGAAATGCGAACCTCACGTTCATCAAGCTGGACGGAAACGTCGGCTGTGTCGTGAACGGCGCCGGACTCGCGATGGCCACGATGGATCTCGTGAAGTTCTACGGCGGTGAGCCCGCGAACTTTCTCGACATCGGCGGATCGTCGAACCCCGAGAAGGTCGTGAACGCCCTCCGCATCATCACCGCCGACCCGAACGTGAAGGCGATCTTGTTCAACATCTTCGGCGGGATCACCCGCACCGACGACGTGGCGGTCGGCATCGTGACGGCCACGAAACAGAACCCCCTCACGGTGCCGATCGTCATACGCCTAACGGGAACGAACGAGGAGATCGCGGTGACGATCCTCCAGGAGAACGGATTCTCCGCCATGACCGACATGGACGAAGCCGTGCAGCGCGCGGTGAAGCTCGCGACGGGAGGGCAGGCCGCGTGAGCGTCTTCATCGACAAGACCACGACCCTTCTCGTGCAGGGCATCACGGGACGCGACGGGTCGTTCCACACGCGCCAGATGATCGAGTACGGCACGCGGGTCGTCGCCGGCGTCACGCCGGGGAAGGGGGGCCAGAAGTTCGACGACAGCGTTCCGATCTTCAACACCGTCGCCGAGGCAGTCAACGCGACGGGCGCGAACACGTCCGTGATCTACGTGCCGCCCATGTACGCGGCGGATGCAATGATGGAAGCCGCTGACGCCGGCGTGAAGCTCATCGTGGCAATCACCGAGGGCGTGCCGGTGCTCGACATGACGAAGGTCTACCCCTTCGTACAGGAGCGCGGTGCCCGCCTCCTCGGCCCGAACTGCCCCGGGCTCATCTCGCCCGGGAAGTCGAAGGTCGGCATCATCCCCGGACGCATCTGCACGCCCGGACCCGTTGGCGTCGTCAGTCGCTCGGGCACGCTGACGTACGAGATCGTGTACCAGCTCACCCGTGCGGGTATCGGCCAGACGACATGCGTCGGCATTGGCGGGGACCCGATCAACGGGACGAACTTCATCGACTGCCTCGCGGCGTTCGAAAAAGACCCCGACACGAAAGCAGTGGCAATGATGGGCGAGATCGGCGGGACCGATGAACAGGACGCCGCGCGATTCGTCCGCGAACACATGACGAAGCCAGTCGTCGGGTTCATCGCCGGACAGACGGCCCCGCCCGGCCGACGCATGGGACATGCCGGCGCCATCATCTCGGGGTCAGCGGGAACGGCCGCCGAGAAGATCCAGGCCTTCGAGGAAGCCGGCATGGGCGTTGCGCGACGGCCCATCGACTTCGTCGAGCTGATCAAAGCGCGCCTTTGAAACTCTCCGACTTCGTTCGTGCAAATCAGATCGTCGTCCCGCTGCGTGATGAGACTGTCACCGGTGCCGCGGGCGTATTGATCGAGCGTCTCGTCGCGGCCGGTGCCATCTCCAACGTCGAGAAGTTGCGGAGCCGGGTCGCCGAGGAGCGGCCCGAAGACATCGTCGCGATGGGTGAGCGCGCGTTTCTGTTGCATTATCGCACGGACGCGGTCACCGACCTCCGCGTCGCGCTCGGTACGTCGGAGCAACCCATCTGCCGGGAGCTCGGCGAGAACGAAACGCAGTGCGCGCGCATCCTGTTGGTGATCGTTGCACCACCGCGCCTCGCCGCGCGCTACCTGCAACTCGTTGGGGCATTCGCGCGGCTGCTCTCGAAGCAGCCGGTCGCCGACGAGGTCCTCGCGCAGCGTGACGCGGAGTCGCTGGCCGCGCTGAACGCGTTCCACGACTACGAGCTGCCCGCCCAGCTCACCGTGCGCGACATCATGACGGAGCGGCCGCGCACCGTCACGCCCGAAAGCGATCTCCGCGACGCGGCGCGTGATATGGTCCGCCTCGGCCTCGGTGGGCTCCCGGTGGTCGATGACTCGGGCCTCGTGATCGGCATGATCGGCGAGCGCGAGTTGCTGCGCTCCCTGAGCGGTTATCTTCAGGGCGGCCGAAGCGAGGCCCCGCAGGCTCCCGGATCGCCGCCGAAGCAAACCGTGCGTGAGGCCATGACGCGCCACGTCCTCTGCGTCTCGCCGGATCAGGCGATCGCCGACGTCTCGTCGATGATGACGAACAAGGACGTCGACCGCGTCCCGGTCGTGCGGGATGGTCGGATCGTCGGCATGCTCACTCGCGGTGACATCGTACGCAAACTCCTCGGACACTGAACCGATTTTCGACATGGCCGGCAATCGCACGCTCACGATTATCAAGCCCGACGCATTCGGCTCGGGAAAGACGGGGAAGATCATCGCGCATCTCGAGGCGGGCGGGTTTCGCGTCGTGGCAGCGCGCGTCATGCACCTCACCGAGGCGGAGGCCGGCGCGTTTTACGAGGTCCACCGGGAACGCCCGTTCTATGGGTCGCTCGTGTCGTTCATGACGTCCGGCCCATGCATGCCGATGATCCTCGAGCGCGATGACGCGGTGGCGGCGCTGAGGTCGGCTATTGGAGCGACGGACCCAGCCGAGGCCGCGTCGGGCACGGTGCGGAAGCTCTACGCCGAGTCGAAGGAGCGGAACGCCATCCACGCGTCCGATTCGGACGAGAACGCTACGCGGGAATCGCGGTTCTTCTTCGCCGAAACGGAGCTCATCCGCGCGCGGTGAGGGGCGCTCCTGCGTCCTAAGTCTTGTTGGTGTGCGGACTTGATACACCGCCACGAGGCGGGTAGATTGCTTGGCTATGCTGTCCTACGACATTCGTTCGCTCGCATCGCGGGCCGTGCAGGTGGACGGAACGCTCGCGGCGGATGACCCCGTCTGGCGCGACGATGATGTCCGTCCATCGGGCCCGGTTCACGTCGTTGGTCGGCTTTCCGCCGCAGGACCAGACCGGTACTACTTCAGCGGTCACCTCGAAGGTGAAGCGGCCGCCGAGTGCAGGCGCTGCCTGACCGACGTCTCGGTGTCGGTTGCGGAGGATGTCCAGCTGCTGTTCGTGGAAGAAGGCACCGAGGGCGACGACGACCCCGATGTTTTCGTCATCGACCCCCGCGCGCATGAGCTGGATTTGCGGCCAGCGCTGCGCGAGCAGTGGCTGCTCGCCGTTCCGGCGTTCGCTCAGTGCCGGGACGACTGTAAGGGACTCTGTCCAACCTGTGGGGCCGATTTGAACGCCGGCGCGTGTGATTGCGCGCCGACCACCGATAGCCGCTGGGATACGCTGCGGAATGTCCGCGGGCAATCCACCTGACGGCTCGACCTTTCGACGCAATCCAATTCCATGGCCGTCCCGAAGCGCCGCACCTCCAAGCGGAAGAAGCGCGCCCGCAACAC
>DAINRQ010000144.1:0-14430 GCA_036741775.1 Gemmatimonadaceae bacterium | reverse complement strand
CGGGAGACGGGGCTCGAACCCGCGACATCAAGCTTGGAAGGCTTGCGCTCTACCAACTGAGCTACTCCCGCGACTTCGACGTACCCGGCGTTGCCTGCCTCGCTATTCAAACCAGCGCCACCAAATGGTGGGGGTAGGATTCGAACCTACGAAGGCCGTAGCCGGCAGATTTACAGTCTGCTCCGTTTAGCCACTTCGGTACCCCACCCAAGCCCGTCGCAACTACGGCCGCCGAACCGCCACGTTCGCCCTACAGAGCTGACGGCGAGAATCGAACTCGCAACCTGCTGATTACAAATCAGCTGCTCTGCCAATTGAGCTACGTCAGCAGCCGGCTCATTTGCGCGAGACTCGTAGCATAGCGGCCACCTTCCCGAGTGTCAAGCGATTGGGAGAGCGGCTATTACGGCGCCCCGCGCGACCGGGGGCGCCATCGTTATACGACACGCGAGAGCGCCGTCGGCGCGCTGATCCTCACCTCGCGGCGGGCTCGGGTTCCCGGACCGCTCCCGTACTGACCCGCTTCAATAAAAGCGCTCGAGAACCGCCTTCCCCGGTGCATCCTTCACCACGAAGCCGCGCTCCTCGAGCACCGACCGCAAACGATCCGACTCGGCGAAGTTCCGCTCGCGCCGCGCTGCCTGTCGCGAGCGAAGCTGCGCCTCGCCCCACTCGAGCAGCGCGCGTTGCTCGGGGTCCAACGCGGCCGCCTCGAACGGCCGCGTACCATCCGACCCCTTGTACGTCCACGTCGCCGAATCGCCCTCGAGGACAAGTCGTGCGACATGAGGTTGAACGTCCAGCACGCCATCGATCGTAGCGAACACCTCTCGCGCACGGTCCAGGGCGCCACGGTCCGTCCCACGACGGTCGAGCTCGGCATTCCCACGGCCAATGAACGTGAAAAGCGCCGCCATCGCCTCAGGCGCGTTCAGGTCATCGAACAATGCCTCCCGCACCGCCCGGTCCGCCTCATCCGCGGCCGAAGCCAACTCCCGCGTTCCACCCGTCGCCTCCTCCAGACGAGCAGCGAACTCGCCAATGCGCCGCACCGCCTCCATCGACGCCTCGAGCGCGACACCTGACAGGTTCAACTGCTTCCGGTAATGCGTCGAGAACACGAAATGCCGCAACGCCGCCGCCGACACGCCCTGCTCGCGAAGATCCTTCACCGTCGACACGTTGCCAACGCGCTTCGCCATCTTCGCGCCGTCAGTGAGCAGAAACTCCCCGTGGCACCAGAAGCGCGCGAACGGTTTTCCCGTGGCCGCCTCCGATTGCGCGATCTCGTCCTCGTGATGCGGAAACACCAGATCTACACCGCCGCAATGGATGTCGAGCGTCTCGCCCAGGTACTTCATCGCCATCGCCGAGCACTCGAGATGCCAGCCAGGCCGACCACGACCCCAGGGCGAGTCCCACGCGGCGCCAGCGGCCTCGTCCTCCGGCTTCGCCGCCTTCCAGAGCGCGAAGTCCTGCGCGTTCTCTTTCGAGTAGTCGTCCTGCGCCACCCGCGCGCCGGCCTTGATCTCACGCGTATCGAGACGCGACAACCGGCCGTACTGCGGAAACCGCGCGATCGCGAAGTAGACGGACCCGTCATCCGCGAGATAGGCAACGCCACGCTCGATCAGTCGCTCGACGAGGGCGATCATCTCGGGGATGGTTTCCGTCGCCTTCGGGTAAACCTCGGCGTCCTCGATGCGCAGGTATTCCCGATCGGCGTGGAAGATGTCGACGATCGGCTCGGTCACTTCGGTGATGGTGCGTCCGGTCTGGCTCGCCCGCGTTATGATCTTGTCGTCGACGTCCGTCAGGTTCATCACCTGCTTCACCTCCCACCCGCGCAGGCGAATCGTTCTCCGCAGCAGATCCTCGAAAAGGAACGTGCGAAAGTTGCCGAGGTGCGCCGGGTTGTAGACGGTGGGACCGCACGTGTACATGTGCACGGTCGAGCCGTCCGCGGGCGCGAACGATTCCGTCGTTCGCGTGAGCGTGTTGTAGAGGCGAAACTCGGACATGTGGGTCGGATGGGCGCGATACATCGTCACCGCCGTGCACCGAGCGTACGCCCGGCAACCGCAATGCGGTCGCGTAATCTAGCGTGCCTCGTTTTCTGCCGGCGATGGCCTCTCCACCTCGGCGACGCGAGCGTGTCCCACACCGGGCAGACGCTGCGCGAGGCCGAGGTGCTCCTGCGGCGCTTCGAGACGCCCCGCCGTCAGCACGTACGTCCGCGTGGGGACGGTGGGATGGAATACGTTCGCCGCGGACACCGACGCGACGAACCGTCCGGCAACGACGACGGCGCCACCCTCGGCGGCGACGCCGCGGAGCAGCACCACCGCCTCGCTGGCCGACGCCGCATCGCACCCTGGCGGAACATCATCGACCACCAGCAGGCGAGGCTCGGCCAGGAGCGCGGCCGCGAGGGCGAGCCGTGTCTGCGCACCACCGTCGAGTGCGTCGACACGCCTGTCCGCTACCGCGCCGAGTCCCGTACGTTCCAGAACGGCCGAGACTCGCCTCCCGTTGTCGCGGAGCGGGAGATCGCGCACGATGGCGGCATACTCGAGCGTCTCGCGCGCCGTGAGGAACGCGTACGGAAACGGTCGGTCCCCCGCGTACGCGATTCCAAGAGGTCTCGACGCGAGGTCCCGATTGGGAGCGCCACCGAACCACGAGACGGTCCCGCGATCCGGACGCATCAGCCCCGCCGCGCACATGAGCAGCGTCGTCTTGCCGCTGGCGGGTCCGGCGACAATAGCCGTGACTTCGCCGGCGCGTGCGTCGAGGTCCACATCCCGTAGCGCCACGACGGATGCCGAACACCCCCGAACACCGCTGTGGTAGTCCTTGCAGACGCCGCGCATCGAAAGGAGGTTGCTCATGGCGACGCACGTTATGCGATGCGGCGCGGGGTCATGCCATCATCGGAGCGCCGATCGGGTCGCGATGTCGCAGCTAGGCAGCGCGCGCCGAAATGACGTCGAGGTCCGGAGCGTCTGTCACGAGCACGCCGCCCTCGGGCGCCGGGACCCGCAGAACCAGCGCGCGGTCGCGCGCGGCGCGGCGGAAGCCGTGCCCCTCGTATATCCGGTTGATCAGGATCCGACGCAGCACGACCATCACCACGGCCAGCGTCGGCACCGCCACGAGGAGTCCGACCGGCCCGAGCAGGCTCCCGACCACGAGCACCGACATGATCGTGAGCACCGGAGGCAGCTCGACCTTCTTCGCCGTGATCAGCGGGATGACGAAGTTGCTCTCGATGAGGTGAATCACGGTGCCTAACAGGATGACCAGCACCGCGTGCCCGAAGCCACCGAAGCCTGCGAACCCGTCGCCCCCGAGGACGAAGAGAGCCGGGATGACAGTCGAGACGAGCGTGCCGAAGAACGGCACGATCGCCACCGCGCCGGTGAACACGCCGAACGTGAGATAGTACGGGACGTCGAGCAGGTACAACCCGATCGCCGTGAGCACCGCCAACACGACCATCGCGAGGAGCTGACCGACGATCCACGCCCGCAGTGTCGTGCGAAGATCGGCGAGCACGTCGCGCACGAGATCGCGATGTATTGGCGGAAACAGCGCGATCACCCACTCACGGTAGAGACCGGGATAGAGGGAGAGGTAGATCGACATCACGGCGACCGAGAACAGATTGATCCCGGCGTGGACGATGCCCACGACCTTCGGCACGAGGTTGCCGAGCGGCCCCGTTACCGCCTCGTAGATCGCGTTCATCAACTTGTGTTCGCCGGGCCGCCACAGGTCGCTCATCGCGGGATAGCTGGCGACGAATCGGCCGATCTGGATCTCCCACGCTTCGACGTATTGCGGGAGCACCTTGATGAGCTGCTGCGTCTGCTCGACCACGGGTGGGACGAGGAGTCGCAGCAGCGTCGCTATCGCCGCGACCGTGAGCGCGATCGCACAGGCGAGGGCAACGCGAGGGGGCACTCGCAGGCGGTTCTGAAACACCTCCGCGACCGCCCCCAGGTACAACGAGATGAGGATGGCAATGAACAGCAGCAGGAAGATGCTCGCCGTCTTCCCGAACAGGTACAGCAGGAGGACGGTGAGGACGGTCGCCGTGAGGATCGGGGCGAACCGGAACCGCCGCGGAACAGTGACGGTCAAGGGGTCTTCTTTCCTTCGGGTAGCTCCTCGTCCTCGATCTCGGCGTGGACTTCTTCCTCGTCGGCCGGCGTCGTGCCGCGTGCTCCGGCGCCGAGCTGCTTGTTCACCGCGGGTTGACCGGCGGGCAACATGCCCATCTTCTGCTTGAGCGCGAGGAGCTGCATGTCCGCGGTCATCGTTCCGGCCGTTCGCTCGAGCTGCTTGAAGTCCTTGGCGAGCCGGTCGCCCTGGAACTCCTCGTCGATCTCGGCAGACGCCTTGATCTGTCGCTCGTTCTGCTCGATGCGCTCCTCCATGCGGGCGAACGCCTCGAACGCCGACTTCTCGGAGAGCGACGACATCGTCTCGGCGATGCGCTTCTGCGCCTGCGCGCGCCGCTGCCGGGCGAGCAGGAGGTTCTTCTTGCGCTTGGCTTCCTCGATCTTGTCGTTCAGCTCGCGGAGCGATGCCTTCAGCTTCTCGGTTTCGGCCTGGTGGGCCTGCCAGGTAACCTCGAGCTGCTCGGCGTGCTGGAAGTGCTCGCCCTGCCTAACGAGCGCCTGCTTCGCGAGGTCGTCGCGCCCCTCCTGGACGGCGAGCATGGCTCGCTTCTCCCATTCCTCGGCCTGGCGCCGCTCGGCGTCGGCCTGGTCGCGGAGGCGCTTCTCGTCGGCGATGGCGGCGGCGACCTGCTGCTTTGCCTTCGCCAACTGCGAGCGCATGTCGACGAGAATCTGGTTCAGCATCTTCTCCGGATTCTCGGCGGAGGAGATGAGGTCGTTGATGTTCGAGCGCAGTAGCGTCGAAAGGCGGTCGAAGAGTCCCATGCTCAGCGTCCCTCGCGGTACGACGCGAGCTCGCGAAGATGCGACGCGAGCGCGAGCGTCATGCTCTCGTAGGCGGCCAAAAATTCTTCGTAGTCGAGGTGCTCGAGCTCGAGCGCCTCGGTGAGAACGATTGAATCCTGCGAAATGCCGTACGCGCCGTGCACGAGGTCATTCGCGTTGAGCTCGAGCAACCGGCGATTGAGGTCGGCGCACTTGCCGTCGTCCGCCGGAATCGTCATCACCTTGACCCGTAACAGCACGACCGGTGGCGTATAATTGACGACGACGTCGAGCTCGAGGTTCCCCCCGGGACGGACAACCCAGAGTCCCGGCTCCACTTCCTCGTAGCTCTCCCCTTCCGCGGTGAGGCGATCGAGGAATCCTTCGATGTCATCACGAGTGAGCATAGCGTCCCTGTAGATGGACAAAATGTGGACTCCCTACGTCGGCTCGGCTCGCCTGTTTCGCCGTAGACGTCGAGTGCGTGCCCGGTCGATCCGCGCGCGACACTCCCGACTCACAGTCCAAGATGGCGCGTGGCAGGAAGATAGCCAGCGCCGCGGACCGCGCCTAGAAGGTGTCCCGGTGGATCGCCGCTGCTCGCACGCCATCACGCTCCAGACCGTTTGATCTGAAAGAGTCGTTCGCGAGCGAGGCGCCGGCCGGTAGGGGTGGCCGCGAGCCCGCCGCCCGCCGTCTCACGGTAGCGCACGTCCATGTCCCGGCCGATCTCGCCCATGGTGTCGATTACCTCGTCCGCCGGAATCGCGAACGTGATGCCAGCGAGCGCCATCTCGATCGCCGCCAGCGCGATCGCTGATCCGGTCGCGTTCCGAAACACGCACGGCAGCTCGACCAGGCCGCCGAGCGGATCGCACACGAGCCCGAGAGTCCCTTGCTGGGCCAGCGCCACGGCGTGGCCGACCTGTGATGGAGTTCCGCCGAGCATCTCGGTAGCGGCACCGGCCGCCATACCGGCGGCAGCGCCGGTCTCGGCCTGACAGCCGCCCTCGGCGCCAGAGAGGGATGCACGCTGGGCGACGACCGCGCCGATGAGCCCCGCGGTCGCGAGCGCATCCACGAGGGCATCGTCGCCGAGGGCTCGTGCATCGGCGAGCCCGGTCAGCACGGCGGGGAGCACGCCGGCGCCGCCGGCCGTCGGCGCCGCGACGATGACGCCCATCGCGGCGTTCACTTCCTGCACGGCCAGCGCGCGCGCCAGCACGTCGCGGAACGGCGTGCCGGACAACGGTCCTGGCGGGCCGTTCCGCAGCTTGGCGGCATCGCCGCCCACGAGCCCCGACGCCGAATACAGATCGCCGGTGAGTCCGCGCGCGACAGCGCCCCGCATGACGCCGAGTGCGCGTCCCAGCGCACCACGAATCTCGGCTACCGGGCGCCCCTGATCGGTGGCTTCCGTCTCGAGCGCGAGCTGAGCGAGGGTCTTTCCCGACGCTTCGGCGTCTCGAATGGCGTCGGCTAAACTGTGATACATCGTCGGGAATCGGAAATGGGGAATCGGGAATCTGCGGGAGTCGAGCACGCACGATCGGTCGAGGGAGGCCACCGACTCCCGATACCCCCCGCCCGGCTACGCCGGGCACCCGCCCGATTCCCGACGCTACCCGCTGACCTTATCCAACCGGAACACCCACCGCACCCACGGCAACGCCAGGATGTCGTCGCGGACCTTTTCATCGGGGCGCTCGTCCACCTCGATCACCATGAACGCGTCGCCGCCGCGTGCCTTTCTCGTCAGGCGGAGCGTAGCGATGTTGATGGCATCCTCGGCCAGGATCGAGGCGATGCGGGCCACGGAGCCTTTGACGTCCTCGGCGACGAGGACGATGGTGTGGTAGTTCCCCGTGACCTCGACGGGATACCCCTCGATCTCCGACACCAGGACGCGTCCCGCACCTAGCGACGAGCCGACCATCACGGAGTTGCGATCGCCGCGCTCGAGCGTGATGCGCACCGTGTTCGGGTGGACGTCGTTCTCCTCACCGAGCGTCGTTTTCTCGAACCGGTAATCCAGCCCTTCCCGCTCGGCGATGCCTAACGCGTCGCGCAGGCGCTCATCGTCGGGACGGAAGCCCATCAGCCCCCCGACGATCGCCTTGTCGGTGCCGTGCCCTTCCCCGGTGCGGGCGAACGATCCGTGCAGCTCGACGCGGGCCCGCTCCGGCGTGCCCCCAACGAGGCATCGCGCGAGCAGCCCGAGACGGCACGCGCCCGCGGTATGACTCGAGCTCGGGCCGACCATCACGGGGCCGATGATATCGAGCAGCGACACCATGGCGATCAGCCTGCCTTGCGGCGGAGCGGACGCTTCAGCAGCGGACGCAGGTACTGACCGGTGTACGACGCGTCCACCTCCGCGACCTGCTCCGGCGTGCCGGCGGCCACGATCGCCCCACCGCGGTCTCCCCCCTCGGGCCCGAGGTCGATGATCCAGTCGGCGGTCTTGATGACGTCGAGATTGTGCTCGATGACGAGAACCGTGTTGCCGCGATCCACGAGGCGATGCAGTACCTCGAGCAGCAGCCGCACGTCCTCGAAGTGCAGCCCCGTGGTAGGCTCGTCGAGAATGTAGAACGTCCGCCCCGTGTCCCGCTTCGACAATTCCGTCGCGAGCTTCACCCGCTGCGCTTCGCCGCCCGAAAGGGTCGTGGCGCTCTGCCCGAGGTGGATGTAGCCGAGCCCGACGTCCATGAGCGTCTGGAGCTTCGGATGAATGCGCGGCTGATTCTCGAAGAACGAGAGCGCGTCCTCCACCGTCTGCTCGAGCACGTCCGAGATGTTACAGCCGCGGAAGCGCACTTCCAGCGTCTCTCGGTTGTACCGCTTCCCTTTGCACACCTCACACGGGACGTACACGTCGGGGAGGAAGTGCATCTCGATCTTCACCAGGCCGTCGCCCTGACACGACTCGCAGCGCCCCCCCTTCACGTTGAACGAGAAACGGCCCGGCCCATAGCCGCGAATCTTCGCCTCGGGCATTTCGGCGAACAGCTCGCGGATAGGGGTGAAGAGCCCCGTGTAAGTGGCCGGGTTCGAGCGCGGCGTCCGACCGATCGGGCTCTGGTCGATGTCGATCACCTTGTCGATGTGCTCGAGCCCCGTGATCGCCTTGTGCGCGCCAGGAATGACGCGCGCTCGATAGAAGTGACGCGCCAGCGCGCGGTGCAGGATGTCCTCGATGAGCGTGGACTTGCCCGAGCCCGATACGCCCGTGACGGACACGAACAGGCCGAGCGGGATGTCGACGTCGAGCGAGCGCAGGTTGTGCTCGCGCGCCCCGGTGATACGGATGGAGCGGCGCGGGTCTGCTGGACGCCGGGAGGGCGGGATCGGGATCCCCAGGTCGCCGCTCAGGTAGCGCCCCGTGAGCGACGCCGGGTTACGCGACACCTCGTCCACCGTTCCGCTGGCGACGATGATGCCGCCGTGCTTTCCGGCGCCCGGCCCGAGGTCGATGACGTGATCGGCGGCGCGCATGGTCTCGTCATCGTGCTCCACGACGATGACCGTATTGCCAAGGTCGCGCAGTTGGCCGAGCGTGTCGAGCAGCCGCGCGTTGTCGCGCTGATGCAGCCCGATCGACGGCTCGTCGAGAATGTACAGCACGCCAACGAGCCGCGAGCCGATCTGCGTCGCGAGCCTGATGCGCTGGGCCTCACCGCCCGAGAGCGATTCGGCCGACCGACCTAACGTCAGGTAGTCCAGGCCCACGTTCACCAGGAACCGGAGCCGCTCGCGCACTTCCTTGAGAATCGGCCCGGCGATTTCGGGGTCGAGCCCGGGCTTGCCGTTCTCGCGGATCGGGAGCGTCTCGAAGAATCGAAGGCTCTCGGCGATCGACATCTCGACGAGGTCACCGACGTTGTGGTCCTGAATCGTGACCGCGAGCGACTCCGGCTTGAGTCGTTTGCCGCCGCACACATCGCACGGCTTCTCCACCATATAGTCGGCGAGCTCCATGCGAACCGTATCGGACTCCGTCTCCGCATAGCGGCGCTGGATGTTCGCGATGATGCCTTCCCACTCCAGGTTCGACGGCAGCGAGAGCTTCGCCGATCCCTTCTTCGAGACCCCGTACAGCAGGCAATCGCGCACTCGCTGCGGCAGATCCTCCCACGCGGAGTTGAGCTCGAACCTGAGTCCCTTCGCGAGACCAGGCAGGATCACGCGCCGCAGATACCCGTCAGGCTCACCCCACGGCAGGATGACACCCTCGAGGATCGAGAGACTCGGGTCGCCGACGATCAGCTCCTCGCTCACCTCATCCCGCGTCCCGAGGCCGCCACACGCGGGGCACGCTCCGAACGGCGAGTTGAACGAGAAGTGTCGTGGCTCGAGTTCCGGCATCGAGATGCCGCAGGGCGCGCACCCGTACCGCTCCGAGAACAGCGTCGGCGCCGCTTTCGAGCCGTCGTGACGTACGACTTCGACGAGACCGTCCGACAACTTGAGCGCCGTCTCGACGGAGTCGTTGAGCCGCCCGCGGTCTTCGGCGCGCGCCACGAGCCGGTCGACGACGATCGACACGTCGTGGTTCTGCCGCTTGTTCAGCTTTGGCGGGTTCGCGAGCTCCACCATCGCGCCGTCCACGATGGCGCGGATGAATCCCTGCTTGCGCGCACTTTCGAACAGCTCGCGGAACTCGCCTTTGCGGCCACGAACGAGTGGGGCGAGAATCTCGAGACGCGTGCCGGACGGCCAGGTCAGGATGGAGTCGGTGATCTGACCAGCGCTCTGGCGCTGCACCGGCCGGCCGCAGTTCGGGCAATGCGGCGTACCTGCGCGCGCGTACAGCAGGCGGAGGTAATCGTAGATCTCCGTGACGGTGCCGACGGTGGACCGCGGGTTGTGGCCAGCCGTCTTCTGCTCGATCGAAATAGCGGGGGAAAGCCCCTCGATCGAGTCGACGTCGGGCTTTTCCATGAGGCCGAGGAACTGTCTCGCGTACGCCGAGAGCGATTCGACGTACCGCCGCTGGCCTTCGGCGTAGATCGTGTCGAACGCGAGCGACGACTTCCCCGAGCCAGACAGGCCGGTGATGACCGTCAGGCGGTCACGCGGGATCGTGACGTCGATGTTCCTGAGGTTGTGCTCGCGGGCGCCCCGAATGATCAGTGCTTCTTCATTCATAGCCCGAGAAAGCTGCGGTGTGTCTTCGGGTAAGACAAGACAGCCCCTACCGCGCTCCCGGACACGGAGTTGCGTGACTTCTGACAGCCTCAGCCTGTCCGGTATACGGCTCGATGCGGCGTTTTGCCGCCCGTTACATTGCTCTCAATGACTGACACCATGCCGCACACGGATGCCATCGTCGTCCTCACTACCGTCGCCAACGAGCACGAAGGCATTGCGCTCGTTCGCGGGCTTCTCGAGCGACGCGTGATCGCGTGCGGCACCCTGCTCCCGGCGGCGCGGTCACTCTATCGGTGGGAGGACAAGATCGCGGACGAGCAGGAGGTCGTGATTCTTCTGAAGACCCGCTCGGCCGCGCTGGAGTCGCTGCGCGTCGCGTTCGGTGAGCTGCACCCGTACAAGGTGCCCGAGCTCCTGGCGCTGCCCGTGCACGCGGGGCTGGACAAGTACCTGCGCTGGATCAACAGCGAGACGTCGCTCGCCATCTCCTGAGCATTCGGTCGCTGGATGATAGCGGTCCGCACCGACGACCTCGCGTTCGTCTCGGCCGATGCCATCGCGCGGCCAGTCGACGCTGAGCTCCGCGCCACGACGCCGCTGATGCGGCGTCTGGAGATCGCTGGCGGAGAGGCTCTCGCGCGACATCTCCGGGTGAACGAGCCGCTGGCCGTCGGCTCCGCCGTCGTGACGCCCGCGGGAGCGCTCGGAGCCGAGCTGCTCATTCATGGCGTGGTCTCGAGCGACACCGAGCCCGTGTCGCGCACCTCGGTTCGACAGGCCATGAGCAGCGCGCTGCAGCGTGCCGCAGACTGGGGCATCGAGCACCTCGCGCTCGCACCGTTCGGGATTGGCGCAGGGAACCTCGACGTCGAGGAGGCCGCGGAGCTCGTTGCGGAAGCAGTGCGCCGTCACCGTGAAACGGCGAGGTACCCGACGTCCATCACGATTGTCGTGGAGACATCGCTCGAGCACGACGTGTTCGAGCGCCTCGTATGTGGGGGCGTCCGATGAGCAGGCGCGGCGCGGTCGCGGGAGCGGTGCTCATCGCGTGGGCCCTCGGCCTCGCGGTGTTTCTGCGGCGCGAGATCCGCGAGGCCCCCGCGAAGCGGCTCGCCGAAGCAGCGCTTCGCGTGTCGCCGGGTGCGTCGTTCTACCGGGTCGAGCAGAACGGCCGCCAGATCGGATTCGCGTCGTCGACGATCGATACGATCACGGGCGGGCTCCAGATCACGGACTACCTGGCGGCCGATCTCCCGATCGGCGGACGCGACCACCGCGCGACGGCAAACTCCGACGTTCGGCTGTCTCGTAAGCTGTCGCTCGACGAGTTCACGCTCTCGTTCGAGTCCGATGGCGCACCCATCGCCGTAAGCGGCCGGTCCGTAGGCGACTCGTCACTGCGCATCGTGATCGCGCACGATAAGAGCGCCGCCGATACACAGCACGTCTCGCTATCGGCTCCGGTCGTTCTTCCCACCATCGTGCCGATTGCGATCGCGCTCGCCGAGGATCCCGAGGTCGGTAAGACGTACACCCTCCCGAGCTTCGATCCGGTCGCGCTCGCACCGACGCCGCTCACCGTGCGCGTCGAGGCCGAGTCGTCGTTCGCGGTCCCTGACAGCGCACGATTCGACGAAGGGCGCAAGCGATGGACGGTGGCGCGACACGACACGGTGCGTGCGTGGCGCATCGCGACAGACGGGCCGACCGCCGTGCGCGCGTGGGTCGACGAGCAGGGACGAGTCGTGGAGCTCACGCATGCGCTCGGATTCTCGCTCCACCGCACGGCGTACGAGATCGCGTTCGAGAACTGGCGCCTCGACGGCGGGACGCGTCCGCGCACAGTCGCAGCGAACCGCGACATCCTCGAGACGACGGCAATCGCCGCGTCGGTACCGGTGGAGCGACGACGACCGGCCCGCGTACAAGTCCGGCTGCGCGGAGCAAACTTGCGGGGATACGCGCTTGGCGGCGGCCGGCAGCGATTGAACGGCGACACGTTGACCATCGTGCGAGAGGACGATTCGCCTGGGGCGGCGCCGTACACCATGCCGATGCCACTCGGCACGCGCATGGCGTTCCGCCGCGAGCTGTCGCCGGAACCACTGATTCAGACGGGTGACGCGCGAATCGTTGCGCTCGCGCGGCGCATTCGCGGCGATTCGCGTGATCCGGTCGTCGTCGCGCGCCGGATCAATCAGTGGGTGCACGACTCGCTGAAGAAGGCTGTCTCGGTGACCGTGCCGAGCGCGATTCAGGTGTTCGAGTCACGCTCCGGAGATTGCAACGAGCACACGCAGCTCTTCATCGCGTTGTCGCGCGCCGCGGGCGTTCCCGCGCGGGCGGCCGCCGGTCTCGCGCATGTGGGCGGGAAATTCTACTACCACGCGTGGCCCGAGGTGTTCGTCGGCAAGTGGATCGCGGTGGACCCGACATTCGGCCAGTTCCCTGCCGACGCCGCGCACTTGCGGTTCGTCTACGGAGGGCTCACGCAGCAGGCGGAGCTACTGCGTCTGATGGGTACCCTGAAGATCGACGTCCTCTCTGCAGAGTAAGCTCAAGGCGGATCATGATCCAGCTTCGATCGCTGACCAAGCGCTACGGCTCGTTCACAGCCGTCAACAGTGTCGACCTCGACGTCCCTCGCGGCGAACTGTTTGGGTTTCTCGGCCCGAACGGGGCCGGCAAGACGACCACCTTGCGAATGATCGCCGGCATCCTGCGGCCGTCATCGGGCACCGTGCGCATCGCCGGCATCGACCTCAATGAAGATCCGGTGGCCGCAAAGCAGCAGCTCGGATTCATCCCGGATCGCCCGTTCATTTACGAGAAGCTCACCGGAACCGAGTTCCTGCGATTCGTCGCCGGCCTGTACGGGCAGACCGGTGACGAGGTCGAGCGTCGTGGCCGCGAGCTGCTTGCCCTGTTCGACCTCGAGGAGTGGCGCGACGAACTCGTGGAGAGCTACAGCCACGGCATGCGCCAGAAGCTGATCATCTCGAGCGCGTTCGTGCACAAGCCCGAGGTCATCGTCGTGGACGAGCCCATGGTCGGGCTGGATCCGAAGGCAGCGCGCACGTTGAAGGATCTCTTCCGCGAGTACACCCGGCGCGGCAACACGATCATGATGTCGACGCACACGCTCGAGGTGGCGCAGAGCATGTGCGACCGCATCGCGATCATCCAGCGCGGCGTCATCCGCGCCTGCGGCACCATGGACGATCTGCGCACGTCGGCCGAATCGGGCGTGACCGGGCTCGAGGAGATCTTCCTGCGGCTCACGGGCGAAGGGCTCTCGCGCGAGCTCGTCGAGGTTCTCGATGCTTGATGCGCTTCGCGCGCTACTGCTCCCCAAACTGTTCACGGCTCGCGCCCGCGCGCGCTCGAAGGAGAAAGGGCGCGGCGCGCGCACCGTCGTGCTCGCGGTCACCGGCGCGATTTTCTGGGCGTTCGCGTTCGGCGTGCTGCACCGACTGCTCGCCTACTTCCGGGGTGTCCCCGAGATCGGTCCGCTGCTCGCGGGCAAGCTGCTCGGCCTGATCCTCGTCGCGTTCTTCTCGATTCTGCTGCTGTCGAACATCATCACGGCGCTCTCGAGCTTCTTCCTCGCACGTGATCTCGACCTCCTGGCTTCGGCACCGGTGGACTGGCTGGCGCTCTATTCCGCCAAGCTCCTCGAGACGTGCGTGAACTCGAGCTGGATGGTCGTGCTGATGGCGGTGCCCATGCTCACCGCGTACGGCACGGTCTACGATGGCGGGGGTGCCTTCATCGGGCTCGCCGTTCTCGTGTTCCTGCCGTTTCTCATCATCCCGGCAGCGCTCGGGACCGCGACGACGCTCGTGCTCGTGAACGCGTTCCCGGCACGGCGCACGCGCGACATTCTCAGCATCATTGCGGTGCTCGCGGCGGGCGGAGTGGTCGTGCTGTTCCGGCTCGTGCGGCCGGAGAAGCTCGCGCGCCCCGAAGGGTTTCGTTCGCTCGTGGATTTCATCACGGTGCTCCGCACGCCCACGTCGCCATTGTTGCCAAGCGAATGGGTCGGCCGGAGCGTCATGGGGTGGCTCACCGGGTCGCTCGACCTGCTGCCGCTCTATCTCCTCTGGTCGACCGCTGCCGCGGCCGTCGTGCTTGGGGCCCTGCTCCACCGCTGGCTCTACGCTCGCGGGTTCACGAAGGCCCAGGAGAGCGGCGAGCAGTGGGCGCGTGAAGGCCGGTTCGGGCGTCTCGTGCGCGGGGCGCTTACGCCGTTAGGCACGGTCCGGCGCGAGCTCGTCATGAAGGAGACCCGTGTCTTCTTCCGCGACACGACGCAATGGTCGCA
>DAINRQ010000143.1:0-14670 GCA_036741775.1 Gemmatimonadaceae bacterium | reverse complement strand
CGACGCGACCGTACTGGGCGTGACGACCGTGCTCGACATGTTCACGGAGCCCAAGGGCGCCGCGGACATGCGACGACTCGACGGCACCCCGGCCGGGCGGAACCTGGCCGACTTCCGATCCGCGGGCGTCCTCGTGACCGCGCCGAAGGGCCACGGCACCGAGTACGGCGTCCCTATTCCAACCATCACCTCGCCCGGCGAGGCACGAGCCTTCGTAGACGCGCGGCTCGGCGAGGGGTCGGACTACATCAAGATCGTCTACGACGACGGTAAGGCGTACGAGCTCAAGTTCGCGACCATCGACAAGCCGACCATGAAGGCAGTCATCGATGCGGCGCACGCTCGGAACAAGCTGGCTGTCGTGCACATCGGGGATTACGCCAGCGCGCGCGATGCGATCGAATCGGGCGCGGACGGTCTCGTTCATCTTTTCGTCGATCGCGCGCCCGAGCCGAGCTTCGCGAAGTTGGTTGCCGACCGTCGAGCGTTCGTCATCCCGACGCTCACGGTGCTGGAGTCGGTTGCCGGGGGAAAGGGTGGGGAGGCGCTCGCCGCGGACGCGCGCATCGCTGCGTATGTCGGGCCGGACAACGTCACGAACCTCAAGACGACGTTCCCCGGACGTCCGGGCTCGGTGCGCGACTTCCAGGCTGCGCTGACGACGGTGCGTCAACTCCGCGACGCCGGCGTGCCGATCCTCGCCGGGTCGGACGCTCCGAACCCCGGCACGGCACATGGCGCGAGCGTCCACAGAGAGCTCGAGCTCCTGATTCAGGCGGGGCTGACGCCGGTGGAGGCGCTTCGCGCGGCGACGTCCGTGCCGGCCCGCGTGTTCTCGCTCGCGGATCGAGGCCGCATTGCTCGGGGACTACGCGCCGACCTCGTGCTCGTCAACGGAGATCCGACGACCGACATTCTCGCGACGCGCGACATCGTGGCGGTCTGGAAGCGCGGCCTAACGATCGATCGCGACGGCTACCGCGCCGAAGTCGCGAAGGCTGCGGCGGCTGTGGCTTCGGGCGAGTTCCCCGTGCCGCCCGGTTCGGAGTCGGGTGACGTGAGCGACTTCGACGCAGGGCAGGCGGCGGCGAAGTTCGGCGCCGGTTGGTTTGTGACGACGGACCAGTTGGCCGGCGGGAAATCCGTCGCGGCCATCAAGGTCGTGTCGGGAGGCGCGAACAACACGCCGGGCGCCCTCGAGATTGCGGGCACCCTCGACGCGGGGCTGCCGTACGGCTGGTCGGGCGTGATGTTCACGCCGGGGCAGACGGCGATGGCGCCGGTCAACCTGTCGTCGAAAAAGGAGCTTCGGTTCTTCGCGCGTGCGGAGCAGGGAAGCTCGTTCGCGGTGATGATGTTCGCGCGCAGCAAGGGTCGCATGCCGGCAACGCAGACGTTCAAAGCGTCGGGCGACTGGACGGAGGTCGTGCTGCCGTTCTCGTCGTTCGACGGGATCAATGCACGCGACCTCATGGGCATCGCGTTCGTGGCGAGCGGGTCGCCGGGCGCGTTCAAGCTCCTGATCGACCACGTGCGTCTGCGCTAGGATGATGCGTTGGGGGTCAGAGTCCTAACCCATCGTTCTGTTGCCGTACGGCAACAGAACGATGGGTTAGGACTCTGACCCCCAATCGGTTCCAATCAATTCTCATCCAGTAGGCAGCCGTCGTACGTCGACGCTGTCAAGCAGCCCCTCGACGTGACCCTCGAGCACGCCCGCGGACCCCGTGTAACCCTCCAGCCGCATGTAACGCAGGATGTCGCGCGGCCAGATGCTGGCGCAGTTCGCCAACGGACAGGCGACGCGCACGTACGCGCCATATGGCCGAGCGAAGAGCTTCACGGGCACGAACAGTTGGTCCCCATGCCGATGGCCGATGATCAGGACCTCTTGCGGACGCCGCCCCACGTACACGCGGTCGCCCTCGATCACAACTGGCAGCGGCGCTCCGCTAGTCCGAGCGGTGGTATCGCCCAGCGCCGCGCGAAGTGCGCCGACTTCCGCATGCATCACACCGAGGTACGTGTGTGGACCGATCCCTTCCGGGTGCGGCACGTCTCGATCCGACAGTGGTGACTCGGGATCGTTGGGGTTGGTGTTGCGCACCTTGATTCCGAGGTGCCCGCGGAGCTCGTGAATCTGGGTGTCGAGAAGAAGCCGGTCGACCTCGGCGAGGAACGCGGCACGCGCCGAGTCGTTCGGCGCAGTGACAACGCTTCCTGCAGTCGAATCTCTCTCTTGTTGCTCGGGCGGCCCGCCGCTTCTGCAGGCGGCGCCGAGGCAGACGACGAGGATTAGCGGAATCGGTCGTGAAGGAGACAGGAGCATGACGCGCGTTGACTGATGGTTGTTGGGCCACGGGCGCGTGACTTGCACCGCCGGGGCGCGTGTTCACACGTCGCGAATTTCTGGCCACCTCCGCCAGCGCGATCCCGTATTTCGCGCTCGGTCGGGGGTGGAGCCTCCCGTCCATGCTGCGTGTCGGCACCGTCACCGAGTCTACGCGCCCGGAGCTGGAGCGCGGGCTTTCGTTTGGCGCCGCCGAGGCCCAGCGGAGCGCGTCGCTGTTTCAGTGGTCGGTCGAGCGCGTCGCGCTACCCGCGGCAGGCGCGACGACGACCACGCAGCCTGTGAGCGCGATCATCATGGCGACCATCGGGCCGCCGCCTAACGACGCCGTCCCCGTCCTGCGTCTCGCCTGCGATCCGTCCCGCGAGGACGACGGCAGCTTCATCCTCGCGCCGTGCGAGGACGGGGAGGAGAACGAGGTCTGGCAACCGACGCTCGAGCGATACGGCGCCGCGCAGCTCAACGACCGCTACCGATCCGCGACCGGAACCGGCATGACCAGCGACGCGTGGCTCGGCTGGTTCGCGTTCAAGGTGCTCACCGACAGCGTGTTGAAGCTCCGGTCGGCGGATCCGGTAAGACTCGGGGCGCACCTCGCGCTCCCGACGACGGTCTTCGACGGCCATAAGGGTGCCCCGCTCAGGTTCGACGCCCAGCGGCGGCTCGTACAGCCGCTGTACGCAAAGCCGGGGTGACCGAGCAGGTGAAATGATGTCCGTGATGAATGCCCATCTCTTCGCCGGCGCCCTTGGCCTCGCCATTGCCACGAGCGCTGTGGCCCAGGAGCCGCACATCATCGCCGTCACGAACGAGGTGTCCCGCGACGTCACGCTGCACGACGTCGCGACCGGGCGTGTGCTCGCGCGAATCCCCACCGGCGAACGTCCGCGCGGCATCCACGCGAGCAAGGATGGAAGGCTTCTCTACGTCGCACTGAGCGACGACCAACCACAGATGGAAACCGGCCGAGATGCGATCGCCGTGATCGACGTCGCGGCGAAGCGCATCGTCAAGCGCTTACCGGGCGGCACCGATCCCGAACAGTTCGGCTTGACGCCGGACGGACGCTACCTCTACGCGAGCAACGAGGACGCCGGAACGGCGGCCGCGATCGACCTGACGACGAGCAAGGTGCTGACGACGCTCGTGGTGGGAATCGAGCCGGAGGGAGTGGCCGTGAGTCCGGACGGCCGATGGGTGTACGTCACGGCGGAGACGAGCAATACGGTCTCGGTGATCGACACGAAGACGCGCACCGTCGTTCAGAACTTCCTCGTCGATGTCAGGCCGCGGGCGGCTGCGTGGGCACCTGATGGCTCGCGCGCGTACGTCACGAACGAGATCAGCGGAACGCTCTCGATCGTCGACCCCGTGTCGCACACTGTCATCACGAGCATCCCGGTTGGTGAGGGCGCGAGCAAACCGGTGGGGGTCGTCGTTTCGCCGGATGGTCTGATCGTCTATGTCGCCACCGGCGGTAACAGCCGGGTGGCGATCGTCGATGCGGCCGCGATGAAGGAGATCGGCTCGATCGCGGTCGGCCGCCGCCCGTGGAACCTCGCGATCTCGCGCGACGGGCGGTGGCTCTACGTCGCGAACGGCCTGTCGGACAACGTCTCCGTGGTGGACGTCGCCGCGCGAAAAGTCGTCAGGTCGTTCGTGGCCGGCCGGCGTCCCTGGGGCGTCGCGCTCATCTACCGTTAATCGCCAATTCGGCCGCGCCCGGCACACAGGGCTCGGTACTGCGCCTCGTCGCCACGCGTCATCCCGAGTGTCGCCGGCTTTCCCGTGTCGGGATCATCGGTGCTCGAGATGGCGGACGTGCCGCGACGGAGGTGCACGTCTGCCTCGAGCGCGAGCGAGTCGCGCCCATTCCACCGGCCGCGAATATGGCTCGGCGCAAGGCCATCAGGTGGCGTGCTATCCGCCGGGTAGAGGCCAATCCGGAACCTCGACGCCTCGCCGTCCTCGGCCGTCCCGGTGTTGATGCTGAACCGTTGCTCACGCGGACCACCGCATAGCCGGATCTCGCCCTCGAAGTTCGAGTTCCGTAGGTTGCGGAACGCACGCGAGCCCCGGCGGCGCCGGCTGCGACTGTTGTCCCCGAACCGGAGCGGCTCGAGGCGGAGATCCATGTACACCCCGCGCCTAACGCCGCCGCCCGTCGTCATCGTCCCCACCCAGGTCCCCACGAGCGTCGGTTTCCCCGACTCGGGGTACCCCCATGGGAAGCGTCGTTGATCGATCCGCGTCCAGATGAACTGCATCCCCCCCGTGGCCACGGCGAGCACCACTACGACGAGCAGGCATCCACCCGCGGTCTTGAATGGACTCGTCCGGCGGCGGCCGGGGGAGAATCGACTCGTCATGGTTTCTCCTTGTATCCGGAGCCCTCCGGATCCCCTCGAACGAGTCGGGCTGGTTGGGAAGATGCGGCGCTCGAGACCCGGCCACGATGGTCACGCGAGGGAAGCATGGCGGCCTGCCGTCGTCAGCGTGTCTCGATGGGCGTTACCTCGTGGTAACGCGTGGCCCGAGGAGCCGAACGTCCACTACGCCGCCAGAAACGACCGCAGCTCGGTGTACGTCTCGTCCGGCGCCTCTTCCGCGAGGAAGTGCCCGCAGTCGAGTGCGCGTCCGCGAACGTCGTCCGCCCACTCGCGCCACACGGCAAGCACGTCGTACCATGTGTGCACGAGCCCGCGCACGCTCCAGAGCGCGAGCACGGGACAGGCGATGCGGCGGCGGCCCCGGTCGGTGTCGTCGTGCTGGTAGTCCAGCGTGGCCGCGGCGCGATACTCCTCACAGATGGCGTGGATCGTGGCTGGATCGCTGAACGTGCGCAGGTACTCCGCGCGGATGTCCGGCGAGAACGTATTCGGGACGGCCGACCAGCCATCCAGCATGTAGTCGAGAAAGAGTTGCGGATCGCGTCTCACGACGCGCTCTGGCAGGTCGGGCGGTTGGGCGAGAAAGAACCAGACCCAATACGCCATCCCGAAGTCCATGCCCGCGCGGCGAAAGGCGTCGCCGGTCGGAATGATGTCGAGCACTGCCAGCTTCTGCACGCGCTCGGGATGGTCGAGCGCCATTCGATACGCGCAGCGCGCGCCCCGGTCGTGACCGACGACCGAGAAGCGCTCGAAGCCCAGCTGCCGCATGACCTCGACCTGATCGCGCGCCATGGCTCGCTTCGAGTAGGGCGTGTGGTCCGCGGTGCTGGAAGGTTTACTGCTGTCGCCATAGCCGCGAAGGTCGGCCGCAACGACCGTGAATTCGGTGGCCAGCCGAGGAGCGACCTTGTGCCACATCACGTGCGTCTCGGGGATGCCGTGCAGCAGCAATACGGCCGGGCCATTGCCGCGGTGCCGCAGGTGAATCGTCGCGTCGCCGGTGTCGATCGTCGTCTGCTGGAACTCTTCGAACATCAGTCGACACCCCATGCATGTCGGTTCAAGGCTCCCTGAACTCAGCCAGGAAAAATTTGACGGTCGCGTCGCCCTTCACGAACGCGACGAACGAAAGGGGGAGGCCGAGACGGTCGCGTTGATGCTGGTCTTGTGCGATGTCGCACTCCCATGCGTCAGGCGAGCCGTAGACGAGTATGCGCGCGTGACCGTCGGCAGCGAGCTGCCGGAGGACGCCGCTGGAATCGGCCAACCAGTCTCCGAGCCAACGCAGATGCTAGGCAAGACGGTTGCCTGCGACATTTCCGCGCGTTTCGAGAATCCAGTACCGTCGTGGCGGTATGCCGAGTCGGTCGGCAACTGGTTGAAGCTCACCGACGCTGGAGTGTGTTGGTGTTACTCCCAGGATGCGAGTCAAGGCCTCCGGGTCGACGTCCGTACCGGCGATCTCCACGCTCACATACCACTGGTCGACGGATGATGGCATTTGTGAAGAGTTCGGTCGGCGGCACGCGCTCACGAAGGTCCGCTGGGCGCCTGCTATGCGCCGCCGTGGCGGAACTGTGGGTTCTCGCTTCGCGCCTTCAGTCCTTGCGCCTCGTAGGCGATGTAGCGCTCCGTAATCCCTTTCGACATCCGCCCCCAGAGTCCACCGAGAAGGCCCTGCAGGTCGAGCGACAGCGTTGCTCGACTGCCGCCTGGCGCCGGCTCGACGGAGTGGACGCCTACCGCCCGCAACCCCGGCGCAACGCTGACCCACGAAAAGCTCTGTCCCGGCTTGATGTCCGTGACCGTCCAGAACGCCGGTGGGAGCTTGGGCTGGCGGATCAACACGCGCGTCCCTACCGCGAACGGCTCGCTGCCGAGTCGCGTCACGCTCGTCACACCGGGGGTCCATTCATTCCATCGATCGATGTCGCTCATGACCTCCCACACGCGCTCCGGCGGCGCGGCGATGTCCGTCGTTACGCTGAACTGTCTCATGTCATCGAAGAATCGGCGTTAGGCAACCGGTGAAACCATCACGCGCATCAGCCGACGCGCAGGACGAGCCCCAGCCCGTCGTAATACCCCTCACCATCAGCTTGCAGGAGCCCTTTGCGGTTGGCGAACAGCCACTGCCACAGGGGGTCGAGTCGCGTCGGCGCATCGTGCTCGTCGTATGCGCCGCGCAGCACCTGCGCGGCCACGATCGCGCGCGCCGTGTCGAGCGTCGCGAGGACGCGCTCCCGGGCCGTCCCGTCGTCGGTGGCCAGCACGTCGCGCCGCAGGTAATCGAGCTCCTGATCGAACAACCCATCGCCCGGCACGCTGAACTCGATCTCGGCAGCTGGTGCGTCGCCGTACAGGATGGTCGCGGTACTCTCGTCAGGCTCCACGGCGTAGATCGGATCGGTCTGGATCAGCGCCGTTTCGAGCTCGGCATGGCCGACTGCCCGCTCGTCGACCACGATGTAGCGCATGTAGTGGCTCATGCGCTCTCCGGCCCCGTACCGGCCTCGCCCGCTCCGCGCGGAATGAAGAGCACCACGAGAAACGCGAGCGCCGTGTAGCACGCCATCAGAAGGAAGAGCGCCCGATAGCCGTCGAAGAGGTCGAACACGCGCCCGTTCAATGGATCACCGACCGCGCCGCCCAGGGCCATGCACAGGAGGAACAGCGACGCAAGGACGCCTCGATGCTCTCGCGGCACCGGCTCGACGAACAGCGGATAGCTGTTGACCATCGGAAGGGTCCAGCTCGCGGACGCGAGTGCGAGCAACGGAATCGCGAGGTCGATCTGCGTGACGCGGTCGAGCGCCAGCAAGCAGGCGGCCATGAGCGCGAAACCGACGAGCATGGCGTTCCGGCGTCCGATCCGCAGGCCGATGACCCCTGCCGGGAGCGCGCCGATCACACCGCCCACGGCCCACGCAATGAAGCCGAGCGTCGCGTCTTCCGGCCGAACCCCGAACCGCTCGATCGCATGGAGCGCATACCACGTCGTGAACGACTGGAAGGTGAGCTGCAGCAGGAGCGTCGCGACGAAAATCGGGCGCATGCCCGGCACCGCGCCGCTAACGGCCGAGCTGGCGGCCGCCATCAGTGATCGGAACGTCACGTCGACGCGCGCGGCACCTTGGGCAGGCGTTTCGCGAAGCCGCATGGCGAATAGCGCGGCAATGGCGAGCACGGTGATGGCCGCGATGAGAAACGCCGGCTGCATGCCGAGCATCTGGCCGAGCATGAGAAACACGATGGCGCCGACGCACATCTGGAACGTGACCGACCCGGTCGCGAGGGAACGGAAGCGGGACGGTACGAGATCGACCACGAGCGCCTGGAACGGTGCGCGCTGCAGGTTGATCCCCGTGTGCAGCAGGACGATGGCGCCAATGAGCATGGGGAGGCCTAACGCAGCCGTTGTCGGCAATGCCGCCATACCGAGGGCCGCGAGCACGAACCCGGCGAGCACGAAGGGCAACCGGCCACGCCCGCCAGCGGTGGCGCGATCGGACGCCGGCCCCGCCCACGGCACGAGCGCGAGCAGCAGGACATTGTCGATCGCCATGATCGCGCCGATGATCGTGCGCTGGTCACCAACGGCGTCACGGACGAGGGGCGGGATGAAGTTGCTGAGAAGCGGGCCGGTGACGCCCGAGAAGAGGCCACCGAGGCCGATGAGCACGAGCGCGGCATACGGCGCGCGTGACCCGCGAGAGCGACCGCTGGCCTCGGCCGGCGGCGGGATGTCGATCGCAGTCAAGAATGAACCCCGTTAGGCAACACACCATGGTCGCCGTCCCGGTGCAGAGAGGCGAGAAGCGAGACCGGCCTGACCATACCCGCGCGACGCGTCGATGTCGAGGGCCTGGTGAGTCCTCATGTCCCGGTCGCGAGAAGCCGGTCCTCCCAGGCGAAGTCGGGCTCGCGCCGCTGTTGCCCCTCGTACCAGCGAAAGGTCTCGCGAAAACCCTCCTCCAGCGGCGTCAGCTCGAGCCCGAGCTCCGACCGCGCGCGATCGGGCCGCACCGTGATCGGCGGCACATCGAGGTAGGCGCCGAAGTAGAACGGAGGCATGAACAGCTGACCACCCGCTCGCTGAATGCGCGCGCGCGGTACGTGAATCAGGTTGGCCGTCTTTCCGGCGACCTTCGCGAGAAGCCCTACGAATTCGACCTGACTGATCGGCGGATAGTTGGCGAGGTTGTATGCGCGGCCGACCGCCACGTCGCTGTTTGCTGCGAGCACCGCGGCGCGTGCCACGTCGCGCGCGTGCACCCACTGCATGGTGCGAGATCCGTCGTCGGGAATGATGATCGGGCGTCCCCGGACGATGCGATCCCAGAAGAACGCCTCGCGCTCGAAAGGATTGTTCGGGCCGTACACGAACGCGGGCCGCAACGTCGACACCGGCAGGTTGCTTTGGCGGTAGAGCTCGAAGAGCGCACGTTCGCTGTCCGCCTTGTTCGCGGCGTACGGGTTTGGGACGTCGGACGGCACGAGCGGCGCGTCCTCGTCGTACTCCCCGTCGTCCGGGTACACGGCGACACTCGACGTGAAGACGTACCGCCGAAGCCCGTCCGCCACCGCTGTGGCGGCGGCACTCACCTGCTCGGCCGTGGTGCCGCGCTCGAAGTCGTAGACGTTGTCGAAGACGATGTCGAAGTTCGTGTCCCGCAGCGCGGCATCCACGGCGTCAATGTCGTTGCGGTCGCATCTGATCTCGCCAACGCGGTCCCCGAAGGGATGGCCGGATCCGCGGTGCATGATGACGACATCGTCACCAAGATCGAGCAGTTGTTCCACGAGCGCGCGGCCCATGAAGAGTGTGCCGCCGATGACCAACACGCGTGCCATGCCGCCTCACTGGTTCGTCGAAACGCGAACATCCCTGGTCGCCTGGTACGCAAGTTACCACGCGCGGGAGCAACCGGGCGGTCAACAGTACGGGCTCGCTACGCGACACGTTCGAGGCACGCGCACGTCGCGGGTACGTCGCCCGCTCGACTCAGGAGCTCAGCGGAGTGACAGGCGCGCACCTCCCAGCCGCGCGCCGGTGTGAAGCGCGCCAGCACTTCGTCCTCGGTGACCGCGCGCGGACCGTGGGGAATCGGAAACGTCACGGCGAATGCCAGGAGGTAGTACCGGCCGCCGGTTGAAAGGGCGAGTGCCAGGTCGTCGATGAAGCGGTCGCCATCCTCCGGCTCGAACACGTGAAAGAAGCCGGAATCCACCACGGAGCCGAACCGCCGGCCGAGCTGAGACGGGCGGAGCGCGTCACCCACAGCGAACGAGAGTCGTGCGTCGGGGCCGGTTGTAAGCGCACCGCCCCTCGCGCGCGCCTGCGCGATGGCCGCAGGCACGAAGTCGACACCGAGCACTTCGTGACCTTCCCTGGCGAGAGCGATCGCGAGATCGCCGGAGCCGCAACCCACATCGAGGATGGGGCTCGCTGGCGGGAAGGTGTGAAGGAGATCCACGAGTGCGGGTTGCGGCGCGCCGATGTCCCACGGCGCCTGCTCGGCGTAGACTGCCTCGAAGAATGCTCGGGGCTCAGGACCGAATCTGCTCACGCGGTTCACACCTCGAGTCTCACGTATTCAGGGTTCGATGCCCGTGATCACCTCGCGAATACAGAGTTCGGCGCGAATGCCCCGCAGTCGTTGCAGTAGCAGCGAGGCTCAGCCGCGCCGCTGTTGAGGCGCCGGCGGAAGCGAATCGACCAGCTCGATCATGCGCCGCCGCTGCTCGGCGTTAGGCAGACGTCCGACTCCTCCGCCCAGGTTGTCGATCATGTTCTTCGCCTGGCTCGTGGCCGGAGTCGTCGCCGTGACGTCCGGGTGGCTGACCACGAACTTGAGGAAGAACTGCGCCCACGTCTTCGCGTCGAACTCGCTGGCCCACGCCGGCACCTCGCGTCCCTCGACGCGACGCCAGAGGCGTGTACGGCCGAACGGCGCGTAGACGAGCACGCCGATCTTCCGCTCGCGCGCCAGCGGCAGGATGGTCGTCTCGACCTCGCGGTTGTCGATCGCGTAATCGACCCCGATGAAGTCGAGCGGCTCGTTTCGCATGTGACTGATGAGCTCCGGGTACTGCCGCTCGTCCGTACTGGTGATGCCGATATAGCGGATGCGCTTCTCCCGCTTCAACTGCTCGAGGATGGGGAGCTGCGTGGCGACGTCGCCGAGGTTATGCACCTGAATGAGGTCGATCGGGCGCTTCCCGATGCGCTCGAAGGATCTGTCGATCTGCGCCTTCGCCGCGGCCGGATCCGCGGTTGCCCCCCCTCGGGCGACGTTCACCTTGGTCGCCCAGAAGATCCGATCGGTGATCCCGAGCTCGCGTGCGACGCGAGCAGCCACCTCCTCGGAGGCGCCGTACCCCGGAGCGGTGTCGAACACCGTTCCCCCGTTCTCGACCAGTGCGCGCAGCACCTCCTTGAGCGCGCTGACGTCCTCGCTGCGCGCGACCTGCGCGAACGTAGCCGAGCTGCCGAGTCCGATGACGGGAATCCGCTCACCACTGGAGGGGATGGCGCGCATGATGACCTGCTGCTGCAGCAGGTGCCGGACGCGCGCGCCGAGCGCCCGAGGATCGAGGGCGAGTACGGCGCTCGAACCAACCGAGAGGCGGAGCCATTCGCGACGTGAGATCATGTTGTACAGAGTCCAGGGTTGAGTTTCGCGTGCTGTGTTATCTGTCGGATTACACCGCAACCGCCTCTTTGCGCCGCGTAGCAGGCGTGGGCGCCGAGTCCTCTGTGACCCGTCGTTGCTGCGCACGGCCGAGCCAGATACCGAGCGCGCCCCACGCGATGGCGAGCGGTACGGTTACCGCGATCAGCGCGGTCAGCCCCGCGGCAAGACGGCCAAGCAGCCCCTCCACCTGCGCGCCCACCACGTCGCCGGTGCGATAGACGAAGGTGTCGATGAACGCCTTGGACTTGTACTTGTCCTCACGCGACACCACGGTAAACAGCGTTTCGCGCGCGGGCCGAATGACGGCGCGTTGCACCGCGCTGAACGCCGCCTGCAGGATTATCAGTGTGACCAACGACGCCGAGATAGCCAGACCCACGAAGCCGAGGGCGACCAGCGCCGGCAGCAACGCCAGCGTAACGTGCACGCCAAGCCGCTTCATCAGGTGCCCCGTCACGACGGCCTGCAACACGAGTGTCGTGAGCTGGGTGTAGAGGTCGATGCGCGCGAACACCCCCGTTCGCATGTCGAGGTCGCTCCCGAGCGCGGCGACCATCTGCAGGCGCGTGAAGTAGATGAACGTGCCGATCACCGTGAGCGTCAGTATGTACGCAGCGATGCCGAGCAGGTACGACGAGCGGAACACCGCGCGGAACCCCTCCCAGGCGCTCCCGCCGATGATGGCACGCTCGCCCACGGCGGGAGGTGTGCGAGGATCCGCAGCGGCCTCGGGTTTCCGGTGTTGGAGTCGCGCTACGACCCACGCAGCGGCCACCGCGAGCCCGAGCGACACTGCCGCTACGGGGAGCAATCCCGCCGTACCGACGGGACCCACGAGCCTCGAGGCCAGCCAGGGCCCGGCGATCGCGCCCAACGTCCCACCCACGCTGATGAGGCCGAAGAACCGCTTGCTCTGCTCCAGCGAGAACCGGTCGGCCATGAGCGCCCAGAACACCATCGTGGAGAACAGGTTGAACACGCTGAACCAGACGAAGAACACCATCCCGCTCACCTCGCCGATCGCGTTCGGGGCGCTCACGAGGACGACATAGAAGCCGAGCAGGCTCAGCGCGAAGAACAGGTACGTGGCCGTGATGAACACGATGCGCCGGTAGCGGCTCACGAGCAGCGCAAACGCCGGGTTCACCGCCAGCGTGACGAGGGCGGTCCCGATGAAGAGCCAGCGCACGGCCTCGATCCCCCGCTGCATGCCGAGCGATTCGCGGGCGGGGCGGATCACCATGAGGGCGGTGAGGATGAAGAAGAAGGACAGCGCGGACGCGACCACGGAGGCCGCTTCGTCTCGGCGAACCTGGATGAAGCGCTGGATCAGGGCCGTCATGTGTTAGCGCACTCCGGAGTTGGATTGCGATTCTGTGCGTCCGCACGCGTCGACGTCCAGTCTACGTCGCGGTGACAGCGGTTGTTGAACCGCGAAGGCCTCTATCCGTCTTGGCGGGTCGATAATCCAGCGCGAAGGCTAACAAGAGTCATGTGGGCGGCCAATCTGCTTGCGGGTACTGCGCGGGATCGGAGGGCTCCGTGATCCCGCCAAAGTTCGCGCGTGGCTCTTTGGGATTGCGCATCGGACCTGGATCGACACGCTGCGAAAGCTCATTGGCAAAGGAGACGACTCATGATCGCAGTGCGTCAACGACAGATGTCGCCTAACGACTTGCGCGCCCTTGCGGAGACGGAGCTCTCGCGCGTAGCCCGGTTGGGACAAGTGACACTCGTACTCGCTTTCGTCATGATGGTTGGTATCATCGGGTTACTGGGCGTCACCGAGCCCTCACTCGCGCCGCGAGCGCGCGTCGTGTTCGTCGGGATCCCCGCGATCGGAGTGCTCGGGATCGTCTCCGCGCTATGGGTGTTGCGCACCCGGGGCGCTCTGCTCGCCCGGCACCGCGTCATCGGGTGTCGGGTGGCAGTCGCGCTCGCCGCGATGATCGTGCTCGGCGCATCATTCATCGGATTTCTGAAGGCCATTCCGTCCGCGTTTGCCGTCGCAGGATTCGGCGTCATCCTGCTCGGCGGCACCATCGCTCTCCTGCGGCAGGAGAATGGGAAATTTGCCGCACTGGTCGCGAGCGAGATGCGCTTGCGCAGCAGCTGAAGGCCGGCGGGTGACGTTACAACAGAAGGGATGGTTCTCGGGAGCCGCTCCCCGCCGAGCGGTAATCGACGATGGGAAGCGCCCGCGCGTATCTACTGGAACTTCACCTTTGCGATTTCCTCGTTCGGCGTGAACCCCTCTCCGAAGTCCTCGATGTCCATCAGCTTGCGGATCTCGACCTCGGCCTTGCCGTTCGGGAAGATGTTCGGAGTGCGCTTCACCAACTCGATCGCTTCCTCCAGCGAGTCCACCTTGATGATCGAGAAACCCGCAACGACCTCTTTCGCCTCGGCGAACGGGCCATCGACGACGACGCGCTCTTCGTCGTTGAACTTCACGCGCGCGCCCTTCGAGGTCGGGGCGAGCCCTTCGGCGGCGAGGAGGATACCTCTCTTTGCGAGGTCTTCGTTGTACTGCTGCATCGCGGCGAACGCTTCGGGTTTCGGCATTTCGCCCGATTCCGATTCCTTGGTTGCCATGCCCATGACGATGAAACGCATTGTTCTCTCCTGAGTTCGGTTGCGTCGGTGCCGCGTTATTCGTGGCTCACTGACACGTCGAACGAGACCGGTCGAAATCGACACGAGCTGCGAGAAATCCGTAATCCGCAGGGTGCAAAGACCTCAGTGTCATGCTGAGGAGTGAATCGACGAGGGAACTCCAGTACGGGTCGTACGCGGCGTCAAGGTACACGGGGCCCGTGCACCGCGGCGCGTGGAGCTCGGAGAACCGGGTCCTCTCCTCGCCGGCGATCGAGTGGCCGACGAGAACAACCTGTCCGAGGCCGAGCGTATCGAGGACGGCGGCGATGTCCGCGACCAGGGTGTCGAGGTCACTCGGCGGTGGTGAGCCGGCCGAGGCGCCGAACCCGCGCCGGGTGATGCCGACCACGTGACAACTGTCCGCGAACTGCGGGGCGAAGTCGTCTAAGACGTGGGGGGTATTCCCGAGGCCGGCGAGGAACACGAGCGGCACGCCGCGACCGCCCCAATCCAGGACCTCGAGCGAGACGGTTGGCCCGATCCGGATCATCCTCACAGTCGGCGCGATGGCAAGGCATTCGGTGTGCCGTCCGAGCCACCCGCACACGCCGCCGCAACACAAGCGGGCAAG
>DAINRQ010000142.1:0-14821 GCA_036741775.1 Gemmatimonadaceae bacterium | reverse complement strand
TCGCGGTCATGACGTTGGCCGTTGGGGTCAGAGTCGAAATTCATCGTTTCGTTGCGTCTGCAACGAAACGATGAATTTCGACTCTGACCCCCATTTCGGTGTTGTTCAGAAACAATCAAATCCGCACATTGTCGCCATCCTTTCAATGAATGGGCTTCATGCAGGACGACAGCCGCACCAAACCTCTCCACCTCGACCTCCGACACCTGCGTCTTGTGGCGGCGGTCGCCGAGTCGGGCGGACAGACCCGCGCCGCCCGTCGGCTCAACCTCACACAGTCCGCGCTCAGTCACCAGCTTCGAGACCTCGAGACACGGATCGGCGCTCCGCTGTTCATTCGCGCCAGCCGCCGGATGGTGCTCACCGTCGTCGGAGAGCGCGTACTGGCGTCGGCGCGACGCGTCCTGCACGAGGTCGAGACGCTCGAGCGCGATCTCGCGGCCGCGGGCTCGAACGGTGACGCCGGGGTCGTTCGGCTGGCCACCGAGTGCTACACCTGCTACCACTGGTTGCCCGGCGTCGTCACCGCGTTCCGAAAGGAATGGCCGCGCGTGGACGTTCGGATCATGGCCGAAGCGACCGCCGATCCCGTCCGGGCCCTCCTCGACGGCGGGCTCGACCTGGCGATCGTCGCCGGCGACGTAGACGAACGCCGTCTTGGGTGTACCTCGCTCTTCGAGGACGAGCAGGTGGTGGTCGTCGCGCCAGGTCATCCGTTCGCGTCCAGGCCGTTCATAGCCCCGGAGGATCTGGCCGACGAGCACCTGATCCTCTACACCACCCACAGCTCCGACAACTCCGTTCTGCGCGAGGTACTTCGTCCTGCGGGTGTCGAGCCCCGGCATCTCACGCGTGTCCAGCTCACGGAAGCCATCGTCGAGCTCGTAAAGGCAGGCCTCGGCATCAGCGTTCTCGCTCGTTGGGCTATAACGCCTCAGCTCCGCGACGGCTCGCTTGTCGGAGTGCCGCTGACGCCGCAAGGATTCCACCGCCGGTGGTGGGCGGTGACGCGACCCCGCGAGGTGGCGCCGGCGTATCAGCAGAGCCTGCTCGAGCTGCTTGGACGTCATCTCCGCGGCGGACCACCGACGTCCGCCGGCTTTCAGCTACGAGCCTGAAGCCCTCGGGACGAAGCCGACTCGTCACGACGACTCGCGCCTCATCACGCTCGGCTGTTTCGGCTCCGGGCGCCGCGGAACATTCGTGGCATGATCTCCCACATCGCGCGCTTCTCCCTGCTCGCCGCCGCGGTCGGCTGCCTAGGCACCAGCGGCCCAACCGAGGTGACCGTCCCGCGGCGCGACGGTCGTCCCGTGCTGTTCATCGGGAACAGCCTCACGTACGTCAACGACCTGCCGCTGATCGTCGAGGCACTGGCCGATTCCGTGCCGGGACTCGCGGCCGAGCAGCGGCTGGCGGTCGCCATGGCCGCCTACCCCGACTTCGCGCTCTACGACCACTGGGCCGAGGGCTCGGCGGTGCGGGCGCTCGAGAAGAACAGATGGGATACCGTCGTCTTGCAGCAGGGCTCATCGGCCCTCGACGAGAGCCGACAGCTCCTCCGCGAGTGGACGAAGCAGTTCGATATGAAGATCGAGGCAGCGGGGGCCCGAACGGCGATGTACGCGGTGTGGCCGAACCAGAGCCGCCGGTTCGACTTCGACCGCGTGAACGAGTCGTATACGCTCGCGGCGGCGGATGTGAACGGCATGCTCTTCCCCGTCGGCGAAGCGTGGCGTGCGGCGTGGAGCCGAGATGCGGAGATGCAGCTTTATTCGCCGGACGGATTGCACCCGACGGTTCGCGGCTCCTACGTCGGCGCGCTCGTCATCGCGTCGATGCTGCTCGATCGCTCGCCGGTCGGGATGCCCGCGGGGCTGAAGCTTCGTAACGGGAAGACGCTCAACATCCCGGCTGCCGATGCATCGCTTCTGCAGGAAGCCGCGCTGGAGGCGATCGAGAAGTACGGGAAGCCGTAGCCGCCTGGCTTACCGCAGCCAAACCGGCCTTCTGGCTACGAGGGGCTGCAACGCTTCTTCCGACGGGCCCCCGAGGAGGCCGACCGCTGGGTGCGCCGGCCGCGGCCGGAGGCGCCGTTCGACGGGGGAACGCCGCTCCATGTGATGCTCGAGCGGGGCATCCCCGGACTGGACGCGGTCCGCCGCTATGTGGATGCCGCCGCCTGCGGCCCGCCGAGCCGAAGCTGGCACGTTCTGGGACCGGCGCGCGAAGCGTGACGGACTCTCCCGCGCGCTCCCGCGCCGGGTAGCGATCGGCTCGTCCCGCGAGGGCGACGAGGACCTGGAGGATCTCCGCGCCATCGCCGACCTGACGAACCCGCACGCACTGGCCGAGATGGGCGCCATCGAGCTGGTGCGTCCGGAAGACAGGATCTATGGGTCGGGGGCTGGGCTGATCATGGCCGCGTTCGCGTGGCCGGGTCGCCCGTCGCGCTTCTCGGACGGCGAACGCGGGACCTGCTACGCGGCGCTCGCCGAGGTGACGGCCGTCGCGGAGACGGTCCATCATGACGGGGCGTTCCTGGCGGGCGCCGGCGCGGTCGTGCTCGAGAAGACTCTGATCGAGGCGGACCTCGCCGGGACCCTGGTCGACGTGCGCCGCGGTCGGCCCGCGCCGCCGGATGTCTAAAATCCAACCGACTACACCGCGGTCCAAGCGTTAGGCGGGATCGTGCGTCGGCTCGAGGGCGACGGGATCGTCTACGACAGCGTCCGCGACCGGGACGCCGATGGCCACCCCGCGGGCGAGTCCGCCGCCGTATTTCGGCCGCCTGTCCTCCGGAATGCGGTCGCCGCTCGGCAGCTCGAGTATCACTGGGACGGAGGTCAGATCGCACGCGTCCGCTGATGTCGATCGGGCCCGGAGGATCTCGCCTCCACGATCAGCGACAACCGACACTGACTACCGCGGTCGAGTTCAGTAGATGTAGACCTTGGTCCCAACCGGGATCATCTCGTACAACCACTGGATGTCGTCATCGCGAAGCCGGATGCACCCGTGTGTCGCCGCGGTGCCGATTGACGCCTTGTACGGGGTCCCATGGAGCAGGAATCCGTTCCCCGTATCGAGCATGTGGTCGCCGAGCTGGCCTTCGATCCGTCGGTTCAGCGATCCGATGGGCGGAATGAACAGCGTCCCGTCGAAGATGATGTGCTCGTCGAGCGGGAGCAGCGCGAACTCGCGGGTATCCGGATCCACGACACCCACCTGCCCGTCACGCGTTTCGAGCCAGCGCCCGTCGCTCAGCATCGTCTTGCCCGAGCTCATGGCCTTGAGCTCCAGATTGTGCTCGCGCGCGGTTTCCGCGTAGTGCCAGTCCGGCGGGCTCCACACGGGGTTCTCGCGCTTTGCGAGCACCGTGCGAACTCCGCGCGGCGTCTGGAACGTCCACGTCTTGCCTGCGTACTCCAACGTTTCGTCGGTGGACACCGCTACGGGCGCGCGCAGCAGCGTATCCGGCCCGATCAACACCCAGAGCCGTCGATCGTTGAGCGAGATGACGACGCGCAGGTCGCGCGCGTTGTCTGCCGCAATACGCGTCCGCATCGACGTGAGACTGTCGGCGCGCGAACGGAAGGTCGGGAGGGGCGCGCCCGAGCGTGCGAGCGAATCGGCCATCTCACGGACTCTCGCCGCGATGGACGACGCGTCGATCGACTTCTCCGGATCGCGATCTTCGCCACGCCGATCCGCGATCGTGTCACCGGTCGCGGTCGTCACCAGGCCGTTCGCGAGCGTACTGGGAGCAACCCGTGCCAGGTACCCCGTATCGCGGCGGGCCGCCTGTGCACCGCCTAACGCACTGATCGCGGTCAGCGCGAGCAGCGCGAGCCCTGCTGCACTCGCCACTACACGCACTGCCGCGCCACCGTGGTTCACCAGCGGTTGGGCGCGCCGCCCACCTACCCTGCCGTGAGCGACGCGACCCATGTACCGGTCCATCAGGTCCATCAGTCCTGCCTTTACCGCCACTTCAGACCGATCACGACCGGCACCCAACGCGTGTTCTCACCGTCCGTGAATGCGTTGGTGTAGCGCGACTCGACGAACAGGCTCGCGCCGCCAATCGGGAACGCCAGACCCGCGCCACCGGTCAGACCCGCCTTCGTCACTGGGTCGCCCTCGAACGCGCTCTCGGGCTCGTTGTCGCTGCGGTCCGTGTTGAAGAAGTCCGTGAAGCGGAACACACCACCACCACCAACGAGGTACAGCGCGCCGCGCTGGCTGTCGCCGAAGCGGAACAGATCCAACGTCGCGTTCGCCGTGGCCGACCAGATGTTCGGGTCGTCCGGCTGCACGCCGCCGAGGTCATCGCGGCCATTGAGACGCGAGTAGCTCAGGTCGAACCGGATACCGAACGCACTCTGCGGCGGCTGCCAGCCGATCGGCACGGTGACGTTGAAGCCCGTCTTGTAGACGTCTTCGACGACACCAACCGGGACGTTCGGTCCACCACCAAGGCCAAGGTACCAGCTGCCGCGACGGACGTTGAACGCGTCGCTCGTCATCATCTCCGTGCCAGGTGTACGGATCGTGTCCGTCCTCACCGTGGTGTCCTGCTGTGCGCGTGCCATCGAATCCGCACGAGCGGCCGAGTCACGAGCGATGGAGTCCTGGCGCATGCGCTCCAGGCGGGCCATCGAATCGGCGCGGGTGATGGAATCCTGCCGCATGCGCTCCATGCGAGCGAGCGAATCGGCACGTGCGATCGAGTCCCTGATGAATGCCGAATCACGACGAACGACTTCACCGGCGGCTTCCTTCGTCACACGGACGCGCTGCTCCGAGGTCGTCCGGCGAGTGGTGTCGGCCTGCGCCGACGCCGTCGAGGCTGTCCCTAATGCGAGCGCTACCGCCGCCGCGCTCGCTAACGATAACCGAAAACTCATACGTTCCTCCCCACACTGTCACCCTGACGTCAGGCCCCGTGGGTGATTGGGCGGGCGGGGCTTCCACCTCCTGCGGCTCGGCGGGCGATCTGGTCCGCCCCTAACCGGTGCCGCCCTCAGCGGCGCCCCGAACGGCTCTATCAGCCGTTGCACCACGCCCAATAGAAAGCATTCGCCGTGCCGTCGATTCCGAGTCGAGGCATGACCTCGTCATCCCGGGCATGGCGCATCGATCGGCTCTTTTGACCGAGCGCGACCGCGTTCCAGTCGCCTAACGTCGTCACAAGCGGTCCCAGCCGCGTACGGCCGAGCCCGCCTAACGCCCGCGTACGGCGAACGAGGGGCGCTTTTTCGCGTCGCCCGTCCCAGCAACGCGAATTGCTCACTCATAGTCCGGGGCGTTGCCGGCGGAACAAGGGACTGCACCGCTCTGAGCTCGGCCGTACGAGGCTCCGCAAATGCATCGCGCGGCTTCGACGCTCGGTTGACGACTGCTTCGCCGGACCGTAGCTCTATCGCCAGACGATCCCAGGACCATGCGCGCACCGTCCAGGGCCAGCGCGGTGAGAGTGCCGACGAGGAGGCAGCCGTGAAACGACGAACCGGAAGGCCAGTGTCCATCAGCGACGCCTCAGAGAACGTCGGCGCGGCCGGTCCGCCATCAGGGAACGATCCGCACGCGTCACAGCACCGCACCGATCGCCGGCGCTTCCTCGTCACCGCCTCCGCCAGCGTCGGCGCGCTACTGATCGGCTGCCGGCAACAGTCACTTTCGGCCGCGTCCGACAGCGCCGCGTCCGACAGCGCGGCCTCCGCCGGCGCGCAGCTCATTGGCATCCAGCTCTACACCGTGCGAGACCTCCTGGAAAACAACTTCGACCACACGCTCGAGCAGGTCGCCGCGATCGGGTACAAGGAGGTGGAGCTGGCAGGACTTCACGACAAGTCGCCGGACAAGGTCCGCAAGACGCTCGACAAACTCGGGCTCACGGCGCCGTCGGCTCACATTCCGTACGATCGACTCCGCTCGAACCTCCAGGGCGTCGCCGAAGAAGCGCGCGTGCTCGGTCACCGCTACGTGATCTGCCCGTGGATCGACGCGGCCGCCCGCCGCGACGCCGCCGCGTACCGTCGCATCGCGGCGGACTTCAACCGATTCGGCGAATCACTCCAGCGCCTCGGGCTACAGTTCGGCTACCACAACCACGACTTCGAGTTCGCGAAGCTGCCCGGCGGCGAGATCGGCTACGACATCTTGCTCGCCGACTGCGACCCCCGGCTCGTGAAGATGGAGCTCGACCTGTACTGGGTCACGAAGGCCGGCTCGGATCCGCTGGCGTACTTCGCGAAATGGCCGGGCCGTTTCCCCTGCGTGCACGTGAAGGACATGGCGGGGAATGGGACGATGACGAATGTGGGCCAGGGCTCGATCGACTGGGGGCGCATCTTCGCGAAGCGTCGAGAGGCTGGGATCGAGCACTTTTTCGTGGAACATGACAACCCGAAGTCGCCACTCGAGGACATCAAGGCCAGCTACAGCTACATGGCGAGGCTGGGACTGTGACTCGTCGGGAATCGGGAATCGGGCGGGGGGAATCGGCGAGGACGTCTCGGCGACACTTCCTCGCGGTCGGCGCTGCGGGGCTCTCGAGTCTCACGAGGGTTGGCGCGGCGGGCGCGGAGGCACCCGCTCCCGATTCCCGATTCCCGATTCCCCATTCCCGACTACGACAGTCAGTTGCCCGGTGGTGCTTCCAGAACATCCCGCTACGCGAGCTCGCGCAGTCCGCGAAGCGCATCGGCCTCGTGGGAATGGATCTCCTTCAGCCGGACGAATGGGCGGTCGTGAAGGAGTACGGGCTCGTGTGCACCATGGGCTACCCGGCGAACCGGCGCGACTTCCTCACGGCGGGATTCAACGACCGCGCGAATCACCGCATGCTCCTGAACGAGCTGGAGCGCACGATTCCGCGTGCGGCGAAGGAAGGAGTGCCTAACGTCATCGGGATGTTCGGCAACCGTAACGGGCGGAGCGACGCCGAGGGAATCTCGGCCTGCGTCGAGGGGCTGTCGAAGATCAAGCCGCTCGCCGAAGAGCACGGCGTGACGGTCTGCATCGAGCTCTTGAACAGCAAGGTGGATCACAAGGACTACCACGGCGACCGCACGGCGTTCGGCGTGGAGGTGATGAAGGGTGTTGGGTCACCCCGCGTGAAGCTGCTCTACGACATCTACCACATGCAGGTGATGGAAGGTGATGTGATTCGCACGATTCGCGACAACTTCGCGCACATCGCGCACTTCCATACGGCGGGCGTTCCGGGACGGAACGAGATCGATGAGCGCCAGGAGCTGAACTACCGCGCCATTGCGGCTGCGATCGCGGACCTCGGGTTCACGGGGTACATCGCGCACGAGTTCATTCCGAAGCGCGATCCCATGACGTCCCTCGAGGCGGCGTACGACGTGCTGTCGACGTAGCTCCCAGCTGGCTTCCCAGCTGGCAGCACCGCAGATCCGATTTCGGATCAGAGTCTCATAGCCGCTGGCCCGGCGCTCGTGAGGAAAAACGTGGCCCGTGTCGCCTGCTCGGGAAACGCGGCGGCGTAGCTCTCCAGCCAGCAGTCCGCGAAGTGCCGTGCCTCGCGCTCGCTGACGAGCGCCCACACACTCCCGCCGAACCCCGCACCGAACGCGGATGCCGCCACCGCGCCTAACGAGCGCGCCGAGCGGGCGAGGTGGAAGGTTTCCGGCACCTGATTGCCCAGCAGCAGCTCGGCCCCGCGCTGCGAGCGGTCCACCAGCTCGCCTAACGTCGCGAGATCGCCTGCCTCGAGCGCATCACCAGCCGCCGGGATGATCTCGCGAGCCTCCATCGCAAACTGATCGAGGCGGGTGAGCAAGTCCGTCTGGTCGAAGCCGTCGTCCGCCACGCCGCGGAGCGCCGGATCACGGACGATCGCGCGGAGCTTCTCGAGTGCATCGGGGCTCGAGTCGAGCACCGCGCCGAGCGTCGCATCCGTTCGCCCGGTCGCGGCGCGCCAGCGATCGAGGAGGGCGTAGACGCGCCGCGCCTGACGATTGTACAGCTCCAGCGCCGCCCCGGTCTTCTCCGCGAGCACGCCGCTCGCCCCGATCACGAACACGTGGTCGGCGGGAAGCGGCACGGCCCGCTCGAACCGCACCGGGGCGAACGAGTACTGCACCAGCGCGCCAGCGCGCGAACAGAGAATCGCCGTCTGATCCTGGCTCCCGCTGAACGTCCCCACGCCGCGGTCGCCGCTGAGCGTGCGGTACGCCGCCCCGTTCTCTATTGCGCCCAGGTAGCCGGCGAGGTCGTCCGCGCGGGCGATGGCCCGTCGATATTCTTCATGCGCGCCGAGCGCGTTGAGGTCGGCAATGGCGAGAAAGATCGACACCACGAGCGCACTCGAGCTGCTGAGTCCGGCAGCGGGCGGAAGATCGCTCGCGAACGCGATCTCTGCCCCCCGAAGCGGCCCAGGGAAGTTGCGTGCAATTCTGCGGACGACAGTGATGGCATAGTTCGTCCAGCTCCCGGGGACCGGCGTGAGCGCCGCGTTCAGCTCCAGGTCCACGTGCTCGCCCGTCACCGCATCGGTGATGCGAACCATGCGGTCATCACGCGGCGATGCGACGACGGCGATGCCACGCTCCACGGCGCAGATGAGGCTCCGACCACCCGCGTAGTCGGTATGCTTGCCGAGAAACTCGATTCGGCCGGGGACCCACACCCGCAGCGTCTGGCGCTTCGTGAGCGCCGCCGTGGCGCGCGCGAAGAGGCGCGACTTTCGTGCTACCTCCGCCTCCGACATCCCCGCGAGCGCGAGCCGCTCCTCGAGTGCGTGCCCGGGCCGCGACACGTCGCGCACCACCGACCCTCCCTGCTCAAAGTCCGACATCGACGCCTGCAAGCCCCTCCGCGACCGCCGTGATATCCGCTCGGCTGGACAGGTCGAGCACCGCCGCGTGAATCGGCACCGCGCGGAATCGCATTCCATATGCATCCATCGCGTGTTGCACCGCTACTGGGACCTCGAACTCGCCGCGCGCCGAAACCGGCACCGTTCGGCACGGCTCGAAGATGCGGCGGTCGAAGCTCCAGAGGTTCATGCTCACGAACGCCACGTCGCCCATTGCCCGTGCCGTGGCCTCGTCAGGCTTCTCGACAATCCGGCGGAGGTACCCGTCCTGGCCGATGTCGAGCAACGCGAACCGCATGATACGCTCGGCGTCGATGCGCCCGTCGGCGAGCAGCGCGTCGCGACCGAACGCCGCGAGGCCCGGCTCACCGAGCTCGCGGAGCGCGGCGTACGCCTCGACCGGGTAGTAGTTGTCCGCGTTCATGACGAGAAACGGATCGTCACCCACGACGTGCTCCGCGGCGAGGACGGCGTTGGCGGTGCCGATCGGACGTTCCTGAATCGCGAAGCTGACTCGAACGCGATCGAGGAGCCCCGCACGCTCGTAGTACTCGCGGATGGCGTGATGCTCGGGACCGATCACCAGACAGACGTCGGTGATACCGGCATCCGCGAGCGCGCTCAGGACGTAATCGAGAAACGGTCGGCCGATGGGAATCATCGCCTTGATCCCCTGGTCGGCCACGGCGGCCTGGTGCGCGTCGAGGGACGCGCCCCCGTCCGCCTTGCGCATTCGAGTTCCCAGGCCACGCGCAAGAACTACGGCTTTCATCGACGTGACTCGTTGGTCGTGAGCTCTCAGTCGTCGCCACCAGAACGCCTGGTGGCCCCGCGCATGGAGCGAGCCAGCCGACTGCTATGTCACCGTCGCTTTGCGGAAGCGCAGTAGCCCGGCCACCGCCACGATAAACACTACTGTGCAGGCAACCGCCTGCACGGTGCGGCCATAGAGGAAACTGCCCATGCCGAACAGCGCCGCGTACACGGCGAAGCAACCCAGGACCCACGCGAGTAGCGCGTGTGCGATGCTGTCCGGCGACGCTTCGACCGCGGCTTCCGCGCGCACCGACGCCCAACCAGGTCCGGCTGGCCGAACGAGTCGGTAGAACGCGACCAGTGTCGACCGATCAGTGGGCGCGGTGAGGAACGTTGCGGTGACCCACACGACCGTCGTCACGGCGATCGTGACCAGGAGCGACACGTGAGGCGCAATCGTCGCCCCCGTTCGGTTAGCGACGGCGAACGCGACCGCCACCGCGAACGAGCTCACCATCGCGGCGATCTCGCTCCACGCGTTGATGCGCCACCAGTACCATCGAAGGAGATAGATGAGGCCCGTCCCCGCCCCGATCGACAGCAGGAGGTTGAAGCTCTGCTGTGCCGTCTCGAGCACGAACGTCAGCGCTCCGGCGACGACCATGAGCGCCGCGGTCACAAGCCGCCCGACCATGATGTAATGCCGCTCGTCGGCGCCCGGCCGCATGAAACGCCGATAGAAATCGTGCACGATGTACGACGTCCCCCAGTTGAGGTGCGTCGAGATCGTGGACACATACGCTGACAGCAGTCCGGCAACCATGAGGCCGAGGAGCCCGGCAGGCAGGAACGTGAGCATTGCCGGATACGCGAGGTCGTTGCCGATCAGCGCCGGGTCGACGTACGGGAACGCGCGGCGGATGTCGTCGAGCGTGGGGAACACGAGGATCGACGCGAGCCCGACGATGATCCACGGCCACGGCCGGAGGGCGTAGTGCGCGAAATTGAAGAGCAGCGTGCCGCCCAGGGCGTCCTTCTCCGATCGTGCCGCCAACATGCGCTGCGCGATGTAGCTGCCACCGCCGGGCTCGGCACCGGGATACCACACCGACCACCACTGCACCGTCAGCGGGATCACGAAGATCGAGAGCGCCGTCCCCCAGTCACCGAAGTTTGGGAGCAAGGCGAGCGTCGACGGATCGAGTCGATCGAACAGCCCGTCGAGTCCACCGACCTGCGGCTGCCTAACGGCGTAGACCGCCGCGGCGATCGAGCCGGTCATCGCGATGCCGAACTGGATGAAGTCCGTCACGAGCACGCCCCACAGCCCCGACGTGGCAGCGAACGCCACGTTGAGTACCGCGCACACGAGGAGCGTTTGCCCCATCGGCCAACCGAGCAGCACGCTCGCGATCTTGGCGGCGGCGAGGTTTACCGTCGCCATGATCACGCAGTTGAAGAAGAGCCCGAGGTAGAGCGCCCTGAACCCACGCACGAACGTGGCGGGCTTGCCGGCGTAGCGAATCTCGTAGAACTCGAGGTCGGTGAGCACGCCCGACCTTCGCCACAGCCGGGCGTAGAAGAACACGGTCGCCATGCCGGTGAGCAGGAACGCCCACCACACCCAGTTCCCTGCCACGCCACCGGTGCGCACGATGTCGGTCACGAGATTGGGCGTATCGGTGCTGAAGGTGGTCGCGACCATCGACACGCCGATGAGCCACCACGGCGCCGCACGCCCCGACGTGAAGAACTCCGCGGTGCTCGAGCCAGCTCGCCTGGCGAGAATGACCGCCGGGATGAACGAGATGACGATCGAAGCGACGACGATTACCCAGTCGAGAGTCGTTAGACGCACAGGTCAGCTCTTTTCGCGTTCGCGAAGTGAAAAGGCGGGACAGCAACCAGCGCTGGTGGCTGTTAGCTGGAACTGGTTGCTGCAGGGTGAACTGCCTCGGGACGCCTCCCGGCTTGTCCAGTAAGTCGCGAGTCGCCAGTCATGAGTCAGCCAGTGGGTCAGTGACTGATCACTGGCTCACTCGATACTGAGGACTCACGACTTACTGCGTGTTTTTCACCCTGCAGCTACCAGCACCAGCTAACAGCCACCAGCGCCGCAATGGATGTTCACCCTCGGAACTCAATCGTCAATACTTCGAATGGCTGAAGGTCGATCCGTTGCGGCTGCCCGACGATGAACCGCCCCGGAATCATCCGCCCGCGCGCGGGAGGGAACGGGTTCCGCGTCGTCCACGCGCGCGGCGCGTCCGGGGACAACTCGAGCGCCTCGCGGACGTCCACCGCCATCGCCTGCACCCGGTCGCTCGGGTTACGCATGGTGATGATCCCGCTCCGCCCGTTGAGCGACGCCCATCCGTACGGTTGCAGCAGCGCCGGGTCGCCGCCGACCCAGTGCGTGTCCACCAGCGTCCCCGCATTCCGCCGCGCCCACGTTGCCGATTCGGCGAGCACGTCCCAGTGCTCCGTCCGGAGCAAGCGCGGCGTCACGTACATCTCCTGCAGCTGCGTCCCGGTCCCGAAGTACGAGCGGATCTCCGACGGGAAGTCGTTCTGCGGGTCGTTTTGCAAGTCGCGCGCGGACCGGGCGAAAATGAGCCCGTGCAGCATCAGCGAGTTGATCGGGAAGAGCGGCCCGCGGCGGACCACGTTCGCGTAGGTGTCCGCATCGCGATACGTGATCCACTGCTGGCGCCGCGACCCGACACCCGCGAACTCGTGGTCCTCGCCCCCGCGCCAGATCGAATCCGCCCAACGCAGCCAGAACGGCGACGGGTACGTGCCCGTCGTCAGGTTCACGTAGAGGGCGGGCTTCTCGCGGCGGAGCGTCTCGATGAGGGCAATGGCGGCCTCGAAGTCACTGCCGAACGCGCTGCCCGGAAACGCGCGATCGGCGTTCCCGGTACCGTCGAACTTGAACTGGTTGACACCATAGCGCCGCATCATCGTCAGGCACGTCTCGAGAAAACGGCGATAGTACACCGGCCCCGACAGCGCGAAGCCGCCGGCGTTCGTCTCGAACCCCTTGGCACGCCCGTTCGTTAGGCGCTCCTGCTTCGGCCGCCCGTACCCGCCCCACGGGGACATCCAGACGCCCGGCGCCGCCCCATACCGCGCGGCGGCGTCGCGCAGCCCCGAGAACCCGCGCGGAAAGCCCCCGTGAAACCCCCAGAGCGTCTTCGGGTCGTCCCACCCATCATCGAAGAGAAACGAGTCGAGCTCCACGCCACGCTTGCGCGCGAGCTCTTCCCCGAACGCCGCGATGACGGCCAGCGCTTCCGGCTCGTTGAACTTCGAGAAGTAGCCGAGGTCGTACCACGAGTTGTAGTGCAGGAACGGCCGATACGGGTGTGCGCGCTCGCGCTCGCTGTACGCGAGAAAATCGCGACGCAGCTGCCCGGGGCGTGTCGTTCCGATCACGGACGACACGGCGAACGTCGTACCGGCGCGCACCGGCAGCGCACGCGCGAGCAACGATCGCGCGCGGGGGCCGTCCACGACGCTCACCGCGAGGGGATGCTCCACCGAAGCGAACCACCGGTCGATCACGAGGGGACTGCCCCGCACCGTCCCGTTGATCGTCGCGGCGGCGCGCTCGATGTCCACCAGCACGACCTCTCGAATCGAGATGTCCTTCGACGCCGGCCGAATCACCAGCTCCTGCCGCACGTACCGCGCGCCATCACGAAGCTCCGCTCGCCAGTCGATGCGGAGACGCTTCGCGTAGTCCTCCAGCACGGCAATGAACTGCTGACCTGCGAGACGCTCGGAGAGTCGCGATGCGCCCGCGCGGCCGTGCAGGGGCTCCAGTCGCGGCGTTCCCACGAGTCGAAGATCGCTCGCTCGCAGCGGCTCGCCCTCGGCGAGGATGATCGTGAACGCATCGGGCGCGACGTCCAGCACGGCGCCATTCGGCTCCCGAACTCGAACGAATCGCAACCGGCCGGCGTCGACGGACCACTCCGCGAGAATCACCGCGTTCGAGAGCACGAACGCGCGCGCGCGTTGCGTCCCCTGCGCTTCGAGCGCCGAATCGTATAGGCCAGGAGCGTCGGAGGGGGCTGACCGCCAGAGCGTAGGCCAGGCGTCACCTATCGCCCAGGCACCGGCACCGAACGCCACGCCGTAGCGCGCGCCACGCTCCAGAAACTCACGGCGCGTGACGGCGTCGCCGGTTAGATGCCCTTCTCCCTCCGGGGACTGATCGTCCATGTCGACGGTCCTCCTCGCTCTCGAGCGGTGTCACCACTGCGCCACGCGGCACCGCAGCGGCCGATAAATTGCCCGCGGCCTTGGGTATGCGGAATGGCAGAAGGCCGTCTTTGATGAGTATGATGATTTTGGTGGCACGCCCGTGACGCGGGTCTCACTCGTAAGCCGGCCTATCTCCTTTCCGACTCCAATGCGACCGTATACGCTCGCCGCGCTCGCGTGCGGCATTTTCACCGGAGGCTTCGTGAGCACGAGCGACGCCCAGCCCTCCACTCACTGGGCGATTCATGCGAAGGACCGGCCGCAGCCCCAAGTGGTCAAACCCCCCGCGAACGTGTGGACGGTCGCCCCTCCCTCGGACGCCATCGTTCTGTTCGGCGGCCGCGATCTCGCACGCTGGCAGAAGCAGGACGGTGGTGGCGCCGCGGGGTGGAAAATCGAGAACGCGTACATGGAAGTCGTGCCCGGCAGTGGAGGAATCGCGACGCGCGACGGCTTTGGCGATGCACAACTCCACATCGAATGGATGGCGCCGCTGCCCGCCACCGGGGAGGGACAGGATCGCGGCAACAGCGGTGTCTTCCTGATGGGGCGATACGAGGTACAGGTGCTCGACTCGTATGAGAGCGTCACGTACCCCGACGGCCAGGCGGGCGCGCTGTACGGGCAGTACCCACCGCTCGTGAACGCGAGCCGTCCGCCCGGCGAGTGGCAGACGTATGACATCATCTTCCACCGCCCGCGGTTCGATGCATCCGGGAAGGTCACGTCACCGGCACGCATGACGGTGCTGCATAACGGCGTCCTGATACAGGACAACGCAGTGCTCTCAGGCCCGACGGCCCACACGACGCGCCCGCCATACGAGCGCCACGCCGACCGACTGCCGATTTCCTTGCAGGACCACGGCTCACGCGTCCGGTTCCGCAACATCTGGATTCGCGATCTCGAACAATAGATACGTTGGGGGTCAGAGTCCTAACG
>DAINRQ010000141.1:0-14989 GCA_036741775.1 Gemmatimonadaceae bacterium | reverse complement strand
CCTCGGCGAGCTGGTCGACGCCGCGCTTGAGGGCGGCGCGGGCGTCGGTGTTGAAATGGAGTTCCTTGGCAGCCATAGGATCGTTAGGTGGTAGGAGTTGTCGTTAGGTACTGGCGGTCACGCGGCGAGCGCCGTTGGCGCCGAGCGCGTCGGTCAGCCGATGACGGCGAGGACGTCGCTCTCGCGGAGGATGAGCAGCTGCTCGCCGTCGATCGTGACCTCGGTGCCGCTGTACTTCCCGTACAGCACCTTGTCGCCGACCTTGAGGTCCATGGGGACGCGCGTGCCTTCGTCGAAGCGGCCCGGCCCGACGGCGATGATCTCGCCCTGCTGCGGCTTCTCCTTCGCGGTGTCGGGGATGTAGAGCCCCCCGCGCATCTGCTCGGTCTCCTCCAGTGCCTTGACGACGACGCGATCAGCCAGGGGGCTGACCTTCGTCGAGGCGGCGCTCTTCGTGGCCATAGAGTGCACCCTCGTTGCTTGGGTTGAGTGGAAAGGAAAAGGACGGCGTGTTACTAGCACTCGTTCCGGTCGAGTGCTAACGCGGCAGAAATTAAAGAGACTCCAAGTCCCCAGTCAAGGGGGGTGGAGCCCAGGGCAGCCGATATTAAAGTGTTGCGGACTCTACACTTACATCGCAAACGCGACAACCACCGCGCCGTCGGTGACCGCCCACGCCGCAAGCGCCCGATACATGCCTCGCTTATGGCCCTCCCGGGTCATCCCGCCCCGGAACGCGAGCCATGCCCCCAGCACCAACACCCAGAGCGCTCCGGCCGCGCCAAGGGCCCAGCGCCCCTGCCGGGTCGGCCCCGCCAGCTCGAGCCCCCACCAGAACGCCGCGAACGCCATCACCGCGGCCGCCAGCGACACCGTCAGGCTCGGTCCCACACCGAGCATCCGAGCCAGCGTCCGATCGCCGCGCGTGGCGTCCTCCTCGAACTGATAGAGCTGCGTCAGCGGGTAGAGCGCGCCGAAGAGGAGGCCGAACCCGACGAGAATCCACGTACCCTCGGGACGGAGCGGCATCCCCGAGGCCGCCCACCCGGCGTACGGCGTCAGCACGCCGACACCAATCATGTTGATGATCCAGTCGGCCCCGGCGACCGCCTTGAGGCGCACCGGCGGTACACTGTAGGCGAGTGACATCGCGAAGCACAACGCGTACGCGAGCGCGAACCCGGTCGAGAGCATCAACGCGATCCCCTGCCCGGCTGCCATGAGCGCGATACTCACTACCGCGAGACGCCTCGGCACCGGAGGCGGCGCGTCGAGGTAACCGATGTCCCCCTGGTCTTGATCGTAGGCGCTGTTGAGTGCCAGGGTGCCGGCGTTGAGGCACCCGACCCACGCCAGGAGAGCGGCGAGATACATCGAGAGTCGCTCTCCGTTCACCAGCGCGCGAACACCGATCGCGATCACGAACCCGATGGACGTGTGGGCGATCATGATCGGCCATTCCCGCGGCCGAAAATGCAGGATGTAGCTGAACGTGTCGCCAGGAAGCAGGGCGTAACCGAGCCGCCGTGCCCAGCCGAGCGTACGCCATCGCGGGGCGACAGGGCCCTCATCGACCGCGGTCACCGGGTCGCGCTCACCAGCTCGTGGGCGATGCGAAGCCCCTGAAGCGTCAGGTACGACTCGATGAGATCGAACTCGCGGCAGAACGGCTGGAAGGTGGTCGCAAGGCCGCCCGTCGCGACCACGAGCGGCACCGCGCCGTTCGGCCACTCGGCCTTGATACGTCGGACCAGCCCGTCGATCGCTTCCGCATTGCCCAGCACGACACCGGCCCGGATGCACTCCTCCGTGCGCCGCCCGATGACACGAGCCGGCGGGACGATCTCCGTCGCCGGCAACTTCGATGTCCGACGAAAGAGCGTTTCCGCTGACGTCCGCACGCCCGGCGCGATGACGCCGCCAAGGAACACCCCGTCCGCGGTGATGCAGTCGTACGTCGTCGCCGTCCCGAGATCGACAACGATCGTATCACGCCGGTAGAGTCGACTCGCCGCGAGCGTGTTGATGATCCGGTCCGCACCAACGGTGAGTGGCTCCTCGACATCCAACTTGATGGGCAGCGGTGAGCTTGCGTCGATGATGATCGGTTTCGCTCCCACGGCCGCCTCGGTCGCGTCCGCCAGCGCCGCGGTGAGCGCAGGGACGACGGATCCAATCGCGGCGCCGTCGATCGACGCGCGGTCGATGTCATCGCTCGCGAGCAGCGCGCGAATGAGCAACGCGATCTCGTCGGGCGTGCGCGCGACGTCGGTCATGACGCGCCAGTGCCCGCGGAGTGCCTCGCCATCGAACAGCCCGATAGTCGTCTCGGTGTTGCCGACGTCGAACACGAGGATCATGCGTGTGCTCCGGCGAAGGTAAGCGAGCCATCCCGAAACCGCTGCACCCCGGTTGCTGTCTCGACGAGGAGCTCCCCCGCCTGCGAGATCCCGCGCACGATGCCGGGCGCGGGCTCGACGCACGCACGGCCCGCGGCGACATCGCGGGCGGTAAACTCCTCGAGCTCACTCGCGGTGAGCAGGCTTCGACCGGCAGCCGCCGCGCGTACGGCGGGAACGAGCTCCGCGAGCACGTTCACACGACCGGCGTCCTCGCTCAACCCCGCCGCGGTCGCGACGCCAGTGGGAGGACGGACGTTCACCCCGACGCCGATCGCGACCCAGTCGATGCGCCGCGCGCGCCAGCGCGCCTCGACGAGCAGACCGGCCACTTTGCCGCCGCGCACGAACAAGTCGTTAGGCCACTTGAGCCCCACGCGCTCGGGCGCATACCGGTCGAGCACGCGCGCGAGCTTCACGCCCAAACGGATCGAGAGCACGTCCAGCGCCGCGGTGTCGTTCGGTCGTTCCACGACGGTCGTCCAGATCCCCTGCCCGCTCTCGGACGCCCACCGTCGCCCTGCGCGCCCGCGTCCAGCGGACTGGCGATCCGCGAGAACCACTGTCCCGGCGGGCGCCCCCACCGCGGCGAGTCCGTGCGCATCGTCCATCGTAGAGGCGGTCGAGTCGAACACCACGACCCGGGGGACGCCCAGCAGCGCGGCGAGGGACGCCGCGTCGCGCCCATCGTACGTCGCGATCTCAGCCACGACTCGCGAGCAACACCAGGATCACCGCGCCGAGCGCGACCCGGTAGAGCGCGAACACACCGAAGCTGTGGCGAGCCACATACCGCAACAACACCGCAATCGCCAACCAGCTGCTGATCCCGGCCGACACGATGCCCGCAACGAGCGGCGCCGTGATGCCTTCCGCGCGAATGAGGTCCGGTACTTTCAGCAACGCCGCCGCGGCCGTGACGGGCATGCTCATGAGAAAGCTGAAGACGGCCGCGCCCTGCCTATCGAATTGCAGGGCACGACCGGCCGTCATCGTCGACCCTGAACGTGACACGCCGGGGACGAGAGCCGCGACCTGCGCAAGTCCGATCAACACCGCGTCCCGCCACCGCATCGTGCCGAGCGGACGGTGACGGGGCGCGAAGCGATCCGCCGCCCAGAGCAGCACGCCCATGACCATGAGCGTAACAGCCAATAATCGCGGCGAGCGGAACGTGGTCTCGGCAATGTCCTCGAGCAGGAAGCCGGCGATCGCCGCGGGGACGGTCGCAACCACGAGATAGAGGAAGCGACGCGTGTCCTCCGTATCGGCGCGCCGATGCCGCACCACCGCGAGCGCAGAGCGCGTCAGGCGCACCCACTCGGCGCGGAAGTACCAGAGCACGGCGACGAGGGTCCCCACGTGGAGCGCCACGTCGAACGCGAGCCCGGGGTCCGGCCATCCGAAAATCCATGGGGTGAGCACGAGGTGCGCCGAACTGCTGATAGGCAGAAACTCCGCGAGACCCTGGACCAACCCCAGGACCACGGCCTGAAACACTGTCATGTGCAACCTGTTCGAGTGAAAGCGGAGGGGCGGCGATCCCTCGCTGCGCTCGGGATGACCGCGGCCGGAGTCCGGCCGCGGTCACCACCGGGCGCTGAGGACGAATGCGACCATGGCGACGACCATCGCCGACTTGAGCAACTGCGCCGTGCCACGCTGCCCGCGCAGCACCCGGCGCGATGCCGCGAGGCACAGCGCGACTGCCGGAAGTATGACGATCGCGAAGCCGGGACGGCGCAAAGCGAACGGTGCGAGGGCGACGACGAACAGGGCAACGGAAGTTACTACCACCAGCCGCGCAGTGCCGGGCCCCGCGCGCAGCGGAAGCGTGCGGCGATGCTCCGCGTCTCCGTGTGCGTCGTCAATGTCCTTGGCGATCTCCCGGGCGAAGTGCAGTGGAACGCCGACGAGGAACAGGGGGACGCCTGCACCGGGCGACCCAGCGCTCCACGCGCCGAAGATGAACGGCAATGATGCAACGACGGCGACGATCACGTTGCCGGGAACGCCGTGCGCCTTCACACCGCGGTTGTACAGCGTCATCGCCGCGATGACGCCGACGGCAGCGAGCGTCTGCGCTGCGCCGAGGAGTGCGGATAGCACGAGTGCCGCGGACGCGCACAGTCCGACGAGCACGCGCGCCGCCTGGAGCGACAACCGCGCGGACGGCAACGGGCGCGACGGGTGGGCGACCCGATCGATCTCGTAGTCACGGACGTCGTTATCGGCGTTCGCGAACGCCGTGAGCAGCACCGCGACGCCCGCCATCACGATGGTCTCGGGCTCGCCGGGACGGCCGGTCGCCCACCAGGCGCCGAGGACGACACCGGCAACCGCGAGCAGAATGTTCTCCCAGCGGACGAGTGAGAGAATCGCCAGCGCCTTATCGAATCGCATCCTCGTAGAGCGCTTCGTACTGCGCCACGATATCATCGCGCGCGAATCGGGCCCGCGCGTCGGCCATTGCGGCCAGACTCATCGTCTGCCACCCATCCCGGTCCGCGAGAATCTCGACGGACGCCGCGGCCATGCCCTCGATGTCGCCGATCTCACGCAACGCTCCGGTCACCCCCTCCTTCACGACCTCCACGAGCCCGCCCGCCCGACTTCCGACCACCGGCACTCCCGAGGCCAGCGCCTCGAGCGCGCTCAACCCGAACGACTCGTTCTGCGACGGCAACAAGAAGAGGTCGGCTCCCGCGAGCAGCGGCGCCACCGCGTCGATCTTGCCGAGAAAATGGACGTCACGATCGACGCCGAGCGTTCGGGCTTCTGCTTCCGCATCGACGCGGTCCGGCCCGTCTCCGACCATCACGAGCACGGACGGGATGGAGCGGCGCACCTCCGCATAGATGCGAACGATGTCGCGCACGCGCTTGACCGAGCGGAAGTTCGACACGTGCATGATCATCGGGCGTGAGCCGTCGACCTGCTCGCGCAGAATCGGGGGGTACTTCGCCCGGTCGTAGATCGCGGGATCGATGAAGTTGTAGATGACCTGCACGTCGCACCCCGTGCACCCGAACGCGTGGAACGTCTCCTGGCGCAGGTACTTCGAGACGGCGGTGATGCGGTCCGATTTCTCGATCGAGAACTTCGTGATGGGGTGGAACGATGGGTCCTGGCCGACGATCGTGATGTCCGTGCCGTGCAGCGTCGTGATCACCTTGACGTCGGACCCGCCCTCCCGGAGCATCTCGCGCGCGATCCACGCGCTCGTGGCGTGCGGGATGGCGTAGTGCACGTGGAGTAGGTCCAGCCCGTGCGAGGTCACGACTTCGTGCATCCGTACCGCGAGCGCGAGGTCGTACGGCGGGTATTCGAACAGCGGGTAGCGTCCGACGTCCACCTCGTGGAAGTAAATCCGGGGGAGGAACGACGGCAGCCGGAACGGTTGCTTATAGGTGATGAAGTGCACCTCGTGGCCGCGCTCGGCGAGCGCGATCCCGAGCTCCGTCGCAACCGCACCGGAGCCGCCGTACGTCGGGTAGCACGTTATGCCGATCTTCACTCCGCAGTCCTCCCGTCCCACCACGCGTTCACGAGCGCCTCGATGTTACGGTCGTCTGGGGTCACGCGGATCACGGACGCCGGTGCCAGCTGGTGTCGGAACCACGTGCGCTGTCGCTTTGCGTACTGCCGCGTTTCAATGATCACCTGCTCGCGCGCGGCGCTCACGGACACGCGCCCCTCGACGAGATCTCGGATCACGCGGTAGCCGCTCGCTTTCCAGGCCGGAGCCGACGGATCGACCATGCGTGTCAACGAACGCACCTCGTCGGCCCATCCCGCCGCCATCATTGCGTCGACCCTCACTTCGATGCGGGCGGCGAGCGCCGCCCCCGGATCGACGACAAGATAGCGAGCTCGAATGACCGGCGCCTGTGCTCGGCTGCGATGAAGATCGCTCAGGCGCTCACCCGTCAGCAGAGCGGTCTCGACCGACCGCGCGAGCTGTACTCGGCCCAGATGCGCGCGCTCGGGATCGAGCCGCATGCACCAGCGTCGGAGGTCCTCTGTGCTCGTGGTGGCGAACAGGCGCTCCAGGGCGGCTCGGCGTTCGGGATCGAGTGGCGGTGACTCGAAGAGCGGCTTTGCGAGTGCGCGCAGGTAGAAGCCCGTGCCTCCCACCACGAGCGGCACGCGTCGAATCGCGCGGGCCTCCGCGATCCACCCCTGTGCGTCCTTCGCCCACCGGGCAGCCGAGTACCGCTCCCACGGCTCGACGACATCGATCCCCTGGTGAGGGACGAGCCGTTGATCGGCCGCGGACGGCTTCGCGGTTCCGACGTCGAAGCCGCGGTAGATCTGACGCGAGTCCGCGCTGATGACGACGGCGCCGCGCAGTTGCGCGAGGGCCATGGCGATGGCCGACTTTCCGGCGGCCGTTGGCCCGCAGATGACTCGTACGCTACTTTCGTCCGAAGCGTCGCTCGAGCTCATCCCAGGTGATCTGCACGATCGTCGATCGGCCGTGCACGTCGTGCGCGGGAAGCGTGGTCGACGCGAGCGCGACGAACAGCGCCTGCATCTCGCCGGACGACAAGGCATCGCCAGCCTTGATGGCCGCCTTGCACGCCACCGTCGCGGCCAGGCGCTCGTGGTGCGCGGCGGCGCTCGGCAGCCGGTCGCCCGTGAGTGCGTCGAGCGTTTCGCGAATGCACCGGAGCGCGTCGAAGCGGGGGTGCGGCATGGGAACCGCTGATACGATGATGGAATGGCCGCCGAACGGCTCGACCTCGAATCCCAATCGGTGCAGCAGCTCGCGGTTCGCCTCGAATGCGTCGGCTTCGGCCGGCCCGAGGTGGAGGGTTGCGGGAAAGAGGAGACGCTGCGAAGGCGCCGCCCCGCGCTCGAGCACGTTCATGAATTGCTCGAACAGCACGCGCTCGTGCGCCGAGTGTTGATCGATGAGCACGACGCCCTCGCCGCGCTCGAACATGAGGTACGTTCGCCGAAGCTGAACGAGTGGCGGGACGTCGACTCGACTCTCGGCGGCGTCTCCGCCATGGGTCGCGTCGCCTGTGCCATGGGGCCCGTCGGCGAGGGGCGCCGAGAAAAGCCCGTCAGCCGGCGCTGCTCGTGGGGAGAGCACTTCCACATCCACCGGCGGTCGCGCCCCGTTGTCGCCGGGTGTGAACGACCAGCTGCGCGCGCCGACGAACGCGGCGCTGGATGGCTCACCGAGCGCCCGCCGCACGGCGTGTTCGACGGCGCGCTCGACCGACCACCGGTCACGAAAACGCACTTCCGCCTTTGCGGGGTGAACGTTCACGTCTACGACATCCGCCGGCAGCGTAATCTCGAGGAACAGCGACGGCCTAACGCCGGCCGTCACGGTGGAGCGGTAGGCGCTCTCGGCGGCGCGGACGACGCCGACATCGCGGACCGGGCGGCCATTCACCGCGAGGAACACGCGCCGGCTGGCGGTCCCGACATCCGCGGGCCGCTCCACCAGCCCGCTCACGTGAATGGGACCAGTGACGTCATCGGCCTCGATGAACCGTTCCGCGAACGTGCCGCCCCAGATCCCCGCGACCCGAGCGCGCATGGTCGCGGCGGGCGGAAGCGACAGCGCATTCTTCCCGTCGTGCGAGACGCCAAGCCTAACGTCGCGGCGGCAGAGCGCGGTCGCGATCAGCGTGTCGGTGACCGAGCGCCATTCGGATCGGGCGCTTCGCAGGAACTTGAGTCGTGCGGGCACGTTGTAGAACAGCCTCGCCACGGTCACCGTGGTGCCGGTGCGTCGGGTCGCCGGCGCGACCTCGGTGATCGCGCCCCCGGCGACCCGGACAACGGTTCCTTCGCCGTCCCCAGCAGCCGACGTGATCTCCAGGTGCGAGACGGACGCGATCGCGGGGAGTGCCTCACCGCGGAACCCGAAGCTCCGAACGCCAACGAGATCGGCGGCCGTTCGAATCTTCGACGTGGCATGTCGCTCGAGTGCGAGCAACAGCTCGTCGCGGTCCATCCCGCACCCGTCGTCGCTCACGCGAATCGAGCTGCGTCCGCCGTCCTCGAGCGCGACCTCGATCGTCGCGGCCCCCGAGTCCAGCGCGTTCTCGACGAGCTCCTTCACCGCCGATGCAGGCCGCTCCACGACCTCGCCCGCGGCGATCTGGTCGGCGACAGCTGGCGGGAGGACGGCGATTCGGGCCGCGCGGCGAAGCTCGACGTTCCCCGCGCTCATCGCGGCCCGGTTGCCCACGGACGCGCGATCGGTTCGAGGCGATCGGTTTCGACCCACCCTTCGCGATCATCGCCCGTGCGGACGAGCGACCACACCCCCTCTTCGCGCACCGTGCGCGCGACCTCGCCTGTGAGCACGGGCGCGCCGGCCTCGCTGCCGAGGGCGGGGAGCGCACGGAGTCGCGACGCTTCCACCACCACGGCCAGTCGCCTGGCGTCGCGTGCTTCGCGGACCCGCACTCCCACGATGCCGCACGCAATGGCAACGATCCCGCAGCCATATGCGGCGTAGCGCAATCCAGAACGTCGGCGCCACAGCCCGGCGGCTACCAGCAGCCATGCCGCGACCCACGCGAAGCCACCGACGATCGCGGCCGTGCGCTCCGACACCGGTGGAACGTTCGTCAGGTCCACGCCACCGAAGCCCGGCGTCAGGTCGAGTCGCGGGCGGATGTCATTCGCGAGCGGGTCGAGTCGCAGCGCGCGCTGCCAGCCGATCGCCGCTGCCGACGTATCGCGCGCCGCCCAGGCCGCGGTACCGAAATTCGCCCAGGCGTCCGCGGACAGCGGCTCCAATCGCGCGGCCTCGGCGAAGAATCGTTCGGCGCGCGCGTAGCGCCTGGCCTCGTACTCCCGAACGCCGCGGTCGAACGCTTCACGCGCCGGCGACTGCAGCGTCGACGACGCCCCGACCGACAGCGCCAACATCGCGACGGCGGTTGTCGAGCGCACCGTGCGGCGTTGCGCGATCCGAGGCCGCGCCTCGCGATCGACCTCCTGAAGGACGTCCCACGCGCGCTTCGGGCCATCCGGGACGTCGGACGCCTTCCCGGAATAGACAGCGGCGTCGAGCTCGCCCAGGAGCTCGTCCGCTCGGCGCGCGACTTCCGCCGTGACGCCGCTGCGGCGAAGGGCGCGAACGAGTGCGCGCCGGTCCGCCAGTTCGGCCGCTGCGACCCCGATCCGCTCGCCGAGCGCGGCCGCGTACGTGCGCCGCAGCGTGCCTACCTCGCTCGCCGCAGCGAGGCCTCGTCCATCACGTGCGATGCGGCGCAGTCGTTCCGACGCTGCCGGCGTCCGACGGGTGCGCGGCCGGCGCGCGGCGAACACGAGGGCTGCGGGAATCGGCGCCGCGAGCATCGTCAGCCAGAATGCGCGACGGGACGCCAGCGGAACATCTTCCACCGGGCGCATAACGCGGCGCACTGGAAATGTCGGCCGCGCCGAATCGGCGGCCACGTCCGCGACGAGCAGTGTTCCGGGCGCCACCGACAACCGCTGTGGCGACGTCACGGCGAGCTCGTAGCGTTCGGTGTACGGGTTGAAGAATGGGTACCGAATCGGCGGGACCTCGACCTCACCGCTCTGTCCGGGCGTGATGACCCAGTCGAACTCCTTCGTGCCCCGCACGAGCGTTGCGCTCGAATCGAGCTCGACGCGCTCCTCGGCCGCTACCGCCTGCCCCCACGGCACGTTCAACGCGGGGCGCGGAAAGAAGCTCACGTTCCCGTCGCCCGTCACACGCACCGTGAGCACGAGTGGGTCGCCAACCTTCGCCACACCGCTATCGACCTGTGCCTCGAGCGAGAGACGCCCGACGGCGCCATGATAGTCGGTGGGGCGCCCGTCCTCCGGCGGCTCCACGACCACGAGTGCGACTGTCTCACTCCGGAGTTGGTGGCTCTCCTCGCGACTGAAGAAGCTCGCGCTGAGCGGCAGCGAGTAGTTGAGTCGCGCGGGCGGGATCTCGTAGCGGCCGGCCGTGAGCGGAAACAGCGCCCGCTGGAAGACGTGCACCTCGTACCGACGGCCGTCGATCACGCGCTTGGATACGAAGGAGCGCGGCGCCGCCAGGTCGTACGCGAGCATCGAGCGGAGCTCGGGCGGAATGAACTCCGGGTTGCGACGCAACCGGTATCGGACGTCGTCGTTGAGGAAGACGCCGACCTGATACGTCGCCTGTTCGCCCACGTACACCGTGTCCGGCGCGACCAGCGCATGGAAGCTCACGCCCTGGCGAGGGTCGAGCCGAGAGCGCGAGACGACCGCCGGGACGGGCACGGCCGGCGCGTTCACGATCGTTAGGCGCGTGGGCTCGGACCGTCCCACCATGGGGCCGACGCGCGCCTCGACCGGCGGAATCACTGTGAAGCCGGGCCGCTGCGCGATCACGAGGTACTTGTGCTCGACGACCGCCAGCCCGCGCGCGTACGTCCCCCCGCTGCCTACGCTGGTCGACTGCTCGATCCGGACTCCCGTCAGCGGCCCGAACTGCGGCGGCCTGATGGTTGGCGCGACCGGGCCTCGCACTTCGGCACGCACGGTCACCGTCGCCTGTTGCCGGACGGTCAACGTCTCCGGCGCGGTGACGGTCACTGTGATCTGAAGAACGATCCCGGCGATCGAGAGCATTACCAGTCCTTACCGCCCGGTGGTGGCTGCGGGCGATTCTGCTGCTGTTTCCGCGCCTGAACGTTGCGTTCCTCGCGCTCGGCGCTATTCAGCAACTGTTCCGCCTGTTGATTGCCAAGTCCCCCACTCGGCCGGTCAGCCTGTGGCTGCCGCGGCGGACTCGGTTGATCCTGGCTACCGCCCCCGCCCCCGCCACCCCCGCCTCCACCGCCCCCGCCACTCTGCTGGTCCTTCTTCCGCAGGGCAAGCTCGTAGTTCCACTTCGCGTCCGCGTCGCTCGAGCGCATGAGGAGCGCACGCTTGTACGTTTCCAGCGCGGCGTCAAGCGCCGGTTCCGCCGAATCGCCCTTCGCGGCCAGCCCACGCTTGAGGTGCGCGAGGCCGAGGTTGAACGTTGCGCGGAAACGTACTTCGGGGTCCGTGGCCTTCACTGCGCGTTCGAGCACCTCGATGGCCGATGTGAGTGAATCGGCGGCGAGCAGCGCCGTGCCCAGGTTGTATAGGACTTCGGGGCGCCGGTCGCCGCCCTCGATCGCGCGCCGGTAGAGCGCCGCCGCCCGCATGTACCGTTTCGCGTCGTACTCGCGCGCCGCATCGCGGACGTCATCCGCTCGCGCGGCACGTAGCGGCACGAGGAGGGCGAGAACGAGCCCCGCCGCGGTCGCTGCGGCCGCGGGCGACCGGCGTCGTCGGCCCCGACGCTCGGCGAGGGCCGTATCCAGGAGGAGAAGCACCACGGCAGGAATGAGGAAGAGTTGGAATCGCGGCGTCTGTGTTCGACCGGCTTCGACCGCACGTTGGACGCCACGGAGCTGGACGAGGGCGCGGCGAACCTTCGTCGCCTTATCGGTTTCCGCGGCGTCGATGAACGTGCCGTTCGCCGCCTGCGCCGCCGCGCGCAGCATCTCGGGGTGGTACTTCGTGACCACCACGTTGCCCTCGAGATCGCGTTTCTCCGACACGCCACCATTGTCGCGTACGGGGATCGTGGAGCCCCCCTGCGTCCCGAAACCGACCGTCACGATGCTGACCCCTGCCTCGCCCGCCTGGGTCGCCGCCGCGACGACGTCCTCGACGGGCTCGAAGGCCTCCCCGTCGCTGAAGATCACGATCGCTCGGTCGCTGCCGCTCTTCGTCGCCGCGAGGAGGTCGGTGCCCTGCCGAATCGTGCGCGCGAGGGAGCTCCCTGCCTGACCGACCACGGACGGGTCGAGATTGTCGAGGAAGAGGTCGAGCGCGGCATCGTCCACGGTCAGCGGCGTGAGGATGTAGCTCCGCCCCGCGAACGCCAGGAGCGCGAACCGGTCACTCGGCGAGGCGGCGCGCAGCCGGCGGATCTCCTGCTTCACCTTCTCGAGCCGGTTCGGTCGCTCGTCAGGCGCCATCATCGAGAGCGACGCGTCGACGGCGAGAACGATATCCACCCCTTCCCCGCGAACGACGGTTCGCTCCAGGCCCCACCGCGGTCCGGCGATCGCGACGCCGGCGAACGCGGCCGCGAGCGCGAGCCGCGCGGCGCGCCAGCCCGGCGGCTGCACCGCGTTAGGTGGTACGAGGCGCGTGATCATCGCCGGCGACCCGAGCCGCTCCAGCCTCGCTCGACGGCGGCGGTACCCGACCACGACCAGCGCCACCACCGCGATGGGCAGTAGTACGGCCAGGGCGAGCAGCAGTGGCTGATCGATGACGGGCTTCATGCGGCGCGCTCCCGAGGCGGTTCGGATCCCGCTTGCGTCGCCGCTTCGGCCGCTTTGAGCTCGGCGTCGTGCACCGCCTTCACGATCCCGCGCGCTTCCGTACCGAGCTCGCGCGCGCGCTCGGCGGTCGTGGCGCGACGCGCGAACTTCACGAGGTCGGCGTCGGCGAGCACGAGTGCCAGGCGATTCACCGGCACCGTCGGATGCTCGCGGACCGCCACGAGCAGCTCGCTCGTGGTAAGCGACGGGTGAGCATCCGGGATGCGTCGCGCGAGATAGGTGCGAAGCACCTCGACCATGAGCGCGACGTAGCGCCCTCGCTCACCGGCTTCGACGAGGCCGAGGCGCTCGACGCGCTCGAATTCGGCCTCGGCCTCCTCGAAGGGGTCTTCGACCGCGCCGCGCTGTCGCTTGCGACGACGATACCACCACCACCAGAACAGGCCAATGATGCCGAGCGCGGCGAGAATCGCGAGCAGCCAGTGCCACCACGGCCGCCCGAACTCGAACGGCGCGCGGTGCGGCTTCGGGATGTGGAGACTCGTGTCGGCTGGCAACACACTGCGGACGTGCACGCTGAGCGCGCTCAGCGGAATGCGTCGCTCCCGCCCGTCGACCTGCACGACGACATCGCCGAGTCGAAGCGGCTGGTCGCCGGTATCCCATGCGGCCAGCCGCCAGGTCGCGCTCACGTCGAGCGCGAGCGTATCCTGGCCCTCTGCTTCGCGTCGCGAATCGAGCGGCTCGACCGTGGCACCGGAATCCGGCGCCGCGGGGAACGTCACTGACGCGCCTAACGGCGCGCGGATGCGCACCGTCACGCGAAACGGGTCGCCGACGGTCACCGTGTCCGGCTCTACCGTGTAGCCCATCTGCACCTGTATGGGCTCCGTGCCAGCGCGCGGCTGCTGTGCGTGCGCCGCACCGAACGCGAGCGCGCACAGACAAACGACGGACCGTGTCACCGTCGGCGACTCCGCGTCTCGCGCGACCGGAAGAACCGCATGAGCGGCTCGACGTACCCGCCGTCCGTTTGCATCACGATCTCATCGATAGCGAGGCGGCGAAGTAGACGGCGCCGCGCCTCACGCTGGTCGGCGACCGCGCGGGCATACCCCTCGCGCACCTTCGCATCGCTCGTGTCCACGTCGATGGTGGCGCCGGACTCCGGATCGACGAGGCGCGCGAGCCCGATGTCGGGGAGCGTCTCCTCGCTCGGGTCCTCGATCGTCACGGCGACGACGTCGTGCTGTTGGGCGGCGAGCTTGAGTGGCCGCTCCAGATCCTCGGAGAAGAAATCGGACACGAGGAAGATGATCGCCTTCTGCCGCAGCATGCCGCGCAGGTACTCGAGCGCGCTCGCGATGTCGGTTCCACGCCCGACGGGCTCGTGGACGAGGAGGTCGCGGATGACCCGGAGGACGTGCCGGCGTCCCTTCGCGGGTGGCACGACGTGCTCGACGCGGTCGGTGAAGATCATGACGCCCACGCGGTCGTTGTTGCGAACCGCGGACATGGCGAGCACGGCTCCGAGCTCGGTGGCGAGCTCGCTCTTGAACCGCCTAACGGTGCCGAACCGCTCGGACCCCGAGAGGTCCACCGCGAGCATCACGGTCAGCTCGCGCTCCTCGATGTATCGCTTGACGAACGGCCGCCGCATGCGCGCGGTCACGTTCCAGTCGATGGAGCGTACCTCGTCGCCCGGCAGGTATTCGCGCACCTCGGCGAACTCCATCCCCTGCCCCTTGAACACCGACCGGTACTCGCCGCTGAAGAGCGAGTTCACGAGCCCGCGCGTGCGGAGCTCGATGAGCTTGACCTGACGGAGAATCTCGGGGGGAACACCGACGACGACGCGCTGTCGAGCCGGATCCGGCTCGACAGCGCGTCGTCGTCGGGAATCGGGAATCGGGAAATTGGAATCGACCCGTGGCGGCTTTGGGGGGGTGCGCAGCGCATGGCGTGCGCGTGCCGGCGTCTCGAAGGTGACCGGCGCGGGCTGTTCCGATTCGCGATTCCCGATTCCCGATTCCCGGCGTTTCATGGGCTTTCTATCGTCGACAATATCTTCGCGACGACGGCGTCACTCGTCACCTCCTCGGCCTCCGCCTCGTACGTCGTCAGCACGCGGTGGCGGAGCACGTCGGGCGCGATCGCCTTCACGTCATCAGGGGTCACGAACGTGCGGCCGCGCAGGAACGCGTGCGCCCGTGAGGCTTGGGCGAGCGCGATCGTCGCGCGCGGGCTCGCGCCGAACTCGATGAGCGGCACGAGATCCTTGAGGCC
>DAINRQ010000140.1:0-15063 GCA_036741775.1 Gemmatimonadaceae bacterium | reverse complement strand
CCTGGATGAAGTGCTTCCCGACCGGGTGCTGGTGGTACATGGTGTAGAACGTCACAACGCCCTTCACGTACGCCGGCGTGAGCGACAGCACCTCGGCGACTTCCGCCATCGCGGCTTCGCTGATCCAGCCGCGGTCCTCCTGCACCATCCAGAGCGCGGGCAGGAGCGCGGCCATCTTCGTCGGATACCGCGTCATCAGCTCGTCGAGCTGACGGCGCCGTTCGCCGACGAACACCGGCTCGTACGGCTCGCCATGGCCGTGCCCCGCGCTCCCGTGCGCGGCGTGCGATTCGGCGTGAATGCCGCCCATCTCCTTGGAGGTGGCCATCAGCGGTCGATCTCCCCCATGACGATGTCGATGCTCGCGTTGATCGCGATCACGTCAGACAGGAGGTGCCCTTCCACCATCTTCGGGATCGCGGACAGGTTGACGAACGACGGCGGACGGATGCGCCACCGCACTGGCTTCGACGTGCCGTCCGATACCATGTAGTAGCCCTTCTCTCCCTTCGGGCTCTCGACGGCCACGTAGCACTCGCCGAGGGGCGGACGCGGGCCTTCCATCACGAGCTTGAAGTGATGGATCATCGACTCCATCTCGCTCGTCGCCTTGGACTTCGGTGGGAGAATGAGACGCGGGTCGTCGACGTTGACCGGACCATCCGGCAGCCGGCTGGCCGCCTGCTCGAGGATGCGTACCGACTGCCGCATCTCCTCCATGCGCACGAGGTAGCGATCGTACACGTCGCCGTTCGTGCCGACGGGGACGTCGAAGTCGTAGGTCTCGTAGTCGAGGTACGGGAAGTCCTTTCGCACGTCGTACGCGACGCCCGAGGCGCGCAGCATGGGGCCCGACAGCCCGTAGTTGGTCGCCTCGTCCGGCGACATGACGCCAAGCCCCACCGTGCGTCCGACCCAGATCGCGTTCTTCGTGAGTAGCCGGTCGACTTCATCGACGGTCGACGGGAACGAGCGAGTGAAGCTCCGCAGGCCGTCCAGCCAGCCGTCGGGAATGTCGGCGGCCATCCCGCCCACGCGCGTCGCCGACGTCGTGAGTCGAGCGCCCACCCAGGCCTCGAGGAGGTCGTAGATCTGCTCGCGCCGCTGGAACGACCACAGGAAGGGCGTGAAGGCCCCAATGTCGATGCACGTCGTGCCGAGCCACACGAGGTGCGAGGCGATCCGCGAGAGCTCCATCGCGATCACGCGCAGCACCGTGCAGCGCTCGGTGATGTCGATCCCGAACAGCCGCTCCGCACCTAACGAGAACGCGCAGTTGTTCCCGATCGAGTTGAGGTAATCCTCACGGTCGGTCCAGGGGATGATCTGGTTGTACTGTCGGTACTCCCCGATCTTCTCGAATCCGCAGTGCAGGTAGCCGATGTGGGGAATGCACCGCACGACCGTTTCGCCATCGAGCTCGAGGACGAGCCGCAAGACGCCGTGCGTCGCCGGATGCTGCGGGCCGATGTTGATGAGCATGTGCTCGCCGGCGAGATCGGGCTCCACCATGGGTGGTGCCTCGACCGCGACGGGAGCGCCGCCGTCCGTGGTCACGAGGGGAACGCGCTGCGGCCTTCCCTGCGCGTCGACGCCCGTGGTCGACAGCGCGACGTCGACGGTTCGTTTCTGTGTGGCCACTGCTATTCTCCTGTCCGCTCGCCGTCCCGCAGACGCTGGCGCATGTCGCCCGGGAGATCCTCGAACGCGTCGGCGATCGAGAGCTCCTCCATGGAGTAGCGCGCCTCGGGATTGGCGGCGAGCGCCTGGCGCAGCTGCTCGGCGCGGCTGAACCGGCCTCGCAGCGGAAAGTCCTTTCGGAGTGGGAAGCCCTCGCGGTAGTGCTCCCACATGAGAATGCGGCGCAGATCGGGGTGTCCGACGAACGTGATGCCGAACATGTCGAAGCACTCGCGCTCGAGCCAATCCGCGCCCTTGTAGATGGACCACACGCTCGGCACCTCGAGCGGGCGGTTCTTCGTCAGCGGCACCTTGACGCGCAGAAAGCGCCGGTGCCGTAGCGACCGGAGGTGCCAGACCACCTCCACCGGGAGCTCGACATCCCGGTACTCGACCGCGGTGACATCCGAGAGGTACTCGTAGGCCTGCGCCGGGTCGTCGTGCAGCCAGCGAATGATGTCGAGCGCCGATTCGGGCGCCACGACGACCGTCGTTTCGCCCCAGACGACGTCCACTCGGCGGACGGCCGCGCCGAACTGCGCCTGGAGCGCGGCCGCCGATGGGTTGGGCTCGCCGCCGCGATTCGGGACCTGCTTTGGCGATGTCGGTACGGGCGCGGCGGGGTCGCCGCTGCCGGGGTACAGGATCTCGAACGGAGCGGTCACAGTCCCGAGCGCGTCTGGTGCACGGAGTTGCCGAACGGTTCGGACAGTTCGTTGATGGCGGGCGGTGGGATGAAGAGCTGGCTCCTCGGGTCGGGCACCATCTCGTTGCGGATCGCGGCGTCGCCCATGCGCTCGCGCTTCACCTTCTCCTGCAGCATCATGATCCCGTACATCAACCCTTCGGGGCGCGGCGGACATCCCGGCACGTAAACGTCGACCGGGATGATCGTGTCGATGCCCTGCACGACCGCGTAGTTATCGAACATGCCGCCGCTCGAGGCGCAGGCGCCCATCGAGATGCACCACTTTGGCTGGGCCATCTGCTGCCAGATGCGCCGGATGACCGGTGCGAGCTTGAACGGCACGCGTCCGGCGCAGATGAGCACGTCCGCCTGGCGCGGTGAGAAGCTCATCCGCTCCATGCCGAACCGAGCGAGGTCGAACCGGCTGGCGGCGCTGGCCATGAACTCGATGGCACAGCACGCGGTGCCGAACGGCATGGGCCAGAGCGAATTGGCGCGTCCCCAGTTGACGAGGAAATCGAGACGCGTGGCGACCCACCCTTCCTGCGACTGCGGGTCGTATTCGACGACTCGATGCTCAGGGCGTTGTGTCAGTTCCACTGGAGGGCTCCCTTCTTCCAGACATACACGAAGCCGACGAGCAGAATGACGATGAAGACGAGCATCTCGCCGAGGCCGAAGAACGAGACGTTACCGGCCGGGCAGATGCCATCCACGAGGGGCACGGCACAGGAGAGCTGCCGGTAGAAGACGCCCCAGGGGATCATGAACACGGTCTCGATGTCGAAGATGATGAACAACATCGCGACCATGTAGAACTTCACCGAGAACCGCTCCCTGGCGTCGCCGAGGGGGGGCATTCCGGACTCGTACGGCGTGTCCTTCTCCGGGGTCACGCGCCGCCGGATGACGAGGTGGGACAAGCCCATGATGAGAATCGCGTTGGCGACCACGAAGCCCATCAGCAGTAGTATCGGCAGATAGGTGCGATCCATCACGCTCCCGACTTCGTGAAATAATTCACTTGCGCGTAGACGTAAGCTATCGCGCGCTCGGATGCACTGTCAACGCACGGTGCGCGATGCGCACCGTCGGGAGTCGGGAGTCGGGAATCGGAACGGCGCGATACGACGCGCGCGCGAGAGAAACTGACGACGGGCGCGGACGTCGTTATCTTCCGCGCCGCCGATAGCTGCCGCGCGCACCACCGCTGGACTCGGTGGCTGATTCCCGATTCCCGATTCCCGATTCCCGACTCCCGACGATGACCATCCAATCCGACCGCTGGATCACCCGCATGGCCCTCGAGCACCGCATGATCGAGCCGTTCGAGGGGCGGCAGGTGCGCTCGGGGGTGATCTCCTACGGCGTCAGCTCGTATGGCTACGACATGCGCGTCGCCCGCGAGTTCCGGATCTTCACGAACGTGCTCAACTCCATCGTGGACCCCAAGAACTTCGATCCGAAATCGTTCGTGGAGTTCGAGGGCGACGTGTGCATCGTGCCGCCGAACTCGTTCGCCCTCGCGCGATCGGTCGAGTACTTCAGGATCCCGCGCGACGTCGTGACCATCACGGTCGGTAAATCCACGTACGCGCGCTGCGGGATCATCACGAACGTCACGCCGTTCGAGCCGGAATGGGAAGGCTACGTGACGCTCGAGATCTCGAACACCACGCCGCTCCCGGCCAAGATCTACGCGAACGAGGGGATCGCGCAGGTGCTCTTCTTCAAGGGCTCGGAGCCGCCCGAAGTGTCCTACCGCGACAAGCAGGGGAAGTACCAGGGGCAGAGCGGCGTCACGCTGCCGAAACTCTAGCGGTCGTACTAGAAGAGCCCGGTGGCGTACACAGCGAGCGCGAGCGCTGCGAGCACGAGCGCAATCCACCCGAGCGCGCCGAGCCCCTCAGCGCGCTTGACCGGGGCAGTCACTCGTGGCCCGTGCTCGGCGTTGCCGCCGACGTCGGCGCCGTGGGCGTTACCGGCGTACGTCGTCTTCTCGACGGCGTCCGCGCCGTCCAGATACACGCTCTTGTTTCGGTCGACCTCGTTCAGCGATTCATCATGCGGGGTAGTCACCGGCACTCCGCGCTTTGCACGCAGGCGTCGCGTGCACCAAACGGGCCAGCCTCGGCGTGCTCAGCCCCCACTCTCCGCCGGGGCAATTGCCGGCTCGCGCGTGCGAATGGTCGCCTTGAAGTAGTCGCGGTTCATGCGGGCGATCGTGTCGATGCTGATGAGCTTCGGGCACGCCTCCTGGCACTCGCCGAAGAGCGTGCAGCCGCCGAAGCCTTCGATGTCCATCTGCTCGACCATCTTCACGACGCGCCGATGGCGCTCTGGCTGGCCCTGCGGGAGAAGGCCGAGATGACTCACCTTGGCCGCCGTGAACAACGATGCAGAGGCGTTGGGGCACGCGGCTACGCACGCGCCACACGCGATACAGGCGGCGGCGTCCATGGCATCATCGACGTCCTGCTTGGGAATCGGAATGGCGTTCGCGTCCGGCGCGCTCCCGGTGGGGGCCGAGATGAAGCCGCCCGCCTGAATGATCCGATCGAACGCGGAGCGATCGACGACCAGGTCTTTGATGATCGGGAAGGCGCGTGCGCGCCATGGCTCGATGAAGATCGTCGCGCCGTCGTCGAAGCTGCGCATGTGCACCTGGCACGTGGCTGCCCCACGCACAGGCCCGTGCGCGACGCCGTTGATCATGAGCGCGCACGACCCACAGATCCCTTCACGGCAGTCGTGGGAAAAGGCAATGGGTTCGTCGCCCCGCTCCACGAGTCGCTCGTTCACGACGTCGAGCATCTCGAGGAACGACATGTCCGGACTGACGTCCGGAGCGTCGTATTCTTCGAGGCGCCCGGGAGAATCGGGCCCCTTCTGGCGCCAAACCTTCAGTGTGAGGTGCATGGGAAGAAAAAGAAGCTATCAGCCATCAGCTATCAGCTATCAGCAAAGCCAGACCGCTCGGGACGCTTCTCTTCGTGCGAGAGGCATCCCGAGGCCCCTCGCTTTGCTGATAGCTGATAGCTGATGGCTGTTTCACTTATAACTCCGTTGCGTCAGCGGCACATACTCGAACGCCAGTGGCTCCCGGTGGAGCACCGGGGCGTTGCCGACGCCCGTGAACTCCCACGCCGCGGCGTAGGCGAATCGACTGTCGTCGCGCTGCGCCTCGCCGTCTTGTGTCTGGTGCTCGACCCGAAAATGCCCGCCGCACGATTCCTCGCGGTGCAGCGCGTCCACGCACATGAGCTCCGCGAACTCCAGGAAGTCCGCCACGCGCCCGGCCTTCTCGAGGGCCTGATTCAACTCCCTGTCGCTGCCCGGCACGTTCACGTTTCGCCAGAACTCGTCGCGCAGCTCCGGGATGCGGCCCAGCGCCCGACGGAGCCCCTCGGCGCTCCGGGCCATGCCGCAACCCTCCCAGAGGATCTGCCCGAGCTCGCGGTGAAACGCGTCCACCGTTCGCTTCCCCTTGATGCCTAACAAGCGGTTCGTGAGCGTCGCGATCGACCCCTTCGCCTCGGCGAACTCCGGGCGATCCGTCGTCACCTTCTCGAGCTTCGCGCTCGCGAGGTAATCACCGATAGTGTAGGGAATGATGAAGTACCCGTCGGCGAGGCCCTGCATGAGCGCACTCGCGCCGAGCCGGTTGGCACCGTGGTCCGAGAAGTTCGCCTCGCCGAGCACGTGCAGACCGGGAATGGTGCTCATGAGGTTATAGTCCACCCACAGTCCGCCCATGGTGTAATGGACCGCGGGGTAGATGCGCATTGGGACCCTGTACGGGTTCTCGTCCGTGATGCGCTCATACATTTCGAACAGGTTGCCGTAGCGCTCGCGAATCTTCTGTTCGCCGAGGCGCCGGATGGCGTCCTCGAAATCGAGGTAGACGCCGCGTCCCGTCTCCCCTACCCCGCGCCCCTCGTCGCAGACCTCTTTCGCGGCGCGCGACGCGATGTCGCGGGGGCTCAGGTTGCCGAAGCTCGGGTACTTTCGCTCGAGGTAGTAGTCACGCTCGGCCTCTGGAATCTCACGCGGGGGGCGCTTGTCGCCCTGCTTGAGCGGCACCCACACGCGGCCGTCGTTTCTCAGCGACTCACTCATGAGCGTGAGCTTCGACTGGTAGTCGCCGCTCACCGGGATGCAGGTCGGGTGGATCTGTGTGAAGCACGGGTTCGCGAACACCGCGCCGCGCTTGTGTGCACGCCACACGGCGGTCGCGTTCGAGAGCTTCGCGTTCGTCGACAGGTAGAAGACGTTGCCGTAGCCGCCCGTGGCGAGCACCACGGCGTCGGCGGCATACGCCTCGATCGCGCCGGTTCGGAGGTCACGCGTGATGATCCCACGCGCCTTGCCGTCCACGAGCACGACGTCGAGCATCTCGGTGTGCGTGAACATCTGCACGCCCCCGCGCGCGATCTCCTTCTCCAGCGCCTGGTAGCATCCGAGCAGGAGTTGCTGTCCGGTTTGACCGCGCGCGTAGAACGTTCGCGACACCTGCGCGCCGCCGAACGAGCGATTTGCGAGCAGCCCGCCGTACTCGCGCGCGAACGGCACGCCCTGCGCGACACACTGATCGATGATGTTGACGGATATTTGCGCGAGGCGGTACACGTTCGCTTCGCGCGCGCGGAAGTCCCCGCCCTTTACCGTGTCGTAGAAGAGGCGGTAGATGCTGTCGCCGTCGTTCTGGTAGTTCTTCGCGGCGTTGATGCCACCCTGGGCCGCGATACTGTGTGCGCGCCGCGGCGAATCATGGAACGAGAAGCAGAGGACGTTGTAGCCGAGCTCACTCAGCGTCGCAGCGGCGGAGCCCCCGGCCAATCCGGTGCCGACGACGATGATGGTGAACTTCCGCTTGTTCGCCGGGTTCACGAGCTTCATCTCGAAGCGGTGCTTGTCCCATTTCTGCTCGATAGGGCCGGTCGGGATTCGGGAACGCAGTTCCATCGGTTACGGTCGGAGGTCGTGCGCGGCGGTCGGGGTCACTCGGCGCCGTTTCGAGCCGTGACCGCAGGAAAATGATGCGTTAGGACTCTGACCCCTAACGGTCACCGGACGAGACCGGCGAGCACGGCAATCGGGACGATCGAGAAGCCGAGGTAGATCGCCCACGTGAGCACCGCGGCCACGCGGCGCTTGAGCGGATTGCCCGACGCCCTCGTTAGGCCGAGCGTGCGGATGCTGCTCCACGTGCCGTGGTAGAGATGCAGGCCGAGCGCGATCATCGCCGCCACGTACAGCAGTGCGACCCACCAGATGTCGAACCCGGCAACGACGTTGCCGTACACGTCCTTCGCGTCGAATGCGGGGTGGATCGTCCCGAACGTGAAGTGGAGCAAGTGAAGGACAATGAAGATGAGCAACGCCACCCCGCCCCATCGAATTGATCGGGCCGCGAGCGTCGAGACCTGCGCATCTCGATCAGTGTAGTCCACGGGACGCGCGGTCTGCTTCCGCCGCGTCAACTGATACGCCGCAACCACGTGCAGCACGAGCGCCACCAGCAGCCCGGCTCGCGCGAGCCACAAGAGCGGGCCGAGTCGGCGCAGCGCCGCTGCGTATTCGTTGATCGCGAGTGGGCCGATGAACACCTGCAGGTTCGCGAGAAAATGCGAGATCAGGAACGCGATCATGATGATGCCGGTCACGGCCATGACCGCATGCTTCCCGATCGACGAGTGCCAGAAACGTGCGACGACGTTCATGCGCCGCGCGGACTCCCGAGCGCCGGACGCACTGCCGGTCGTCACTGTCGGTGCAGTCATCTCGATTCCTTCGGCCCCTTGAGCAATTTCTCAGATCGTCAGCTTCGACATAGGCTCTCGCACGGCCTCGGCGCTCTTGCCAAGGTCGACGCGCTCCTTCGAGGTCAGCTCGACCTCGATGATCTTCTCCATGCCGCCGCGTCCGAGCTTCACCGGCACGCCCAGGAAGAGGTCGGACATCCCATACTCGCCCTCGAGCCAGGCGGCGCATGGAAGGATCCGCTTCTGGTCGCGCACGATCGCTTCGGCCATCTGGACGGCGCCTGACGACGGCGCGTAGTACGCAGACCCCGTCTTCAGGTGCTTCACGATCTCGGCACCCCCGTTTCGGGTGCGGTCCACGATCTCATCGAGCGTCTTTCGATCGAGCAGCTGAGTAACGGGAATGCCGCTCACCGAGGTGTAGCTGATGAGTGGGACCATCGTGTCGCCGTGGCCGCCGAGCACCATCGCCTGGATGTCGCGCACGGACACGTCCATCGCTTCGGCGAGGAACGCGCGATACCGCGCCGTATCGAGCACGCCGGCCATGCCGATCACGCGCTCGCGCGGAAAGCCCGTCACTTTTTTCGCGACGTAGCACATCACGTCGAGCGGATTCGACACGATGATGAGGATCGCGTTGGGCGACGTCCGCGCGATCTGCTCCGACACCTGCTTCACGATGCCGGCATTCGTGTTCAGCAAGTCGTCGCGCGACATGCCCGGCTTGCGTGCAATGCCGGCCGTGATGATCACGATGTCCGACCCGGCCGTCTCGTCGTAGCCGTTCGTGCCGATCACGCGCGAGTCGAAGCCCTCGATCGGCGCGGACTGCCACTGGTCCAGTCCCTTGCCCTGCGGAATGCCTTCGACGACATCGACCATGACGACGCGGCGCGCCAGCTCCTTCTCCGCGACCCGCTGAGCGGTAGTCGCGCCGACGTTTCCGGCGCCAACGACCGTGATGAGATTGACCATTGATGTGAGTGGGGGAGGGTTGGATACTCGCGTACGGCCAAAGTTAGTTGGCCCGGAAGCGAGCTACAACGCTGTGACGTCCTCGCGAACCCTCGAGCGCGCAGCGCGCCGCGCGACGGCGTCTACGTATCAGCCCCCGACCTGCGACAACGCGCGCAGACCGCCGACCTTCATCTGCAGCAGCGCATGCTCCTTCGGCTTGTTCGCGAGCGCGTCACGGAACAAGGGCTCCAACGGCTGGCCGGCACGCAATGCGTCGCGGAGCATCACCTCGTGATCGCCAAAAAGACACGTGCGCAGTCGGCCATCGGCGGTGAGCCGCACGCGATTGCATGACGCGCAATACGTGTGCGTCATGGGCGTGATCACGCCGACTGTCCCCGCCGCCCCGGCGAGCCGGAAGTACTTCGCGGGGCCGTTGCCGCGCGGCGGACCGCCGTCGGGCGACAGCGCGCCAAGTGCCGCAATCCGTGAGAGTACCTCATCGCTCGGCACGACGTGCTGCCACGTGAGGCCGCTCATCTCACCAACCGGCATGAGCTCGATGTACCGCACATGCCACGAATGCTGGAGCGTAAGCCGCGCGAAATCCTCGATCTCGTCGTCGTTGATCCCCCGCATGACAACGACGTTGATCTTGATTGGCGAGAGCCCGACGCCCGCCGCAGCAATCGCCGAACTCACCGGGTCGAAGGCGAGATTGCGCCGAGCGATGGCCGCGATGCGATCGGGACGCAGGCTGTCCGCGCTCATGTTGATCCGATCGAGTCCCGCGTCGCGCAACGACGGTGCGAGCTCCGGAAGCCTCGCGCCATTCGTGGAGAGCGCGATGTCCTCGATCTCGGGCACCGCGCGAAGCAAGCGCACGAGCTGGGTAAGGTTGGGACGGATCGTCGGCTCGCCACCGGTAATGCGAATCCGGCGCAGTCCCAACGGCGCGAGCTGTCCCACGACCGCGGCGATCTCTTCATACGAGAGGATCTCGGCCTTCGGCAGCCACGGCAGCCCTTCGGCGGGCATGCAGTAGAGGCACCGGAAGTTGCACCGGTCCGTCACCGAGATCCGGAGATACTCGATGCTGCGCCCGAACTGGTCCTTGAGCGCGGCGCTCATAATGAATGAGGCGCTACGGTACCGGTTCCCGCGCCAACCCACTCGCGCGTGCCGTCCGTGTAATGCTCGAGCTTCCAGATCGGCACGCGCCGCTTGAGCTGCTCGATCACGTAGCGTGACGCGTCGAGCGCAGGAGCCCGATGCGCGTGGCCGGCGACGATCGCAACGCTCACATCGCGAAGCGTCAACGTACCGAGGCGATGCTCGATGACGAGCCGCGTGACCCCGAACCTCTCCGCGGCCTCGCGCGCGATTGCGGCCATCTCGCGTTCGGCCATGGTCCGATAGCTCGAGTACTCGATTCCCGTCACCGGGCGCCCGTCATTCACATCTCGTACACAGCCGAGGAAAACGGTGAGCGCCCCGCACGAGTCGTCACCTGCCTCGTCGATCAGCGCCGCGACGTCGATGGGTCGGTCGACGAGTGCCGTACGCATCAGCCGCCCGCCACCGGTGGGATGATCGCAACTTCATCGTCGCCGTTCAGCGTGGTCGAAACGCTCGCGTAGTGCTCGTTCACCGCGACGAGTGGCCGTGGCGGAAGGCGGTCCCCGCCCGGCATCGCCGAGAGCGTGCCGAGCACGTCGCGCACCGTCGAGCCGGACGGGACGTCGAGCTCCATCGCCGAGGTTCCGAGCGCATCGGCGTAAGAGGCGAAAAGCAAAACTGTTACGGTCATGAGCTCTCGGAGAATATAACCGGCAGCACGTCGTGCGCGTTCCCGAAAAAAAACCCGGCGCATCGACGCGCCGGGTCACCTCGAATTGGTCCTTCGGACGATGACTCAGTCTTCAGAGAACTCTTCGGCGAACTCGGTTCCGGCGACCATCGCGCGCAACTCCTTGGAGGGCTTGAAGACAGGCACTGGTCGCGCAGAAACCTCGACAGGTGATCCCGTGCGCGGGTTTCGCGCCATTCGCGTCTTGCGCTGACGAATCTTGAACGTGCCGAAGCCTCGGACCTCGATGTTTTTCTGCTGCTGAAGCGCTTCCTTTATCGCATCGAGAAACGAATCCACGACGCGCGCGCAGTCCTTCTTGGAGATCATTGGTCCGGCAGTTTGCGAAATCTGCGCAGTGACTCGCTCGACCAAGTCGGCTTTCGTCATTGAAGGACCTCAGAAAGGGCGCGTGCGGAACAGACGACCAACGGCTCGAAACTAGGCCGTTAACCGTTGTGTGTCAAGCGCTTGGCTCACTTGAGGCGGGTTCCGAAACCATCGTCGGGAACCCCGGCGCCGCGGACGAGCCCGGCGAGAAACGCGCAGGGTGAGGCTATACCGTGCTCTTCCGAACCGTGTCCATGAACTCGTGGAAGAGTGGCCGCGCGTCGTGCGGCCCCGGCGCCGCTTCCGGGTGGTACTGCACGGCAAAGATCGGCTGCTCGCGATGCTTCAGCCCTTCCACGGTCCCGTCGTTCAGATTCACGTGCGTTACCTCGAGCGCTGGGGCACCCGGTACCCCTTCCTCGTTGCCCTGCACGGCGAACCCGTGGTTCTGCGACGTGATCAGGACGCGGCCGGTTGAAAGCTCCTTGACCGGATGATTCCCGCCGCGGTGTCCATACGGCATCTTCACGGTGGAGCCGCCGAAGGTCAGGCCCAACAGCTGGTGGCCGAGGCAGATTCCAAAGATTGGTACGCCGGCGGACGCGATCTCCCTGATCGTACCGGGGGCGTACCCGATCGCGGCCGGGTCTCCCGGGCCGTTGCTCAGAAAGACACCGTCGGGGCCGCGCTCCAGCACCTCCGCGGCCGGCGTGGTGGATGGCACGACCGTGACTCGACACCCCTGCTCCTCGAACAGCCGCAGGATATTGCGCTTGATGCCGAAGTCGTAGGCGACGATGTGCGTCTTCGCACGGGGGTCGCCCCAGGAATACTCCGACTTCGTCGAAACGCGCGTCGCGAGATCGAGCCCTTCCATGCTGGGACACGCCTCGAGGACCGCCCTGGCCTCCTCGTCCGGCGCATCCCCGGTACCAATCACGCCGCGCATCACGCCGGCCGAGCGGAGGTGTCGCGTCAGGCGGCGCGTATCCACACCCTCGAGAATGGGCACGTTCGCCGCGGCCAGCCAGCCGCGCAGGTCGCCCGAAGCGCGCCAGTTCGAGTATGTACGCGAAAGCTCGCGAAGCACGACGCCCGCGACCTGCGGCTCGGCGGACTCGGGGTCCTCGGTGTTGATCCCGTAGTTGCCGATCATCGGCGCCGTCATGACCACGATCTGGGCGCGGTAGGACGGATCGGTGTAGACCTCCTGGTACCCCGTCATGTTCGTCGTGAACACGACCTCCGCAACCGCCGGAGGGACAGGCGCATCCAGACGTCCACGAAAAAGGGTTCCGTCCTCGAGGAGGAGGAACCCTGGAACCGAGCGCGGGTTGCTCACCAGCGGTCGCTACTGCTTTGGCTGCGGCGTCGGGGCCGGCGAGGCGGGCGCCGTCGTGTCAGCCTTTGGCGCCTCGAGCGGCACCGCCGAACTGGGTGCCTGCGTCGCTGGCGCCGGCGCGGCCGGAGCAGTCAGCGGGGCGTCGAGCACGGATGCGGGCACGCGCGTGCGCGCGGACGCGATCTGGAGAACGAACGCGAGGAACAGGAAAATTCCACCACACCACCAGCTCGCGCGCGTGAGCAGGTTACCCGCTTGACGCGTTCCCATGAGCGAGTCCGCGGCGGACGTCGCACCGCCGAAGCTCGCGGCAAGGCCGCCGCCCTTCCCGGCCTGCAGCAGGATCGCAGTGACGAGAACGAGGCTGTCGATGATCAGCAGAATGAGGAGGAGCGTGTACCACATGGCGCGAAGCGGGTCGGGGCGGACGGAATGGACAGCCGCGTAATATCGTCGGGGTGAGGCGCTTGGGTCAACCCGAGAAACGGCACGCGCTTCCGTGGACAGCGGGGCGCCGAGCTCGACCATCGGCGGCGGGTCGTCGCGCCGGCGCGACGACCCGCCGCGTGTTACGCGAGAACAATCGTTGCCCAGCCTTCAGCGTCGAGGCTCGCACCGCCCACGAGAACGCCGTCGACCTGCGGCACCGCGACGAGCTCGGCCACGTTCCCGCGGCTCACGCTGCCGCCATAGAGCACCGGAATCATTGCCGCTTTATCTCCGGCGAGTTCCGTGAGCACTCGACGTACGACGGAATGCATCGACGACGCGTCCTTCGGTGTCGCCGTCCGGCCAGTACCGATGGCCCACACGGGCTCGTACGCCACGAGGGCATTCGCGATCTGGGCGGGCTGAAGCAGGGCGAAGCCAGCACGCAGTTGCCTGATCACGACGGCCTCGGCCTGGCCGTGCTCGCGCTCGTCGATCTTCTCGCCGACGCAGAGCACGGGTGTGAGGCCCGCCGCGGCGACCGACGCGCATTTGAGTCCGGTCTGCTCGTCGGTTTCACCGGACACGTGACGACGCTCGGAGTGGCCGACGAGCACGAGCCGAGCGCCAGCATCACGAGCGATGGGAGCGGACAGCTCGCCGGTGAACGCGCCCTTCGGCTCCCAGTGCACGTTCTGCACGCCGAGCAGGATGTCGGGGCGATCCCGTAGCGCGTCGGCCGTGGCGGCGAGCGTGAGCGCCGGCGGAAAGAACGCGACAGTTCGATCCGCTCGGCGGGCGTAGTGGGCGAGGAAGGTCCGCATGAACGCCCTCGCGTCCGTGGGACCGTGGTTCATCTTCCAGTTTGCCGCGAAGACCGGCTTTCGGATCACGAGCGACGATTCTCGAGGGCGTCCACGCCCGGTAGCGGTTTGCCTTCGAGGAACTCGAGCGACGCGCCGCCGCCGGTGGACACGTGGCTCATCTTGCTCTCGAGCCCCGCGTCTGCAACCGCGGCCGCGGAATCCCCGCCGCCAACGATGGTCGTCGCGCCAGTGGCGGTTGCGTCCGCCATGGCTTGTGCGACCGCCTGCGTGCCGGCGTCGAAGGGTGGCGTTTCGAACACCCCCATCGGTCCGTTCCAAAGCACGGTGCGGGCACTGCCGATCGCGCGCGCGTACGACCGCATGGTGTCGGGGCCGATGTCGAACATGGCCTCGTTAGGCGGCACGGCGTCGCGCTTGACGGGATGGGCTGCCTGCGGCTGCTCGAGCGACGGGGCGACCACCGCGTCGTGCGGCAGCGTGAGACGATACCCCGCACGGTCGAGCAGTGACTTCGCGAGCTCCACGCGATCGGGTTCCACGAGCGATGTCCCCGTTTCGAGCCCCATCGCCTTGTAGAACGTGTTCGCCATCGCGCCGCCGACCAGGAGGCCGTCGACCTTGGGCAGGAGCGCCTCGATCACATCGATCTTTCCGGAGATCTTCGCGCCGCCGAGAATGGCAATGAACGGGCGCTGTGGATTCGACAGCGCGCCGCCGAGGTACTCGAGCTCCTTCTGCATGAGCAGCCCGGCCACCGCCGGCTTGAGATGCGCGGCGACACCCGCCGTGGACGAGTGCGCGCGGTGTGCCGCGCCGAAGGCGTCGTTCACGTAGAGATCACCCAGCCGCGCGAACGACCGCGCGAGCGCGTCGTCGTTCTTCTCTTCGCCGGCCGCGAACCGCGTGTTCTCGAGGAGCAGCACCTCGCCGTCCTTCAACGCATTCGTGGCGGCGACGGCGTCATCGCCCTCGAGTGCCGCCACGAACTTCACCGGGTGACGCGTGAGCTCCCCGAGCCGCTTCGCCACGGGCGCCAACGAATACTTGGCCTCCGGTTTTCCTTTCGGTCGCCCGAGGTGCGAGAGCAGTACGACGCGCGCACCGCGCTCGACCAACGCATCGATCGTTGGCAGCGCGGCGCGGATGCGCGTGTCGTCGGTGACCGTGCCGCTCTCATCGAGCGGCACGTTGAA
>DAINRQ010000139.1:0-15293 GCA_036741775.1 Gemmatimonadaceae bacterium | reverse complement strand
CCCCCTCGGGATGGCAGCAGTGCCCCGGATCGGTACGCGCGACTGTGGGCCCGGCCCGTGTGCCTTGCCGATAGCTGAAAGCCGATAGCTGATAGCAGATAGCTGATCCGATCCAGTGACGCCCCACGAGGTCCAGGGGTTCCAATCGGTACCGATGACGGATGCCACGCTCGTGCGCCGGGTGCTCGAGGGCGACACGGCCGCGTTCACCACGCTGGTGGACCGGCACGCCGCCGCCTGCACGCGATTCGCGATGCGCATGCTCGGCAACCGCGAGGACGCGGAAGATGCCACGCAGGAGAGCTTCCTCCGGGCGTACCGGTCGCTGGGACGATATGAAGAACGACAGGCCTTCCGGACGTGGCTGTTCCAGATCCTCGTGAACCGATGCCGTACCGCGGCCGTCCGGCGTCAGCGCCGGCAGCGTATGTTCCTCGTTGACGACGGTGCCGTCGCCATGGCGAGTGTGCGACCCGCGGCGGAGTCGACCGAGCTCCGCGCCGAGTTGCGGCGGGCCATCGACTCCCTGGATCCGGACCAGCGGGAGGCGTTCCTCCTGAAGCACGTGGAGCAGCTCAGCTACGAAGAGATGGCCGCCATCACTGGCGCTGGCGTTTCTGCGCTGAAGATGCGCGTCAAACGTGCGTGCGATCGCATGCAGTGGTTGCTGCGAGATGAAGAGGTGAGCGATGTCGGAACCTGACAATCCGCCCTGGCTTCGAGAGCTGACCGACGAGCTCCGCGCTGAGGAGGTCGTTCGGCCGGCGTGGCGCGGGCGGCTCCTCGACGAGATCGCGCGTTCACCGCGGCCACGCGTCGGGGACCCCGACGTACGCGATCTCCCGGCAATCGATCCGGCTACGCACGACGATCCCGCGGTGGAGCGCGCTTTCGGGTCGAGGCGACGTCTCGTGCTCCATCCGCTCGCCGCGATCGCGGCGGCGCTTGTGTTTGCCGCGCTCGGCGCAGGGGCCGCACTCACTCTCCTGCCAGCTCGCGGGTCCAATGGCGTTGACTCGATGACGGTAGCCGCCCGTTCGGGCACCGCCGAGCGGACGGGAGCGACCGCGCTTCCCGTTGCTGACGCGGCGTCCGATCAGCCGCTCGTGCGGTTCGAGCTGTCCGCACCGACCGCCTCGCGCGTGGTCCTCGTGGGCAGCTTCAACCGGTGGAATCCCGGCGCGACGCCGCTCGAGCGCGATCCGGCAACCGGCAAGTGGATGGTGTCGCTTCGCCTGCCGCCGGGACGGCACGTGTACGCGTTCGTCGTCGATGGCGACGTGACTGCCGACCCGGCCGCGCCGCGCGCCGCCGACGCTGACTTCGGTACGCCGAACTCGGTGGTCCTCGTGTCCGGACGGTCGTCGTGAAACGCGTTGCGCTCGTTGTCCTGCTGCTGCTTGGACCCGGGAGTGTGCTGGCGCAGGACCGTACGATCCCGGAGAAGCTCGCCGCCCCCGCGCGCGCCACGTTGCAGCGCCTCATCGATTCGGCCGGCGTCGCTGGACTGCCGGTGGACCCGCTGTACTCGAAGGCGCAGGAGGGCGTGTTTCGCGGAGCGGACGACGCGCGCGTGATCGCGGCGGTCCAGCGTCTCGCGCGCGACATGGGCGACGCACGCGTCGCGTTAGGCGACCGCGCGACGCCGGAGGAGATCACGGCGGCGGCGAACGCGCTGCGCGCGGGGATCGCCGCCACCGACCTGGCGCGGCTCCGCGACACGCGCGCCAAGGGGGCAAACGCGGACCATCGGCTTACGGTCGCGCTCGTCGTCCTCGCCGATCTCGCGATGCGTGGGGTGCCGCCGTCGCTCGCGGCCGCATCGGTGAACGAGCTGGTGGCGCGCAACGTCCCCGACGGCACGCTGATCTCGTTCCGACAGACCGTCGAGCGCGACCTCGTGAACGGCCGCTCGCCGGCCTCGGCCCTCGACGCCCGAACCCGCTCGATCATCAACGACGCCGAGCGCCGCAGACCGTAGTGGCATTCCGAGCGCAGGCCCGCAGGCCCGCAGGGCCGCAGTCGACGAATCACAGGCATCCCGGTAGGGGGCTGCTCTCTCTACCGGGATAGTCTGGGAAGGCCTGACGCAGATGGCCGCAGATTCCGCCGATTCCGCAGAAGCCCTCTGTCGGGAAGCTCGGCCGCGCGAGAGTAGCAACTCTCCTGATAGAGGGAGGAACTGCGACTTCTGCGGAATCTGCGCAATCTGCGTCTTGTTTTCTTCCGGTTCCCGCTAGAGGGACCAGCCCCTCTACGAGGACGACGGCGATTCGTCGACTGCTGCCCTTTGGGCCTCCGCCCGGAATGACAGCGGGACGGACCGGCGCATCACTTTCACCAGGCGCCCGACGCTAATATGAATTCCGCATCCCCCTCACGTGGCACGCACGCATGAGAAAGCTCCCCGACTTTCGCCTCGAGACCTACTTCTCGCGCTGGGAGTTCAACGCGCGATACAACCTCGCCGGCTCGGACGCGGAGTCGATGGCAGTCCGCGATCTGCTCGACCTGGCTGACGCAGACAGCCGAAGAATCTGGGACGAGCTGCGACTCGGCTACACCGAGACCTACGGATCCCCCGTGCTGCGCGAGGAGATCGCGCGGATGTACGAGCGCGTCGTTCCCGACGACCTTCTGTGCTTCGCCGGTGCGGAAGAAGGGATTTTCTGCGCGATGACCGCGCTGCTCGAACCCGACGACCACGCCGTCGTCGTCGTGCCTAACTACCAGTCGCTCGAGGAACTGCCGCTCAGCCTCTGCGATGCTACTGGAGTGGCGCTGAACCCCGAGAACAGCTGGGCGCTCGACATCGATGACGTGCGTGCGGCGCTGCGTCCGAACACCCGCCTCATCGCCGTCAACTTTCCGCACAACCCTACCGGACGCGTCATTCCGCGTGAGGACTTCGCCGCGCTCGTCGCGCTGGCGGAGGAACGCGGCATCGTCCTCTTCTCGGACGAGGTCTATCGGGGACTCGAGCGTGACCCGTCGCTCCGGCTCCCCCAGGCAGCCGACCTGTCGCCTACGGCCATGTCGCTCGGTGTGATGTCCAAGTCGTACGGGCTCCCCGGGCTCCGGATCGGGTGGATCGCGAGCCGCGACCGCGCGGTGCTTCGCCGGATGGAGCGGATCAAGCACTACCTGTCCATCTGCAACTCGGCGCCGAGTGAGGCGCTCGCAATCATTGCGCTTCGGTCGCGGGAGCGGATCCTCGAGCGGACGCGTGCGATCATCCGCGCGAACGTCGAACGCTTGACCGCGTTCTTCGCCGACCGGCGCGAGCTGTTCGAATGGTACGTTCCCGATGGCGGCTGCGTCGCGTACCCGCGATACCTCGGTACGGAGGGTGCCGACGAGTTTTGCCGAGCGGCGGTCGAGGAGGCGGGGGTGCTGCTCTTGCCGGGAAGCATGTACACCTCGCGGCTCGCCCCGACGCCACCGGATCGATTCCGGGTGGGGTTCGGCCGCATCAACCTCCCGGAAGGGCTCACCGCGTTAGGCGCGCATCTCGAGGGACGGGTAAGAGCCGCCATCTGAGGGCGAAGGGCGAAGCGCGAACGGCGAAGCGCGAACGGCGGGTACGAAAGGCGAAGTGCGAGCTGCGAGGCGCAAACGGCGGTGTGCGGCGACAGTGGCGTCCCGGGCGGCCGTTCCCTCTGTCTTCAGGCCGCTGGCGCGGGCGACCGTGCCGCAGCGTTGGTCATCTTCGCCATCCTGGTAATCCTGTCCATCCCCCTGCTGCCGTTTTCCGACTCGCCCCGTCGCGATGCATACCCGTGCCGATGATGATGGTGTAAAGGGTACGTAAGGGGTCAGAGTCCTAACGAAGCGAAACATCTCGGGCATGGTGCGAATCCTGTCCATCCCGTCTTCAGGCGTCCAAGACCGGTCGCGATGCCTGGAGGCGGACCCATGCTCGGAGGGCAACGCGCATGTCCGTCGGGTTGTCTAAAGCTCCGGTGACGAGTCGCTCGGAGCGCTGGTTCGGTCTGTATCCCCCCCGTACATTGCGCTCGGCCATGCGAGGATCAGGGGAATGACCGAGCTGCGGGACCGCGTGCAAGCCAGCCTGGGCGAGACGTACCAGCTCGATCGCGAGCTGGGTGGCGGGGGCATGTCGCGCGTGTTCGTCGCAAACGACACCCGGCTCGGCCGCCAGGTCGTGGTCAAGGTCCTGTCCCCGGACCTCGCCGCCGGGGTCAACAGCGAGCGGTTTCACCGCGAGATCCTCGTCGCCGCGCAGCTTCAGCACCCGCACATCGTGCCCGTGCTGGCCGCCGGCGAGACCGACGGCCTCCCCTACTTCACGATGCCGTATGTCGCCGGCGAATCGCTGCGCCGCCGACTCGAGGGTGGGAAGCCGTTGCCCGTTGTGGATGCCGTCGCTGTCCTCCGCGACGTGGCTCGAGCGCTCGCGTACGCACACGAGCACGGTGTCGTACATCGCGACATCAAGCCCGACAACGTACTCATCGCCGGCGGTGCGGCGGCGGTCACGGATTTCGGAATCGCCAAGGCGCTCTCGTCCTCGCGCACGTTCCAGGGCGACGAGAGCCTGACGCGCGTCGGGAACTCGCTCGGCACGCCGGCGTACATGGCGCCGGAACAGGTCGCGGCGGACCCGAACGCCGACCATCGCATCGACATCTACTCGTTCGGTGCGATGGCCTACGAGCTGCTCTCCGGCGTGCCGCCATTTCATGGCCGCCCGCCGCACGCGGTGCTGTCCGCGCATCTCACGGAGGTCCCGCCGCCACTCGAGTCGGGCGCGCCGGACGCACCACCGGCGCTCGTGACCCTGGTAATGAAGTGTCTGGCGAAGAACCCGGCGGATCGACCGCAAACCGCCGACGAGGTCGTGCGTGCGCTGGAGCGCATCGACCTGTCGGGGGACTGGCGTGCTCCGGCGACGCCGGTACCTGATGCGCGCCGACCGCGCATGCTCGTGGCAGCCGCGGCGATTGTCGTGGCGATCGCCGCCGGCGGATGGCTGCTGTGGGACCGCCTCCGCGATCGGCCGCCGGCGCCGGATCGCAACATGGTGGCGGTCGTACCGTTCCGCGTCGCGTCGGCCGACCCCGCCCTGCACTACCTGCGCGAGGGAATGCTCGATCTCCTCGCCGCCAAGCTCACGGGCGAAGGAGGGCTGCGTGCGACGGACCCGCGGCAACTGCTCGACGCATGGCGACAGGCGGGCGGTTCGGAGTCGGCGGAGCTTCCGCGCGCGGAAGCGCTCGCGCTCGCGCGCCAGGTGGGTGCGGGGCAGCTCATGCTGGGGGATGTCGTCGGTACGCCCAACCGGATCGTGCTGACGGCGTCGCTCCTCGGCTCCCAGCGCGGCGATTCGGTGGCACGACTCAGCGTGGAAGGTCCGCCGGACAGCCTCGCCTGGCTCGTCGATCGACTTGCCGCGCGACTGCTGGCCGAGACGTCGACCGAAGGCTCTGCTCGCGCGCCGAGCCTGACGAGTACGTCCCTCCCTGCCCTTCGGGCGTACCTCGACGGGCAGGCGAAGATCCGGCGGGCCGACGTCGTCGGCGCAGCGAGGGACTTCGAGCGCGCCCTGCAGGCCGACTCGACGTTCGCGCTCGCGGCCCTCGGACTCCGGATGGCATCATCGTGGTACGGGGACGGCACGCTCGGCCAGCGCGGGCTCGAGATCGCCTGGCGGGAGCGTGCGCGGCTTCCACAGCGGGACCAGATGCTGCTGGAGGCCGTTGCGGGACCGCGCTACCCCGAGCCGCCGACGGCGTACGAGCTGCTCCAGGCGCGGGAGCGCTACGTGGGGTACGCCCCCGATCGTGCAGACGCGTGGTACTTGTTAGGCGACCACGTGTTCCACTACGGGTGGGTCCTCGACGTGCCGAACCCGGAAGAGCGCGCGCTCGACTCGTTCCGCCGCGCGTCGGAGATCGACTCGTCGTACGTGGTCGGCTACCTCCACGCGCTGCCGCTCGCGCTCACGCTCGGCGACACGGTGGCGGCACGCCGATTCGAGCGTCTCCGGATGGCCGCGGACACGTCTACGTATTGGGTCGGCATACACCGGTGGCACGAGGCGTGGGTGCGCGGTGATACGGCGAAGGCACGTGCGGTGGCGGATTCGATCGACCTGTCGCGATACGTCTTCGGCATGAACCAGCTGGCGTTCTATGCGGGGGACGGCACGCCGGACGTGCGGCGGGCGCTCGACGCGGCCCTCGAGAAGGCACCCGAACTTCAGCGCCGCGGATTCGAGCGCATGGCGCACGACTTCGAGCTCGTCGCCGGGCGGCCGGCCGCCGCGCTCGCGCACCTGGTTGCATCGGCCGACAGCGCGAACGACGTGAACGTCCCGGTGCTCAAGGTGCGCGATGCCCTCATCGCCGACGGCGACACGAGTGCCGCGCTCGAGGGGGTTCGCTTCCTGTCGAAGCTCGACGCCGGACCGGTGTCGCCGGACTCAGGCCGGCGCGTATCGCAGCGTGCCGCAACGCGCGTCCTCGAGCCATGGCGGCTCTCACGCGGCGACACATCACAGACACGCCGGAGCCTCGCTCGGCTTCGCGAGTTGACGCGGACCCTCACGGGCGCGCGGAAGGTGGACGCGGAAGTCGAGATCGCCGCGATCGAAGCAATGCACGCGGAGGTGGCGCGGAGTCCCGCGTTGCGCGCGGCGACGGTGCGGCTCGACTCCCTCCTTCGCATCACGGACTACCCAGGCACCAACGTGGGGCGTGCGTCGTTCGCGAACCTCGTGGCAGCTCGGCTCTTCGAGAAGCTGGGCGACACTCGGCGCGCGCTCGCCGCTGCGCGTCGCCGGTCGGATGCGTGGGCGCAGAACAACCCGTACCTCGCGGCCCAGCTGCGCGAACAGGGGCGACTGGCCGCACTGGTCGGCGAGCGCGAGGAGGCGATTCGGGCCTACCGTCACTACCTCGCGCTCCGCGCCGACGCCGAGCCGGAGCTCCGAGCGCAGGTTGACGCCGTTAGGCGGGAGCTCGCTGAGTTGGAGAAGGCGAGCGTTGGCCGATAGCTATTGGGAACCGGGAACCGGGGCTGCTGAGCTGGAAGGCCAGCTGGGAGCTCGCAGGTTGCTAGCTGAGGCTGGTGGCTGCTCGCTACTCGAGGCGGCTGGGAGCTGGCTGCCAGGCTGCCAGCTCCGAGCTTGGCTGCCAGCTACGAGCTTGGCTGCCAGCCGCCAGCCGCTGTCAGTAGCCCTCCAGCTCGGAGCTGCAGCTAGCACCCTGCCAGCCACCAGCTGACCTCCGAGCTGGCAGCTCGGGCTAATCTAGCGCGGCTTGACGCCGCATCTGCGCAGTAACCGCTTCGGCTCCGCCGCGTTAGGAAACAGCTCGGCAGCCGCACCCGCATACTGTCGCACGCGCTTGCACTCGCCGCGCGTCGCGAATGCCCGCGCCAGTCGGATGTTGATCCGGTAGCTTCCAGGGTCGAACAGCGCTGCGTGCGTGGCTTTCATGACGCTTGGCGCCTCGGTGAATGCCGCCATCGCCGCGATCTGACCGCCGGTGCGCAGTAACACGAGAGCAGCGACCACGATCGCCGCACCCAGGACGGGCCCGCGCACATTCGATGGCAGGACAACGCGCGGCTTCGCCGGTGGCGACAGCACGCCCGCGATCGTCCACACGAACAGACTGGGAATCGCGATCAGGAGCACCGCGTCGAACGCACCAACAATGGATGCGATCACGACCGTGGCTGCGAGCGCCACCGCGGCGAGCCGCTCTCGTGGAGCCGATGACGACCTCGCTCGCACCCATGCGCCAACCAACAGGCCAAGCAACGTCATCGCGAAGAGCAGCCCGGCCAGAAATCCACGCTCGGCCACGAGCGCCACCCAATCGCTGCTCGGCCACGGGTTCGAGGTCATTCCCTCGTCGTTCAATGACGGGTCCTTCCGCGATGCGAAGCGCGGGTACTCGACCGCCCAGTTTCCGGGACCGACGCCCAACACCGGATTCTCCACCGCCATGCGCATGGAGTTGCGGTACTGCACGAGCCGCCCGGCCCCACTGCCTTCCTTGTAGTTCACCACGCCGACAACCGAATCGAGATACGGCGAATCGCTCTTCCACTCGAGCGAGTTCGGCAGCCCCAACGCCGCGATCGCCGCCACGCTGCCAACGCCAGCGAGGATCTTGAGCCGGCGTTGCCGCGTTGGGTTCGCCCACACATCCTGAAGACGCCAGCCGAGCAGCGCCATCAGCGCACCCCCAACCATCAAGGCGAGCCACGCGGCGCGCGACCTCGAGAGGACGATCGCCGCCGCGACGAGCGCCAGCCCCGTGGTTGCAACCCAGAACGACCAGCCGCGTCGTGCCTCGAGCGCCGACAGGAGGAGGATCGGCGTCCCGATGGCGGAGAGGTGCGCCATGAAGTTGCGGTTCCCGAAGGTTCCGCCGGGTGCGCGGCTCAGGCTCACGTACTCCGGCTCGTACCCGTAGGCCTGCACGAGCGCGGTGAGCGCGCCCGCAACGACCGCGCATGCGAGCCCGCTGACGAGCGCCCGCTCGTACCCGGCACGCGCGAGGGCGCGCGAGACCCAGTACACGGTGACTGCGCTCGCGGTGATCGCGAGCGCGCGCGTCGCGAGCCACCAGTTCTCGGCGAACAGCGCCGAGACGACGCCGAGGACGAGGAACGCGACGAGGAAGGTGTCGACGCGCGAGAGCGCCGGGCGTGGCCGCCGCGCGAGAACGACGAGCCCCGAGACGGCCGCGGTCGCATGCAGCGCGAGCTCCTTCGGCACGAAGAAGCGATCGAGATCGAACGCTTTGTACGGGAGCGACACGAGCACGACGGCAAAGGCACCGAGGATGATCGTGACGAGCGTGACGAGATCGGCCGAGCGCGACCGGCCGCGGGACACGACGTCTACGCTATTCTCACCCATCGCGAAAGCCGATTGCCGTATGAGGAACCGATTGGCGTGCCACGTTCGACGCCATGCGGCACGCTCTGGTAACGTCGCGGGCAGCCTGTGAGTGGTGTCGGCGATCGATCGGTGTCGCGAGGGCGCACGCCGTCCGACGACGGCGCGTTAGGTCGCTCGGTGCGTACGGGACGCGGTTAGCCGCTGCCCCAGAGCGAGGGCGACGCCGTTTCGTCGGACGAGGTCACGAGCTCCGTTTCGACGTCGCCGCGAGGCAGCGTCAGGGTGAACGTGGAGCCCTGTCCGGCCGTGCTCGCCACGGTGAGGTCCCCGCCCATGGCGCGCGCCAGCTCGCGGCTGATCGCGAGCCCGAGGCCGGTCCCGGCGGTCGACCGCGTTAGGCCGTTGTCGAGCTGCACGAACGGCTCGAAGATCGCGTCCAGCTTCTGCGCGGGGATCCCGGGGCCGGTGTCCCGCACGCGCAGCTCGACGACGCGCTCCGACTTCACGCAGAACACGTCGATGGAACCGCCGCGCGGCGTGAACTTCGACGCGTTCGAAACGAGGTTGACGACGATCTGCCGCACCTTCTCGCGATCCGCGCGCACGATCAGCGGATCATCCCCCGGGTGCCAGGCGTAGGCCAACTGCTTCGAGTCGATCTGCGGGCGGCAAAGTGGATCGACCGCCAGCTGGATGTCGCGCACCGGAATGGGCGTGATTCGCAGTTCCACCCGGCGCGCGTCCACGCGGGCGAAGTCCAGCAGGTCGTTGATGATCGCGAGCAGGTGTCGCTCGTTGGACTCGATCCGGCGGAGCACCGAGATCTGCTCGTCGGTCATGCCACCATAGATCCCCATCTCGAGCAGCTCGAGGTATCCCTGGATGGCGGTGAGCGGCGTTCGGAGCTCGTGGCTCATCATCCGGAGGAAGTCCGTCTTCGCTCGGTTCGCTTCTTCGGCTGCGGACCGCGCGGCCTGCTCCCGCTCGAGCACCGCGGCACGCTGGATCTCGAGCCGACGCCGCTGCGTCAGATACCGACGGATGTTTGCCAGCGCGAGTGCGGCGGCAATGAAGGAGATCAGGAGGCCAATCGCGAGCAGCACCGCGGCGTCGCTCGCGCGGTTGGCCTGCGCCCGCGACCGCGACTGGAAGAGTGAGCGCTGGTCGTCACGGAGCTCGTCGAGCACGGTTTCCAGCCGGCGACCGACACCCGACGCTTCGTCGCGGCGCAACGCGGCGCTGGCGGAATCGAGGCCCACACGCGCGCGCACGTCGGCGATGCGCGCGAGGTCGCTCAGGTGCTCGTCGAGCATAGGTACGAGCGAGTCGACGATGCGCGACGCGGAGCGCTCGAGATTCGACATCGTGCGGAGGCGCTCCATATCGTGCCGCGCGCTGACGCCAGCACGATCGAAGCGTCGTCGATCGATGGCGCTACCGCTCAACAGGTAGTCGCGTTGGGCGATGGCGGCGTAGGCGATCGACGACCGCACTGCATCCACGTGCTCGAGGACGGCTTCGGTGTCGCCAACCTGGCGCGTTGCCTCCGCGAGTTTTCCAAGACTCACGTACGACAACGTTCCGATGAGCGCGATGGCGACGACGCCCGACCCGAAATTGAGGCTGACCTTCTCGTATAGGGATAGCGGCACAACCCACCACCCGGGACAGGCGCGAACGAAACGGAGTGTTGCACCTTGGCGTGAGATGCACCACTCGAAAGCCGACCATCAGACGGCCCGTGACCGTCGACGGGTGGCGAGGAATTTTTCGGTTAACTACGGCTATTACGTATGCTTCCGCCCGGAACGGTACGCAACCCTCCTATCCAGAAAGGGATGCTGACAACCGTCCGGTCAGCCAGCCCGCCCTGGGGCACGCCTTCCGCCCTTGCGAATTTGCGTGCCGTGCCCCTGGTCGATTCTGCGCCAACACGCACACCCGCGCCGTGACCCACGTCGCAACACGATGACTCCCAGCCGGATGTCCCGGTAACAACCCGTCTAACCGCGGGTCTAACTGGATAAGTCCGCCAGCTACTGCATCTTCTCGCCCGATCATTGCGGGGGATCCTCCGCGTTGCCGTACCGCATACGAGGAGGAGTCGTGAAGCTGCACTCGCCGGAACCCAATCCCTGGCCAGAGCCGGATCCGCATCCGGACCCAATGCCGGACCCGCGTCCAGAGCCCACGCCCTATCGGGGCGATCCGCCGGTCAGGATCATCGATTTACCACCGAACACACCTACCCCGGGCATTCCCGTCGAGCATCCGTAGCGCTCGAGACAGCATTCCGGCGCACCGCTGACCGCGCCGGGTGGACCAGTTCGTCGCGGCGCGGGTCGATCCGGCCCCATGGACCCTCAGCGTCCTGTCCGACCGTCGGTTGGTCCGACGCTACGCGTGTCGAGTCTGGCGCGCCCGGGCCGGTCAGAACGGCGATGACGCGGAGGGGGCGGAAACGGCCGGATGATTTCGTCGGGAACCGGGAATCATCGGGAACAGCTGTCCGGGACACCACCGTCTCCGCAGGCTTTGCGATTCCCGATTCCCGATTCCCGATTCCCGATTCCCGAAGGCATATTGGGGGCACCAACACGCCCCCCGCTATGTCGCTCAGCTCGGTCGGCAGTCTGCTCCTCGTCGTTGCCGCAAGCACTCGGCTCGTCGCTCAGGAGCCCGTCACGGCCATCCGCGCCGGCCGAGTGCTCGACGGCACCGGGCGCGCTATCCCCAACGCGACCATCGTGGTCCGCGGGTCGCGGATCGTCACCGTCACTGCTAATGGTGCGATACCGGCCGGCGCCCGAATCTATGATCTGTCTCGCTTCACGGTTCTCCCGGGGCTGATCGACGCGCACAACCACCTGGCGTGGCACTTCAATCCCCAGGGGCGCTTTCATTCGGGGAACGACGGCGAGACGGAGTTCGAGGGCGCGCTCGCCATTGCCGGCAACGCGATCGCGACGCTTCGCGCCGGGGTCACGACCGCACAGAGCCTCGGGTCGCAGGAGGACAAGCCGCTCCGCGGGGTCATCGCACGCGGCGACGTGCCGGGACCGCGGCTCCTCACGTCGCTCGGCGCGCTCTCGGAACGATCGGACCCGGAAGCGCTGCGCCGTCTCGTTCGCGAGCGGAAAGCCCAGGGAGCTGATGTGATCAAGCTGTTCGCGTCGCGAAGCATTCGCGATGGCGGAACGCAGACGATGTCCGACGAACAGCTCGCCGCCGCGTGTGGTGAAGCGAAGACGGTCGGGCTTCGCGCCGTCGTCCATGCTCACAGCGCCGAGAGTATGCGGGCGGCGGCGCTCGCCGGGTGCACGCAGATCGAGCACGGCGTCTTCGCGACCCCCGAGGTCCTCACGCTCATGGCGGAGCGACGGGTGTACTTCAGCCCGCAGATGTGCCTCGTGTTCCGCAACTATCTCGACAACCGGGCGCGCTACCAGGGAATCGGGAACTACAACGACTCCGGTTTCGCGTCCATGGAACGCGCGTTGCCACTGGCGCGTGAGGCATTCAGGCGAGCGATCGCCACGCCCGGCCTCGACGTCGTCTTCGGCACCGACGCCGTCGCGGGAGCGCACGGACGCAACGTGGACGAGCTCGTATGTCGAGTCCGCGAGGGCGGGCAGGCGGCAATGGAGGCGATCGTATCGGCGACATCGCTCAATGCACGCGCCATGGGTCTCGCAGATTCGTTAGGCACCATCGCTCCCGGCACGCTGGCCGACCTGATCGCCGTCGATGGCGATCCGTCGCAGGAGATCGAAGCCCTCCGCCGCGTGATGTTCGTGATGAAGGACGGAAGGGTCCACCGCAACGAGCGCTGATCTCGAGCCCTTATGAACGGGTACAACTTCACGGAGCGTGTGCGCCGCGTGCTCGCGAGGTCGCGAGAGGAAGCGGGTCGGCTGCGACACGAGTACGTCGGCACGGAGCACCTCCTGCTTGGCCTCACCGGTGAGAACGAGGGGATCACCGCCGCCGTACTGCAGAACATCGGTGCCGACCGGACGGCGATACGGAACAAGATCGAGGAGGTCATACAACCCGGGGCGGAAGATCGGACCCCCGGCGCCGACCTCCCCTACACATCGCGCGCGAAGAAGGTGCTCGAGCTCTCCATGGGTGAAGCGCGCATGATGCATCACACCTACGTCGGGACCGAACACCTGCTGCTGGGACTCCTCGCCGAGCAGAAAGGGATTGCTGCCCAAGTCATGGTCGACGCGGGTGTCACGCTCGACAAGGCACGCGCCGAGACGCTCAGGCTCCTCGGTGCTCATTCCGGACGGCCGGCAACCCCCTCCGAGTCGCTGACGGGGGTGCCGCATGCCGCGGCGCCCGGGTATGCGAGGTCACGCGGCCACTACGGGGTGGCACTGGTGGACGACTTCACGGGGCGCGCCCGCGACGCACTCCGTGCGGCGTACGCAGAAGCAGCGGCGCGCGACGCGACAGCGGTGGAGCTATCGCACGTGTTGCTCGGTCTCGCGGTGCGCGAGGACGGAATGGCCGCGGTATTACTCGACCAGGTCGCCGGCTCTCGCCAGCGGATCGCGGCGGCGCTCGTCGAGCGTCTGCCAGAGCCGGGACAGAGTCCGACGAATCGATCGTTGCCGCTCGCCGAAGACACGCAACGTGCGCTCGATCAGGCGCTGCTCGAGGCGAGCAAGGACGGGCATCGGCGCGCCGGGACACAGCATCTGCTCCTGGCGGTGCTCGACGCGCTCCCGTTGTCGCTCGCCGCGGCGTGCGCGCAGCTCGGCCTTACGGCCAAGGGAACCCGAACTGTTTACGAGCGGATGAAAGAATAGAAGCTACAGGAACAGCGTTGGTCGCTGTTAGCTGGAGCTGGTTGACGCGAACCGCGTCCAACTGCGCTGCAGGAGGTGAAACAGCGGAAACCCTCGGGAAGCCCCCTGTGTGACAGGGAGGCCTCCCGAGGGTTCCGCCTTTATAACCCTGCAGCTACCAGCACCAGCTAACAGCGACCAGCGCTCTTCTTGCAGTTCTACTGCTCTACGAGAATGAGATATTTCGATCCGCCCCAGAACGCGTTCGGGTCTGAGATCCTGAGGCTCCCCTTGACCACGCCCTTCTTCGGGTCGCGCGGCTCGGCGTAGGCGAGGTCCTGCCGGGTGACGATGCGATACGCCTTGTCCGGATTCGGGAGGTTGATCTCGAGGTCCTTCTGCTTCGAGATCGTCTGGAACTGCGCCGGCTCGAGATGGCGCGCGGCGACGATCGTCTTGCCGCGGCCGAACATGAGCTTCGTGCCCCCTTCCTTCTTGATGATACCGCGCTTCATCAGGTCCTTCTCGGAGCCGATCGCGACGAAGACCGAGTCCTCACGCGCCGACATCTCGGTGGTGCGTGCGATGAGGACGGTGTTCGCGCTGTGCAGGCTGTCGACGCGCTGCGTGAGCGTCACGATCTCGGCCGCCTGACGCTCGACGGTTGCGCGCATCTCGGCGATCGAGCGCTCGTACGAGGCGAGGCGATCGACGTACTCGGAGTCGACCTTCGCGTGGGCGAGCTCCTCCGCGCGCATCTTGCGGACGCGTGCCTCGCTGGCGTTGAGGCGCGAGATGAGTGCGCGGACCTTGTCGCGAACGTCTTCCAGCTTGGCCGACGCGTTGGCTTCGGTCTCGGCGACGGTGGTGGCGGACGCGCGGTTCGTCTTGAGATTGCGAACCTTGGCGAGGTCCTTGTCGATCTCGCCGATCAGGCGGGCGCTCGTCGCGGCGTCGCCGATGATGGCGCTCTGCTCGCTGAGCTGCCGGGTCTTTTCGGCGATGAGGCTGTCCTTGACCTTGAGGAGCGAATCCTGAGCGGCGTAACTGAGCGCCGGTGTGCCGTCGGCGTTCCGACGGGGCTGTTCCTGGCACGCAACGGCTGTCGCCAGGAGTGCGAGGGAAATAGTGCGTCGAGTCATTCGGTGGTCTCCGCGTGGTGCCTTGTATGGTCGAACGAGGCGCGGGGTCGCGCAACGCGCCCCGGTCGGTACTGTGACGATCGAGGCTTGGTTTGTGATACCAAGGATGTCGTCACTGGGTCGCTGCATGGAGTGACGGTCATCACAAGCTCAGCCGGAAATTTGTTGGGCGAGGCTAATTCGACCGTCGTCATTCCGAGCGGAGCCGCGCAGTCGAGGAATCGCGCTCATCCCGGTAGAGAGGCTGGTCCCTCTACCCCGACCAGGAAGAAACCAAGACGCAGATTGCGCAGATTCCGCAGAAGTCGCAGATCCTCTCTCTATCAGGAGAGTTGCTACTCTCGCGCGGCAACGCTTCAGGATAGAGGGTTTCTGCGAAATCCGCGAAATCTGCGTCAATCGGCGTTCATGTTTTGACAGAACGTCCCGGCAGAGGAGCCCCTCTACCGGAATGACAGCGATTCCTCGACT
>DAINRQ010000138.1:0-15344 GCA_036741775.1 Gemmatimonadaceae bacterium | reverse complement strand
ACAGGGTCAACAGGGTCAACAGGGTCAACAGGGTCAACAGGGTCAACAGGGTCAACAGGGTCAAGGCGGACAGCAGGGCCAGGAGGGCCAACAGTCGCAGGGCGGGCGCATGGGTGGCAACTCCGAGCAGCAGGGCGGTGGTGGCCTCATCGGCGACAACACCCGCGGTGCCCGCGGTGCGCCTAACGGGCTCAGTCAGGAAGACGTCCGGCAGTTCTCGCGAGAGTTCCGCGAACAGCGTCAGTCGGCCGAGGCGTTACGGCGCGAGCTACAGCAAATGGGAGTCGATCCTTCGGACCTCAATCGGCTGATCGACCAGATGCGGCAGCTCGAGAGCGGAAAGAACTACGACGACCCGGTCACGCTGGAGCGATTGCAGCAGTCACTGATCGAAGGACTCAAGGCGTTCGAGTTCGCCCTGCGCCGTCAGGTCGAGGGTGCGGACAAGAACCGTCCGGTCCTCGGCGCTACCGGCGACGTTCCGGCTGGCTTCCGCCAGATGGTCGACGAGTACTATCGGTCACTATCGAAGAAGCCGCAGAAGTAAGGGGAGGTGGCGGCGCGCTGTACGGCGCGCCGCCCTCATATCGTCATGACTGTCCAACAGCCGCTTCCCGAGGTGTGGCTCCGCGGGCCGCTGCCGGGCTACTCGCCGCTCGTCATGCCGGCGGCACACTGCCTGATGCAATGTCGCGAAGAGATTCGCGCAACAGGGGCTGCGCTCTCGGTCGACCAGCTCTGGCTGCGACCGAGTGGCGTAGCGTCGCCGGGCTTTCACCTGCGGCACATTGCCGGCAGCATCGATCGGCTGCTGACCTACGCACGCGGCGCACAGCTCGACCGCGAACAGCAGTTGGCGCTTCGAGCCGAAGGTGAGGCCGGAACGCCGCCGGCAACAGCCGGAGAACTGGTGGCAGGCGTGGAAGCCGCGATTCAGGTCGCGCTCGACACACTGCGCGCGACGCCGGAATCGGATCTCCTTCTGTCGCGGGCGGTTGGACGCGCCGGGCTGCCCTCGAACGTTCTCGGGCTACTGTTCCACATCGCCGAGCACACGCACCGCCACACCGGGCAGCTCGTCACGACGGTACGGATCATCCGGGGCAGCTCGGCCTAACGCCCGGGGCCGTCATGGTGGTATACTGTCGGCGCGTCCGCCAGTAGCCCGCGTCCACACCGGCCCCGTCCCGTGATCATTCCGAGTATCGACGACTTTCTTCCGTACGTCGAGAGCGTCCGCGCACGCACGCGTCGGGTGGTGGAGGCGATCCCCCCCGAACACGTCGAGTGGACGCATCGCGATGGCGCGTTCACGCTCGGTGACATCGTGCGGCATATCGCGGCGACCGAGCGGTATATGTTCGCGGAGACCGCGCGCGGTAACCCGAGTACATATCCGGGCCATGGTCGCGAGCTCGCTGATGGGCACGAAGCCGTGGTGGCCTACCTGGATCGAACGCATGCGGAGGCGGTGGACATCTACCGGTCGTTGACGCCCGAGGCGCTTGCACGCCGATGCACGACCCCCGCGGGGACGAGCATCAGCACCTGGAAATGGTTGCGGGCGATGGTGGAGCACGAAATTCACCATCGGGGACAGCTGTACCTGATGTTGGGAATGCTCGGGGTCCGGACACCGCCCATCTACGGGCTCACCGAGGAGCAACTCCGTGAGCGAAGCACACCGGCGTGATGCGGCCCATGGTCCTGCGTACCTCGCGGTTGCGCTCTGCGTCGGCTGCGCGCTCGTGACGACCCCACCGCCGCTCACGGCGCAGCCCGCGCGGTCCGAGACCGAGATCAGCGCGGCCGTCGATGCTCGGGTCGCCGAGCTCTTTGCCGAGTTCACGACACCAGGCGCTGCCGGCGCGGCCGTCGTCGTCGCGCGCGGCGATACGATCGTGCTCGCGCGCGCGTTCGGCCTCGCCGACGTGGAGCGTCGCGTTCCGGTGACGCCGACGACCGCGTTTCGCCTCGCCTCTGTCACGAAGCAGTTTACGGCCGCCGCGATACTCGCGCTCGTCGAGGATGGACGCCTCAGCCTCGACGGGCACCTCGGTGACTTGCTTCCCGACGCACCGGCGTATGCCCTCGGCGTCCGTGTTAGGCACCTCCTGGCGCATACGTCGGGCATCCCGGACTACGAGCCGCTCCTGGGCAGCGACGACGGCCCGCAACTCCAGGACCGGGACGTCCTGGCCCTCCTCCACGAGGCCAGGTCGTTGTACTTCCTGCCGGGAACGAGTTGGCGGTACAGCAACTCCGGCTACGCGTTGTTGGCGCTCATCGTCGAGCGCGTCTCGGGCGAGCGGTTCGCCACGTTCCTCCGGCGCCGCATCTTCGATCGCGCGGGGATGCCGGCCGCCGTCGCGCACGAGGCGGGCAGGGACACGGTGTCCGAGCGCGCGTACGGGCATTCGTTCGAGCAGGGGGAATGGCGGCGCACGGATCAGAGCCGCACGAGCGCAGTCCTCGGCGACGGCGGCATCTACGCGTCGGCCGTCGAGCTCGCGCGGTGGAGCGCGGCGTTGGACCGAAACACCGTGCTCCGCGCCGAAACGTTCGCGCAGGCAACGACCCCTGTTTCACTGCCGTCAGGCGCACCGACGCACTACGGGTTCGGCTGGTTCCTCGACTCGTATCGCGGCCATCCGCGTCAGAGGCACGAGGGCGACAGCATCGGCTTTCGGACGGCGATACAGCGGTACCCCGATGCCCGGCTGACCGTGATCGTGCTCGCGAATCGCGGCGCGGCTCCGATCGATGCGCTCTCCGACGCAGTCGCCGATCTCTTTCTCTCTCGATGACGCCGGCACCGGACATCCGTATCGTCCCGGCCACCGAGCGGGACACGGGCGCGATCGTCACGCTCATCAGAGAGCTCGCCGCGTACGAGCGCATCGAGGACGAGATGGAGGCGACGGAGGAGGACCTGCGGGAGGCGCTGTTCGGCGAGTGGCCCAGTGCCGAGGCGGTGCTGGCGTATGTCGGAGTCGAGCTTGCCGGCTACGCGCTCTTCTTCCACAACTTTTCGACGCTGCTCGGGCGGCGCGGGCTGTACCTCGAGGATATCTTCGTCCGCCCCGCGCATCGGCATCGCGGTGTGGGGACGAGGTTGTTCGCCCACGTTGCACGGATCGCCGTCGAGCGACGCTGCGGGCGGCTCGAGTGGATCGCACTCGATTGGAACGAATCGGCTATCCGGTTCTACCGCAGCCTCGGTGCGCGGGCGATGAACGAGTGGACAATGTACCGCTTGACGGGTGACGCGCTCGAGCGCGCGGCGGACCACTGACGCCCGTCTCACCCGCACCGCTTCCTCCGGCCCACCCGCCACGTGCGATCAGCGACCTACGTGCTCGCAGCACTCGCTGCCGGTTTCCTTCTCGGAAGCCTTGCGGCCGGGAGCAGTCATCCCGTCGTCCCGTGGCTCGTCAGCGTGATCGAGCCGTTAGGCGCGCTGTGGGTCAACGCGATCCGGATGACGGTCATCCCGCTCGTGGTGTCGGTGCTGATTGCAGGCGTCGCGACGGGGATGGGGTCGGGCACGCTCGGACGCAGCGGTATTCGGGCGTTCGTGACGTTCGCGGCCATCCTCGTCGTGGCGGGCGCCATCGCGCTCGTGATCGCGCCGCCCTTGCTCGAACGGGTGTCGCTGACGGCGGAGGTCGCGGAACGACTTCGCGCGACGGCCGCGTCGTCGGCCTCCTCAACTACGACCGCCGTGCAGGGGATGCCGGGGTTCGCGCAACGAATCGTCGAGACCGTGCCAGCGAACCCGATCCGCGCGGCAGCGGATGGCGCGATGCTTCCGCTCGTCGTTTTCACGCTCGTCCTGGCGCTGGGGATCGCGCGGCTCGCCGCGCCGACACGTGATGGCCTCGTTCGCTTCTTCAGCGGCGTGAGCGACGCCATGCTCGTCATCGTCGGCTGGGTGCTCACTGCAGCCCCGGTGGGCGTGTTTGCACTCGCGCTCTCGGTCGCGGCGCGCACCGGCATCCAGGCGGCGGGCGCGCTCCTGTATTACATCGTCGTTCTGTCCGTAACGCTGCTCGTCGTCACGGCGGTGCTGTACGTGCCCGCGCTCGTGCTCGGGCGCGTGTCGCTTCGCGATTTCACGCTCGCGGCGTTGCCGGCGCAGGCCGTCGCCGTGAGCTCGCGGTCGTCGCTCGCCGCGCTGCCCGCGATGCTCCGGGAAGCGCGGGAGCGTCTCGCCCTGCCGTCACTGGCAACCAGCTTCGCACTCCCGCTGGCGGTGAGTGTCCTGCGCGTCAACGTGCCGCCGCGGTGGGTGATCAGTGCCGCGTTCCTCGGCCAACTCTACGGGGTGGAGGTCGGTCTCTCTGCCCTCATCTGGGTGCTCGCGACGGCGGTGCTCATCAGCTTCAGCGTGCCGGGGATCCCGAGTGCGAGTCTGTTCATGCTGGCGCCAGTGCTCGTGTCGCTCGGTCTCCCGCCCGAGGGAGTCGGCTTGCTGATCGCGGTAGACACGATCCCCGACATGTTCAACACGCTGGCGAACGTGACGGGGCACATGACGGCGACCACCGTCATCGCGCGAGCGCCGGGAGCGCCGGTGGCGGAAGCGCCGGCGGTAGAGGCGCCGCCGGCGATCCGATAGTCGATCGTCGTTAGTCGGGAGCCGACCCGGCGACCGGTTGTTCGTGCGGCGTGTCGCGCAGCTTGACCGGCGCCTTTGCTGCGCGCGCGCGCATCCGGATGTTGAGCATCTCCACGAGCACCGAGAACGCCATCGCGAAGTACGTATACCCCTTCGGGATGTGCTGCCCGATCCCCTCGGCGATGAGGTTCGTCCCGATGAGCACGAGGAACGCGAGCGCGAGCATCTTCACAGTCGGATGCCGATCGACGAAGTCGCTGATCGGGCCGGCCGCTACGAGCATGATGCCGAGCGCAACGACGTTCGCCGCGATCATGATGGACACCTGATCGACCATCCCGACGGCCGTGATCACGGAGTCGAGCGAGAAGACGATGTCGATCACCATGATTTGCGCGATGACGGCCGTCATCGACGCCGCGACCTTCCGCTCGGCCGACGTCTCCTCCTCGCCCTCGAGCTTGTCGTGGATCTCGTGCGTGGCCTTTCCGATCAGGAAGAGGCCGCCGATGATGAGAATGAGGTCGCGTCCTGAAATGCCGACGCCGAACGCCGTGAAGAGCGGCGCGGTCAGCCTAATGATCCACGCAATGCTCAACAGCAGCGCCAGCCGCGACACGAACGCGCCGAGAAGGCCGAGCCTCCGCGCTTTCGCGCGCTGCTCCACCGGCAGCTTTCCGGCGAGGATCGAGATGAAGATGATGTTGTCGATACCGAGAACGATCTCGAGTACGGTCAGCGTCAGCAGCCCGATCCAGGCATTCGGGTCGGTAAACCAGTCCATGAGGTGTCGTTGAGAAGGGAGGGAGAGCGAGGGCCCGCGCGGCGGTCAGGGTGCGATGCCGGGTTCGTAGGTCACGATGAACTCGATGAACTTGGACACCTCGACGATGTCGCGTCCGGTGAAACGAACGCTGTGCGCGGTCGTTCGCTCGACCATCGGCAAGTACGCGAGCATCTCAGCCGGACGGTAGTTCTTGAACACGACGTCGAGCTGCACCGGCGTTCGCACGACATAGGGCTTGAACGTGGCGCGCCGGGCCAGTGCAGCCTTCACGCGGTCGCGAATGAGTTGCTGCGCTGCCTTCGGCGTCATGGTCGATGCGGAGTGAAAGCTGATGGCGCGCTTCACGACCGCGCCCTCGACGTCGCCAAGCAGACGGCGTGCCTCGTCGACGGCGACGTCGTCACCCGAGATCAGCACGACCGGGACCCCGAACCGGCCGGCAATGGCTGCACTGAGGCCGGCTTCCGGCACCGTGACGCCGTTCAGTGAAACGCCGGCGAGATTCGCGCTCGAGATCGTATGGGCGCGCACACCCGCCGGGTTCGTCGTGCCGGAGTGATATCCGATCAGAATCGCCGCGGAGAAGGTCGAGTCGATCCCCTCCATCATCATGAGTGGACGCGGCCACGAGCGGATGATGCGTACGTCGTCCGGCAGCTGGTCGATCAGGAGGCTTTCGCCGTTGCCGTGCGAGTCGCTGACAACGATCTCCGTGGCGCCCGCCTCCCGGGCGGCCGCAATGGCCGCGAGCACTTCGCCCGTCATGAATTCGCGGGCACGACCATACTCGAACCCCGACGGTCCGAGCTGGTCCCCCGTGACGACGCCAGCGATCCCCTCGAGGTCGGCAGAGATGTAAACCTTGAGCGGACGCTGGGCGTGACTCCCTGCGGGCACCAGGACGATGACGGCGGCAAGGGCCGCGGTAGCGAGCGGCGTGGACAACGCGCGGAGCACTGCGTTCGCAGACCGGAGCGGGAACCGTGGACGGCGCATGATAGAGCGGGTGAATGGTGTGGATGATCGGTCCGGAATCGTCGCGAACGCGAGGCTCATTCACAAGCCTGGGGCCCGGACACGCATGGAGTCCGGGCCCCGGAGCTGCAGTCGGATGCTCGCGACGGCCTCAGCGCGTCGCCTCCACGGGGGCATCTGCCGGCGCCACGCGACGAACGCATTCACTTACTGCGTTGCTCATCGCTTCCTGCAGCGCGGCGACACGGTCGGGGGCCAGGCCATACGTCGACAGCCAGAATCCCGCGTGAAAACCAGGACGGGAGCCCTCGAGCTCGATGAACAGCAACGCGTCGTCGAGCTCGGGGAAGCGAGCCGCGAACCGCGCCGGGGATTCCAGAATGGCCACGACGCCTCGAGTTGTGACCGCTCCCAGCGTGAGCGTGCACTGCTCACCGTCGACGGACACGAGCCCTCCCTCGAAGATCGACTTCCAGAACTCGTCGCGCGAGCTGGGCACACGGGGGCGCACCCACACCATCTGCCGGTGTCGACCACGATGCCGCATCAATATCTGCTCGAGGTTCCAGAGGAAGTACTTCCACCCGCCTTCCGTCCCTTCGATCTGACCGTCCCACTCGGCACCGGGGCCGAAGCCGGACTGGATGAGCCGCAGCACAGTCTGCCCATTCTCCGACGAAATGAACCAGTCGATCAGTATGCGGGGTTGTGGTTGCCCATCGGGTCCCGGGGGCATGGTGCTGGCCCATCGGAGATGACGCTCGGGCTCCCAGACGTCGATGGTCGACGGCCACGCGGGGCCGTCCCACGCGATCTCGACGACGCCACCAACTCCCGGTTGCGCCGAGGCCTCCCGCGGAAACCAGTCCGCGAGCATCTCGGCGTCGGTGAGGGCGTGCCAGACATCGGCCGGTGAGGCGTCGAGAGTTGCTTCGAGCACGACCGCGCGAAGAGGACGGATCATTGGGGAGCTCCAGCGTCGAGGGTGGTCTCGTTAGGGGACGGCGTGACAACGGCGGGGTGCACGGTCACGGCGCACGCGAACACACGCCCACGCGGCGACACGTCGTCGTGAAACTTCTCGACCACTCGCGCGATGGCGTTGGCTAACTCGGTAGCGAACGCGTGCTGTGCCTCGGCGTTCGCGACCCGCACGCGAGTGTCGAGCGTGAGCGTGGGCACCGTCTTGTTCGCGCGCTCGGCACGGTCGCGGAGATCGGCGAGATCGCGGATAATGCGGGACGCGACGGCGAGCTGGTACGCGCTGGAGAAGCGATCGGCCACGGCGCCAGGATCGGCGCCGACAGGCCCGAGCGCCTGTGGTGCGACGACGTAGCTCGCGGCGGTCGCCTGCAACACGCGCTCGACGAGTCCCCCGTGCGCGCGTTCCTGAACCGGCACGACCAGCCCTGCGCGCTCGAGCTCCCTGACGTGATATCCGATCCGCTGCCGCGGGGCACCGAGGTGGGCAGCGACCGTGGCCGCGGAGGCAGGTTCCCGCAACCGACGCAGAATGGCGAGCCGCGTGTCGTCGAGCATGGCCGCCGCGGCGGCGGTCGACGTCAACGGAACGACAGAGTACATGGGGCGTTGCGTGGCGAATGACGGTGCAGGATAGCTTTGACAAAATATTTTGTCAATAACCAGCGCATGGCTTCGCGCCGGCCTCCGCCTCATCCTTCTGCATGCCGACACGACCGATCGGGATCCAACTGCTCGCGGCGCTGCTGACCGTGTACACCATGGCCGGATTTCTCCTCGCGGGTCGAATGACCGCAGAGCAGGACGAGCGATACCGATGGTGGATGATCGCGATTGCCGGCGGCGCGTTTGCGTTGGCCTGCGGCGCAAGCGCGTTGGCGGTGTGGCGGCTGGAGCGGCGAGCGCCCCTCCTGCTCGTAGTGTGCGGTGCCCTGGGAAGCGCGCTGTGCGTGACGCTCCCGGCTGCCGCGCCGGGGGAGGTCCTGCCGCCGGGAATGTGGCGCGCGGCGATCCAGGGCGCGCTTCTGATTCTCGCGTTTCTCCTGCTGGCCGCGTGGTACGTGCGAAACGTGATCAGACGACGCGCCTAACGGCTGACGTCACACGAAGGAGGCATGTGAGCTTCACGCTGACCATGTCCGGCGTCATCGTCGGACGCTCGGAGCTCGAGGGGCGCGACCCGGCGAGCCGTGCGGTACGCGGCGTGTTTCGCCCAGGGCTCGGCTACGATCTCGCTGAGCCGGTGTTCTCGCTCTACGACAATGCGCAGGGGGACCAGGCCGCGCTCGAGCGCTATCGCCGTGCTCGCGACGCCCTTCGTCTCCAGCTCACGAACGCCATGGGCGAGCCCGTTAGCTTTCGCGAGCTTCACATCCAGCGAGGCGAAGCAACGGCTGGTGGGACCGAGTACATCATGGAAGTCGTGAGCGATGACCCACGGCTCTGGAACGCTCCAACGCAGTCCGCGTAAGCCTGATTCCCCGTACACACGACCTGTGATGAAACCCTTTCTTCTCGCCGCCGCAGCCCTCGTCTCCGTCGGCGCCACGGGCGCCGCGCAACCCCAGGCGCGTACAGCGGCGCCGACGGTCGTGCTGCTCGTCCGACATGCCGAGAAGGCCGCGGAGCCGGCCCAGGATCCTCCGCTCACGGAGAGCGGCCAGGCACGGGCGCAGGCGCTCGTCGAGGTCGCGCGCGACGCCGGCGTGACCGCCGTCATCACGACGCAGTACGACCGTACGCGCAGCACCGCCGCACCGACGGCGGCGGCGCTCAAGGTTACGTCCGAAGTAGTCGGCGCGGGGCCGCTCGCCCAGCACGCGAAGGCGGTTGCGGATCAGGTTCGCAGGCATGCTGGCGGAACCATCCTCGTGGTGGGGCACAGTAATACGATCCCCGCGATCGTCGGGGCGCTTGGCGCGCCGCAACCGCGGGAGATCTGCGACAGCGAGTACGATCGGTTGTTCGTGGTCGTTATCGGCGACACCGGGCCGCCGCGCCTCGTGCGATCGCGGTTCGGCGCGGCGAGCCCGAACGATCCCGGTTGCGCCGCTATGCAACCGCGTTAGGCGCGTCCTGGTCAGTGCTGATGTGCCGTGTTCGCGGTAGTCGTGTCGGCCGCGACCGCCTCCGGCGGCATCTCGGACAAATGCTCCTGCACGACGACCCATTTTCCCGCGCGGCGGGCGAACACGGCGGTGATGGCGCCAGCGATGGTGTGCGGGGCGCCGGCTGGAGTCCGGTGCGGAACCGTATAGGTGGTCGTCACGACGGCCGCGTCGGGCGAGAGGACGTCGACGTGGGCAGGGCCCCAGTTCCAGGTCGGCTCCTGCATATTGCGGCCGACGTACTCGTAAAACGACCGGATGCCACGCTCGAGGGAATCCCGAGTAGTCGTCACGCGCCCGCCGCTGGCCGACACGATGCGCCCTGAATCCGGATACAGGCTCATCAGGCTTACCATCACGTCGGGGGCGTCGAGATCGTAGGCCGAGCGGATCATCCCCATCAACGAGTCGGCGATTGCCTGGCGCCGGGCATCCGTCAGCGTTGCGGTCGATTCATCGGACGGTGACTGGCACGCCGCGAATGCGACAACGAAAGCGGCGAACACAAGCGGAACAGAGCGGATTGGCCGATGCATGGGGAGGGCAGTGAGGGGACCCGAACGCCATGAGCGAAGTACGCCCGAGTCCGCGGAGTCGTTCCGCGTCCGGGAATGGAGACAGCCACCTGTCCAGTCCAGTGGACGCCACCGGAACTTGCACCGTTCTTGAGCGAGCCAACGCGTGGTGCGCGGTCTGCACTGGCCCTATTCCTTTTATTCAGTAGCAACAGCCAGTCCGGCGCGACGTCGGTAGAGGTTCAGGTACTCCGCGGTCGATCGACCCAGTGTGAGGAGGGAGCGTGCACAAGCTTGTGAAGTTCTCCGTACTGCCCGTGGCAGTGTTGGCGCTCGCTTGTGGGCGAAATACGTCCGATGAGGCGCCTGTCCTCGCCGACGACCTGAAGCGCGACCTGCAGGCGGCGTCGGCGGCAAGCGTCGAGCTGGCAGCCGGCGCGCGAGACTATCAGCAGACTCGCGTCGTATCGGCAATCGAGTCGCCGCGCTCCAGCGCCCCGGTGAAGCGCCGCAGCGTGCGTAAGCCACTGGCCCGGCCGGTGGCCGCGAGCGAGCCCGAGATTGCGATGGCGCCCGACGCGGCACCGGAGAACACGATCGACGTGCCAGAGCCGCAGCCGGCTGAGGAAGCTCCGGCTCCGGCGATCGATACGCCGACGAACGTGGCGGTCTCGCCGCGTCCCACTCCGGTAGGGAGCGCACCAGCGACGACCGACGCGGGCAGCGGCGACGTGGGCGGCGGATCGCGTGGTGGCGGTCTCGGTGGTGTGGGCGAGGCGATCGGCACGATCATCGGCGTCGTCATCGTGCGTGGTGGCTCGGGCGGCATCGACCACTGTGACCCGCGCAGGGACCGCCGGCCGAACGGCGGGCCGATCGCGATGCCGCATCCGCGGTATCCGGGCCCGCGCGGGACGGACATCATTGCGAACAACCCGATCCCGCATCGGCCAACGTTCCCGGCGCGCCGCTTCTAGGCGCTCCGCGTGGCGGGAAACCAGAGGGCCCGGTGAACTCTCACCGGGCCCTCTGTGTTGTCGGCGTTTTCAGCGGGCTGGGCGGGCTCAGCGAGGCGGAATCACCAGCCGAACCTGATCCCCCGGCTGGACCGTTATCTCGTCGCTCACCGGTGTTCCTCTGCCCCCGATCGGATCGGCGAGAAAGCGAAGTGGTGTCGCGCCGAAAATGAGGTTCGCGGGGATGGTGAACGTGGATGTGGAGCTTCCTGTGGCGATACCAAGGCGTACGCGCTGGCCGCTCCGGATCGCATAAATGGTCATATCGGCGAACCCCTGATTCTCCACGCGGACGCTCGTGCGCGGCTGCGGAACCGCGGCAGACCGGGACTTCGATCCACACCCGGCGAGCGCCAGTCCGAGCATCGCGACGACGAATGTACGCCGTGTGTGCATCGCCTTCCTCCAGGTTTGAAAATGGCTGCACCTCGTTAGAGGGGAGAGGTGCCGTGAATGTTCCCCGGGTACCGCGCCGTGTGGCGAGGTCGACGGGAAGATGGCCGGATTGCCTTCAGTTTTCCATGCATCGCGTGGCATGTGCTCTGCCGCCTACGATGTAACCCTCTCGACGAACAGGCCTGCATGGAAGACCGAAGTCACGAACGCGACGACAAAGGAAAGAAGCCCTCCTCGGGACGTTCCATTCCCCGCGGCACCGACGAGCATGCGAGCGACGAGCATGCGAGCCCGGAATCAGGCGACGAGGAGCGGGAAGGGGACCGGCGTGAGACGCGCGAGGACGAGCGCGCGAACGGGCCACAAGGCGATCGACGCGGCTGATCGATTACGTTATAGCCGCGCGCACGCCGCGCGCACGCCGCGCGCACGCCGCGCGCACGCCGCGCGCTGGCGTCGACGGGCCGCCGTGGGCATTATGCGCGCGCTGCGGCCTTGATGCCGTTCCGTCCAATCATCCACTTTCTCCGCCAGTACATCGATTCGCGATGCCACCCAGCACTCGGTCGAAGTCGAAGGCCAAGTCGTCCGCTCGGACGAGTCGTCGAGACACGAAGGCGCGAACGCCCACCGGCTCGACGCGCGGGAAGAAATCCAGTGTCGTGCGTCCCGCGCGCGCGAAGGCCGCGCAGCCGGTGCCACCCCCCGTAACGGGCAACAAGTACTTCGTGCTTCGCTCATCCCCGATCCAGGGGCGCGGGGCGTTCGCGATTCGGCCGATCCGTCGCGGGACACGAATCATCGAGTACACGGGCGAGGTCATCTCTCCCGACGAGGCGGATCGCCGCTACGATGATGGCGGCATGGGCCGCCACCACACCTTTCTCTTCAGCGTCACCAGCAAGAAGGTGATCGACGCCGCCGTAGGCGGGAACGAGGCGCGGTTCATCAACCACAGTTGCGCTCCGAACTGCGAAGCGATCGATGACAGGAGCCGCATTTACATCGAGGCCATCCGCGACATCGCGCCTGGGGAAGAGCTGACGTACGATTACGCGTACGAACGTGATGGGACCGAGGACGAGAAGTGGGAGAAAGTGTACGCGTGCCATTGCGGCGCACCGACATGTCGCGGGACCATCCTCGCGCCGAAGAAGACGCGCGGCAGGAAGTGACGATCGGGTGAACGCACACGCCCGAGGTGTTGATCGCGCGGCGCCGATTCGCATTCTGCTCCGTGATGCCGTTGACTACGCCGGGCTGTTTCCGCCGGCGCAGCTCGACATGCCGGGAGCGGTGGCCGAGTATGCTTCGTACCTCGACTCCGCCGACGCGTGGGCGCTCGGCCGGTTCGTCGTTCCGGCGGCGCGCCTCGACGAGATCGTGGCCACCGCCCGGGCCCGGTTCGCGCTGGGCGGTGGTGCGTTAGGCAGCCAGGGTTGGCGCTTGAGCGCTGTCTTCGGTTCCGACATTCCTGCCGATATGGAGCGCGTCCGCGCGTTCAACGCGGCGTCCGGCACCGGAGCGTGGACAGCGCAGGTACAGGCCGTCGAGCTCCGAGCGTCGACACCCGACGCAATTGCGGCGGCCATGCGCGCCCTCCCGGATGACCTCGAGCGGTTCGTCGAGATTCCGATCGACGGCGATGTGCAGCCGCTCGTGCAGGCGATCGCTAGTGCGGCGGCGTTCGGGAAGGTACGCACGGGTGGAACGAGCGCGGACGCATTTCCGGCGAGCGAACACCTGGTGCGCTTCCTGGCGGCGTGCATTGCCCACGACGTCCCGTTCAAGGCGACTGCGGGGCTTCACCATCCCGTTCGCGGGGAGTACGCGCTCACCTACGCTCCCGACAGCAGCCGAAGCACGATGTACGGCTTCCTGAACGTGCTGCTCGCCGCTGCGTTCCTTCGCGTCGGTGCGGGTGACACCGTTGCGCAGGAGGTGCTCGAGGAGCGGCGGGCCGCCGCCTTCGAGTTCGACGATGGCGGAGTGTCGTGGCGGGGCCATCGTCTGTCGACGGAAGAGTTGGCAGCCGCGCGCACGGTGACCCGCTCGTGGGGGTCGTGCTCGTTCCGCGAACCGATCGACGACCTCTCGACCCTGGGAATGTTGTGAGCGCCATCGACGCGACCCACAGCGCGGACCTTCGTTCGTGGGTGGATTCGGCGAACGACGCGAACGGCGATTTTCCGATCCAGAATCTTCCGTTCGGGGTGTTTCGCCGGCACGACAACGATGCGCCGAGCGTCGGAGTTGCGATCGGTGAGCGGATCCTCGATGTGGCGGCGGTGCTCCGGTACGGCCTCCTGGATGGGCCAGCACGTGAGGCGGCGGCTGCCTGTTCGGGTGGTCGGTTGAACCCGCTCATGGCGCTCGGCCGTGCGCCTCGGCGCGCGCTACGTGCCGGTCTCGTAGAACTGTTGCGCGAGGGCTCGGACGTCGCGGCTCGCGCGCGCGGGTTGGCGGCGGACCTACTCGTGCCTGCGGCGGACGTCGAGCTACTCCTGCCAGCAGAAATCGGAGACTACACCGACTTCTACGCTTCCATCCACCACGCGACGAACGTCGGGAGCATGTTTCGTCCCGACAATCCGTTGCTGCCTAACTACAAGTACGTCCCGATCGGCTATCACGGGCGTGCATCGTCGATCGGCGTGAGCGGCGGTGTTGTCCGGCGCCCGTCGGGACAGGTGAAGGCCGACTCCGACCTGGCTCCCAGCTTCGGTCCCACGACGCGACTCGACTACGAGCTCGAGGTCGGTGCGTACATCGGACCCGGCAACGCGCTTGGCCGCGAGATCCCCGTCGCGGCCGCGGAGGATCACCTCTTCGGGCTCTGTCTCGTGAACGATTGGTCGGCGCGTGACATTCAGGCGTGGGAGTACCAGCCGCTCGGCCCGTTCCTGGCGAAGAATTTTGCGACGACGGTGGCGCCGTGGGTGGTGACGCTCGAGGCGCTCGCGCCGTTCCGTGCACCCGCGTTCCGTCGATCGGCGGGGGATCCGGCTCCGCTCCCGTACCTGCGCGCGCCCGAGAACGAGGATGCCGGGGGGATCGACATCCGGTTATCGGTCTGGCTGCGGTCGGAGCGGATGCGTCGTGCGAACATCGCGGCCGAACGGATCTCGTCGGTGGCGTTCACCGAGATGTATTGGACGATGGCCCAGCTCATCGCGCACCACGCGAGCAACGGCTGCAACCTGCGGTCCGGTGACCTGATCGCCAGTGGCACGGTCTCCGGCAGCACGAAGGAGTCGCGCGGCTGTCTGCTGGAGCTGACGTGGCGTGGGTCGGAGCCCATCACGTTACCGACCGGCGAGCAGCGGCGGTTTCTCGAGGATGGCGACGAGGTCATTTTTCGCGCGCACTGCGAGCGCGAGGGTTTTCGTCGCATCGGGTTCGGCGAATGCCGCGGCACCGTGGTCGGGGCCGGTGCTCGTTAGGTGGTCGGGTTCCTTCACCAGGTCGAGGTTTTCATGCACTCCGTGGTCACACCCAATGCGCCGGCGGCGGCCGGCCATTATTCGCAGGGTATCGTTCACAATGGCGTCGTGTACGTCGCGGGACAGTTGCCGATCGACCCGGTGGACCGGAACAAGCCAGTGGGCACGATCGAGGAGCAGACGGAGCGCACGCTCCGAAACGTGGAGGCGATTCTCGTCGCGGCCGGGAGCGGACTCGATCGCGTGCTGCAGATGACGATCTACATCTCCGACATCGAGTTGTGGGGCGGGGTAAACGCGGCGTACGCGCGAGTCATGGGCTCGCACAAGCCGGCCCGTGCGGTTGTGCCGGTGAAGGAGCTGCATTACGGGTATCAGATAGAAATACAAGCTGTCGCAGCTATCAGCTAACAGCGAACAGCTACCAGCAAAGCGAGAACCCTCGGGATGCCTCTCTCACCCAGAAGAAGCGTCCCGAGGGTTCATGCTTTGCTGATAGCTG
>DAINRQ010000137.1:5450-15598 GCA_036741775.1 Gemmatimonadaceae bacterium | reverse complement strand
CGGGTGGCGCTCAACACCCGCGCGTGTGGTACCACACGTTAGGCCGACCGCGGTCGTCGAGGTAGCGAATCCAGAGCGTCCGCGTTTCGCGTCGAACGGAGTCGGGCGGAGTGCAAAGGTCCGACGGCTGAACCACGCGCACGCGTAGCCATCGTCCCCGTGCCTCCTCGCCATACATCGCGTACTCGGGTTCCGTCTGCGGAGGCGATACCTGACGACTCGGCTCCGGCGCCGAATGGAACGCAGCCAGTTCAGCCCTGGGGAAGAAGATCGGCCCATCAGCGAGCACGTCTGCCCATCGCTTCGTTTCCGCTCCGGGGGCCTTCGAATCGACCCAACCCACGAGCGCAGAGTCGTTGGCCCGGTAGCCGAGGATGGCGCGCACCCAGCGCCCCGAACGGTCAGTGCTGTCGAACGGCACGCCCGATTCCTCATACCCGTGCTCGACGAGATTCGGACGCAGACTGTCCGCAGCGGCGACGCGGTAGGTCGTCTGGCCATCCGGCGCGACGGAGAAGAGCATCGCGCCGACCGGGACCGCCGCCGAGTCGGGGGTGGCGCGCAGGACCAGCGTGTCCTCGAGATTCCGCGCGCCCTTGTCTTCAGCGATGCCGAGGAAAACGACGCCCTGACCGAGGTCGCCCGGGACGACATCGCCGCGCGCCTGCCAAATCGTGCCCTGCCACCGGGCCATCGTGGCCGGTGGCGACTCCGAGACGCCCAGGTCGGGCTGGCCACTGGTTCCACTACAGCCCAGCGCCAGCACCGCGATCACGAGATGCCTAACGCTAGCCACTCACCGCCACGAGGTTCACGTACTCCATCCAGACGGCCGACACCTCGTCCAGCCGGGATTTGAGGGAGGTCGCCGACGCCGGCGGAAGCTCCAGAAAGGGGTCCGTCGCGAGGCGCTGCTTCATCTCGGGGCTCGCGCGAGCGGTGTCCATCTCCATCGGCCCGGGGATCTTCCCCTGGAAGTCGAGCGTCTGGAGCACGCGATTCACGGTCCGGCGAGTCGCCTGGTAGCGATCGATAGGAACACCGATGGAGTCGGCAGCTGCCGGAATGGTGGTCACATCGAACTCGGCCTGCGCGGCCGCGCCCCGCTCCTCCGGCGTCCGGGCTGCCGCGCCGCGCTCCTTCGCCGCCTTCACGAGCTCGATCTCCTTGCGCATGCCGCGGATGTACGCGTCGAGGTCGGCATCGGTGAACGCGAAGGCGACCTCCGCGTCGCTGCCGGCGGCCGTCGCGCCCACGGTCGCAGACGGTCCGGCGCTATCGACCACGCCAGCCTCCTGCCCGCCGCAGGCGGTGAGTGCGAAACCGAAAACCAGGAACAGGGGAACGGTGCGGACCGCCCGGACATGGATCGTAGGCATCAGCGTCCTCGCTGCGTGAGTCAGACGCGCACGACATGCGCGCATGGTCAACCCGAAAGTATGTGTTGGGACCGTGATCCCGCCACGCAACCCGCCGGCCAGTCGCCAGCCAGACCACCTGGTACTACCTACCGTCCTCGGCCTCCGGTCCAGTCCACCGCGGTCGCGCCGCTAGATTCCTTCCATGCTCTCTCGCGTCATCGCCGCGCTGCATCGATGGGCGGAATCCGGGTGGGCCGGGTCGGCGACCGCGACGTGGGAGTTCTGCCAGAGCGCGGTGGTCCCTGGTCCGAGTGGGGCCGTGTTCGCGCCGCTCGCGGTCGCCGACCCGCCCCGCGCCCCGTGGCTGGCGATGTGGGCCACGGTCGGGGCCGTCGCCGGAGGGTGCATTGCCTACCTCATCGGCTCCCAGGCGCTGGAGGGAGCCGCGCGCCCCATCATTTCCGCGTTAGGCGTGAGTCCCGCGACCCTGACGGCGAGCGAAGCGATGTTCGAGCGCCACGGGTGGATGCTCGTGTTCGTGAGCACCATCTCGCCCCTGTCCGCGAAGCTCACGTCGATTGCGGCCGGTGCGTTCGGCCTGCCGTTCGTACAATTCTTCCCAGCGATCGTGGTCGGGCGCGCGATTCGCTTTGCCGTGCTGACGGTCATCCTCCGGTTCGCGGGGGAGCGGCTCCTCGCGAGGCTCAGGCGGCGGGGGACGCCCATAGAGGACGAGCAGCGGGGGACAGCCAGCGAATGAGTGTGGGTGCTCGGCGGGTTTTGTCGCGGCCTGGACGGCCCTCTATCGGGAGCCGGAATCCAAGTAGTGAGTAGCCAGTACTGAGTCAGCCAGTCATCCAGTCAACGACTGATCTACTGGCTACTCCCGACTGGTTACTCACTACTTGGATCCCCCTCCCCGAAAAAGGGCTCTCGATGCGCCACCGAGCCCGCCCGACACCCACACTCATTCACTGGCCGTCCTTACCGTGATGCCGAGCGCTACCGACCGGCGCTCGCCATCCACAGGACTTCCCTCCCGCGTCCCGCTGAGCGACCATTTGAACCTCAGGAGGGTCCATGACTGATTCGCTCGCTGCCGTGCGCGCTGCTGCTCGCAGCCTGGCGCGCGCGCCCGGGTTCACCATTACGGCCGCGCTCACGCTCGGACTCGGCATCGGTCTCGCCACCGCCGTCTTCACGGTTGCGGACACGCTGCTGCTGCGACGCTTGCCGGTCGCCGACCAGGGAAGCCTCGTCGTGCTCTGGGGTGCTACGCGCGACGGAAGCTTCGACCGCTTCCCCCTTCTGCTCGATGACGCGCGCGCCTTCGCTGCATCCGCTCGCACGCTCGAGCGCGTCGAGTTCTTCGGCTACGGCGGTGCGCGCCCCACGCCCATCCGCGACGGCACTCAGGTGTACGGGCTGCAGCGTTCGCTCGTATCCGGTGGATACTTCGACGCCCTCGGCGCTCGTCCCCTGCTCGGTCGTGCGCTCCGACCCGACGACGACGTTCGGGGCGCGGCGCCCGTTGCGCTGCTGAGTCATTCGGCGTGGCGCGAGCGATTCGGCGGCGACTCGTCGGTGATTGGCCGGCAGCTGGTGCTCCACATGAACGGCATCGCCCACACGATCGTCGGCGTGATGCCGCAGGGACTCGATTATCCTCGCGGTACCGACTTCTGGGCGCCGGTGATCCCGGCGTCGGGGCCCATGGGGCCGCATGCGCTGTACGCCGAGCTCCACGTGTTGGGCCGCCTGCGTCCCGGCGCCAAGCCCTCCGATGCGCGCACCGAACTGCAGGCATTCTTCGCGCGTCCGGGTGCGCCGCCGATGACGCGTGAGCTCGTTGGCGTCGTTCACCCGTTCGATGTGGCCGCGCTCGGAGACGCGCGCCCGGCCGTGCTCGCGTTCGCAGCTGCTGCCGGTCTCCTGCTTCTCATTACCTGCATCAACGTCGCGAACCTGCTCCTCGTGCGCGGGATCGCGCGCGTGCGCGAGATCGCGGTACGTTCGGCGTTAGGTGCCGGACGAGGGCGTATCATTGCACAGCTGCTCGGGGAGAGCGCGCTCCTCGCTCTGATTGGCGCCGTCGTCGGCACGGTGCTGGCCGTGGTGGCCATCCGTGGCTTCGTGGCGGTCGCGCCGCCCGGCATCCCGCGCCTCGACGAGATCCGGCTCGACGCGCGGGCGTTCGGAGGGGCGGCCGGCATCACGGCGCTCGTCACGCTGCTGTTCGCGGTCGTGCCGGCGTTCGTCACCTCACGTGTCGAGCTGCAGAACGCCCTGCGGTCGGGGACCCGGCAGAGCAGTCAGAGCCGCCGATTCCGCCTCGGCACCGAACTGCTCGTGACGGGGCAGGTCGCGCTCGCGCTCGTCGTGGTGTCGGCGGCGGGGCTCATCACGCGAAGTCTCATCAAGCTCGAACGTGTGGACGTCGCGTTCGAGACGTCGCGGCTCGCGTTCGCGGAGCTGTCGCTGCCACTCGAGATGGTGAACGACAAGCGGAAGCAGATCGCCTTGCTCGACCAACTGGTCCCGCGAGTGAAGGCGATTCCCGGCATACGTGCGGTGACGCCCGTCCTCGCGAGCCCGTACGCGGGGAATACGTTCGACGGTAAACCCGCGGCCGAAGGGCAGACGCCGGAGGAGGCCGGGCAGAACCCGATGCTGGCGATGGATGTCGTGACGCCCGACTACTTCTCGACGCTCGGGATCCCCGTCCTCCGGGGCCGAGCGTTCACGGCGGAAGACCGGGAGGGCGCGCCCACGTCGGTGATTCTGAGCGAGTCGGCCGCCAATCACTACTGGCCGAACGCGGACCCGATCGGCAAGCGGCTGGGGTTCGCGCCCGGTGCGCCGCCGGCGTTCACGGTTGTTGGCGTCGTGCCGGACACGCGCTACCGGGAGCTGCGCGAGGCGCGCCCAACGATTTACTTCGCGCTCGCGCAGTCGTCGTTTCCGGTCGCTCCGATGACGCTGGCCATTCGCACGGAGCGCACAGGCTCCGGCATCGCCGCTGCGGTTCGCACCGCGGTCGAGGAAGTGGACCCGAGCGTCGCGCTCGCCAGTGCGACTCCGTTCGAGGAGCTCGCGGACCAGCGGCGCGCGCAGCCGCGCCTCAACGCTCTGCTCCTGTCCGCGTTCGCCCTCGCCGCGCTCGTGCTCGCGGCCGTTGGCCTCTACGCGGTGATGGCGACGATGGTTCGGCAGCGCACGCGCGAGCTCGGAGTCCGAATGGCGTTAGGCGCCACCGGCGCGCAGGTGCTCTGGGTCGTGCTGCGTCGAGGGCTCGTGCTGGCGTCGCTCGGCGCCGCGGCAGGGCTGGTAGGCGCGATCATCGCGAACCACGCGCTCGAGGCCATGCTCTTCGAGGTCAGTCCTGTCGATGCGCTCACCCTCGCGTCGGTCGCGTTAGGGCTCCTCATCATCGCCGCCCTCGCCAGTCTCATCCCGGCCCGCGCCGGGGCCAGGGTCGATCCAGTCGTCGCACTTCGAGCCGAGAACTGAGAACGGGATGGCCCGCGAACGGATCGTGCCAGTCGCGAGTCATCAGTCCGTGGAGTCATCAGATGCGAGTCGTACAGTCATGAGTTGCCAGTGACTCAACTGACAACCCATGACTGTATTACTGGAAACTGATGACTCCGACGACTGCAAACCGACTATGGGGCCGTTCGTTCCTCGCTATGGCTTGGTCGCACTCATCTGCTCGGCGAGCTTTACCGCCTCGTATGCGTTGACAATGGCCCCGGTGGCCGAGAGCTCGCCGAATCGTACCGTGCCACCCGCTTCGCCCGGCCGGACGACGGTCTGATCCGCATAACGAGTCGCCGACTCGAGCAGGATGCGCTTGACGTCTGCCGCCGTGAGGTTGGGGTAGTACGACATGAGCATCGCGGCGAGCCCGGAGACCACCGGCGCCGCCATGCTCGTGCCGCTCTGGCGCTCGTAGCCGCCGCCCGGCACCGTCGAGAGAATGTCCACGCCCGGCGCGAAGACGTCCACCTGTGCCTTGCCGTAGTTCGAGAACGGCGCGGCGAGGCTGTCGAGCCCCTTCCACGACGACGCGCCCACCTCGATCCAGTTGTTCGGCCGACCGCCGTCCACGTACGTCGGCGTCGGGAAGCTCGGCTTCTCGGCCAGGTTCTCACCGTCGTTCCCGGCGGCGTGCACCATGAGGACGCCCTTCGAGTCGGCGTACTTCACCGCCTCGTCCACCACGGCCTTCTCCGGCGAGAAGCCCTTGCCGAAGCTCATGTTGATGATCTGCGCGCCGTTGTCCACGGCATAGCGAATCGCGTTCGCGACGTCCTTGTCACGCTCGTCGCCGTCGGGCACCGTGCGAATCATCATCAGCTTCACGTTCGTGGCGATCCCGTCGATGCCGTCAGGCGTTCCGCGAACGCCGCCGATGATGCCGGCCACGTGCGTGCCGTGTTTCGCGTCCGGGCCCATCACATCCGAGTTGCCGTAGTGACGCTCGTTGGGGTTCGCGTAGTTGTCGCCGACGATGCCCCGCGGGTCGAAGGACGTGTTGAGCCCGTACTTCAACTTGCTCTCGATGTCTTCCTTCGCTTCCTCGAGATCTTTCTCGGTGATACCCGCATCGGCGAGGCGCAGCCACATGGCCTTCGCCTGTTGCGTCTCGACACTGGTGGGCGCGAACGCGTTCACGTTCGCGCGCGTGAGCGAGTCGGTGTTCATGGCGCGACGAAGGATCTCGTTCACGCGGCTGGACACGAGCGAGATCTGCTGCACCTGCTGCGACAGCTGCTCGGTCTCGGCGCGTTCCTTCTCGTACTCCTCGCGCGCGCGGTTGCACGTCGCGGCGTCAGGCTGGGGGAGCCGAGCGCCGGCGCCGTTGGTGGGATTCGTGCAGCGCGCGTGGAGCCGAGTCACCTCGAGTGCGTCCTCGTTCACGGATTTGCCGTCCTTGCCGCCGATGAAGTTCCAGCCACGCGTATCGTCGGCGTATCCGTTGCGGTCGTCGTCACGTGCGTTGCCGGCAACTTCTTTTGAGTTCGTCCAGAGATTCGCCTTGAGCCCGGCGTGCGCGGTGTCGATGCCGCCATCGATCACGGCAACGATGACGGTCCGCTGCGGCTGCTTGCTCGCGAGCAGCTCACGCTCGGCGCGGCGGAGGCTGATCCCCGTGACGCGGTCGGTGCCGCGGTCGAGGAGCTGCCAGTCGCGCGGGGCCTCGGTGAGCGGAGCCGCGGTCGGCGCCGGCGTGGTTGGTTGCGGCTGAGTCGGCGTGGGGTTGGCCGCCGGAGGCGCGGGCGTCGGGGCGGGCTCGGGCGTGGGTCGCGCCGAGGTGCAGGCGGCAAAGACAACGACCCAAAGCAAGCGAATCGGCTTCATTGCGGTTCCCAAGTTCGGACCTGGAACACAGGACGCCGTCCAGCACGGCGCCCGTCACCCATGTCCCTATTTAAGGTTGTGGCGCCCACCCTCCACCGGCGGCGGAAGTTCGCGGCGCCGTGGTGAAGCTAACCGGTTGCCATCCTTGGCGGCGAGCCGGATTGGGTGGCCGCTGCCGGACCGGATTACCGTCCTGTGAACCGACGGATGGATGTTCATCGGTCTGTGCGAGGATGGTGCGAGGTTCGTCATCCGAGCCAATCGAATCGGCGCCAAGACGCATCATCTGGCCATGCACCTGTCGCTCCGCAGTGCTCGCTCGCTGCTACCCAGCCTCGTATGCATGCTCCTGGCCTGCGGGGAGAGCCTGGGCAGCGAGCCGGGGCCGAATGTTCGAGATCCGGACGCCACGACTGCGGATACGCCACTCGCTATCGTGGGCGTGAACGTTGTGCCTATGACCTCGAACACGGTGCTCGCCGATCGGACGATCGTCATCCGCGACGGCGTCATCCAGTCGATCGAGCCGTCTGCCAGCGCGAGCGTCCCCGAGGGGGCGGTGGTCGTGGAAGGGGCCGGCCGGTACGTCATGCCTGCGCTCATCGACATGCACGTGCATCTCCGGAGCAGTGAGCTCGACGCGTATGTCACCGCGGGCATCGGCACCGTGCGCAACATGTGGGGCTTCAGCGTGCTACCCGCGTGGATGCGCGACATCGAAGCTGGTACGCGGTCGGGGCCGCGCGTCGTGAGTGCGAGCCCCGGGTTGGACGGGACCCCGCCGCAATGGCCGGAGACGGTGATCGTGACCGACGCGAATGCCGCGCGCGAGGCGGTTCTCGCGCAGGTGGAAGGCGGGTGGACGTACCTCAAGTCGTACGCGCGGCTCGCACCCGCGGTATTCGACTCGATCATGAGCGTCGCGCGGTCCGCTGGGTTCCCGGTCGTCGGTCACGTGCCGCTGGCGGTGGATGTACGGCACGCGATCGACGAGGGGATGCGGTCGATCGAGCACTTCACGGGCTACGATCGCGCACTGAGTCGGACGGGGCGAGGCGGCACGTTCGGCTGGGTCGATTCGGACCCGTCGCGGTTCGGATCGCTGATCGAGGCGACGGTGCAGGCTGGCGTGTGGAACTGCCCAACGCTCACGATCTACTCGACGCTCGCCCGCCAACAACATTCGGCCGCAGATGCAAATCGGATCGTTGCGAACCGGCGTCGTTTCGTGCTCGAGCTCGCTCGTGCTGGAGGTGGGCTATTGGTTGGGACCGATGCGGGCATCGACGTTGTCGCTGCCGGCACATCGATTCACGACGAACTACGCGAGTTCGTGGCGGCTGGATTGTCGCCATATCAGGCGCTCGAGGGCGCAACGACGAACGCCGCAAAGTTCCTCGGTCGTGAGGATATAGGTCGGGTGGCTGTTGGCACTCAGGCAGACGTCGTGTTATTGAGACGCAATCCTCTTATGGATATTACAGTTACGCGTGAGATCGACGGTATAGTTCTCCGCGGTGCCTGGCGGCCTCTGTAGTTGCCACCGTCGGGGTCACTGCTGATCCGTGCCGACCTCGCCGTCTGGCCAAATTTGGCCAGACGGTCGTGGGGCCGGGGATCGTATTGGCGGACCGGCCGCTCCGCTCGGAATGACTAAGCTCCGCTCCGGAAATGCCACGCCTTATCGCACCCTCAGACTCGGTCCACCGCAGGTGCCAACCAACGGCGGCGCCCGGTAGTCAAACCCACGTCACCTTCACGACGGAACAGCGCAGACGATGATTGATAAGCAACCCGCGGAAACGGATACCAGCGCGGGCGACGATCACTCTCTGATCGGACGCCGCGAGTGGCTCATGGCCACCGGCGCGCTGGTGTTGGCAGGCTGCACCGGGACTGCTGCGTCTACCACGCCGGCAGCGTCCGCCGCGACGCCCGGCCCGGCCGGTGGCGGAGATGAGATCGCACGCCTCATGCGCCTCGCGAGCGTGCCGGGGATGTCGATCGCAACGGTGCGGGGTGCCGATATCGCCGTCGAGGGATACGGCGTCCGCCGAGCAGGATCGCAGGATGCGGTCACCGGCGACACCCTCTTCGAGGCGGCGTCGCTCAGCAAGCCGGTGTTCACCGCGATCGTCCTGCAGCTCGCCGCCGAGGGGCTGGTCGACATCGAGAAGCCGCTGGGCGACTACCTCGCGCTCCCCAACCCGGCCGACGAGCGCGCGAAGACGATCACGGCCGCGCACGTCCTCAGCCACTCGGGTGGGTGGCGCAACTGGCGAGGCGGGCGCGACACGACACTGACGTCGGACTTCCCGCCGGGTTCGCGCTTCTCCTACTCCGGCGAAGGGTTCTTCTTCCTGCAACGCGTGGCCGAGAAGCTCACCGGAAAAGGGCTCTCTCGGCTCGCGCGCGAACGCGTGTTCGAGCCGTTAGGCATGCGGTCGAGCAGCTTCATCTGGCGCCCGGAGCTCGACGCCATCCTGGCCTCGCCGCACTCGAATCGCGGTGTCGCGTTCGACAGCCACCACGTGCGAATCGCGAAGGCGTTTCGAGCGCTCGCCGCGGCGTCGTCGGCGAGGACGCTGGACGACTGGACGAACGACGACGTCGAGCGCGCCATGCCGAGTGCCGACGCGAACCTTCCGGTGCTCCCGAACTTCCTCGTGCCGAACGCGGCGGCCTCGCTCATGACCTCGGCGCGCGACTACGGCACGTTCGTGCGCTGGCTCCTCGGCGCGGGCTCGGTGAGCGGTGGCGGCGCGCTGCTCGACCGCATGCTGCCGCAGCGCGTCGCGATCAACGAGGCGTTAGGCTGGGGGCTCGGAGTCGGTGTCGAGCGGCACGAGGGGCGCCAGTACTTCTGGCACTGGGGCGACAATCCCGGCTTCAAGAACTTCGTGATCGTGGAGCCGGCGTCAGGCTCGGCGACGGTGATGTTCACGAACGGGAACGCGGGGGCACGCGTGTACGAGCGGGTCCTCCGCGCTCGCACCGGAGTCGATCACCCGGCGTTTCTCTGGATCTAAACCTTAATCGGGGTCAGATGCGAATATCATCGGTTTGTTGCCGAGGCAACAAACCGATGATATTCGCATCTGACCCCGATTAAGGTTTGCAGACGTACGCGAGCGCGACGTCCGGGAGCGAGCCCTTGATCGTCGTCGCGAACCCCGGTTTTCCGGGAGCCGAGCGCTGGTAGACGGAGTTCTTCTTCTCGTCGTGGAAGTAGATGTTCTCCTTCACGGCAGTCGTTTTCTTCGCACAGTCGAACATCACGATCGTGCGCGACGACGTGAGTGGACCCTTCGGCGTCGCCACGGGCTTCACGAACTCCGCGCGCACCGTGGCGGTGATGATGCCGTCGGCGCCCTTCTTCACGCTCCGCGGGTCGATGAACACCGGGTTGCCGACGGACGTCTT
>DAINRQ010000137.1:0-5350 GCA_036741775.1 Gemmatimonadaceae bacterium | reverse complement strand
CCCGGCACCATGTACGCGAGCGCCTGCTTCCGCGCCTCGGCGTCGCTCACCCCCTCCTTCGTCTTGATGAGCTCAATGCAGTCCGCGAGCGCGAGGTTGCACGCGAGCGCGATGCCCCCGCGCGCCATGAATTTGTCGAGCGCCATCGCGTCGTAGGCCGCCGGCAACTCACCGCGGGTCGATGAAAGCAGCACCGGGTTCTTGTCCGTCTGCTGGTACGTGATCGGATGAATCACGTTCTTCGCCTTCCCGATCCCGTACTTGTCCCAGAACGACTGCTGCATGGCGAGCACGATGCCGTTGTGCCGCAGCACGACCGCCGCGGACATGTCCTTCGGGTTCACGCCGAGGACGTCCTGGTACTGCTTGCCCCAGATCGTCGCGCGCCACACGCCGTAGCCGCTCTCCACTTCGGGCACGTCGAAGACCGCCTTGTGCTTGCCCGTCAGCTTGCCGACCCAGCTCACGTCCCACTTCTCACCCTGCTGGGCGGTCGCCGACGACAACGCGGCGGCGTCGAGGCTCCGAAAATCCATCGCGAGCGGCATCGCGCCGAGCATGGCGGCGTTCGCGGCCACTTTGCCAAGGAATTCGCGTCGAGTCGTATCCATATCGGTCACTCCAGTGTGCAGAGGATGAAACGGAGGGCTTACCCGCCGAGTGCTCCGTAGCCGCGGGCCATCGCCACGGCCAGGAAAACGATCGCTACCACCAGCAGCGCCTCGACGTGACTGATCACGGCGATGCGACGGCCGGCTCCACTCGCCATCAATCGCTCGGCCGATTCGCCGGCCGCGAACGACCGGCGCCAGCGCATGAGCACGATGATCGGCCAGATCTCCAACGCGACGATGAGCAGAAAGACGCCCAACTTCGTGTGGAACACCGGGTTACTGAAGTAGTACCCGGTGGGCTTCTCGATCGCCGCGAACCATCGCCAGAGTCCAGTGGACAGCCAGAGAAAGGCGGCGAGCCCCCACAGGCTGTCCGATCGGAAAGCGCGCCGCAGCGCGGCGTTGCTCGGCGGCTCACGCAGGGCGGTCCCACGGGCGATGACGGCCCCGAGACCGATCCCCAGCGCGAGCAGATGGAGCGCGGCCAGCGTGATGCGTAGCATGGGACTATTCTAACCGTCCCGGCCGCAGTTCGCCCCCCGACAATGGTCAGGGGTAATTCGACCTATGCCGACTACTATAGATAGGGCGTTCCAGCCGTTCTCGGCGATGCACGCGGGCATCCTGCTCCTCTTCGCCGTTGCGACAGTGCTGTTGATCCGCGCGGGGCGGCGGTCGGACGCGGCGCGCCGAGGGCGAATCGAGCGCACGCTGGGGTGGGGGATGCTCGGCGTGTGGGTCGTGAGCAACGTCTGGTGGCTGATGCCGGCGCGATTCGACGCCGCGCGCTCGCTGCCACTCCAGGTATGCGACATTACGGCGCTGCTCGCGGGGCTCGTGCTGCTCTCGCCGCGGCCATGGGCGAACGTGCTGCTCTACTTCTGGGGGATCGGGATGAGCTTGCAGGCGGTCATCACCCCCGATCTGATCCAGGGACCTAACGACATCTGGTTCTGGATGTTCTGGACCAGCCACGCGGGCACGATCGGCATCGCGATCTATGTGGTAGCGGTACGCGGCTATCGGCCGAGCTGGCGCGATTACCGATTCGCGCTGGCGGCGGGGTTCGTGTATCTCGTTGTGGTGTTCACGGTAGACGTCGTCTTCGGGTTCAACTACGGCTACGTGGGCGACTCGAAGCCGGGGCAGCCGTCGGTCATCGACTTTCTCGGTCCATGGCCGGGACGTGTCGGCGTCGTCGCGATCCTCGTCACGATCGCGATGGCGATCCTCATGCTGCCCTGGCACTTCAGGAGACGCAGCCGGGCCGGCACGCCACGCCGTGAAGATGGGAACTGAGCGCCGCGCAGTGACACGCTCTTGAGGGAATCCTCGCTGGTTTTCGGCATTGAGGGCACACGGGCGCGCGACCCTGCCCGCAACCCAATGCCGATTACTCGAGGAGACTCACATGTCCACGATGGCTTTTCGCGTCGCGTCCGCAGCGGTGCTCGCCCTACTGGCTGGCGCTTGCACTGACGAGCCCACGTCGCCTGCCCGCGACGCCACCGTCGCTCCGGCCGCACCGGTTTTCTCGACGAGCACGACCGGCGTCGAGCGCTGGGTCGAGGAGAACCTCTACGACCTCACGGGGTCCCTGGTGGCGTATCCCTGCGGCGAGGACGGGTACACGGAACAGATCCTCATGGAGGGGAAGGTCTTCCAGAAATTCACCATCACGCGGGACGCAACCGGAGGCATCCACTCGCTCACTCACAGCATGCCGATCGGGCTTCGCGGCGTCGGGCAGACCACGGGTGCCGAATATCGAGTGGCGGAGCGCGAGCATGGTGTCTTCAACCAGGGCGCGATGGGCCAGACGACCAGCACGTACCAGAGTTTCCTCACCTTCTCGTCGCCGGAGCTCGGGGTGCGCGGGAGGCTGATCCTTGGCGGGCGCTTCGTCGTGAATGCCAACGGTGACGTGATCTTCGAGCGTCCGATCCTGCGCGCGGACTGCACCGAGTAACGGGCGGTACTCATTGGGTCAGACTCGAATCGATGCGTCTTCCGCGATTGAGTCTGACCCCGCCCAGCTCGCGGGACGGCGCTTCGGCGCGGGGGTGAGCTCCAACGCCAATACGCCCTCACGCGTTGGACCCATACGACCATTTGGTTTGGGCGCCCACCCGCGCCGTCGCGGGGAGCGCTCGAGACACCTCTGAATCCTTGTAGCGTATGCGACCCAGTCTGCGTCCGATCGCGCCGACAGCCGCCGCCATCCTCTTTGGCGTCGCCTGCTCGCAGCAACCCGCACCTTCACCGAACCCCGTCCCGGCGGGGAACCAGGCCGCCGCTCGCAGTCCCGCTCGCTCCGATACAACGCCTGGCGAGGGTCAAGCCGGTGCCGGTCGCCAGGGCGGGGGAGGTGGCGCTCAACTGCCCGAGCCGAACCCTCGGCCCTATGCGCGTGTGGTAACGCGGGAGGCGAACACGCGAGACGGGCTGTTCAAGGTCCACCGGATCGGGAGCAAGCTCATGTTCGAGATCCCACGCAGCGAGCTCGGCAAGGACATTCTGCTCGTGAGCGAGATCGCGAAGACCACGCTCGGCGTCGGTTATGGCGGCCAGGCGCTGAACAACAGGGTGCTCAGGTGGGAGCGGCGCGACAACCGCGTGCTGCTGAGGGGCGTGTCGTACGAGATCATGGCGAGCGACACGACGAGCCCCATCGTCGGCGCGGTGCAGGCGGCGAACGTGCAGCCCATCATCTCGGTGTTCAACGTCGAGGCGTACGGGCCGGATAGCTCGATGGTCATCGACGTGACGCGGATGTTCACGCAGGTGCCGCTCGAGCTCTCGCCGGCGCAGCGCATCAGCCCGCGAGCGCAGCTCGACGCGAACCGGAGCTTCATCGAGCGCGCGGTGAGCTTCCCGGACAACGTGAACGTCGAGACGACGCTGACGTTCAACAACCCGCCCGCGCCGCAGGGGCAGGGTGGTGGGAATCAGCCGCAGGGCGGCTTCGGTCAGCGCGGGACGACGGCGCCGAGCGCGACGGTGGTGATGCATTACAGCTTCCATAAGCTGCCCGAGGTCGCGATGAAGCCGCGCCTCTGCGACCGCCGCGTCGGCTACTTCTCGGTGCGGGTGACGGACTACAGCCGCCCGGAGCATCGGTCGGAGGAACGCTGTTACATCACGCGCTATCGGCTCGAGAAGAAAGACGCGGAGGCGCCGGTCTCGGAGCCGATCAAGCCGATCGTGTACTACATCGACCGGAACACGCCGAAGCAGTGGATTCCGTATCTGATCAAGGGCGTCGAGGACTGGCAGCCGGCATTCGAGGCGGCGGGGTTCAAGAACGCGATTCTCGGCAAGGTGGCGCCGGACGATCCGGACTGGAGCCCGGAGGACGCGCGGTACTCGGTCATTCGCTGGCTGCCGTCGACGACGGAGAACGCGAGCGGGCCGCACGTGCACGACCCAAGGTCGGGGGAGATCCTGAACGCGCACATCCAGTTCTACCACAACGTGATGACGTTAGGCAGGACGTGGTACTACACGCAGGTCGCGGCGCTGGACCCGCGGGCGCGCCAGTTCCCGCTGCCGGACTCGCTCATGGGTGAGCTGATCCGGTACGTGGCCGCGCACGAGGTGGGTCACACGTTAGGCTTCCAGCACAACATGAAGGCCAGCTCGGCCTATCCGATCGACTCGATCCGGAACGCGGACTTCGTGCGGCGGATGGGGCACACGCCGACGCTGATGGACTACTCGCGCTTCAACTACGTGGCGCAGCCCGAGGACAAGATCGCGGTGCAGGATCTCATCCCGAAGATCGGGCCGTACGACATCTGGGCGACGAAGTGGGGGTATGCGCCGCTCGACAACGCGCTCACGGCGGACGACGAGCGAAGGATTCTGGATCAGTGGGCGCGCGAGCAGGACGCGAAGCCTTACCTCCGGTTCTCGACCTCCGGGTCGTTCGGATCGGACCCGGGCGAGCTGACGGAGGCGGTTGGTGACATCGACGCCGTGCAGGCCACCGCCTTGGGAATCAAGAATTTGAAGCGCGGAATGCAGTGGCTGGAGCAGGCGACGGTGAAGCCGACCGAGGACTTCGTCGAGCTGGGGCAATTGTACGACCGGATGGTGAATCAGTGGCGCACCGAGATGAACCACGTGGTGAACATCGTCGGTGGGGTGAGCTCGCAGGAGAAGTACGGGAGTCAGCCGGGACCGCGGTTCGTGCCGCTGCCGGCGGCTCGGCAGCGTGCGGCCATGAAGTTCCTGGCTGAGAACGCGTTCCAGACGCCGACGTTTCTGATCGACCCGAGCATTCTGCGGAAGGTCGAGGCGTACGGGCAGATCAACCGGGTGGAGCGGGCGCAGACGGCGTTGCTCAACAACATGCTGAACGACGGGCGGATGACGCGGCTGGTCGAGTACCAGGCCATGGCCGAGAACCCTTCAGCGGCCTACTCGTTAGGGGATATGCTCGGGGATCTGCGCGCGGCTGTCTGGTCCGAATTGCGTTCTGGATCGCCCAAGGTGGATGCGTACCGGCGGGCGTTGCAGCGCGGCTACGTGGAGGCGATCGGGCGGAAGATTCGGCCGCCGGAGGAGAACGAGGGTCGGGCGGGTCCGCCGCCGCAGCAGCGGGGTCCGCAGCCGCCGGCGCCGAACATGGGGGAGATTCGGAACATGCTCCGCGGGGAGCTACGTGACCTGGATAGGGAGCTGGCGGCGGCGTCGGAGAAGGCGGGGGATCGGGAGACGCGGCTGCACGTCGA
>DAINRQ010000136.1:0-15604 GCA_036741775.1 Gemmatimonadaceae bacterium | reverse complement strand
ACCGACATCTTCAGCGCACTGCCGACGAGCTGCACCTCCACATTGAACGGCAGCTCCTTCGCGCCAAACTTGCCTACGAACTTCTGGAGGTCCGCGGCCGAGAGCTGGACGGCCGCCGTCGTGTCGGCCTTGTCCGCCACGCGCCGGAAATCGGCCAGGTTCTCGACCTTCGCCTCGGCGACCTTCGCCGTACCGTCCACGACGAAGGTGACCATCGACTTCCCGAGCGCCTTGTTGCGCCACACCGCGCGGAACGTGTCGTAATGCCAGTGCTCGAGGTCACCGTCGAACACCGCCCCGTAACTGATCCGCAGCTTGCCGTCATCGGCGCGGACGGTGACGTCACCGTACATGCTGTCCGAATACGTGCCGGCGTACTTCTCGAGCGCGAGCGCCGGCCGCGTGTTCGGTACGCGGGACGCTTCGAGCTTCGCGAGAGCCTCTTTCTGCTGCTTCAGCAGCGGCTCGACCTTGCGGAGCATCTCGCCACTGAAGTCCCGTGGCGGGACCTTCAGATGGTCGTCGAAGATGCGATGCATCATCACCGACGGAAGCAGCGACCCGTTCATGTTCGTCAGGATGACGGTGCCCAACTTCTCTTCGGGCAGCATCGCGACCAGCGCAGTCATCCCGTCGATGTTGCCGCCGTGATGGACGGCGAGCTTTCCCTTGTGGTCGTTGAGGAACCACCCCATGCCGTAGTTGAGGAGGTGGGCTTCCGGGGTGAACAGACTGAACGGCGGCGCGAGCGGGATGACCGTGTGCGGCGTATGCATCTGCGTCAGGTTGCCGCTCGAGATGAGCTGCTTCCCCGCGAACTTCCCCTGGCCGAGCTGCAGCCGGACCCACTGCGCCACGTCGAGGACGGTGGAGTTGATGGAGCCGGCCGGGCCGATGTTGTCGATGTTCTTGTAGGGAACGACGGTGACGACGTCCTCGATCTCGGTGTGCGGCTGGGCAACGTTAGGCAGCGAGGCGAGCGGGCGGACGCTGGTATAGCTCTCCCGCATCCCCAGCGGCGTGAAGATGCGCTCCCGGATCAACGTATCCCAATCGCGCCCGCTCGCTGCCGCGCTGGCCTCTCCGGCGGCCAGATACATGATGTTCTGATAGCCGAACTGCGAGCGGAAGCTCCACGAGGGCTCGAGGTGACGGACACGGCGGAGGATCTCGCTGCGGTCGAATGCGGTGCCGTACCACATGAGGTCCCCACGTGCGAGCCCGCTGCGGTGAGAGAGCGCGTCGCGGACCGTGAGCTCGCGCGTGACGTACGGGTCGTACATCTGGAAGCCGGGCAAGTAGCTCGTCACCGGGGCATCCCACTTCATCTTGCCGTCGTCGACCAGCATCGCGACGGCCGCCGCGGTGAACGCTTTCGACGCCGACCCGATGGCGAACACGGTGCGCGGGTCGACCGGTGTCGGCTCACCGAGCTTACGCACGCCGTAGCCCTTCGCGAACACGACGGAATCATTCCGCACGATCGCGATGGCCAGTCCAGGGACCTTCCAGTCTTTCATCGCCTTCGCGACGTAGGCGTCGAAATCCCTGATGTTGCCGGCGGCGCTGGCGTTCTGTTGCGCAGCGGATTCGGTCGCGAACGACAGGGCACACGCGATCACGGTGCCGCGGATGAGCCGTCGCGGCGTCTGTGCCGGGGTGCGTCGCGGTCTTTGCGTGGTCATACGTCGCTCCTCTCAATGCTGGAAGGGACCGTCGCCGCCGGATGCGGAGTGCGGTCGAGGACCGCGTCCGGTTCCCGGCGCGCGTTGGGCACGCCACACGTAGAATGCGGGAGCCCCGAGCGCCACGACGCCGAGGTCGATCGGGGCGCGCAGCGACTGCGTGACGACGGTGTTGATAACGAGCGCGGCCGCGGCGCCGACGAACAGCAGCATGGGCGTCACCGGATAGCCCGGCAGGCGGGAGGGCCAGGCGGCGTCAGGCTCGCGCCGACGGAACACGAACACCGCCGCCGATCACCATGGCATCGGCGGTCATGGGTACGGGCGGACCCTCGATCTCCGCTGTTCGCGCGCTGTCGCCGCTGCCGCGCTCCATGGCCACACGGTGCAGAAGCGACGCGGGTGCCGACCGTGCGTCCACGGGTACCCATGCGGCGAGCGGCGCGAGAACAACCCAGCGTCGTGTGCTCCCGACGAGACTCACGGCTCACCCTCCGATGTTCGGATTGTTGATGCGCTCGACATCTGGTAACGGGAAGCACTTCAGATCTCCGTACGTGCCGCCGTTCGGATACGGCGTTCCCGCTGCGGGCTGAAACTCCAGGTTGTAGCGACGCAGGTCGCCCAGCCGATGGCCCTCGAGGTACAGCTCGCGGCGGCGCTCTTCGATGATCTGCGCCAACACCTCGGCCTGCGTCTGGCCGGTCGCGTCGTATTGCGGAAGACCAGAGTGTGTCGCGCGTACGGCGTTAATCGCCTCGGCCGCTCCGGCCAGGTCGTTCTCGGCCGCTCGCGCCTCGGCGATGATGAGCTGTGCTTCCGCCCACCGCGCGACTGGAATCGGGGTTGCCAGAGTCGCGTACTTGTCGGCCGTCCAGATGGGAACGCCGGCCGTGCCCGTGCGGCCCGTGTTCGTCACGGCCACGCGAGGATCGGCGACGCCGTCGACCGTCAGGTCCCGGAACGACGGGTCAATCGATGCCCAGTTGCTCTGGCTGACGCCGAGGAAGACGTAGTTCTGCTGTCGCGCCGTCGTTGCGTTCGTACGGATGTTCGCGACGAAATCGGCCGGAATCTTCTCGGCATCGGTCGCTGCGGCTGCCGCATCGCCGAGATTGAGCAGCGTTCGGGCACGACCGAGCAGCGCGAGGTTGAGCGTGGCCTCGTCGTCGGCCGCCGTGGCTGCCGTCACCGCGTTGTCGAACCGGGTACGTGCCTCGGCGAAGAGCTGTGCGGGCGTGAGCTCCGGCCCGAGGTTGATCGCCGCCGAGCACATGGACTCGCCGAGCAGCACGAGGCTGTAACCGGCGTACGTTGCCGCCTGCGCCATGAGCTTGCTGCGGTCCGCGACCTGCGCGTCCGTCCATCCCGCCAGGTACGAATAGACGGTATCACCCGCGGCGCGCGCGATCGACAACGGCGTGTAGATCGGCGCCGTCTGACCGGTGCCGCACGTCGTGTTTCCGTACGGCGCGGTGGGCGGCAGCGTCCGCCGGTCGTAATCGAAGGTGTTCGATGAGGAAAACGCGTTCGTCAGCTCGTCGCTGAACACCGCGCTGCCGAACGCGTAGCGGGAGAACGCGCACTCGAAGTCGGCGATGACGCCGTTGACGAGCAGCTGGGCGTTCGCCGGAACGTAGAGCCCTGACGCATCGAGCTGGCCTGGGTTCTCCTGCTCGAGCGTCGTGAGCTCGGTGCACGCAGCGAGCGCGCCAGCCGCCGCGATCATGAAGGCGAGCTTCGTGGTTCGCATCGGTCAGAACCTCACGTTGAGGGTCGCGATGAGGCGACTGAGCGGTGGAATGAGTGCCTGGTCCTGCAGGAGTGCCGTCCCGGCGATGTCGTATCGGTTGACCTCGGGATCGGGGCCGCGATAGTCGGTCCAGAGGGCGAGCTCTCGGGCGGCGAGCGTCAACGACGCGCGCGAGCCGCCGCCCCAGAGCCAGCGGTCCGGGAACGTGAACGTGCCGGAAACCTCGCGCAGCTTGACGAACGAGGCGTCCTGCCAGTACTGGTCGATCATGCCTAACGCGAACGCGCTACCCGCCGTCTCCGCGAGGTACACCGGTGAGTATTCTTCCGGGAAGTAGTTCGCGCGGCACAGGCCGGCGCCGATGAGCCCCTGGCAACGGATGTTCTCGGTGGCGTTGTACTGGCGGTGTCCGCGCTTGAAATCGACCATCGCGTAGAGTCGCAGGCGGTTCATGATCGTGACGGTGTTCGTGACGGCGCCGGTCAGCTTCGGCGTCGGCGTGCCAATGAACACGAGGGGAGCCTGCGCGTTGCATGGAACGGCCGCATTACCCGGCCCACCATCGCACATCACGTTCGTCGCCATGCCGGTGTCCGGGTCACGGTCGGCGGACACCACGCGGCGTGTGAAGATCGCGCCGATGGGGTAGCCGACGGTGTTGTACTGCCCGGCGCTCGCGATCACGCTTGGCAAACCGCCGAGATCCTTGATCTCGTCCTTGTTGGTCGCGACGTTGCCGCCGATGTCCCACGACACGTTACGCAGCGTCAGCGCGCGCAGCGTGGCCGCCAGCTCGATGCCGTGGTTGTCGACGCGTCCGAGGTTCGCGAACCGCTGTCCCGGGAATCCACTCGACGGCGCGATGGGCTGGTTCAGGATGACGTCTTCGGTCTGCTTGTTGAAGTACGTGAAGTCCAGGCTCAGCCGGTTGAACAGCTCACCCTCGAACCCGAGCTCGAGCTCTTTGCCGCGCTCGGGCTTGAGATCGGCGTTGCCGAACGAGTTCGGCGTCACGGCGTTCGAGCCGCCAGGCCCCGGAACCGGAAGGAACGTTCGCAGCGCGGCGAAGGCGTTAGGCTGCCGTCCGGACTGCCCGTACGCGGCGCGGAGCTTGAGCGTGTTGACGACGTTGCCGAACTTCCAAAACGGCTCCTCGTTCACCACCCATGACAGCGCGACTTTCGGGTACGTCACCCATTTGAAGTCATCGCCGAAGGCGCTGTTGTTGTCGACCCGCAATCCTCCCGTCAGGAACAGACGGTCGCGGAGACCGATCTGCTCCTCGACGTAGGCGCCGATCGTGGTATTGAGAATCTTCGTCTGCGTGGGGTCCTCCTTGTTCGCCGTGCCCGACACCGTTTCGATGCCTGGACCAGGGAATCCCCATCCGCCCAGCGAGCTCGTGTTCAGATCGGTACGGTAGAACTGACCACCGATCGAGGTCGACGCCGTGAGCGCGCTCGTCAGCTGGGCGCGCGCCGTCCCCGCGTACGTCGCCGTGATGACCGTGTTGCGGCGGATCGTCTGACGAACCCGACCCCCGGCGGAGCTCGGCGGCAAGAATGCCGCAAGCTCCGGTGGGGCGAATCGCTCGAGCGCTCGGCTGTCGTCGCCCGTGTAGTCGATGCCGAGGATCGCAGTATTCGTGAACCAGTCGAACGGACGATAGGTGGCTGTCCCGCTCCCCGTGAAGCGGTTGACGGAGGACGAGTTGTCGTACAACTGCTGCGGGATTTCCGGAACGAAACCCGGATAGAAGCCCCGCGAACCCGGGAACAACGAACTGTGCCCCGCCTGCGCGCCGAGCATTGCCGATACGCCGTTGTCGACGCCGAGGTGCGCCGAGAGGTCGACGAAGTTGACGCTCGCCCCGAAATCGAGCTTGTCGTTCGGCGCCACGTTGAGGTTGCTGTGCACCGAGAAGTTGCGCAGCGAGTTGTTAGGCTCGATGCCGAGGTCGTTCTGATAGGTGCCGGACACGTAGTAGCGAAGCAGATCGCGGCCGCCGGACAGCGACCCCGTATACGAGCGCGTCTGCCCGGTCTTGAAGAGCGGCGTGCCTCGCGCCTCTTCCTCCTGCACGCCGTTCCACGTCGTTATGGTGCCGTCCTCCTCCATGAAGTAGTTCGTCGGCATCCGCCCCTCTGCGTCGCGGAAGTAGAGCGCCCCCGTCTCGACCGAGACGTTGAACTGCGTGCGCCCCGCGATGCCTTTCTTCGTGATGATCTGGATGACTCCATTCGCCGCCTCCGTGCCGTAGATCGTCGCCGCGGCGGGTCCCTTGATGATCTCGATACTCTCGATGTCTTCCGGGTTGATGTCGTTGAGACGACCGCCGACGCTCGAGTTCTGGCCGCCGAAGCTCGGGCCACCGCCTGAGACCGAGTTCGGGCCGGTACCGGTGGCGTTGTTCACCCGCACACCGTCGATGTACAGGAGCGGGCTGTTCTCGAGCGAAAGGCTCGAGCGACCGCGGATCTGGATCGTGGGCCCCGCGCCGAGGCGCGAGGTCGTCGGAGCCATCACCACGCCCGGCGCGCGCGCCGCCAACAGGCTACCGAGGTTCGGCGCTGCCGACTTCTCGAGCTCCTCGGCCGCATTGATCGTTGACACGGCATTGCCGATCGAGCGGCGCTCCGCACCGCCCGCCGTCCCCGTGACGACGACCTGATCGAGCGCGATCGCGGCCGCTTGCATCGTGAAGTCGGCCGTGGTCTGCTGGTCGTCGGTGACCGTCACCGTCTGACGGCTGGCGGCGTACCCGAGCCGCCGCACGATGATCACGCGCGAGCCGGCCGGTACACTCGGAATCCGGTAGCGACCGTCGTCACCCGTGGACGTCGCGAGGCGGGTCCCCTCGACTTCCACCGTCGCGCCCGCGATGGGCGCGGACGTTCGCGCGTCGATGACGCGCCCGACGACCGTGCCGACGAACGCGCGACGCGGTGCCTCACGCGCCGGCGCCGGTGGGAATGGGATCCCGACATGCGGCGGCGCCGCGTCGGCGAACGTGTCCTGCGCGCGCACACTCGTGCTCGCGAGGAACACGAGGGCGGGTGCGACGATCCACGTCATGCGTGGTCGCCGCCGTGCGAGCTGACCAAACGCAGTAGTCATGCGTCCTCTCCTGTCGATGTGAGAAGGAGCTGGTTCGCTACGGAATGGGGGGCGAGTTCTCCAGCGTCGATGCCGGCAGACCGGCGCGCTGCCGTGCCGCCCGGCGCGCGCGCCACACATAGAAAGCGGGAGCCCCGAGCGCCACGACACCGAGCCCGATCGCGGCGCGGAGCGACTGCGTGATCACGGTGTTGATGACGAGCGCTGCCGCCGCTCCCACGAACAGCATGGGCGTCACCGGATAGCCCGGCACGCGGAAGGGCCGAGCGGCGTTCGGCTCGCGACGGCGGAACACGAACACCGCGAGCGCACCGAGCGCGTAGAAAATCCACCCCGTGAACACGGCATACGTGAGCAGCTGCTCGAACGTCCCGCTCGCCGCGAGCAGCGCGGCCCACACCGTGAGGGTCACGATGGCGAACGCCGGGGTGCCGAAGCGCGGGTGGACGGCCGCGAGGCGCTCGAAGAACATGCCGTCGCGCGCCATCGCGTAGTACATCCGCGGTGCCGTCAGCACGAGGCCGTTGAGCGCGCTGAAGATCGAGACCAGGATCAGCGTCGCGACAATCGATCCGGCGATCGGTCCGAACGCAGTCGCGACGGCGTCGGCGGCCACGCGCTCGCTCCGCGCCGCCCCGTCGGGCCCGAGCGCGGCGATGTACCCGACGTTCGCCAGCAGGTACAGCACGACGAGGAGCAGCGTCGCGATGCTGATCGCGCGCGGGAAGGTCCGCTGCGGGTCCCGCGCCTCGCCGGCCGAGAACGTCACGTACTGCCACCCTTCGTACGCCCAGAGCACGCCGATCATCGCCGCCCCGAGCCCGGCCGCGAGCGACACGTTAGGCGCGACCGCCGGCGCAGTCGGCGCCGCGGCCGCCGCGCCGCCCGCACGGACAATGAGCACGAGGCTCAGGACCGCCAGCGCCCCGACCTTCGCGCCCGTCGTCCAGTTCTGCACCGTTGCGCTGTTCCGGGTCCCGCGCACGTTCACCGCCGCCACGATCGCGATCACCAGCACCGGAACAACCGGCGCCGGGAGCGAAACCCCGGGCAGGAGGGGCCCGAGGTAGTTCGAGAACGCAACGGCGAGCGCCGCGATCGACCCGCTGGCGATCACCACGAAGCTCGCCCACCCGTAGAGAAACGCCGGGAGCGGACCGAACGCGTCGCGGATGTACGCGTAGAGCCCGCCCGCCTCCGGGCGCATCCCCCCGAGCTCCGCGTACGTGAGCGCGCCGAGCAGCGAGAGCAGGCCAGCCACCGCCCACACCACGAGCGCCAGCGTCGTCTGCTCCCCGGTCTGCCGCAACACGATGCTCGGCACCAGGTAGATGCCGGAGCCGATCACCGTCCCCATCGTGATCAGCAGCAGATCGGTGAAGCCCAGGCTGCGGCGCAGGCCGCTCGGTTCGGTCATGGACGCTCGCTCGCGACAAAGACGTAGAACGCACGGTCGGTCGCGAGATCGCGCCGAAGGGCCACGACCTGATACCCGCCGCGCAGGGCACGGAGGAAACTTCCACGCGTCGAAAGGCGCCACGTGGTCGCGACGGCCGGTGTCGCCGAGACGACCCGCTGGAGGTCGCTCGGGACCTCGATCATCACGACCGGGGCGGCCGTGTCGTCGAGATCGATCGTCACGTCGCCGGCGCGCGGGAACGGGGTGAGCACGGGAATGCCGCCGTTCATCGTCGGCGGCGGCACGGGCCGAGCGTCGGCCGTGGGCGAGGTCGGCAGCATCACCACGAGCCGGTCCGTCGCGAGCCCGTGATGTAGCGGACTCGCCGTGATCCCGTACATGTTCTCGACGTAGTCGATGACGCGCACGCCGAGCCGGTTGACGTTGAGGTGGGCATTGCGCGCCTGGAGCGGGTCGAACGTCCACAGGACCCGCGCGATGCCACGCCGCGCGAGCTCGGCGCGCTGCATCTCCTTGAGGTGGCGCCCCACGCCCGCGCCGCGGGCCGACTCGCGCACCGCGAGCATGTGCGACCAGTGAATCGGTTCTCCGTCGCGGACTCCCGCGAGGCTGAACACGAAGCCGACGAGGGCACCGTCGCCGTCGAACGCGCCGATCGCGAGGCCGCCAATGCTCGTGGCGACCCGGAGCAGGGAAGCCGGGACCTGGTCGGCGAACGCGGCGCCCCAGATCTCCGACTGCAGCGTGGCACAGGCGGCTGCGTCCTCTGGCGTCTCGAAGACCCGGTACGTGAGCCCGCCGGCCTCGACCGTCTCGGGGCTGTGCGCGTCGAGTGACGCGGCGGACGGGGACGAGTGGTCGTCGAAGGCGAAGGGCATGGCGTGCTGCATGACCTGGACACGAGGGAGCGCTCGCAGGCGCCGCCGCGCCCAGCCCTGGGCGCGCGAGCGACAACGTACGATTGGTGCGGGCATACCACAATGGTCGACCAAAGCGGTCACCCGGCACTGTTCAGCTCCGCAGCTTTTTCGGTCGACCGGAACGGTTCGGCCGGCGTACCGGTGCGGTTGCGTCGTGTAACGTCGCGACGTAAGCTTGGCCGCCGTGTCGACTTCCGCTCCGCGACGCCCTGCGCGCAAGTCCGGCTCTCCTCCGCTGACGGATGGGAGCCCTCGCCGATCGGCCAGTGAAACGCGCTCCGACAACGTCTCTCGGGTGTACGAGGAGCTGCGAGGGTTGATCGTCTGGGGACACCTGCCTCCCGGCGCCCGCATCGCCGAACGTGCGGTGGCGGAGCGCCTGGGCCTGAGCCGCACGCCGGTGCGGAGTGCCCTGCACCGCCTGCAGCAGGAGGGGTTCGTCTCGTCGGTCGGGCGCGGGCAGGATCAGCGACTCATCGTCGCGCCACTCACGCAGGAGGATGGGCGCGAGATCATCCTGATCGTCGGGCATCTCGAGGGGCTCGCGGCACATACGGCCGCGCTGTTACCGGATGACCGCCGGAGGATAATCGTCGCGCGCCTTCGCGAGCTCAATCGCGAGCTTGCCGCGGAGTCGAAGCGCCGCGTGTTCACTCGCATCTTCGACCTCGACCAGGCATTTCATCAGGCGTACGTCGAGGACGTGGTGGGCCCGCGGCTGCTCGCGCTGCATCGGGCGATCAAGCCGCAGATCGAGCGGTACACGCGGCTCTACATCAGTATTCTGATCGACGAGATCGCCACGTCGGTGAAGGAGCACGACATCATCATCCGCGCGATCGCCGCGGGTGACGCCCTCGCCGCGCAGCGCGCGGTCGAGACGAACTGGCGCAACGCCGCGACCCGACTCGCGAAGGTCATCGAGCAGCTCGGCGAGCGCGGGAGCTGGCACGCGTGGGAGCCGACTCCGTCGCGCAAGGCGAGCCGACGTTGAGGTCTTCGAAAGCCATTCCCCGTCGCAACGACGGTCGCAAGCCGCGCTCGATCAGGCACTGAGGGACGTCCCGTTCTCCGCGGCCCTGTCCGCGTTCGGTTCTGCCGCGTCCTCCGCGTCCTGCTCGAAGGCGAGATGAAGTAGGGCTACGGCGCGCCATCGGGCGAGACGCGGAGGACGCGGCAACGGCGGACGCGGAACAGCAGAAAAGCCGGATAGAGGTCGCCGTGACGCCTACCTGGTCGCAAGGCGTGGCGCCTAACGCAGTGCCTGAGTCGGCTTCGCGCGCCGGCGGTACGCGTAGCCCGTGGCCGCAACCTTTCGCGGCGCGCGGACCGCCGGTAGGTTCTCCAGGCACGGATTGGTATACCGAATCAGTCGACCGCGCCGTCCGCCACTACGGGTATCCTCATGACGTCCCGTCACCCCCTCCGCACCGCCCGAACAGCCCTCCTCGTCGCCATCCCGCTCGTTGTCCACCGAGCCCTGGATGCGCAGGAGCCCGCGTTCGATCCCAAGGCACACTACGTCAAGCGCGACACCATGATCCCCATGCGCGACGACGTGAAGCTCTACACGATCATCTACACGCCGCGCGACACTTCACGCATCTACCCGATCATCCTGTTCAGGACGCCGTATTCCATTCGACCCTACGAGCCCGACGTCTACCGTAACGTCCTCGGCCCCTCTCGGGAATTCGACCGCGACGGCTACGTGTTCGTCTTCCAGGACGTGCGCGGAAAGTTCCGGTCCGAAGGCGAGTTCGAGGTCATGCGGCCGTTCAAGCCCGTGAAGCGAACGCCCAAGGACGTCGACGAGAGCAGCGACACGTACGACACCATCGAGTGGCTGCTGAAGAACATTCCGAGGAACAACGGGCGCGTGGGGATGTGGGGGATCTCCTACCCGGGCTGGCAGACGGTGATGGGGATGATGGACCCGCATCCGGCGCTCAAGGCCGCGTCGCCGCAGGCGTCACCGTCGGACATGTTCATCGGCGACGACTTCCATCATAACGGCGCGTTCCGCCTCATGTACGCGTTCAGCTGGCTCGCGGGCAACGCGCGCACGCGCGCGGGACAGACGACGGCGAGCAACACGGCATTCGACTACGGCACGCCCGACGGCTACCGCTTCTTCATGGAAGCGGGCGCACCCGGCCGGATCGACTCGCTGTACTTCCATGGCCAGGTCCCGGCATGGAACGACTTCATGAAGCATCCGAACTACGACGAGTACTGGAAGGCGCAGAACGTCCTCAAGGACCTGAACAGAGTGCCGGCCGACCTGCCGATCCTGAACGTCGCGGGCTGGTTCGACGCCGAGGACTTCTACGGGCCCATGAGCATCTACTACACGCTGGAGAAGGTGAACCCGCGCAACCGCAGCATCCTCGCCGCCGGACCGTGGCTCCACGGCGGCTGGAACAGCATGCCTGGCGATCAGCTCGGTCACATCAAGTTCGGCTCGGAGACGAGCCGGCACTTCCAGACCGAGGTGCAGTTCCCGTTCTTCCAGTGTCACCTCAAGGACAGGTGCGACAAGTCGCTTGCCGAAGCGACCGTGTTCGAGACGGGCGCCAACGTGTGGCGTACGTACGAGACGTGGCCGCCGAAGAACGTCGGCACGCGGAAACTCTACTTCCACGCGAATGGCAAGCTGTCGTTCGAGCCGCCGCGCACGGCCGGTGCCGACGCGTACGTGCACGACCCGAACAAGCCCGTCCCGTTCAGCGCGGAGACGCGCACGACGCAGGGGCACCTGTGGATGATCGAGGATCAGCGCTTCGCGGCCATGCGCCCCGACGTGCTCGTCTACGAGACCGAGCCGCTGACCGAGGATGTCACGATCGCCGGACCGATCATCGCCAACCTGCAGGCGTCCACGAGCGGGACCGACGCGGATTGGGTGGTGAAGCTCATCGACGTCCTGCCGGGCGACACGCCTAACAACGATCCAAATCCTACGGGCGTGCGCATGGGGCACTTCCAGATGTTGCTCGCCGGCGAGGTGATGCGCGGGAAGTACCGGACGAGCTACGAGAAGCCGACTCCCATGGTGCCGGGGCAGGTGACGGGCATCGAGTTCGACCTGCGCGACCGGTACCACACGTTCAAGAAAGGGCACCGGATCATGGTACAGGTGCAGTCGAGCTGGTTCCCGGTGATCGACCGCAATCCGGGGACGTTCACGAACATCTACTACGCGAAGCCGTCCGATTACCGGCGAACCACGCAGCAGGTCCATCGCTCGCCGTCGCACCCGTCGCACCTCACGGTTCAGGTGGTCCAGCCGTCGGCGAAGGTAGTTCCGTAATTGGGGTCAGAGTCGAATATCATCGGTCGGTTGCGCCGCAACCGACCGATGATATTCGACTCTGACCCCAATTCTCATCAACGGGGGAGAACGATCGTGAACATTCGTCGGTTGGCGCTAGGCTCACTGCCACTCTTCGCAATCGCGACCGCAGCGCCGGCGCAAGGCACTCGGCTGCTTCGCCATCCGACCGTGAGCCGCGACCTCGTCGCGTTCGCGTACGCCGGCGACCTGTGGGTCGTGAGCCGCGCGGGCGGGCAGGCGCGGCGACTCACGGCCACGCCTAACGTCGAGAGCGAGCCACGCTTCTCCCCCGATGGCTCGCGCATCGCGTTCACCGCGAACGTTGGCGGCAACACCGACGTCTACGTCATGCCGGTGACCGGCGGCGACGCGACGCGGCTCACGTACCATCCCGGCCTCGACCGCGTGCGCGGGTGGACACCCGACGGCCAGCGCGTGGTATTCGGGTCGCCTCGAATCAGTCCACCGCACCAGTCCTACTTCCGGCTCTTCAGCATCGCCCTCGATGGCGGACTGCCCGAACCGCTTCCAATGCCGCGCGCGTTCACCGGCACGTACTCCGCGGACGGCAAACACGTCGCCTACGAGGAGATCTCGACGGAGTTCATCGCCACCTGGGACGAGGCGAGCAGCTGGCGCCACTACCGCGGCGGCCGTACACACCCGATCCGCGTCATGAATCTCGCGGACCATTCCGTCATCAAGCTGCCGTGGACCGACAGCAACGACTCCGACCCGGCGTGGGTCGGGAACACGGTCTACTTCCTGTCGGACCGGAACTTCACGACGAACCTCTTCGCCTACAACGCGGACACGAAAGAGCTGAAACAGCTCACCCGCCACGACGACTTCGACATCATGAACGCGTCGGCGGGTCCCGACGCCGTCGTGTACGAGCAGGCGGGCTACATCCATCTCCTCGATACGAAGACCGGTCAGTCACGTCAGCTGAACATCGAGGTCAGCGGCGACCTTCCGTGGGCGCGTGCGGGAATCAAGAAGGTCGCGGGGATGATCCGGAGCTCGGCGCTCTCGCCGTCGGGCGTCCGCGTGGCGATCGAGGCTCGGGGTGACATCTTCACCGTACCGGCGGAGAAGGGCGATTACCGCAACCTGACGCGGAGCACGGCAGTCCACGACCGCGATCCCGTCTGGTCACCCGACGGGACACAGCTCGCCTGGTTCTCGGACGCGAGCGGCGAATATCAGCTCATGATCGGCGAGCAGACCGGCGTCGCGAAGCCACGCGCCATCCCGCTCCCATCATCCGCGTTCTTCTCCGAGCTCGCATGGTCGCCGGACGGGAAACATCTCTCGTTCCAGGACAACCACCTGACCCTCTGGGCGCTCGACATCGCGAGCGGCAGGGCGACGAAGATCGACACCGAGACCTACGACGACCCGAGCCGCTCCATCGACCCCGTGTGGTCGCCCGACTCGCGCTGGATCGCGTACTCGAAGAACCTGCCGAACCACCTGCGCGCGATCTTCGTCTATTCGTTCGCCGATGGGAAAGCGCATCAGGTGACGGACGGCATGTCCGACGCGGTGTCGCCGGCATTCGACGCGAGCGGCAAGTACCTCTACTTCCTGGCGAGCACGAACTACGGGCCTAACGCGGGGTGGCTCGAGATGAGCTCGACGGAGCGCCCGGTGCAGCGATCCATCTACCTCGTGGTGCTTTCCGCCACCGAACCGTCGCCGCTCCTCCCGGAGCCGGGCGACGAGCCAGCTGCGCCGCCACCGCCTCCCGCTGGTGGCGCGGCCGCAGGTGCGCCGCGACCACGGCCCGACTCCACCACGCGCATCGACATCGCCGGGATCGGACAGCGCGTCCTTTCGATCGCGGTGCCGCCGGGCGACTACAATGACCTCATCGCCGGCCCGGCGGGCACGTTCTTCTACGCCGAGCCGATGCCAGGCGCCGGACAGGGGCCGCCGTCTGTGCGCGTGCACCGCTACGTGCTCAAGGACCGGGCTGGCGCGGTGTTCATCGAGGGCGTGGGCTCGTACTCACTCTCCGGCGACCGCAAGAAGCTCCTCTACCAGGCAGCTGGCGCCAATGGCGGCCGCTGGGGCGTCGTCGGCAGCGATCGTCCGGCGCGTGTCGGCGACGGCGCGATCAACGTCGCGCAGATCGAGTCGTTCGTGGACCCGCGCGCCGAATGGGCACAGATCTTCCGCGAGACGTGGCGGATTCAGCGCGAGTTCTTCTACGACGCGAAGATGCACGGCGCCGACTGGAACGCCGTGTGGGCGAAGTACAGCCCGCTGCTCCCCCACGTCGGCCACCGCAACGATCTGGGGTATCTCGTCGCCACCACGGGCGGCGAGCTCGTTGTCGGACACTCGTTCCTGACCGGCCCAGGCGACATGCCCACCGACACGCCGGTGTCCGTGGGGATGCTCGGTGCCGACTTCTCCATCGAGAACGGCCGCTATCGCATCAAGCGCATCTACACGGGCGAGAACTGGAACCCCGAGCTCCGTGCACCGCTGAGCGCGCCCGGCATTCAAGTAGCACAAGGCGACTATATCCTCGAGGTGAACGGCACGGCGCTGACGCCGCCGGCGAACATCTACCGTGCGTTCGAGGGCACGGCGAATCGCCAGACGATCCTGCGGGTGAGCAGAACGCCGTCGGCCGAAGGTTCGCGGCTCGTGACCGTGGTGCCGGTCGCGAGCGAGGACGGGCTCCGGAGCCGCGCGTGGGTGGAGAACAACCGCCGCATCGTGGACTCGCTGTCGAACGGCCGACTCGCCTACGTGTGGCTGCCTAACACCGCGGGCGGCGGCTACACGTACTTCACCCGTTATTTCTTCGCGCAGCAGCACAAGGAAGGCACGGTCGTCGACGAGCGCTACAACCAGGGCGGGCAGGTTGCCGACTACATCGTGAACCAGCTCGACGTGGAGCCGATGGGCTTTTTCGCGACGCGCGACGGCAGCACGTTCACGTCGCCGACGGTGGGCATCTTCGGTCCGAAGGTGCTGGTGGTGAACGAGTCGGCGGGGTCGGGTGGGGACGCGCTCCCATACTACTGGCGGCTCCGCAAACTCGGCCCGATCGTGGGCACGCGCACGTGGGGCGCGTTGGTCGGGACGATCGGCGTACCGACGACGATCGACGGCGGCGGCATCACGGCACCCGCGCTGGCCTTCTACGACATGAACGGCAAGTGGGCGGTGGAGAACGAAGGGATCGCGCCCGACATCGAGGTCGAATACTCGGCGCCCGAGGTCATCAAGGGGCGCGACCCACAGCTCGAGCGCGCCGTGCAGGAAGCAATGAAGCTGCTCGAGCAGAACCCCTTCAAGCGCGTTCCTCGACCGGCGCCGATCGACAGAGCATCCCGGAAACCCTAGTCGGCC
>DAINRQ010000135.1:4306-15913 GCA_036741775.1 Gemmatimonadaceae bacterium | reverse complement strand
AAGGATGACTACCGCCGCTACTACGGCTCGACCATCGGCTTCAGCGGTCGTGGCGAGATGATCCCGAACGAAAACTCGTACTGCGAGATCGACCCGAGTGTCGTGGACCAGTACGGCATTCCCGTCCTTCGCTTCCACTGGAAGTGGACGGACCACGAGTACAACCAGGTGAAGCACATGCAGGAGACCTTCCGCGCGATCATCGACGAGATGGGCGGTCAGGTATTCTCGCCAATGCCGACGAAGGAGCGCGGCTACGGCATCGCGAACGGTGGCGCGATCATCCACGAGCTCGGCGGTGCGCGCATGGGCAACGATCCGAAATCCTCGGTCGTGAACTCGAATTGCCAGGCGCACGACGTGAAGAACCTCTTCATTACGGATGGCGCGCCGTTCGTGTCCCAGGCCGACAAGAACCCGACGTGGACCATTCTCGCGTTGTCCATGCGGACGAGCGAGTACATCACCGCGCAGAGAAAGGCGGGAGCATTATGAGGACGGACCGCGACCAGGACGCTGAGAACCGGGAACCGGGAACCGGGAACGGGGAGACGACGTCTGCCGCCGGCGGTACGATCGATCGCCGCGGAGCCATCAAGGCCATGGCTGCTGCGGCAGCCGTGCCAGTCCTCGGGACGTTCGAGGCCGGTGAAGAGCAGATGCTGCGCGCGCGCGAGGCCGCGGAAAGTGCCGTGCTCGCGGAGATGCAAGGCGCGCAGTTCACGCCGAAGTTCTTCAACCGCCACGAGTACCAGACCGTGCGCGTCCTCGTGGACTACATCATTCCGCGCGACGAACGGTCGGGTTCAGCCACCGACGCGGGCGTGCCGCAGTACATCGACTTCGTCCTCTCGGATCAGACACCGCCACCCGGACCACCGAATCCGACACCGCGATTCTACGTCGCGCCGACGCCCGCACAGATCAACGTGCGTGGCGGGCTTGCCTGGCTCGACAACGAGTGCGCGAGTCGATTCGGTGCCGGGAAAACGTTCCTCACGTCCACCGACGCGCAACGCCGCCAGGTGCTCGACGACATCGCCTGGCCAGCGAAGGCCAAACCGGAGCTCAGCCACGGCGTAGCGTTCTTCAACCGCATGCGCGACATGACCGCCGCGGCGTTCTTCTCGAGCCGGATGGGGGTGCGGGATCTTCGCTACATGGGGAACGTGCCCATGGCGGCATGGAACGGGTGCCCCGACGAGGTCATTGCGAAACTCGGGCTTTGAACGGCCGGAGTCATCAGTTCCCAGTCATCCAGTCGTGAGTTGTGAGTACGTACTCGGAACTCATCACTGGATGACTCAGGACTGATGACTCGCGACTGACGGACTGACGACTGATTACTGCCCAGCCCCGTCGCCGAGCCTCCTGTGCTGGCCGCTGAGCCGCGAACCCGCCTCGCGCGGCCGCCAGCGGCCCTATGCACTAGAGCTGATCCTCCACGCGCACCAGCATGTCGTACAGGTCACCCGCAGTAGCGGGTCTGTCGCCCACGTCCCGCGCGAGCGCGGCCATGACGACCTCCGACAGCGCAACTGGAACCGCCCGGTTGACCTCGTGCGGCGGCCGAGGCGTGGCGGTGAGGAGCTTGCCGAGGAGCGCCGCCGGCGTGGTCGCTTCGACCGGACGCTGCCCCGTTAGGCACTCGTAGAGCACCACCCCCGCCGCGTAGAGGTCCACGCGGCCATCCACAGGATCGTCGAGCAGCTGCTCGGGCGCCATGTACGCCGGCGTGCCGACGACCATCCCCGCGCTCGTGAGCTGACTCGCCCGCTCGAGCAGCCGTGCGACGCCGAAGTCCATTACCTTCAGCGTCCCGTCGGGCTGTACCATCAGGTTCTGCGGCTTGATGTCGCGGTGGATGACGCCCTGCTCGTGCGCCACCTCGAGCGCGCGACAGAGTTGCTTCGCGATGGCCACGACCGCGGGCGGCGGCAGCGGCGCCCCACGCTCGATCAGCTCGCGGAGCGACGTTCCCGTGACGTACTCCATCGTGATGAAATACACGCCATCCGCCTCGCCGAGGTCGTGCGTGCGGACGACGTTGCGATGCGAGATACGTCTCGCGAGTCGGATCTCGCTCTTGAGCCGCTCGAGCGCGCTGCCATCCATCGCCAGCACATCCGGCCGCACGGTCTTCACCGCGATCACCTCACCGAGCTCGCGGTCGAACGCGCGGTACACGACGCCGCTGCCACCAATGCCGATCTGATCGGTGATCTCGTACCGCCGTGCCATCACGCGGCCCGGACCGATTGGCTCCGGTGCATCGAGCGGTGGCTGGTCATCGACCACGCCGCCACTCGGCACCGCTGCCAGCGCCGCCGGGACGCCGAGTGCCGCTCGCGATACCGCCGGCGCCGCGCGCAACACGGCGACGAGTGATTCCTTTTCGCGCAGGTCCGCCAGCATGGTCCGAACCGCGGTCGCCAGCGCACCCACCTCGTCCCCGGTGCGGACCTCGACCGGCGCGGAGTAGTCCCCCTCCGCGGCCCGGCGTGTCGCCTCCGCCAGCGCGAGCACCGGCCGAGCCACCGACCGAGCCGTGAAGTACGAGAGCACGAACGCCACCGCGAGCCCGAGCAACCCCGCGACGGCAATCCAGCGCCGGAGCGCCACGTACGGGGCGAGCTCCGCTTCGCGCGACCGTAGCGCGATGAAACCGCCGAGCACCTCACCACCCGCGGAGCGAAGCGCTGCTCCGCGGCCGACGTAATGTTCGCCCCCGAGCTCGACCTCCGCCCGCGCAGCCGAACCCGGAGCAGCCGACTCGGCCAGCGATGAGTCGTTAGGCGCACTGCCCTCGCCCTGGGCGACGAAGCGTCGCAGGAATTCATCGAGCGCGGCGTCCCGTTCGAGCGTCGAGGCGGCGACGCGCGGGACGCCCAACGTGTCCGTCACGTAGTACACGACGTCACTCGCGGTCGTCTCCTTGATCTCCGCCGCGAGCGCGGAGCCTACGACCTGGGCCGCCATGAGCACGCCAGCTACCGTCGACCCGACAATGAATGGAACCGCGACCGCCTGAAATAGCACCGAGTCGCCGCTCACCCCAGCCCCACTCGTGGGCGCTCCATCGAGCGCACCGGAGATGAGTGCGGAGCTCGAGAGCGAAACGGCCGGCGCCGTTGGCTCATCGCTCTTCGCCAGGCGCACACCACTCGCATCCGTGATCTGCACCCAGCTCGCACCCGTGCGCTGCACGGCCTCGTGGGCCAGATCGAGCATGTCCCCGGGTTGCTTCTCCAGGAGGAGCGGCCATGAGCTCGGATTCTGGACGAAGACCTGCGCGCCGCGCATGAGGGCGTGCTCGCGCCCTGCGAGCAGCGCACCAACCAGTCGCGTCGTGCGATCCAGCGCACGCGCACTCGTCACGTCCGCCGTCCGCGCTGCCGCCATGCCGAAGAGCAGGAGCGCGGCGGCGAGCACCGTCGCCACCACGGCGACGACGGTCAGGAAGACACGCCAGGTGAGCGACAGGCCAGCCCACCACGCGGACGCGCGTGACGTCTCGCGAGCCCCGCCTCGCGTCGGTGGCTGGCCGGGCGTCGCCGACGATTTTCCCGAGGCCACGCTACTTTCCACGGGACCGCCTAGTATCGGTCACGACCCGACTTGGTGTATTCCTGACCGAACTTGTTCTTGTGCTGCACGAACCGATAGCCGCGCGCGTCGAGTTGCACGTTCACGTCGGCCTGACCATCCGCTCCGACGCGAACCTCACGCGTCTCGTCGCCGGTGCGATCGTGCCACGCGTGCAACGTGTACGTTCCCGCCGGCACGCCCTCGATCGAAAAGCGGCCGTCTGGATTCGGCTGCGCGACGTACGCAGTCGGCACGGCAACGATGAACGCCACCATCTGCGCGTGAATGTTACAGAACACGGGGTACACGCCCGCACGCTGGACCCGCGCCTCCCTGGTCTCGCCACGTGCGTACAACCCGAGATCGAACTCACTCGGCCCCGCCTTCGAGAAGACGTTATGCCGGAACGGGTCCTGGTTCGGGAATGCGACGGAGCTTCCGACAGGCACGACTCGCACTCGCGGCACGTAGGTGCGAGACTCCATTACGATCTGGGCGCGGCCCGGCGCCGCCCCCGACGCCCCACGCGCCTCGAGCCAGATGACTGCGTCCGCGAGGTCGGTCGTGCGCGCACCAGGTCGCTCGAGGATCGTCACCTGCCCTGTCACCGCTCCCTGCGCGGTGGCGATCTGGCCAGGCAGCGCGAGGAGACCGACCGCGCCGGTGACGCGCAGCCACCTGAACACGCGTCGACAACCCATGACTCGATCAACGAGCCCAATCGCCGGGAAAAGAGAGACCACGATGAGCTACCTCATGCACGAACGCGGAGAAAACAACGGTAGGACCGCACAGGAACGCAGGTCAAGCAACTGGAGCTTCAGGATCGCGGGCGTCGTCTCCGCCGTTGCGTCGCTCGTACTCGCGCCAACCCGCCATCTCCTGGCGCAAGATACTACACGCGCTCCCGCGGCTCAGTCGGCCGACTCGCTTGCCGAGCGCCTGCGGCGCGCCGAGGAGGCAATCGCGGTGCTGCGCGAGCAGATCGCGACCCAGGCGGAAGCCGCGGTGCAGTCGGCGACGCGGGTGCGGGTAGAGCTGTTCGGGCGCGTGCTGGCGAACGGGTTCGTAAACACCGACTCGGTCAACAACAATGATATCCCCCAGTTTGCCGCACCGAGTGGGGGGCGTGACCAGGGCGGGATGGGCGCGGCGATTCGTCAGACCTCGCTCGGCGTGCGGGTGAACGTGTCGAACGTGCTCGGCGGCCGGTTCGAGGGCGAGCTCCACTCGGATTTCTTCGGCGGGCAGCAGGCGAGCGTCGGTGGCCGGCACTTTCCGCTGCTGCGACTTCGCACGGCACGCGGCGTGATGGCGTGGTCGCGCGGTGAGGTGATGTTCGGACAGGAGGTTCCACTCATCGCCGGGTTGAACCCGGTGAGCGTCGCGAGCTTCGGGACGTCGGAGTTCGCGAGCGCCGGGAATCTGTGGCTCTGGCTCCCCCAGCTTCGTGGGACGCTGGTGTTGTGGTCACCTGTCGGGCTCGCGCTGGAAGGCGCGGTGCTCGCGCCGACCACGGGCGACCCGGTGGGGCTGTTCGACACCGGGCTCGATCCCGCGGAGCGGTCGAACCGGCCGTATCTGCAGGCGCGCGTGCGCTCTCGCTGGGGCGATGAGGGCTCCCGCGGCGAGATCGGCGTCGGCGTCCACCGCGGATGGGTGAAGCGCGCGTCCGACGGCTCGCTCGTGACGAGTGAGGCGCTGGCGGTGGACGCGGTCGTGCCGTTAGGCAGCTATGTGGAGATTCGTGGCGAGGCGTACGCGGGCCAGGTGCTGCGCGGCCTGGGCGGCGGCGGCATCGGCCAGAATCTCACGACGACGGGCGCACCGGTGGAGGACCGTGGCGGGTGGGCCCAGGTCGTGATCACGCCGAACACCCTCGTGTCGTTCGGAACGGGGTGCGGCGTGGGTGACCCAAAGGACGTCGTTGGCCTGCCGGGGCGGCGGCTTCGTAACGTCGCGTGCGAAGCCCACGTGACCGCCCATCCGGGGGGCCCGGTCGTGATGTCGTTAGGCTGGCGCGGGCACCGAACGACGTACGAGGAGTCTGGCGTCGCCCGGAACACGCATGTGAACTTGGCGCTGGGATTCGAGTTCTAGCTCCGAGCTGTCGGCCGCGCGGCCGGCATCGCGACCGTTCTGGGAACGGCAGGAGACAGGATGGACAGGATGGCTCCTCGCGAGTGAGAACACCTCGCTCGAGGAACGGGAATGAACGAGGGGAACGGCCGCCCGGGATGCCACCGTCACAGCGTGATGGTCCATCGATTCCCGATTCCCGACTCCCTACTCAGCGGCCCGGGTCACGACGAACTGTTTGTAATGTGCAAAGCGATCGAGGATGAGGCTCACGTATGTCACCGGCTCCAATCCTCGACAAAATCCGAACTCGACGACGGGATCGGTGTAGGCCTCGGCCTCGGAGAGCTGCAGGAGCCAGTAGGCGACCTCGTCCCACTTCTTCGGGTCATCGCCGTGCTTCGCGGCGAGACGCTGCGCGTCTTCGACGTGGCCGGAGCCCGCGTTGTACGACGCGAGTACGAACTTGAGGCGTTCCTTCGGGTCGGTGACGTTGTCCTTCCACCGATTCTCGAGCCACGAAAGGTACTTCACCGCCCCGCGGACGTTTTGCTCCGGGTCGCGCGGGTTGCGCACGCCGACCTGTCTCGCCGTCGCCGGCATGAGCTGCAGCAGGCCCACCGCACCCGCCCACGACCTCGCGTTAGGCTTGAACCGCGACTCCTGATACATCTGGGAGCCGAGGAGGCGCCAGTCCCAACCGATCTGCGCGGCGTATTGGCGAAGAAGATCGTCGTACGGCGAGAGCGTGCCCGTCTCCGACGTGAGGTAGCGGCTCGCGACGCGCGCGAGGTACGCGCGACTGTCCACGAAGTATTTCTGGTACGTGCGGTCGAAGAGCGCGCCGCGCTTCTCGTCCATGATCCACGCGTTGAGCGTGTCCAGCAGCATGCCACTCGATCGCCGCACCGCCCACGCCACCTTCTTCGAGTCCCCGATCACCGGTCGGATCGCCAGGTTCTTGAAGTACTCGCCCTGCAGCTCCGCGAGATTCCCCTGCGCGACGGTGTAGTCGAGCGTCCCCTTGGACACGGAACGGATGAGTGCCTCGGACGACGAATCCACTTCCACGACGTGGATCTCGCCGGTGATCGTGTCCGCGAGCTCGAGGAGCGTCCTTCGGAAGGGTGACGCGTCAGGCACCGTGACCCGCTGGCCCGCGAGGTCGGACGGTTGCTGCAGCAGCCGCGCGCGGATCAGCGTTGTCGACGGCGAGCGAGACCGATCCGCCGGCCCGGGCTTGAGCACCGTATCCGCCGGTTCCGGCAGCCTCGCCATCGCGGCGCCCGGCGGAGCGTCACGTTGCACGACGACCGGGTTCGCGTGATAAAGCGCTCGTGTATACGCCACGACCCCGGAGTCCTCGGGAACCGGGATGAGGCGATTCGCGACGAGGTCGGCGTTGCCGCTTCGGAGCATGGCGAACATCGAATCACGGCTCTGAACCACCACGACCTTGAGCGCGAGATCGTGCTCGTCGGCGAACGCCTTGAGCAGGTCGTACTCGTAGCCCATCGGCGCGCCGCGGTAGATGAAGTACGTCGTCGAGTTGTAGGCGGCGAGGACGCGCAGCGTGTCGCTGGCCTTGATGGCTGTCCAGTCGCGCGGGATCGCGAGGTCGCGCCCGGGGCCGTCGGTCGCGACACCGGCGTCGCGTGCCACGTCAGAGGAGTCGAGCGGGGCGGCGTCGCGTGCACTCTCCGTTCGCGACTTGCAGGCCGGCAACGAGACAACGGCCAAAAGAAGAACTGCTCCCCACGTTGTTCGGGACCCCATGTCGGACGCTCGTCGCCAAGCCGGACTCGCCAAAGGGCAGAGGACATGCCACCTCGCGCGAACCGTCACCGCACGTCGTCGGTCGTTCGCCGAATGCCGAGCGCACCCCGCCGCGTGCCAATTGCCGTTCGATGGTCGGACCACCAACCATGGCGGGCGCATGTCTCGCGCCCGAGGACTGGGCACGAGCGGGAGGACGAATGTCTCGTGAACGGAGATCCAGATGCGGTTGAGCTACGTCTTCATGGCAGTGGTGCTCGTCGGGTGTGGTGGCGGCGGTGGGGATGGATACCCGACGGGCAGCGGAAACGGTAACGGAGGCAACGGAAATGGGACCGGGTCGGGGTCAGGGACCGGCACAAACCCTTCACCGACAGCGACGGTGACAATGCGGGCTACCGACGACGGTTACGGCTCTTCCTCCTTCTCCTTCAATCCTTCGTCGGTCACGATCACTCGCGGCGGATCGGTGACCTGGACGCATGACGGCGCGGCAGCCACGCACAACGTCACCTTCAACTCGGGGGCGAGCGGCACGCCAGCGAACGTCGGCAATCTTTCGAGCGGCAACGCGAGTCGCACGTTCAGTACGGCCGGCACGTTCTCGTACCACTGCACCAACCACAACGGGATGACGGGGACTGTGGTCGTCCAGTAGACCTCGCGTCACCGACGAATCGATAAACGGGCGCCCCACCTTCGGGCGCCCGTTTTCCCTTTCCCGCATAGATGATTGACAAAAGCAAGTAATTACATGACTGTGTCATCCGTTCCGCCCGCATGGAGCCTCGAATGACCAACCTCAGCGTCACCAACGGCGGCCCTCCCACAGACCACGTCGCAGCCGTGCGTCGGTTCAACCGTTTCTACACCAAGCAGATAGGCGTTCTGCGCGAGGACCATCTCGAGAGCCCCTTCTCGCTCACCGAGGTGCGAGTCCTCTACGAGCTGGCGCACCGAGAGGGGCTCACGGCCACGGACCTGGTGAAGGAGCTCGGGCTCGATGCCGGATACGTGAGTCGAGTCCTGCGCAGCTTCGAGCGGCGCGACCTGGTCGAGAAGTCGCGATCCAATACCGACGCCCGCCGAACCCTCCTTCGCCTGACCGACGTGGGACGGGCTGCATTCGCGGCGCTCGATGCGCGAGCCGACGCCGAAGTGGGGTCGTTCATGTCGAGGCTTCCGGCTGAAGACCGTGAGCGCGTCGTCGAAGCGATGCACACGATCGAGCGAACGCTCGCGCCGGCTCCGGAAACTGGTCGATCCTATGTCCTTCGGCCACACCAGCCGGGCGACATCGGGTGGGTCGTTCACCGACACGGCGTCCTCTACTCGCAGGAGTACGGGTGGGACGAGCGGTTCGAAGCGCTCGTGGCGCAAATCGTCGCCGAGTTCGTGCAGAACTTCGATCCCCGCCGCGAACGGTGCTGGATCGCCGAGATGGATGGGCAGCGGGTGGGATCCGTGTTTCTCGTGAAGAAGACGGAGACGATCGCCAGACTCCGGTTGCTGCTCGTCGAGCCCGCGGCGCGCGGTCAGGGGCTGGGGCACCGTCTGGTCGATGAGTGCATCCGTTTCGCCCGCCAGACGCGCTACGAGCGCATCACGCTCTGGACCAACAGCGTTCTCCACGCCGCTCGGCGCATCTACGAGCAGGCGGGCTTCCACCTCGTTTCCGAAGAACCCCACGCGCTCTTCGGCCCGGAGAACCTCGGCCAGACCTGGGAGCTCGAGTTGTAGCCGGTTGCGTTTCGGGCTTTATTCGGCCATTGTGTCCGAGGACTGACCGGAGGACACGATGCGCGAGCTCGAGCTGGCCGAGAAGCTGGAGATCCTGATGTCACTGGCGACGGAGGACCGTGAGGGGCCGCCGGAGGCGAATCGCGTCCTGCCCCCTCGGCTACGTCATGCCGGAGATGCTGGCGCTCTCCGCCCACTCAACATTCGCGTCCTGCGTGGCAGCGGTCGTCCAATGCGCCTCCTGCGCATTCTCATGACGAACGCGTGTGCGCTCAACTGTCATTACTGCCCCATGCGGCGCGACCGCGAGATGCGGCGGACGCTGCTCAAACCGGAGGAGCTCGTCCGCATCTTCCTCGGTGCGCTCCGGCGTGACTGGTGCGAGGGGTTGTTCATCACGACCGGCATCCCCGTACGGCCGGAGAAGGTCACGGATGATCTGATCGCTGTCCTCGAGATGCTGCGGCACACGCATCGGTTCGCGGGCTACATCCACGTGAAGCTGGTACCCGGCGCGGACGAGGCGCAGATCGAGCGGATCACGGCGCTGGCGACGCGCGTGTCGGTGAACCTCGAGGCCGCGTGCGGCGACACGCTGGAACGAATTGCCCCCGAGAAGCAGCTCGCGCGAACGCTCGTGACGCTCGAACGGGCGCGCCGGGTGGTCGTCCAGTCGAGGGATGAAGAGCGCGCCGGGCGTCCGCGGGACGGCCGGCAGCCTGGTGGCGTCGCGGGGATGACGATGCAGTTCGTCATCGGCGCGACCCCCGACTCGGACCGCACGATCCTCGACCGGGTGACTGGGCTCTACGCGGGCGGCGGCATTCACCACGCGCACTTCAGCGCGTTCCGCCCGATTCGTGACACTCCCATGGAGGACGCCCCGGCGGCGCCAGCCCTCCGGGAGCACCGGCTGTACCAGGCGGACTGGCTGCTCCGGGAGTACGGCTTCACGCCTAACGAGGTCGTGTACGGCGACGACGGCAACCTGCCACTCGCCGTGGACCCCAAGACCGCGTGGGCGCTCGCGAACGCCGACCTCTTTCCGGTCGAGGTGCGAACCGCGGGGTACGAGCAGCTCCTCCGCGTTCCCGGCATTGGCCCGCGCTCGGCACGTCGGATCGTCAACGAGCGCGGGTCGGCGGTGATTCGTGGGCTCGCGGACCTCCGCCGCTTCGGCGTCGTGACCACGCGCGCGGGGGGCTTTCTCACGTTAGGCGGCCGGCGACTGCAGTCGGTGCGATGGACCCAGCAGCTCGGCTTCTGGCGCCCGGAGGACGACGTCGGCACCCGGCACGAGGTGTACGACTTCAGCCCCGGGACATTTCGATGAGTTAGGGGTCAGAGTCCTAACGCATCCTTTTGTTGCGTTAGAGGTCAGACTGGCGACGTCTGCTGGAGATACGCTCCGGCGACGATCGCCTCGTCGCCCGCTCCGAGTCTCGTCACGCGCGAAGGCTGGCTTCGTCCTGTCATCGGACGGAACGCGCGGATTGCACGGCAGAAGCGAGCGCCGAGGGCCGCCGGTGACAGCTCCTGAAAGACGTCCCTTGGCGGCGCGTCTGCTTCGTCACGCGGGCCGAGCTACTACAGGAACGGCATTGGACAGGATGGCAGGATGCGACAGGATGGACGGGATGGTCTCCGCGGGCGGGACGCGCTCTCGCGTTGCGAGCGGGATGAGATAGCGGGGTACGGCCCGCCCCTGGACGCCGCCGTCGCTGCGGGCCGGTCGTTCGCCCCTCAATTCCGGCTCGTTGCGCGACTCGCCGACCCTCGCGTTGTACGATCCGCCCTCATCCGTTCGATCCGCGCAATCCGTATCCCTTCTGCGCCGGCACTCGGCCATCTGCCGTCGCCGCATTCCCGTCTGGCAACTCTTCCCCAAAGCCAAGTGGCAAAGGGACCTGCGGTGCGCGTCATCGCCGCTCCGACCAAGCGGCCACGCCGGACCGTACTCGCGCGAGCTGTTCTCCGCGCCCCCTCTGCGTTCGCGGTTGCCGCGTCCTTCGCGTCCGCCCGATGGCGGGATGGAGCGATGGCTCGGAGTCAGGGTCCGCGTCTATCGTCTTGCCGCGATGATCGGAGCGCCCGCTGTGGGTTTGCGCGACGAGCGAGGAGTCGGCCAACCTCTTTCCGAAATCGCGCGTTGCCGAGTGCCCACCCCGTGTTCGTTGCCTCCCGGATCTCGGCGATCGTCGCCTCGTCCAGCTCGGTCTCGAAGAATGAACGGTAGGCCGCGCGACGAGTGCGCGCGTCGGCACCAAGCTCGAGATACTCGGCATGATGCGTGACGAGCGGATCACGAGCGCCAAGATCGTCATCGTTCCGACGCGGGGCGCAATCCACGAACGCGTCGCGTGAGCAACGCCCTCGCCGGCGGATCGCGGGATTGCACGCGCGGCGTCTGGCCTAGCGTGGGTC
>DAINRQ010000135.1:0-4206 GCA_036741775.1 Gemmatimonadaceae bacterium | reverse complement strand
CTAGCGTGGGTCGACGTCGCGATCCCAACCGGCGAACGCGCCGCGCTCTCTTGCTTGTCCGCCGGCCGCGAGCGACGCCCATTGTCTACCGCGGAACGGCCGTGTGCCGGCACAACCCCGCCGGGCCGGGATCGACGCGTGATTTCGATGAGTTAGGAGTCTGACCCCTAACGCATCGTTGTGGCTCCGGACAGCGTCAGAAGCTCGCGGTACCAGCGCTCCGCCTCGGTCAGACGCGTCTCGAAGCCCGCACATCCCCAGATCACGCTCAGCGTCGTGCGGGTGTCCGCGCTCGTCTTCGTGCGCTGCGCGTCGCGAACCGCGTTGGCGCACGGGCCGTCGGCGTCGTAGAGGCAGATCAGCCCCGAGAGATCGATCTCTTGCCCCGACGCGTTGAAGACGTACGACGCCCCCGCTGGTGCGATCGCAATGCGAAGCGGCCCGCGCGCGCGATCGAGGTCCACGACGCTGATCGGGAAGCCACTGTGGAGCGACACCGCGTTGCACGCGTCGACGGCCGCGTTGATCGATGAAAGCGCACCATCAGTAGCCGCGCGCACGAGGTACTCCGAGGCCGGCTTCCCGCGGCCGGTGGGCTTGTAGCCGCCATGGCGCAGCAGGTCACGCACGGCAGCACGCACCGGTTCGTCGCGCTGGAGCGGAGCGGGAGCGTCGAGCCGAAGTGCGTCCAACACCGTCGCCGGGGTCGTCAGCGTGCCCAGTGGCGCGAGGAACTCGGTCGTAAACGCGGCGACACGCAACAACGGGTGTGGTTCGACCTGTAACTCGATGCCGGGCACGGCGCTGCACTCCGGTTCCTCATGTCTTCCGGACAATGGCGAAGTCGAAGCACCCCGCCTCGGTGTCTCGCACGTGAATGTAGTCCACGTCCGGCCGCGCCAAGAGATGTGCGACCACTCCGTCCGGTTCGCCGCCACCGACACGCTCCTGAACACGAAGCGTGCGCCCGCGGCCATAGGCGTTGAACGTGAGCGCGTGGGAAAACAGATCCGGCGGGAATCCGCCATCCTCGGGATACCGCTCGCACGACTCGGCGTGAATGAACACCGGTCCTGGGAGCGGCAGCGTCTCCATGCCGTGGAACGCGTCGTACGTAAACAGGATGCGATGCTCCTTCCCGACGTCGAACGTACGCAGGCACTGGCGGCATGGTCCGTAGCCTTTGGCCACCTCGGTATGAGCTGGGTGTCCGTACGTCGGAGCGACACCGGTAGAACGCACGGCGTCCGCGACGGCGTCCGGTAGTGCGATGACTCGATAGCTATTCATTGAATGCATGTCCGCGTGAAATTCGAGCCAGACGTCACGTCCGGCCGCCACAGAGGATGCAAGCGCCGCCAGTCACACGCGACCCGATTCTTGCGCTCGGCAACCAAACAACACTTTAGGGGTCAGAGTCCTAACCAATCAAAATCACGCACCGCTCGCCGTCGCGGCCGCGGACCGGGAAGCCACGCGAGTCGTGCGACACTCTGCCTGGGACCCGCAACGGAATGATGTGTTAGGACTCTGACCCCTAACGGATCATTCGGTTGCCTCCTCGGCGGCGGGCATCGAGGCGAAGAAGTCCTCGCGAAAGCGGGGGATGTAGGCGGCGAGCAAGGCCTCCACGCGCGCGTGGTCGGGCGACGCGACTACCAACCCCGCGTGGTGGTGCTTCGAGAGGCGCCACGCGATTTCCGGATCATCGTACGCTCGCAGGTCCGGCCACTCCTGACGCGCGAGGGAGATCAGCAGTCCGCCGTGGTCCTGACGGGGAGCCGGCGCCTCGAACGACTCACCGCGCGCGCTCGCGACCTCCACCCGCGCCCATTCGCCCCAGAGGTTCAGCCCCGTCGCCGACTCGACGAGCGCGACGATGTTCGCGCCGCCCACACGCGCCGCGGTCTCGAGGAAGTAGTAGCGCCCGTCCGCGTGCGCGCGAATGAACTCCGTGTGCACGGCGCCGCGACTCATGCCTAACGCCGATATGACCTCGGCGTTGAGGCGAAGCAGCACCTCGGACTCGGCCGACCCGCGACGCAGCGTGCGCGTACAGAATACCCCGCCCCCGTGGTAGACGTCGAACGGCGGGTGGTAATAGCCATGGGCTTCGGCGAACACCACCGCCCCTTCCCAGACGATCGCGTCCACATGGTAGACGTCCCCCGGCACGTACCGCTCCATGAGGTGAAACGACTGCTTGTCCCCCAGCTGGTCCAGGAGCGGCCACAGCTCGTCGGCCCGCGTGATCTTGCGGATCCCGATCGCTGACGCCGAGTGTCGAGGCTTGAGCAGCCAGGGTGGTGGGACACGTTCCATGAACTCGCGGATGCGCGCGTAATTGATAATGGACACGAACTCGGGCACGAGGATGCCGCGCTCCTCGGCCTGCATCCGCATCGCGAGCTTGTCGCGGAAGAAGCGAACGTTGCTCTCGCCCATGCCGGGCACCCGAAGGTGCTCCCGGAGTGTGGACGCCATTTCGAGATCGAACTCGTCGAGGGCCACGACCCGGTCGATCGATTCCGTCCGCGCCAGCCAGCTCACCCCGTTGATCACATGCTCGCGCCGCGTCAGGTCCGGCATCACGAGCAGCTCGTCCAGGCTCTCGCGCGGCCACTCGAGGTCGTGGAGGGACTCGCGCGTTACCAGGAGCACGCGCGCCCCCTGCCGCTTGCATTCGCGCAGGAAGTCGTGCCCCTTGAAGTAGCTGGCCAGACAGAGGATCGTAACGGGCGTTCGAGGCATATGACGTGCGAAGGTGGCCGAGCGGTGGCGTCTGTAACGATGCCCATCTCCGGCTCGCGCTGACACCCCTTTGGGCAGATATTCCGGGCCCGCGCCAGGCCAGGCGACCGCCTCACGGTTCACCCGCCGGCAGGCTACCTCCGACCCGTTCCCGCAGTCCGCACGACCATGCCTCCGCGCGTCGACAATCTCCGCGAATCGAGTCGCCGCGTCGTGCGGCTCGTTGCGCTCGCGCACCTCGCCGACGCAGCCAGCGCTCGCGACCGACTCGCGCTCGGTCAGGACGTCGAGGCGCTGCACGACTTCCGCGTGGCATTGCGCCGGTTCCGAAGCTGGGAACGGGCGTTCCGGCAGTACACGCGCGATGAGCTCCCGAAAAAGCAGCGGCGCAAGCTTCGCGATCTCGCGCGCGATACGGGCGCGAGTCGCGATCTCGAAGTACACCTCGCCTGGCTCGCCGAACAGCGCGAGTCCCTCACGCGCCGTCAGCGGCCTGGGCTTACCTGGTTGCTTTCGACACTCGACCGGCAGAAGACGAACGCAGACGCCACCCTCGAGCGCGACGTTGACCGACGGTTCACGCGCCTCAAGAACCGGCTCGAGCGCGCGCTGTCGTCGTACCGCGAAACGATAGCGCTTCGAAGCGGCGGGATGCCGTTGCCGGTCGAGTCGTTCGCGATGGCCCTCGCGCCGCGCGTGCTCGAGCAGGCAGGCGCGCTACGCGCGCACATCGCGCAGGTCCATTCCCTGACGGATGAGGCGGAAGCACACGAGGCGCGTATCGTCGCCAAACGACTCCGCTATCTGCTCGAGCCGGTCGCGAAGCTGGTCCCGGGCGCCAGCCTCATTGTGGATCGACTCAAGTCGCTTCAGGACACCCTCGGCGATCTCCACGACGCGCAGGTCTTCGGTGCCGAAATGGAACGACTCGTCGTGGAGTGTGAGCGAGAGGCAAGAGCCGCCGCCACATCGGACGGCGGGGCGGCATCCGCATCATCCAACGCGCGGGGTTCGCACGACACCACGCTGACGGCAGCGTCCTCCGCGCCGAGTTCAACCTCTCGACCGGCGCACCGGCACGTTGCGGAAGCGACGCGCGCTGTACAGGCCACAGGCATCGCGACCACCGAGCCATCGACGACCAGCGCTGGCGAGAGCGTCCCGGATGCTCGAGCGATCACCTCACCGGACGAGAGCGCGGCGTTCGCGTCCGGCGCGGGCGTGGCCGACGCAGCCATAGAAGATCCTGGTGCGTCGGCGACTCCGCCCGCCGGCGCGCCGCGGCGCGCGCCGGACGTGCGTCCGGGGCTCGCGGCGATTCGTGAGCGGCTGAGCGCGCGGGCGTCGGCGGCGTTCACGCAGTTCAGGACGGACTGGTCGGGCGATGCGTCGGCGGCGTTCTTCATGGACGTGGACGCCGTGGCCGCGACCATCGCTGGCGCGGGGCGCGCGGAC
>DAINRQ010000134.1:0-16000 GCA_036741775.1 Gemmatimonadaceae bacterium | reverse complement strand
TCGCTCTCCGCCGTTCGCTCTCCGCCGTTCGCTCTCCGCCGTTCGCTCTCCGCCGTTCGCTCTCCGCCGCGCCCGGGCGGGTCGGAACGACGATGACGCGGAAAGGGCCGAAACGGCCGGATGACGGGCGTCGCATCGACGCCGCGGCGCGCCACGGGCCGGAACTGAACGGGGGACGGCCGCCCGGGACGCCACCGCCCCCGAGAGCCGTTCGCCTCTTATTCTTATTTGCAGGCCGCTTGCGAGACCGACGCCGCCGCCGCCCGGGTCATCTTCGTCATCCTGTTAATCCTGTCCATCCTGTCTCCCCTGCTGTTCCCGACCGGTCGCGATGCTCGGAGCCCCACCAGCACCGTATCATTAAGGCGTGACCAAGCTCGGAGCCCAACTGACCGCCACATCTCGCCCACGCAGCTCGGAGACGGTAGAGCGCACCACGCCATCGGGGATTCCCGTCGCGGCCGTGTACCGCCCATCCGACGGTATCTCGGACTACGAGCGGGAGCTCGGCGACCCGGGACGGTTCCCGTTCACCCGCGGCGTCCAGCCAACGATGTACCGCGGACGGCTGTGGACCATGCGCCAGTACGCGGGCTTCGGGACAGCCGCGGAAACGAACGCGCGGTTCCATCACCTTCTCGACGCGGGGCAGACGGGACTCTCCGTCGCGTTCGACCTCCCCACGCAGATGGGGATCGACTCGGACTCGCCGCGCGCCCTCGGCGAAGTTGGACGGGTCGGCGTCGCGATCGACTCGGTCGAGGACATGCACGTCCTCCTCGAGGGGCTGCCGCTCGACTCCGTGTCCACCTCGATGACCATCAACGCGACTGCCGCCGTGCTGCTCGCGATGTACATCGTCGTGGCCGAAGAACGTGGCATCTCGCGCGACAAGGTGAGCGGCACGATTCAGAACGACATCCTGAAGGAGTACATCGCGCGCGGGACGTACATCTACCCGCCCGCTCCGAGCCTCGCCCTCATTGCCGAGACCTTCCGCTTCTGCGCGGCCGAGGTGCCTAACTGGAACCCGATCTCGATCTCGGGCTACCACATTCGCGAGGCGGGATCGACGGCGGTGCAGGAGCTGGCGTTCACGTTCGCGAACACCATCGAGTATGTACGGCAGGCACAGGCAGCCGGTCTGCCTGTCGATTCGTTCGCGCCACGTCTCTCGTTCTTCTTCGCCGCACACAGCGATCTGTTCGAGGAAGTCGCGAAGTTCCGCGCCGCGCGGCGGATGTACGCGCGTCTCATGCGAGAGCGCTTCGGGGCGAGCGACGCGAGTGGCCGGCTCCGGTTCCATACGCAGACGGGCGGCGTCACGCTCACCGCACAGCAGCCGCTCAACAACGTCGTGCGCGTGACCGTCCAGGCGCTGGCCGCCACGTTAGGCGGAACCCAGTCGCTGCACACGAACGGGTACGACGAGGCGCTCGCGCTTCCGACGGCGGAGGCGGCGACGCTCGCGCTCCGCACGCAGCAGATCGTCGCGCATGAGAGTGGCGTCGCGAACACCGTCGACCCACTCGCGGGGAGCTATTACGTCGAGGCGCTCACGACCGAGATCGAGCGCTTGGCGACGGAGCTCATTGCTCGCGTGGACGACCTGGGCGGCGCCGAGCGTGCGATTGCCGCGGGCTTTTTCCAGGACGAGATCGCTCGAAGCGCCTACGCGCATCAATTACGGGTGGAGACGGGCGACACCGTGGTCGTGGGCGTGAACAAGTTCGCCGACCGCGAGGAGTCGCCGAGCATCCCGACGCCCGATTACTCCGCGCTCGAGCGTGATCAGGTGGCGCGGGTGAGCGCCGTGCGCACGAACCGCGACGCGAGTCAGGCGGCGGCCGCGCGTGACGCCCTACGCGTCGCGGCCAAGTCGTGCGGTACCGGCTCGTCCGCCGAACGCACCCCGCTCATGCCGCTCATTGTCGACGCGGTCCGCGCGCGGTGCACGGTGGGCGAGATCTCCGACACGCTGCGCGACGTGTGGGGAGAGTACCGCCCCGCGTAGTACGGCCGTCTTGAGGCACCACGCTGGGGCGGCTATGTTACGGTTCGCCCGCGCCTCCTAAGTTTCGAATCAATGCCAACTTACGATTATCGTTGCCAGAACGGCCACGATTCAGAACACTTTTTTCGCAGGTTCAGCGACGCCCCGACGGAACTCCTGTGTCCCGTATGCGGCGCCGAGGCCATTCGGCGGGTATCGGGCGGAGCCGGACTCGTGTTCAAGGGGAGCGGCTTCTATCTCACCGACTACGGGAAGAACGCGCACCGCAAACCCGCCGCGGACACCTCCAAGGCTGACGGGAAGTCGGACGCCAAGTCGGACGGCAAGAGCGAGACATCGAAGTCCGACGCCGGTGCGTCGAGCGCCTCCGACGCTGGCTCGTCGAAGCCGGCCGCGAAGTCCGAAGCCGCCAAGACCGAGAGCAAGACGTCTTCTCCGAAGAGCAAGAGCGGCGACGGCCAATGAGCGCGCCTGACGTCATTCGAGACGAGCTGACCCGCGCAGCCCGTGAGCTCGGCGCGCCTGATGCCGTGTCGCCCGTGCTCGAGCGGCCGCGCGATCCGGCGTTCGGCGAGTGGACGACGAACCTCGCCATGACGCTGGCGAAGCCGCTCCGCCGCAAGCCGCAGGAGATCGCCCAGGACCTGATCGGGCGGATGGATCTCCACCGCGCTGCCGTCAGCGAGGCCTACGTGGCCGGCCCCGGGTTCATCAACTTCCGGCTCGACACCGGGACGGTCGCCGCGGGGCTGCGCGACATCGTCGCCGGGAACACGCAGTACGGCCGCGCCGACGTGGGCGCGGGACGTCGGGTGAACGTGGAGTTCGTCTCCGCGAACCCGACGGGCCCGCTCCACGTCGGTCACGGTCGCCAGGCCGCGTTAGGCGACGCGATCGCGAGCCTGCTCGAGTGGACGGGCTGGGACGTCTCGCGTGAGTTCTACTACAACGACGCCGGCACGCAGATCGCGAACCTCACCCGCAGCGTCCAGGCGCGTATCCGCGAGCTCCGCACCGGTGTCCTCGAGATCCCCGAAGGCGGATATCACGGCGAGTACATTCGCGAGATCGCGCTGAAATACGCCGAGGCCAACCCGCAGGACCCGGATGGCACGAACGACGACGCCGTGCGGCGCTTCGCGGTGGCCGAGCTCAGGAAGGAGCAGGACCTCGACCTGCAGGCGTTTGGCGTAAAGTTCGACCACTATTTCCTCGAGAGCTCGCTGTACACCGACGGCAAGGTGGACCGCACGGTCGAGGCGCTCGTCGGGTCGGGACACACCTTCGAGCAGGATGGCGCGCTCTTTCTCCGGACGACCGAGTTCGGCGACGACAAGGATCGCGTGATGCGTCGGAGCGCCGAGCGGGGCGGCGACTACACGTACTTCCTCCCGGACGTCGCGTACCACGTGGACAAGTGGGGTCGTGGGTTCCGGCGGGCGATCAACGTCCAGGGCGCCGATCACCACAGCACCGTCACGCGCGTCCGTGCCGGGCTCCAGGCGTTAGGCATGGGCATCCCGGAGGGCTACCCCGAGTACGCGCTGCATCAGATGGTGACGGTGATGCGCGGCGGCCAGGAGGTGAAGTTCTCGAAGCGCGCCGGCGATATCGTCACCGTGCGCGACCTCGTGGAGTGGGTTGGCCGCGACGCCGTGCGGTACTTCTTCCTCATGTTGAAGCCGGAATCGCAGCTTCGCTTCGACGTGGATCTCGCCCGCACGCAGTCGGAGGAGAACCCGATCTACCGGATCCAGATGGCACACGCCCGCATGTGCGGCATCTTCCGGCAGGGCGGCATCGACTCGGCGTCGATCGACGCGGCGAGCGTCGACCTCGCGGTGCTCGACACGACCGAGGAGCGCGAGCTCGCGAAAAAGCTGGTGGACTTCCCGGCACTCGTCGGCGGCGCGGCCGACGCCCTGGAGCCGCACCGGGTGGCGGCGTACCTCCTGGAGTTGGCGGGGCTCGCCCACAAGTGGTACCACGAGCATCACGTGCTCGATCAGCCCGAACCGTTGCGAACCGCGCGACTCGTGCTCGCGCGCGCGACGCAGATCGTCCTGCGGAACGGCCTCGCGATCCTCGGCATTTCAGCGCCGGAGCGAATGTGACCGTCCTCGTCGTGGGTTCGGTTGCGCTCGATTCCGTCGAAACGCCGTTCGGCAAGGCCGACGATGTGCTCGGCGGATCGGGGACGTTTTTTTCCGCGGCGGCGAGTCATTTCGCACCGGTGCAGCTCGTGGGTGTCGTCGGCAGCGACTACCCGGTGGAGAAGCTCCAGCCGCTCACGAGCCGTGGCGTCGACCTCGCCGGCGTGGAACGCGCCGAGGGCGAGTCGTTCCGCTGGCGCGGCCGCTATCGGCACGACCTCAACTCCGCGGAGACACTCGAGACGCGGCTTGGCGTGTTCTCGCATTTCCGGCCGAAGATCCCCGACCAGTTCCGGCGCGCCCCGTTCGTGTTTCTCGCGAACATCGACCCGCGGCTGCAACTCGACGTGCTGAACCAGGTCGAGAAGCCGGCGCTCGTCGCGTGCGACACGATGAACTTCTGGATCGAGAGCCGGCGCGCCGATCTGCTCACGCTCCTCGGGCGCGTGGACCTCATCACGCTCAACGACGGCGAGGCGCGGCAGCTCACCGAGCAGTCCAATCTCGTCAAGGCGGCGCGATGGATCCTTGCGCGCGGCCCGCGTCACGTCGTCATCAAGAAGGGTGAGCACGGCGCGTTCATGTTCACGGAGAAGTCCGTGTTCTTCGCCCCGGCGTATCCGCTCGAGGACGTGTTCGACCCGACTGGTGCGGGCGACTCGTTCGCCGGCGGCTTCATGGGCTACCTGGCCCGGACCGGGCGGGTGGACGAGGAGAACCTGCGTCGCGCGGTTATCTACGGCTCGACGATGGGATCGTTCGCCGTGGAGCGGTTCTCGATCCAACGGCTACTCGAGATCGATACGTCCGACATCCGGCAGCGGCTCGTCGAGTTCCGGCGCCTCGTCGCGTTCGAGGAGGAGCTTCCAGACTGATGGCACGCGACACCGGCGGGGGAGCGCTCGATTACCGAAGCGCGGGCGTCGATCTGGGCGCGGCCAACGATGCGAAGGAGCGCCTCAGGCGGCTCGTCGAGTCGACTCGGACCGCGGGAATGCGCGGCGCGTTCGGCGGTTTTGGCGGCATGTTCCGGATGCCCGAGGGCCTAACGAGTCCGTTGCTGGTCGCCAGCGCGGACGGCGTCGGCACGAAGATCAAGGTCGCCATCGAAGCCGACCGGCACGACACGATCGGTCACGACCTCGTGAACCACTGCACGAACGACATCCTGGTGCAGGGCGCGCGGCCGCTGTTCTTCCTCGACTACGTGGCGTTCGGCAAGCTCGAGCCGGCTGTGGTCGAAGGCGTCGTTGCCGGTGTCGCCGCGGGATGCCGTGAAAACGGGTGTGCCCTCATCGGCGGGGAGACTGCCGAAATGCCAGGGCTGTATACGCCGCCGGATTACGATCTGGCGGGCTTCATCGTCGGATGCGTGGAGGAGGCGCGTGTGCTCGGAGCCGAGCGCGTGCGTAACGGAGACGTGTTGGTCGGGCTGGCGAGCTCGGGATTGCACACGAACGGGTACTCGCTTGCTCGACGGATCGTGGCGGAACGTTTGCGCCTCGGTCCGCACGACCGTTTTCCCGGTGAGGACGCTTCGGTGGCCGACGTGTTGTTGCGCGTCCACCAGTCGTACCTCGCGTCGCTCGTGCCGGTGCTCGGGCCGTCGGTTGGTGCGGAGGATCACGTCCACGCCATGGCCCACATCACCGGTGGCGGCATCCCGGGGAACCTCAACCGCGCGCTGCCGGATACGCTCGACGCGATTGTCGAGACGGCGACGTGGGAGGTGCCGAACACCTTCCGGGTCCTCGAGCGCGCGGGGCACGTCCCGCGCGAAGAGATGTTCCGCGCGTTCAACATGGGCGTCGGCATGATCGTCGTCACAGGGGCGGCGGGGGCCGACGCCGTGGTTGCGAGCGCTGCCGCGGCGGGAGTGAACGCTTGGCGGCTCGGGCGAATCGAGCCCGGCAGCGGACGCGTCACTCTCAGCTGAGGATCACCGGACATGAAGCTCGGCGTCTCCGTTCATTCGCTCTCGTCTCTCGGCGCGGTCGTCGCGCTGTCCCTTGGCGCCGTGACCGTGCCGTCGACCGGCGCGGCGCAGGTGGTCGACCCGCGGTGCCCCGGCAACTCGTTGCAGAGTCTCGCGGCCCAGGACGCCTGCCAGAAAGCCGTCGACATCTTCGCGTTCATGGCCCCGCAACTCGGCGTCGGGCTCGTGGGGGGCAACGCCACCCTGGGCACCGGCGGAACGCTCGGCGGGCCGGGCCGCTTTTCGATCGGCGTGCGCGGCAACGGCATCCGCGGGCGGATGCCACAGGTCGCGGACGTGAGCCCGGCCATCAGCGGCGCGCAGCAGAGCGACTACGCCGTCGAGAGTCAGATCGTCGGGCTGCCGGCCGTGGAAGGCGCCCTGGGGCTGTTCGGCGGCATCCCGTTAGGCGTCACGCGTGCGTTCGCGCTCGACGCCCTCGTGAGCGCCACGTACGTGCCAGAGGTCTCGAGCAACAACGTCGCGATCTCGCTTCCCGACGGCTCGTTCAAGTTCGGGTTCGGCGGTCGCCTCGGCCTGCTCGAGGAATCGCTCGTGACGCCGTCGGTGTCCGTCACGTATTTGCGACGCGACCTGCCGACGACGAGCATCAGTGCCACGTCGGGGAACGACGAGATCGCGGTGAACGACATCAGCGTGAAGACGTCCGCCTGGCGTGGCGTCGTTGGCAAGTCGTTCGGGTTCCTGGGGCTCGCGGTCGGGGCGGGGCAGGACGACTACGATTCCCACGCATCCGCATCGGTGCAGGTGAACGAAGGTCCGATCAGCGTCGATGGCGGGCCCTATGGGCTCACGCAGAAGGTGACGCGCACGAACATGTTCGCGGACTTCTCGCTCAACCTCCCGTTCGTGAAGTTCGCGCTGGAGATCGGCCGCGTGTCGGGCGGCAGCATCGAGACCTACAACACGTTCGCCGGCAAGCGCGCGGACGATCCGCTCACGTACGCGTCAGTCGGACTGCGGATCGGGAACTGACGTGACGCGTCGCGGATGAGCGCTGGTTCGAGCGACGCCACGAGCATTGCCTCGCGGCGTGCCGACGAGCGCGACGCCGCGTTCATGCGGCGCGCGCTCACGCTCGCGAAGAAGGGGTGGGGACACACGGCGCCGAACCCGTTGGTTGGCGCCGTTGTCGTGAAGGACGGTGTCGTGGTCGGCGAAGGGTACCACGCGAGCTTCGGCGCGCCGCACGCGGAAATCGAGGCGCTGCGTGCCGCGGGCGAACGCGCGCGCGGTGCGACCGTGTTCGCGACGCTGGAGCCATGCGCGCACTTCGGGAAGACGCCCCCGTGCGTGGACGCGTTGATCGCGGCGGGAGTCGCGCGAGTCGTGGCCGCGACGCGCGACACATCACCCAACGCGGCCGGCGGCGCTGAACGGCTGCGCGCCGCCGGGATCGACGTCACGTTCGACGTCGAAGGGAGCGCGGCGCGGGAGCTCAACGCGCCGTTCTTCCACGCGCTCGTCTCGGAGCGGCCCTGGGTCTCGCTCAAGCTGGCCCTGTCGATCGATGGCGCGATCGCCGACGTGAGCCGCGGGCCTGCCTGGTTGACGGGCAAGAAGGCGCGTCGCGAGGTGCACAGGCTGCGCGCCGGCAGCGACGCGGTTGCCGTGGGGCTCGGCACCGTTCGCGCGGATAACCCCGACCTCACGGTTCGCGACGTCGCGCCGCCTCGTGTTCCGCCCGCGCGCGTGGTGTTCACCCGGCGCGGACAGTTGCCGCTCACGAGCGGTCTCGCGCGCACGGCGACCGAGGTGCCCACTATCGTCGTTGCGGAGTCGGTGGATCTCGCGCACGCCCGTCGCCTCAAGGACCTCGGCGTGGACATCGTTGCCGCGACGTCGCTCGACGAGGCGCTGCGTGCGCTGCGGCAGCGTGGCATCCGGTCGGTCCTCGTCGAGGGAGGGGCGGGGCTCACCGGGGCCCTGCTCGGCGCCAACCTGGTGGACCGGCTGATTATCTTTCAGGCGCCGGTGGTACTTGGTGCGGGTGCGCTTCCGGGGTTCGAGAGTGCGCCACCCACGGCGGCCGCCGGGGCGCGCCGCCTCCCAATCGTCCGGCGCGTCGAGTTGGACGACGACCTCATGACTGTCTACGCTCTCCACCCGATCTGAATGTTCACCGGTCTCGTCGATGATGTCGGTACGATCGACCACGTCGCCGACACACCGGCGGGGCGGGAATTCCGCATTCGCTCCCGGTACGATGACTTGAGCGACGGGGAGAGCGTTGCGGTGAACGGGGCGTGTCTAACGGTTCGCGATCGAGGTCCGGGCACGTTTACAGTTGCCGCGGTGGTGACCACGCTCGGGCGCACGGCAATGGAGCGCTGGGCTGTGGGCACGCGCGTGAACCTCGAGCGCGCGCTGCGTGCGTCGGACCGGCTCGGCGGGCACATCGTGCAGGGTCACGTCGATGGCGTGGGAACTGTACGGCGTGTCGAGCGATTGGATGATGCGGTACTCGTGGACGTCGACGTGCCCGCCGATGTCGCCGAGCTGCTCGTGCCACACGGCTCGATCACGGTGGATGGCGTGAGCCTAACGGTGAACGCGGTGCCCGAGCCGGGTGTCGTGCAACTCTCGTTGATCGAGTACACGTTGCGACACACGACACTCGGCGCGCTGCGCGTGGCCGACCGGGTGCACGTCGAGGGCGATGTGATCGGCAAGTATGTTCGTGCTCTGACAGCGCCGTATCGGGCGGAGCGCGACCGCAGTTCCGAGGAACGCAGAATGGCGGGGGCTCCGGTTCCCGGTTCCCAGTTCCAAGTTCCCGGTTCCCACTGAGCCTCACGTATGACTTTCGGAACGATACCCCAGGCAATCGCCGACATTCGTGCCGGCAAGCTCATCGTCGTCGCTGACGACGAGGACCGCGAGAACGAGGGTGACCTCATCTGCGCGGCGCAGCTCGTGACGCCGGCGCTCATCAACTTCATGATGAAGGCGAAAGGGATGATCTGCCTTGCGCTCACCGGTGAGCGGGTCGATCAGCTTGGCCTGCCGCCTCAGGGCGATGAGAACACGGACGCCTTCCGTACGGCCTTCACCGTGAGCATCGACGCCGCGCCGCGGTTCGGCGTGACGACGGGCATCAGCGCGGCCGATCGCGCGACGACCATCAAGGTCGCGGTCGACCCGGCCACGGTGCGCAACGACCTTCGCCGCCCGGGGCACGTGCACCCACTTCGAGCGCGCGATGGCGGTGTTCTCCAGCGCGTCGGACACACGGAGGCGGCAGTGGACCTCGCGCGGCTCGCGGGGCTCTATCCCGCCGGGGTGATCTGCGAGATCCTGAACGAGGACGGCAGCACGATGAAGCGTGATGGCCTCGCACGCTTCGCGGCACAACACGAGCTCACGTTCATCACCGTCGCGCAGCTCGTGGCGTACCGGCTCGAGAACGAGCGGCTCGTCCACCGGGTCGCCGAGGCGCGCCTGCCCACCGAGGTGGCGGGAAAAGACTGGCGCATTGTCGGGTATCGCAACGACGTGGATACGCGCGAGCACGTCGCGCTCGTCTACGGCGACATTGGCGACGGCGAGGAGGTCCTCGTTCGCATGCACTCGAAGTGCCTCACGGGTGACGTGTTCCACTCCATGCGATGCGACTGCGGGTGGCAACTGCACACCGCGATGGAGATGATCGCGCACGAGGGGCGTGGCGTCGTCGTGTATCTCGATCAGGAGGGGCGTGGCATTGGCCTGCTCAACAAGCTCAAGGCGTACGAGCTGCAGGACACCGGCCATGACACGGTCGAGGCGAACGAGGCGTTAGGCTTCAAGCCCGACCTCCGGAATTACGGGATTGGCGCGCAGATCCTCCTCGACCTCGGGCTGAAGTCCATTCGCGTGCTCACGAACAATCCGAAGAAGCTCGTCGGGCTCGAGGGCTACGGGCTGCGCGTCGCGGACCGGGTGCGGATCGAGGCGCCGACGACGGAGGAGAACGCCGGGTATCTGGCGACCAAGGTGCAGAAGCTCGGCCACCTCCGCGCCCTGTGATCGTCCACCTCGTTACACATCCCGCTCGCAATGCCTGAGTTCAACGGGACCCCGCGGGGGCAGGGCCGCCGGTTCGCCGTGGTCGTCAGCCGGTTCAACGAGACCGTGACGCAGCGCCTGGTGGAGGGAGCGCTCGACGCACTCGTCAGGCACGGCGTGGCGTTCGACGACATCGATGTGTTGTGGGTGCCCGGCGCGTGGGAACTGTCGCTCGCGGCGCGCCGAGCCGCGGCTACCGAGCGTTACGACGCGATCGTCGCACTGGGCGCCGTCATTCGCGGCGACACCCCGCACTTCGACTATGTGGCCGGCGAGGCATCGCGCGGCCTGGCGAGCGCAAGCGTCGAGTACGACGTGCCAGTGGGCTTCGGCGTCCTGACGTGTGACACGATGGAGCAAGCAGAGGCGCGGGCCGGCGGCGAGCATGGCAACAAGGGGTGGGACGCGGCCATCGCGGCCCTCGAGGTGGTGGACCTCTTCGACCAGGTGGATGGCGCGCCGGAGGACTGAAACCCGCGCCCGGTCGCGCGCACTGCAGGCGCTGTACGCGTGGGATATGCGCGGCGAACGCGATCTCGAGCGCGTCGCGGCACGGGTGTGGGACGACCTCGCGGTCGGCGGCGATGAGCGTGCAGCCGCGACGGTTCTCATTCGGGAGATCGCCACGCGCCGCGCGGAACTGGACCGCTTGCTTGCGGAAGTCACCGAGAACTGGCGCATGGAACGCCTGGGCGCGATCGAGCGATCGGTGCTCCGCCTGGCCGCCGCCGAGCTGGCGGCAGGCGAGACGCCGCCGCGAGTGGTGCTTCAGGAAGCGATTCGCCTCGCCGAGCGGTACGGCAGTGCCCAGAGCGCACGCTTCGTGAACGGCGTACTTGACGCTCTCGCAAGGAAGATGGGACGGTTGTGAAGCGACCAGCGTAGTTGCTGTAGTCTGCAGCAACCAGTTCCAGCTACCGGCGACCAGCGTCGTTAATCGTGAAAATCCTCCTGATCAACTGGCAGGACCGTGAAAACCCCCAAGCTGGTGGGGCCGAGATCCATCTCCACGAGATCTTCGGCCGGCTCGCGGCGCGTGGGCATGAGGTGACCCTCCTCTGCGGTGGATGGCCTGACTGCCCGCCGCGCGCCACACTCGACGGCATCGACGTGATACGCATCGGTACGCGCCTGACCTGGCCCGCGCTCGCGCGCCGCGCATACAAACGGCTCTTCGCCGCGAACCCGCCCGATGTCCTCGTCGAGGACATCAACAAGATGCCGCTGTACACCCCCCGGTGGGGGGCACGGCGTGTCGTTGCGCTCGTTCCGCACCTGTTCGGCGGCACGGCGTTTCAGGAGCTTGCCGCGCCACTCGCCGCCGTCGTGTGGCTCTCCGAGCGGCCGATCGCCCGCGTGTACCGCGATGTCCCGTTTCACGCCATAAGCGAGAGTACCGCGGACGACCTCGTCGCCCGCGGGATCCGCCGCGAACTAATTCGCGTGATCTATCCGGGCATCGACACGCAGCATTACACGCCCAACGCCGATTCCCGGTCGCCGGATCCCGTGTTCTCGTACCTCGGGCGCCTCAAGCGGTACAAGGGGATCGACATCGTCATTCGCGCGTTTGCTCAGGCGGACCTGTCCGACGCGACCCTCGAGATCGCGGGCGCCGGTGACTACCGTCCCGCGCTCGAGCGCCTCGCCGCCTCGCTTGACCTCGGCCGTCGGGCAAGGTTTCTTGGGCGTATCAGTGAAGAGGACAAGGTCTCGCTCCTCCGGCGCTCGTGGGCGCTCGCGTTCGCGTCGCCGAAGGAAGGGTGGGGCATCACCAACCTCGAGGCGGCAGCCTGCGGAACGCCGGTCGTCGCCTCGAGTTCGCCGGGGATCAGGGAATCGGTACGTGATGGTGAGACGGGCTTCCTTGTACCACATGGCGACACAGCCGCGATGGCTGCGGCTCTCCGGCGCATCGCCGGCTCGCCTCCGCTGGTCCGGACGCTCGGTGCCAACGCGCGTCGGTTCGCTGAGTCGTTCACCTGGGAACGTGCCGCCCTCGAGACCGAGTCGCACCTGGCCGCCGTATCGTGAGCAGCCTTGGGCCAGCATTCGCAGGAGGAGTTCGGTGGAGATAGTGTTTCAGTCACACCACGCGAAGGTATCCGACCGCTTGCGTGAACGCGCCCGCATTGCGGTCACGCGCCTCGGGCAGAAGCTCGTCCGCGCCGTCGACGCCGTCATCCGCTTCGAGGAGGATGGGCCAACGCGCCGCGTCGAAATTGTCCTCCATGCGCCGCGCCGGCGGCCGATGGTCGCCGAAGGCACCGCCCGATTCTTCGGGCCCGCGCTGAGCTACGCGATCGATCGGCTCGAGGCGCAGGCCCGTCAGCTCAAGCGCACCCCCAAGACCCGCGGCAGGAAACTCGCTCGCGCGTGAATCGACCTCTGACCGTCGGCGCACTCGTCGCGCGCCTCAAGCGTGGGTTCCCGCTGGAACAGGTAGGCGTCGGCGGGCTCGATCGCCCGGTGACGAGTGCCGACGTGTCAGGGCCGGGGCTGGTGCTCGCCGGCTACGTCGACCGCTTCCCCGCACACCGGCTGCAAGCGTTCGGGGAGACGGAGATCTCGTACCTGTGCTCGCTCGGGGACGACGAGCGCGACCGCATCCTCCGGCAGTTCTTCGCGTTCAACCTGCCGTGCGTGTTCGTCACCAAGGGTCAGGAGCTCCCTCCAGGGTTCGAGGCCATCGCCGCCGAGCAGGGCGTGCCCATCTTCCGGACACCGCTCAAGACCGGCGAGTTTTACCGCCGGATCAAGCCCATCCTCGACGACCTGTTCGCGCCGACGACCACGCTCCACGGCTCGCTCGCGGACGTGTTCGGTGTGGGACTCTTCTTCACGGGCAAGAGCGGGATCGGCAAGTCGGAATGCGTGCTCGACCTCGTCGAGCGCGGCCATCGGCTGGTAGCGGATGACCTCGTGATCATGACCCGCCGCGGCAACGACGTCCTCATTGGCCGCGGCCACGAGCTCCAGCGCCATTTCATGGAAATCCGGGGGGTCGGCCTCATCGACATCCCGGCGATCTTCGGCATTCGCGCCGTGCGGCAGCAGAAGCGCATGGAGGTCGTGGTCCATCTCGAGGAATGGGACCAGGACGCCGTCGTCGATCGCACCGGGCTCGATACCGAGACCACGACGATCCTCGGCGTCGAGCTCCCGAAGATCAAGGTGTTCCTGAATCCGGGAAAGAACATCACGGTGATCGCCGAAGTGATCGCGATGAACCATTTGCTCCGCTACAGCGGCGTCAATCCCGCCGAGGCGTTCAACGAGCGTTTGATCGGCAAGATGCGCGAGGCCGCTGACGTTAGGCAGTACCTGGTCGAGGACGATGAATAATCCCGAGTTCCCGCCGCGCGCCCTGGTCGCCGGGCACGGCGACTTCGCCACCGGCCTGGTCTCCGCCGTCGGCCAGATCACCGGCCGCGGCGAGATCTTCGTGACGCTATCCAACCGCGACATGAGCGCGGCGGACGTGGAGCGAGCCATGCGCGAGCAGGTCGAGGCGTTGGGGCTCGCCGTCATCTTCACCGACCTGCCCGCGGGCAGCTGCACGATGGCCGCTCGGCGGCTGCAGCGCGAGCGTCCGTCGACCGTGATCGTCACGGGGACCAATCTCGCCACACTGCTCGACTTCGTGTTTCATGGCGACGTGCCGGCCATCGAGGCGGCTCAGCACGCCGCCGACAAGGGGCGCGCCGCACTCGTCGTCACGGGGGGCGCGCCGGGTGGCCATTGAGCTCTTTCGCATCGACGACCGCCTCATCCACGGGCAGGTCGTCGTGGGATGGGGACAGCCGCTCGACCTCACCTTCATCGTGCTCGTCGACGACGAGGTCGCCTCGAGTGAGTGGGAGCAGGAGCTCTATCGCATGGGAGTGCCGCCGGAAATGGAAGTGCATTTCGACACCGTCGACAGCGCCGCCGCCAAGCTCGCCGAGTACCAACGCGACGAGCGGCGCGGCGCGCTACTGACCGGCGATATCGAGACCATGGCGCGGCTCGTCGAGCGCACGGGATCCATCTCGCGCGTCAACCTCGGTGGCATTCACCACCGCACGGGACGCACGCAGCGCCTGCGGTACATCTTCCTGGCGCCCGACGAGGAGAAGTCGTTGCGGGCGCTCGCGGCGCGTGGCGTCGAGGTGAGCGCGCAGGACGTCCCGGCCGCCCGTCCCCTCGCGCTGAATGAAGTGCTCTCGGGGGACGGAAACCGATGACGGATTTCGTGCAGCTCCTCCCGCTCGCGCTGTTAGGCGCGATCCTGGGACTCGACGTCGTGAGCTTTCCGCAGGCGATGATCTCGCGTCCGCTCGTCGCCGCGACCGCCGCCGCGACGCTGCTCGGAGAGCCAGGGCGCGGTCTGCTCATTGGCGCGACGCTGGAAATGTTCGCGCTCGAGACGCTGCCGTTCGGCGCGTCGCGGTATCCGGAATGGGGATCGGCGGCCGTCGTCGGCGGCGGGCTGTTCGCGATGCATCCCGACGTCAGCCCCGGCGCGCTCACCGTCACCGTCCTCATCTCGCTTCTTGCGGCGTGGATTGGCGGATGGTCGATGGTACAGGTACGGAAGCTCAACGCGAGGCTCGCCCGGGCGCGTCACGAGGACGTTGCCAGCGGATCGAAGCGCGTCGTCGAAGGGCTCCAGGTGTTCGGCTTGACCGCGGACCTCGTGCGTGGCGGGCTACTCACTGTCGCGCTGCTCGCCATCGCCGTCCCAGCCTACGGCTTTGCGCTCGGACAGTGGGATTCCGACCCGCGCGTGTCGCGCGCCGTCGTGGTAGCGCTTGCCGCGAGCGTTGCGGCCGGCGCGGTGTGGAAGGTCGTGCACGCTGCGCCCGGCGCGCGGTGGTTGCTGCTTGGTGGCATTGGCGTCGGTCTCGCTCTCCTCGCCACGCAGTGAGCCGCCGGACATGACCACCAGTCTCGAGATCCCGTTCCGGACGCGCCTCGCGATGTTCACGCGACTGCTCGCCATTCAGGGGTCGTGGAACTACGAGACGCTTCTCGGCAACGGTATCGGCTTCTGTGTCGAGCCCGCGCTTCGGCTGCTCCCGGGCGGGCAGGGGGGGGACGCATACCGGGCGGCGCTCGCGCGCCAGAGCCAGTATTTCAACGCGCACCCGTACATGGCCGCCGTGGCGGTGGGTGCCCTCGCCCGCGCCGAGCTCGACGGCGAGTCTCCCGCCAAGATCGAGCGCTTTCGCACTGCGCTCTGCGGTCCACTCGGAAGCGTTGGCGATCGCCTGGTATGGGCGGGGTGGTTACCGGCGTGCTCGGTCGCGGCACTCGCGGCGTTCGGGTTCGGGGTGGGCACGGGCGGCGTGTTGTTGACCTTCCTCGGTCTCTACAACGCCGGGCATCTGGCGCTCCGAGCGTGGGGACTGAGCGCCGGCCTCGACCACGGAATGAAGGTCGCGTCCGCACTCGGGGAACCGATCCTTCGAAAGAGCCCGCCGCACATTGCGCAGGTGACCGCGCTCGTCGGCGGGGTCGCGCTCCCGTTGGCGCTCGACCAGGTCATCGGGCCGGGACGCGCCCTGTTCGGGATCGTGCTCGCCGCCGTTGCGCTCGGCGGATTGGTGCTCGCTCGCTTGCACGGCCGCGTCGAGGGATGGAAGGTCGCCGTCGGCGTGCTCGCGTTGTTCGTCCTCTACTCGGTGGCTCGCTGATGGTCGAACGTTCCGTCCAGGTCGTCAACAAGAACGGCCTTCATGCCCGTCCCGCCGCCGAGATCGTCAAGGCGGCAGCGAAGTTCCGGAGCGACATCACCATCGTGCGCGA
>DAINRQ010000133.1:11543-16067 GCA_036741775.1 Gemmatimonadaceae bacterium | reverse complement strand
GCCTCCTGCGGCCTCTTTCATCAAGCGCGTCTGGCCTCACGCTGCCCGAGCAAAGCCTTCCACCCGATAACACAAGCGAACGTCAGCAATACTGCTCCGCTGAACAAGTACGGTGCGTTGACCTGCCAGATGAAAAGCACTCCACCCAACAGCGGTCCGCTCGCTTGACCGAGACTGTTGGCCGCATTCTGTGCGCCGAGCGACGCGCCCGCCTGCTGCTCTCCGCCGCGCTTGGAAACGAGGGCCGAGAGATTCGGCGCAATGAATGCCATGCCGAGAGAGAGCAGCGCCACAAAGGCAAAGACGAGAAACTTCGTCTGCGCCGTCGCCAGCAGCGCGATGCCTGCTCCCATCAGGACGAAGCCCACCGCGACTTGAATCATCTCGTCGATCTTTCCGGCGAGAAACCCGACTGCTCCGGCCTGGAAAACCGTCATCACCAGCCCGCACACCACGAAGACGTAACCCACGTCGGCGGGACCGAAATCGAACTTTGCCTGAGCGAACAGCGCGAACGTTCCCTCGAACATCGTCAGCGCGAATTGTCCGGCGAGCGCAAGAGCGAGCAACGGAGAAAGATTCGATATCAATGTTCGGCGATCTGTCCTCAATCTTTTGCTCATGTCTCGCGCTGAAGTGCGGCGCAGCGATTCCGGCAGCCATCGCAATGCCGCTAACAGCGTCAGCAGTCCTAACGACGCCGCCGAAAAAAACGGAATCGAGAAGCTGTCGACCTCGAAGTGTCCGGCACTCCAGTTGAGGTGCCAGTCTCGCCGCGACAGCAATCCGCCGAGCGCCGGACCGACGACCACGCCGAGACTCGAAGCCGTGCCGAGCCACGCCATTCCACGACTGCGTTCCTCCGTCGTCGTCATATCAGCGACGTACGCTGCCGAAACCGGCAGCGTCGCCGACGACAAGACCCCTCCGATAACTCGCGCCAGGTAGAGCAGCCCCAGCGACGTAGATAGACCGAAGATCACTTGCGCGACCACGTAGCCGGCGATGCCGAGCAAGATCAACGGTCGTCTACCGATGCGATCCGACCAGTGTCCCCACACGGGCGCGAATACGAGCTGCATCAGCGCATACACGCCGGTCAGCAACGTCACGTGCAGCACGATCGACTGCCGGGACGCGCCGGCTCGGAGCGCGAGCCGCTCGACATAAAACGGCAACACCGGCAGCGTGATGCCGAAGCCGATCATCACGACGAAGAGACAGGCGAGCAGCGCGAACAGGTGTCTATTCATTGCGGGACCCGCTGCGCGTGATGATTCGCCGCTTGTTCATTCGCTTCCGCTGTTGATCATCCGCTACTGATGCGTTGCGGTGACACCCCAGCGACGGAGGAGAATGTTGTAGGTGGGCGCGAACACGAGGCCGGCGTAGACGCCGTACAGAAAGCTCTCGATCAGCCCCAGAACGAAGCCCCAAAACGTCAGCCACTTGAAAGCGGGTAAGACCGACTCCAAGGCTGCTGCCATGTGCAGGCTCGGCGGCACGATCAATCCATACACGACGCACAGAACGAAGCTGATGGCCGTGAAGATTCCCAGCGACCAGCTGACGACTTTGATGTTCAGCATAGTTCGTGCTCCTTACGCCTCGCGGTTGTTCAGTGCTCTCGCGCCCGTGACAGTTCGTTCCATCAATTCGCACTGCGGCTGTGTGCACTCGTTCAGTGCTGATGCCCGCCTGACGGCGCATCCGCGCTGCGTTGCGCTCCGTCTTTGTCATTTGCATCCGTGCGCGGTTGACGATCACCGCCGCCGTGGCCGCGATGACTACCGTGCCCGCCATGACCGAACAGGTGCATTGCGATGAACGCGATGAAGATGACCACCCAGAACCAGTTCGCCGTGAGCCATGCCATGGTTGTTGCTCCTCAATGTATGTTGACGTTCCCTCTCGTCGGCGCCTGAAAATCGAGAGCGGGCGGGCAAGTTCCACAGGCTCAACCTCCGGTGCTTCTCGTCAGTCTCGAGCCAACCGCCATTTCATCGTGCGCCGCGCTTTCGGTCCACGTGAGGTGCTCGTACACGCCGCTCCAGTACAGCCCGAACGCCGCCCCGAACAGGAATTCCTCGATCGGAATGTCATAGACCAGAACGCCGCTCAGCGCCGGGAGATTCCAGACCTGGGCGATGTACCCGGGCGCAAACAACACGAGCCCCACCATGAACACGGCGTAAAGCCCGAGGAAGATCGCTCCACCGGTGAGCGTTTTCCTCACGAGGCTCGGCCGACAGATCACGGATGCGACACTGCCGAGGATGAGCGCGACGACCGTCGCATAGATGACGTTCCATGGCAGGAGCGCGAGCGGAACAAAGGTGAAGGCGGGAACGAGCACGGCGAATCGATGGAAGCGGTGGAGCGGCTCGCTCTGCTTCTCGGCCGGGACGGGGGCCAGGTGCGTGCGCGTGAGCGCGCTGTACAGAACGACCCCCACACCGCCGATCGCGAACGAGAAGATCACGCTTTCGATATCAAACCCAGTGCGCTGTGCCAGGTCGAAGAGACTCGGCGGCAGCCAGTAAGCCGGAACGAAAATCGGCTCGGTGAGCCCGAACGCCGCCGTGGCGAAGCTCGCCCGCAACATGACCGGGCGCATTCGCCGACTGGCCAGGTAGAGCGCGATCCACGGCACGAGAAACGCGCTCGACCACATCAACCACACGTAGTGATATCTCACCGCAAGCTCGGCACGGCGCTCGCCGGACGACGTCCTATAACGTCACTCCGTGAGCGATCGAAGGTGTATGCGTCGAGTGTCGCGCCGCCGCCTGAAGCCCCGCTGAGTGGCGGGTGAGCGCCGCACTCGCCGGGCGCGCGAGGGCGGCTGCGTCGTCACGTCCGGGACTCGGCGGGCAGCGCGTCGGCCGCGTTCTCGCGCTCGGCGGCGTACTGTCCGTTGCGAGCCGCACTGTTACAACGAGCGCGGTGCAGGAAGGCCCGCTGGGCGGCCGCGATGTTGCTCGGTTCTCCCCGCCAGGCCTCGAGTGCGGGCGCCTGAAGCGCGCGGGCAAAGGAGAAGCTGAGCGGCCACGGATGCCGCGTCGGCATGGCACTCATGGCATTCAAATGCGCGGTCGCAGCTCGCGCGTCCTGCCCGCCGGAGAGGAAGACGATGCCGGGCACCGCCGCCGCGACTGTGCGGCGCAAACATCGCACGGTCGTCTCCGCGACCTCGCGAGTACCGACCTGTCGTGGGGAGTTGACCCCCGGCAGGACCATGTTGGGTTTGAGCAGCATCTGCTCGAGCCTAACGCGTTGGGCCCTGAGCGCCGAGAAGACGCACTCGAGCGTCGCTTGCGTAACCTCGAAGCTGCGCTCGAACGAATGCGCACCGTCCATCAGAACTTCCGGCTCCACGATCGGCACCAGCCCCGCCTCCTGGCAGAGCACCGCGTAGCGCGCGAGCGCATGGGCATTCACATCGAGGCAGTAGCCGCTGGGTCGTCCGTCCCCGATGGCGATCACCGCACGCCATTTCGCGAACCGTGCGCCGAGGGATCGGTACTCGTCCAGCCGCTCGCGCAGGCCGTCCAGTCCCTCCGTGATGCGCTCCCCCGGCGCCGCCGCCAGCGGGGTCGCGCCGCGGTCGACCTTGATCCCCGCGATGATGCCGTTCTCGGCGAGGATCTCCACGAATCGCCTGCGGTCGTCCGCCCGCTGCCGTAGGGTCTCATCGAACAGGATGACGCCGCTGATGTACTCCGCCACTCCCGGTGCCGTAAACAACATCTGCCGATAGCGGCGTCGGTTCTCCTCCGTGGGCTCGATGGCCAGCGCCTCGAACCGCCTGGCGATCGTGGCCTGGCTCTCGTCGGCCGCCAGGATTCCGCGGCCGGGCGCCATGAGCGCCGCAATCGTGCCCTCCATGCTCGACATGGCAAGCGCCTAACGCCGAACCGAAGATGCCGACAGCCAGCCGCCGGCGAACCCGGCTCGCCGCAACCCGTCGACAATGTATGAGCACTTTCGCATCAGTCCCCACAAAAGACCGCTACGATAATTCTCGATCATCAGAATGGTCGGGCCTTCATTGATACCGAAATGCCACGGGGATACCCAGCCGTGCGGATTGCCTGATGCGACAGGGTATTCCGGATTGAAGGACGCCTTGAAGCCGTACCGGTTGGACTCCGTCAATTTGACGTCATGAATGCAGTAGTCGAGCACGGGCAGCGCGATCTCGGGCGCAAATGGCAGCGACGCCGCCACGGCCCACGGCGCGATCGTTCCATCGTCGGGTCCGTACGGCACGCCACGTCCCACATAGTCGAAGAACTGACGTTCGATGCCCGCTACGGTGAGAGTGTTCGGACCGGGACCTTCGCTCGCGGTCAGTCCCCAGCAGTGCTCGCCGTAGTGCGCGAACTGGAGCGGATTGTCGATCGCGTACTGACGTTGCACGTAGGTCGCGCGCCGGCTGTTTTCGAAATAGTCGCTGCCCTTCCCACGCATGAATGCGTCCTGGATGCCGCGAAAGTCGACCCAGATGTGGGAGAGCTGGTG
>DAINRQ010000133.1:0-11443 GCA_036741775.1 Gemmatimonadaceae bacterium | reverse complement strand
TACCTCTCGGCGTTACCGTCGAGTGCTCTTGCTCGCAAGGGTGCGGGATCTAGCGCGTCGAACAACTGCGGCAGACTGTCGATGCGGATCTCGACGGTCGTCACGGTCGCGCCTGTCGATACGAAGGAACGAGCGTTCCTTGCACTCCCGGCAACGGCGCCTCCAGGGCCGGTTTCACGTAGGCCACACCCGACGCTCGCAGCGCATCACCGTATGCTTACCGGTCGCCACGCCACCCGGATCCCTTTGGGCTGCGTGGGGCCGCCCCTCGATAGCGGCATTGAAGAAGGAGTCGCTGAGCTTTTCATCGTGGCGGACCAGAGTGCCCATCCAACGATAAGTTGACTGCGCTTCCCGGTGGGTTCGATGTCGCTCAGACGATCTCTCCCGTCTTCTCGAGCGTCATGTGATGCATCGCCCCGATCACGAGCCAGATCGCGGTGAGGAGAGATATTATGGCACACAGAAGCATCACTTCCCTCGTCACTCCGAACCTGACTTCTCCGGCTGGCCAGGCGAGAATCGCCACAGTCCACATGACTACGCCGGTGAGTCCGAGGAGCACGCTGAGCACGTGGAACAGTTTTGACAGTTTCATCGCGTTGGCCGTTGTGAGATGTTGTCATCCTTATTCGCCACGGTATTCGTGCAGCAATTCGGAAAGTCTGTCGGCTTCTCCGCCTCCATTCTTCGATCACCGGGTTCCATCACGCCCTCACCGTCGCAACATCGTCGGCGGTCTCGGTAGTCGCAGGCTGCACGGTGCCGCTCATCGCGCTGCTCCTCCCGCGGATTGGTCGATCACACTCCGCCACTCGGTGTGCACGAACGCTCCGTCCGGCCTATCCACGCGCTGGTAGGTGTGCGCGCCGAAGAAATCTCGCTGGGCCTGCGTGAGGTTCTGCGGGAGCCGTGCGCTGCGGTAGCTGTCGAAGTACGCTAGGGCCGCCGACATCGCAGGCGCGGGAATGCCCGCCGCCACCGCCACCGACACCGTGCGACGCCAGCCGGGCTCGGACTCGGACAGCCACGGACGGACGTCGGCGTCGACCAGCAGGTTCGGCAGATCGGGCGCGCGCTCGAACGCGTGCATGAGCGTGTCGAGCAACCGCGCGCGAATGATGCACCCGCCCTTCCAGATGCGCGCGATCTCCCGCGAGTCCACGCCCCAGCCGTACTCGCCGGACGCCACACGCAGCAGGCTCATGCCCTGCGCGTAGGCGCAAATCATGGCGCCACGGAGGCCATCGTGGACGCTCGCGACCATCTCGCGAGCATCGCCCGAGACGCGGCCTGTCGCCGCGCTCGCGAGCAACGAGCTGGCCGTTACACGCTCGCTCTTCATCCCGGACGTCATCCGGGCGTCGATCGCCGCCGCGATCGTCGGGATCGGCACGCCGAGGTCGAGCGCGGATTCCACGGTCCACTTGCCTGTCCCCTTCTGACCCGCCTGGTCGAGGATCATCTCGACCAGCGGTTTTCCAGTCTCGGGGTCGCGGGCGGAGAGTACCTGCGCCGCGACGTCGATCAGGAATGACTCGAGCGGCCCGCGATTCCACTCGGCGAAGATGCCGGCCACTTCGTCCGCTGGAAGATCCAGTCCGCGGCGGAGCAGGTCGTACGCCTCGGCGATCGCCTGCATAATGCCGTACTCGATGCCGTTGTGCACCATCTTCACGAAGTGGCCGGCGCCGTCCGGCCCAACGTAGGTCACGCACGGACCGGACTCCGTTTTCGCGGCGATCGCCTCGAGAACAGGTCGCAGGAGATCGTACGCCTCGCGCGCACCGCCGGGCATCAGCGACGGCCCGTAGCGCGCCCCCTCCTCACCTCCGGAGACGCCCATTCCGACGAAATGGATCCCCCGCTCGCGCATCGCGGCCTCGCGCCGCTGGGTGTCGCGGAAGAACGAGTTGCCACCGTCGATCAGCACATCGCCACGAGAAAGTAACGGCGCCAACCGCTCGAGCATCTCGTCCACGGGCGCGCCAGCCTTGACCATCAACAAGATGCGACGTGGCGGCGCGAGCGCCTCGACGAACTCCTCGAGCGTCCGCGCGCCGATCCACCGCCGGCTCGCGCGGCCGCGTTCGATGAACGCTTGCACCTTGCCCGCGGTGTGTGTCCAGAGCGCCACGCCGTAGCCGTGGTCCTCGATGTTGAGCGCGAGGTTTTCACCCATCACTCCCAGGCCGACGAGCCCCAACTCCGCCAACTGCGGTGCCACCGTCGCTGATCCCATGACTCGCTCCTTTTGTCCCGCGCGCGAAAGAAGATGTTCGCCGCTCTTATCGGACACGCTTCCACTCGAACTCCGGCATCGCGACCAGTTGCGACGAGAAGTCCTCGCGACTGCTGACCGGGAACTGGTACGCTATACCGAACACCATTCCTTCCCGCACCTGCACCTTCAGCCCGCCGAGCAGATTGACGATCGGTCGCTCCCCTCGCGCGCCTTCGCCGAGCACCTCGATGACCGGAAAGACCCGCTTCCACACGCCGGCGACAAGCGCCGCGCTCGCGTCCACGCCGTCCTCGCGCGGATCGTAGTGGAGGGCCTGGTTGAACACGAGTCGCGCGTTGGCGAGCGTCGAGGTGAAGCCGACCAGACTGTTGATGCGGCTGCCGCTTCCCGAGCGCGTGGGAATCTCGAATTCGATGATCGGCGCGAAGCCGCTCATGCCGTCCGCAGACGTGAACGCGGCGAACTGGAACATCACCTCGGATCGCGGCACGTCGAGGAAGCGGTCGTTGCGGATGTGCAGGCCGATGCGCTGAGTGATCCCGGTCTCGAAGTGAAAGGCGAAATCGCCCTCCGTCTTGCCGTCAGCACGCGTCGCCAGCCCGGCCAACCGGAGATTGAAGACCCCCACCCCCTCTGGTAGTCCCATATGGGTGAAGAACGGGTGTGGCAGCTCGGCCTCTTCCACCACGGCCGGCGGGCGCCCCGCGTCCTGTGCGGTGAGAGGCGGAGCGAGGCCGGGCGACGCGACCGCCGTCAGTGCGAGTAGACTCGGGGCGGCCCACCACCGACGGAGGCTGTCCGTTGGGCAACTATTGCACGTCAATGATCTGTCCTCGCAGGTTTGGTAGTCGGCGTGTGAAGCCGCCGGAGCAGAGTGATGCTGACCGTCGCGATCACGATCTGAATTGCCGGCAGCACGCTGTCGAGGTCGATGCCTTCGTCAAAGGCGTCGCCCGGGATCAGCCATGGGTGGGCCGCACCGTTGGCGAGGTGGAGGTTGATGGCCAGGAAGGTCCCGCCGATCGCGGCGAGCGCGATGACGATGAGTACCGCAATCCGAACTCGGTCGGAGACGCGGTCCCAGGCGAAGAGCCAGACGAGCGGCCCCGCGATGAGGGCGATCCCCGCGAGGAGCTCGCTCGTCTCGATGAGGTACCCAAAGGCCTCCCCGTTGGGGATGACGGCGCGCCGCAGAATGCTGGCGTACCACTCGGCCGTCCCTTGCGACTTCTCCAGTAGCTCCTCCGCGAGCCCGGCCGGGAAGCCGCCGCGCGCGAACTTGACAAGGCCAGAGATGAACCACTCGTAGCCGATGACCATCATCACGACGAGCAGGCCGGCCATGCCCACGCTGGGCTCGCCCCGAAGCGTGTCCGGGCGATTCTCACTCGGCGTCATCGGATGAAGCGCTCCCAAGTGCCATAGCGCTCACCCACCGGTCCGCGGCGCAGGCTGAGCAGGATGACCAGCGCCCCGACGGCGACGTTGCTCCAACGCGAGCCTGCCGAGGCTCCGGCTAGAACCCACGGGGAGGCGATCACCCAGGTGCCGAAGAGGACGTTGACGAAGCGAGCCGCGCGGCCGACGTCCGCCAGCGCGATCACAGCGACGGTCACGATGAGCGCGCCGACGAGGTGGTCGCTGTGCGCGGCCGTGCCCAGGCTGCCGAGCGCCCAGGGCGTCAGCATGAGCCACACGCCGGCAGCCACGCTCAGCATCAGGGTCCACGGGAGGGCAACCCCCCAGACCATTGCCTTCGCGCCGGGCACGTCAGGGCGCGTGGGTCCGACGTCCGGCAGCTCGCGCAGCGTGCCCCCGAGCCAGAACGTGCGCCAGAGCGGCTGCCCCTCGCGCCGTGCCTGCACAAGGAACTGGCCCATCGCAACGACCTCGTCGAGCGTGAGCGCGATCATGACCAGCATTGCGGCGGCTGCGACGAGGCACGGCGTGCACCAGGCGCCCACCGCGAGCGGCTGCAGGATGATGAGCGTGATGCTGACGACGCCGAGCGGCACGACGAGGATGCCGAAGAACGTCACCATCCACGGCATCGTACGCCACCGTCGCCGGTCACCCATGAAGCCCATCAGAAACTCGACCATGTACGCGACGGCGCCGAGTCCCGCATCCGGGATCGGGAACGCGCGCGAGACGTCGGACGTCAGCACGCGCTGCGTGCCGAGGCCGAAGAAGGGGTCCGTGAGCGTCGCGACGTGCTGGAGCTGGAACGCGGTCATCTGGCGCGAGAGGAAGAATCCCAGGAGCGCGAGCGCGATGATCGGCGCGCGCTGCGGCCAGCTCGACGGGTTGTAGGACCAGCCAGGCGGCACGTCCGGGCCGGGCTCCATGGTCATCCCCGGCGCCATCGGCATCCCCGGCGCCAGGACGGCGAACACGACGACCAACGCGCCGGCGAGGGTGTCGTTGGCGTAGGCGGCAGCCGTGGGCGCCCAGAAGATGAGTGGCGCGAAGAGCAGCCAGAGGCCGACCAAGGAGTTCGCCCATGGCGCCCACAGTTTCCAGAACGGCCGGTGCGACAGCGAGAGCGCGGCAAGGAGAACGACCAGCACGCCGCTCACGACGTCGCTCACCTGGAGCGCGCTGCTCCCGTATCCCATCGCGAACGCGCCCGTGATGAGCCACAGGCCGAGCGCCATGTTGGCGAAATGCGGCCACGCGGTCCCTTGGCTGTGCGTCATCGCCATCGTTTCGCCCACGGGCGCGGCCGGCATCGCGTCGTGCGAGCGCATCGCGGCGCCAGCCTGCGTGGCGGTGGGATCCCGCGTGTGCGACGGGCCGTGCCCGCCGTGCTGGGTCGACTCGGGGCTCACGGCGCGTGTCCCTCGTGGGACGCGGGGGCATTCTCCGGCGACGCGGGCGCGCGCTGCTGCCGCACCTCTGCTGGCTGCTTTTCGGCTTCCGCAGCCGCCTCCTCTAGCTTCGCCGGAGGCTCCAGCTCGTTCTCGCGGTACCAGCGCAGCGGGTCCGCCACAAGCGCCTCGATCATCTTCGGCAACGTCTCGCGAAGTGAGCACTTCGGCTCCCAGCCGAGGAGCGTACGAGCGCGCGAAATGTCGAGCGCGTAGTGGTCGTTCGCTCGGTCGATCATCCAGGGCTTGATGAACCCCTCCTGCCCAGGGATATGGTCCAGCACCCACGCACCCGCCTTCGCCAACGGCGCCAGCGCGCCGGGGATCTCGATGGTCTCCTTGCTGACGCCGCGGATCAGCCGGGCAATGGTGTGCTGCAGCTCGTCGTAGCTGAGTGCTTCAGGCTCGCCGAGGAGAATCGGCAGCTCTGGTGGCAGCTCGCTGCGGCGCTCGACGACACGCTCGATCGCGTCGACCAGGTCGTCCATGTGCATGAACGCCTGGCCGTGCGCGGTCGAGCCCGAGTAGAGCCGGCTCGTGAGGTCGCGCTCGTAGATGCGCTGGATCTGGTGCGCCAGCGGGATCGAGTGGCACTCGTTGTCGTACACGCCGGAGATGCGCAGCAGCACGGCCGGGGTGTCGCCGCGCTCGGCGCGGATGAGCTCCTCGGTCCGCACCTTCGACTGGGGGTAGGCCCAGGTCGGCTCGAGCGGCCAGTCCTCAGTGATGAACTCGCCCGGCTCGCCCGGCTTGTGCACGAGCATCGTGCTGGAAAACACCAACTGCTCCACTCGGAAGCCGAGCTCCCGAAGCCCGCGCAGCAGGCGACCGGTCCCCTGGACCGTGATCTCCTCGTATTTCGGGCTGGGCCTGCCGAAAAAGTCGTAGTAGGCGGCGAGGTGGACCACGGAGGCGACGTGTGCCCCATGATGATCGCGGATAACGCGCAACCCGTCACGCACACTCTCGTCAGACGTGATCTCAACGGAGACGTACGTGCACCCCGGTGGCGGGGGCTTGGGCGCCTTGCGGTCGAAGCCGACGACGTCATCGAAGCGGCCCGCGAACCGCCGCATCACGGCGTCGCCGATCCGCCCGTTGGAGCCGGTGACGATGATGATCCCTTTGTCTGGTCTCATGGCTGTTCCCGGTTCTCACGGTTGAAGGGTGGGCGGTAGAAGTTCGCCGAACGGTGCGACGCCCGTTACCCCGGCCCCCTCATTTGGGCCATCGCGCGCCGCCGAGCCCGATGCTTAGGGGCCCCGTCACCAATTTCGAGCGGTCGAAGATGGGACCGACGGATGAACGCGCGCTGAGGACGCGGTGAGGGAACCCCGCGCGAGCCACTACCCGGCGGGGACCAGGCGAGGACGATGCCGCTCCAGGGATGACGACCTTGTCCGCGCGGTGCGCCCCGCCTTCTCGCGCGCTCATGCTTCCGCTCCGGCCTCGCCACGACCGAGCTCGTACCCACACTCGCTGACGAGATGCTCGACTGCCTTCTCGCTCAGTCTGCTTTCGTCGAAGGTGATCGAGGCGGTTCCACGCCGCGAATCCACGAAGACGTCGACGATGCCGGTGCTCCCTTGGAGTTGGTACGCCAGACCGATGGGGGAATGTTCGTAGTACAGACCGTTGATAGCGAGTGTCACGCGTCGCATGTGGCCCGGTACGGGTGGCGCCGCGGAACGCACCGCAGCGTATTTTGAGCCGCGCGCGGACGTGGGTCGTGTGTGCATGATCTCCTCCTGCTCGGACGGCGTGCCCGTCCCGTCGCGCCTAACGTTTGCCGGCGCCGGATGACGAGACGTGGGGCGCACCCCGGCCGAGCATTGCCTTGCGCCGCTCGTACGCCGCCGTCGATAAATGCCCGGCAGCGTACCGGCGCTGCAGGATCTCGCGTGCCCGCTCGCCCGAGCGCGCGTGGTTCCTCGGGACGGGCCTTACAACCGAGAACAACGTGCCGCACAGGCCGATCCAGAAGAGCCACCAGAGCGCGTGCATTCCAAGAAACCACCAGCCACCGTCGTGTGTCATTGGTCCTCCGTCTCAGCGTCGCCTTCGTGCTCCTCGTCGCGTGGGCGTGCGCTCGTCAACTCGGCCACGGGAGGACGATGGCGAGGAAAATGAGCAGTGCGAGCCCGCCGAGCAGCGCGCGGCCGGCGCCGACGGGTCTCGCCTCGTCCAGCGCGGCCGGGTGTGACCGCCCGGCGATCAGCCACGCGATCAGCGCCCACATGAGCCAGTGTCCACCATAGAGGAATCCACCCACCACCATCAGCCCGATGACGGCGGTCCCCAGGATCTCTGCGCGCCGCCGGCCGAGCAGCGCATACGCGACGTGGCCGCCATCAAGCTGCCCGATGGGAGCGAGGTTGAGCGCCGTGACCACGAGGCCGAGGTAGCCGGCGAAGGCGAGCGGACCGAGCACCACGGACTCGCGCGGCGAGCTACCGCCCATTAACGCGTAGACGCCGGCGAACAGCGCCGACGATGCCGGCACGACGCCGCCGTGAGGGGCAGCCGCCTCGCCGCGCAACCCGATCGCCAGCGCGACCAGCGCGGCGACGAGCCCCGCGAGGGGGCCCGCGATCGCGACATCGAAATACGCGGCCCGGTCTCGAACGATGCCCTGCATTCGGATGAATGCCCCGAAGGTGCCAAGGTATCCGGGGGCCGGAATGAAGTACGGAAGCGAGACCTGAATCCCTAGCCTCCGAGCGGTGAAGTAGTGCCCGAGCTCATGAATCCCCAGGATCGTCAGGAGCGCGAGGGCGTACGGCACGCCCACCAGCCAACGCCCGGGCTCGGTGCGGACGTCGATTCCGAGGTGGAACGCGCCTGCCCACGTGGCCGTGGCGAGCGTGGCAGCCACCAGCACGACGTTCCAGACCGGATTCGACCCCTGCCCCGCGTGCGTGTCGAGCGGCCCCACCAGCACGGCGGCCCGCCCGCCGCCGGGCGACACCCACAGCCCCAGTTGCCGCGGATGCAGCAGCCGCCGGACCTCCTCGAGGTGCTCGGCGGCGTCCGCCCGGATGACGCCGTGGAACGCGATGGACTCTCCCTGCTGCTGTCGCGTCTCGACCTGGAGCAGCCGCGAGACGATCGCCGCCACGTCGGGTTGTTCAAGGCTCGTCGCAGCCGTCGCGCGATCGATGTCATGCACGGACACCCCCCTCCCAATTGCGCAGTAGAGACGCGCCGCCGAGCGATGATTGCTCGGCTTCGGTTGACAGTACGCCCGGCACCTGAGGCCGACATGAACGCGGTATGAGTGTCGGCCGGCCGTTCTCGCAAGTCCGCCACGTGGACCTCGTCGCCCGGGCGAGGACTGCTCCGAGGTGGTTTCCCGGGGCTGACTATCCGAGTGCCGGGCAAGGCGCTGTCGTCGTAATGTCCTACGAGGGTGCGGGAAGGAAGGACCGGATGATCGCAAGGGCCCACGCCGGGTCGCGAAGGAGCAGGTGGTGGTCGCCCTCCGGCCGGACGGCGAGCCGCCACGCCGGACGTCCGCGCATGAGCCGGCGCACGCCATCCAGCGGCGCCGTCGGGTCACGGCCGCCGTGGAGCACGAGCACCGGCAGAGTGGCGGGCAGCCGTGCGGCGTCCGGCGCCGCGTCGTAGCGGTAGACCACCTCCCAGAGCGTGGACGTCGACGAGCGCCAGGTGTGCTGCACCAGGTCCTCCGCCACCTCGCGCGGAAGGTCGGGCAGGAGCCACGGCAGCGCGCGTCCCACGACGCGCCGAGAGATGATGCACGCGGCGCCGGCGAGCGCGACGTTCGTCATCACCCACCGGTCCGGTACGCGGCCGCGACGGAAGTGGGCGAGCGCCCGCCCCTCGCTCCCGAAGTACGGTAGCCCCACGAGCACCAGACCGTGGATGTCGTCCGGGTAGCGTGCCGCGTAGGCAACCGCCAGCAGCGCGCCGAACGAGTGCCCGACGAGCGTCACACGCCCGCGCCCGGCCAGCACCCGGCGGAGCTCTCCGACGTGGCGCTCGACGGAGTAGGTCGTCCGCGGCTTCGGAGAGTGGCCGAAGCCGAGAGGGTCTACCAGGAGCAGACGGTAGTCCGACGCGAGGGGTGCGACGCGGCTGTCCCAGTACCGCGTCGTGCCGCCCACCCCGGGCAGGAAGACGAGCGCGGGACCGCGCACCCCGCGTTGCACCATGTGCAACGCGGGCCCCTCGGCCGGCGCCGGCTCGGTCACGGGCATGTCACCGGGTATGGCCACCGGCCCCGTCTCTACCACACCTGCCGCCACTGCCGCGCCGGCTCCCAGCGCCAACCGCGCACGCGTCCGCACCGTGCACTCCTACGCGGGGACGCGCTGCGGAGCCACCGCCGGTGACTCCTCCGCGGGCGCGACGCTGATTGGTCCGCCTGGGGCCTGCCGACGGATGCCGGGCAGGCGTGTCCACTTGAGCAGCATCGCGTTCACCGCCACGATGAGCGAGCTCCCCGACATCGAGGCCGCGGCCATCCAGGGGCTCAGCAGGATGCCAAAGCTCGGGTAGAAGAGGCCCGCCGCCAGCGGGAAGGCGAGGATGTTGTAGCCTGCCGCCCACCAGAGGTTCTGCTTCATCTTGCGCACCGTCGCACGGCTCAGCGCGATCGCGCCGAGCACGTCATACGGGTCGCTCTTCATCAATACCACGTCCGCCGTCTCCATGGCGACGTCGGTGCCCGCGCCGATCGCGATACCGACGTCCGCCTGCGCGAGCGCCGGCGCGTCGTTCACGCCGTCTCCCACCATGGCGACAAGCTTCCCCTGGCTCTGCAGCTCCCGCACCTTGTCCGCCTTCTGGCCGGGCAGCACATCGGCGAATACCGTGTCCATCCCCAGCTCCGCCGCGATCCGCTCGGCGGTCGCCTGATTGTCCCCCGTGAGCATCGCGACCTGGACTCCGCGCGCGTGCAGTTCCTCGATCGCGCGGCGCGAGGAGGGACGGATGGCGTCTGCGATGGCAATGATACCGCCCGGCCGTCCGTCGATCGCTGCGAAGAAGACGGTGCGCCCCGCGCCCTGCAGCTCACTCGCCCGCGTGCCGAGGCCGTCCAACGCGACGTTGCTGTCCTCCATCAGTTTCCGGTTGCCCACGAGGATCGTGCGGCCGTCCACCACTCCTCGCAACCCATGCCCGGCGATGCCCTCGAAGCCGGTTGCGTTCGCAAGCGTCAACTCGCGTCCCTGCGCGTATTTCACAACGGCACGCGCCAGTGGGTGCTCGCTCGACTGCTCCGCCGAGCCCACCAGACGCAGGAACTCATCTTCCGCTACCGCACTGGAAGGGTCCAGCACCACGTCGACGACCTGCGGCTGACCGACGGTCAGCGTGCCCGTCTTGTCGAAGATGATCGCCTGGATCTTGCTCGCCTGCTCCAGGGCGGTCGCGTTCTTGAACAGGATCCCGTTCAACGCGCCCAGCCCGGTGCCGATCATCACCGCCGTCGGTGTGGCCAGGCCTAACGCGTCCGGGCAGGCGATCACCACCACCGTGATCGCCAGCGTCATCGCGAACACCAGCGTCGCACCGGCCAACCAGTACCAGCCGGCGAAGGTCAGGATGCCGAAGACGACGGCCGCGGCGACGAGGAGCTGGGCGGCCCTGTCGGCCAGCCGCTGGGCCGGCGCCTTCGAGTTCTGCGCGATCTGCACGAGCTTGACGATCTGCGCGAGCGCGGTGTCGGCGCCCACCTTCGTCGCGCGGAAGCGGAAGGTGCCCATCAGGTTGATCGTGCCGCCCGTCACCGTGTCGCCCGGTCGCTTGTCCACCGGCAGGCTCTCGCCGGTGATCATCGACTCGTCCACCTTCGATTCGCCGTCGAGGACCTCCCCGTCTACCGGGACCTTGTTCCCCGGGCGGATGAGGACCGTCTCCCCCTGTAGCACCTCGGAAGTCGGGACCTCGACCGGCTGGCCGTCGCGAATGACCGTCGCCATCGGCGGCGCCAGGTCGAGCAGCGCCCGCATGGCGTTCGAGGCGCCCGCCCGCGCACGCATCTCCATCCAGTGCCCGAACAGGATGAAGACGAGCAGGACGACGACTGCTTCGTAGAACGTCTCCCCGTCGACCAGGAAGGTGGTCGCGATGCTGAACAGGTAGCCGGCGCCAACCGAGAGGGCGACCAGCACCGACATGTCGAGCACCCGGTTCTTCAGCGCGCGCCACGCGCCGACGAAGAACATCTGCCCGCCCCACAGGATCGCGGGCGTAGAGAGCAGGAACATGAGGACGTTGTTCGACAGCCCGAAGGGTGCCGCGAGCCGCCGCCCGAAGAGCATCTCCGCCATCGGCGAGTAGAGCACAACGCCGAGGGAGA
>DAINRQ010000132.1:9802-16376 GCA_036741775.1 Gemmatimonadaceae bacterium | reverse complement strand
TGTACTCCGGGCTCGCCATGTACATGCTGCGCCCGCCCACGTCGCGCGGCATGCCCGCGTTAGGCTGCGCGCTCAGCTTGCGGCGCGTGGCGCCGGCCATCTTCTCGATCGCCTCGAGGATGGCCTGCGGTCCCACCGAGCAGTTGAGCCCGATGATGTCCACGCCAAGCTTCTCCAGGGTGCGCGCCAGGTCCTCGGGGCTCGCGCCGTACGACGTGCGCCCGTCGACGCCGATCGTCATCTGCGCGATCACCGGCGTGCTCGCGTCCACCGCGCGCGCCGCGCGCACCCCCTGGGCGATCTCGGCCAGATCGCCGAAGGTCTCGAGGAGGAAGACGTCGACGTCGCCCTCCTTGAGGGCTTCCATCTGTTCGCGGAACGCCTCGAAGGCATCGTCGACGCTCGTGGGGCCGTACGGCTCGATGCGTACGCCGAGCGGCCCGACTGCACCGGCGACGAGATGATCGTCGCCCGCCACGTCTCGTGCGAGCCGCGCCGCGGCGTGATTGATGTCGCGGACCTGCGCTTCGAGGCCGTACTGCGCGAGCTTCACCCGGTTCGCGCCGAACGTGTTCGTCTCGAGCACCTCGGCGCCCGCTTTCGCGTACGCGGCGTGGACCCCGCGCACGAGGTCGGGCGCCTTGAGGTTGAGCTCATCGTAGCACTGATTGATGAACACGCCCTTGGCGTAGAGCATCGTCCCCATGGCGCCGTCGAACACCACGACGCGCTCGGGGTCGAGCAGTCGAGCAAGTAGCCCGGCGCGCGTGGTCATGCCGCCGGCTCCGTCGTTGCCGTGGCTGATGGCTGATGGCTGATGGCTGCTGGCTGCTGCGCATCGGCTGATGGCTGCGAGTCCGGAGCCGTCGACGTGCCGCGCACCGCGTAATACTTGGCTTCCGGGTGATGCACTATGAGCGCGGCCGTCGACTGTTCCGGCACGAGCTGGTACGCGCTCGTGAGCGTCATGCCTAACGCATCGGCGACCGGCAGCAGCTTGAACACCACCGCGTGGTCGTCGAGGTCGGGGCACGCGCCGTAGCCCCACGAGTACCGTTTCCCCTGTCCGGCGGGAACCCCGAGCTCCCGGCGAATGCGCTGGTGCATCCACTCGGCGACTGCCTCGGCGGACTCCACGGCGAGTCCGTGCGAGTAGAAGGCTTCGGTGTATTCGCCTTCGCGCTGGAGCACATCGAAGCGCCGTGTCGCCGCGTCCCCAACCGTCACGACCTGCAGCGCCACCACGTCCACGTCGGGAGACTGCGCGGAACGGAAGTAGTCCGCGAGGCAGAGGCGATCCCGCCCTTCCTGCCGCGGGAAGTGAAAGCGCGCGATCTCCCGCAGTGACCCGCCATCGCTCTCGAATGCGGCCGGATCGTACACGATCAGCTCGTTGCCCGCGCTCTGCGCGGGGAAGAAGCCGTACACGGCCTGTGGCGACAGCCATCCGTCGCGCTTGGCTTCCGCGGTCAGTCGCTCGAGCGTCGGGCGGAACTCGTCGCGCACCGTCGCCTCGTACTGCTCGCCCGACCCCCGTCCACCCCACTGCAGGCGGAACAGCTCGTCGAGGTCGAGCAGGTCGAACACCTCGTCGAGCGGGATGTCACGCACCACGCGCACGCCGAAGAACGGCGCGCGCGGGATCGGGTTGTCGCTGCTCACATCGCTCCGCTGGCCCGCGCGATCGCCGACCGCGATATCCTTGCCAACCGTCGCGCGGAGGAAGACGTCGTTCCGCGCTGCCTCGAGCTGTTCGGCCACGAACGTAGCGCGCCGCTCGCCGTCCTGCAGGACGTCCATCGTCTCGAGCCCTTCGAACGCATCCTTGCAGTAGAACACGCCGGGCCCGTAGTGCCGGTCCCCGTCCACGAAGAGCGCACGACGCCCGAACCGCCGGTTGATCGCCGCCCCGCCAATGAGGACCGGGATACTCATCCCGCGGCGATCGAGCTCCTGCACGCAAAGTGGCATCTGCTTCGACGTCGATACGAGCAACGCGGAGAGCCCGATGGCGTCAGCCCCCACCTCGATCGCCTTGTCGAGGATGGTGTTCACCGGCACCTGCTTGCCGAGGTCGAAGACGGTGTAGCCGTTGTTCGAGAGAATCGTGTTGACGAGCGACTTCCCGATGTCGTGCACGTCGCCGTACACGGTCGCGAGCACGACCTTGCCTTTGGTGTAGCCCTCTTTCCGCTCGAGGAACTGCTCTAGGTGTTTGACGGCCTTCTTCATGACCTCGGCCGACTGCAGCACGAACGGCAGGATGAGCTCCCCCGCGCCGAACTTGTCGCCCACCTCTTTCATGGCGGGGAGCAGCACCTCATTGAGCACGCGCACGGGATTCTCGCGCACACCGGCGGCGTCGAGCGCCGCTTCGATCCCGTCCTTCTTGCGGTGCAACACCATCCAGTGAACCCGGGAACTGGGATCTGTGAACTGGGAACCGGGGTCTTCCGTCGTTCCGGTTCCCGGTTCGCGGTTCCCGGTTCCCGGTACGTCAAAGTGTTCGATAAACCGCTGCAACGCATCCGGGCGCTTGTTGAACACGAGATCGTCCGCGAGGCCGCGCTCCACGTCGTCGATCTCGAAGTACGGCCTGACGTGGGCGGGGTTCACGATCGCCGCGTCGAGACCCGCGCCCACGCAATGGTGCAGGAACACCGAGTTCAGCACCGCGCGCGCCTCGGCGGCGAGCCCGAAGCTCACGTTCGACACGCCGAGGATGGTGAAGACGCCGGGGAGCTCGCGCTTGATGAGCCGAATGCCCTCGATCGTCTCCTTCGCCGACTCGATCCACTCGGCATCCCCCGTCGCGAGCGTGAACGTGAGTGCGTCGTAGATGAGGTCCGAGGGCGACATCCCGTACTCGCCCACCACGATGTCGTAGATCTTGCGCGCGACCTCGAGCTTCCGCTCGCGCGTCTTCGCCATCCCGATCTCGTCGATCGTCAGCGCGACGAGCGCCGCGCCATGCTTCTTCGCCAGCGGCACGACGGCGTCGATGCGCTTGCGGCCGTTCTCCATGTTGATGGAGTTGACGATCGCCCGCCCGGGTACGTGCTCGAGCGCCTTCTCGATGACCGACGCCTCGGTCGAGTCGATCATGAGCGGCGTCTCGACCGTCATCGAGAGGAGCTTGACGACGTTCGCCATCTGCTCGGCCTCGTCCGCGCGCTCCGTGAGCGCCACGCACACGTCGAGGACGTGCGCGCCGGATTCCACCTGCTCCCGTGCGACGTCGACGATCCCCTCGTAGTCGTCGGCGAGCAGCAAGCGCTTCACCTTCCGCGAGCCCTGCGAGTTGACGCGCTCACCGACGAGCAGCGGTGGCGGATCCTGGTGCAGGGTGATGGCCCGCATGGCGGAGGAGACGCGCGGAACATGTCGGGAATCGGGCGGGGGGAATCGGGAATCGGAACTGCCGTTGGAAACTCGCCGTCGCGCGCCCGACGCGTCCCGGGGCCGGTCGATTCCCGATTCCCGATTCCCGATTCCCGATGCGCGCACCTCGCGGACGATCGCCTCGAGATGCTCGGGCCGGGTGCCGCAGCACCCGCCGACGATACGGACCCCGAATTCGTTTACGAATTCCGCGAGGGCGCGCGCCATCGGCTCGGGCTCCAGCGGATACACCGCCTCGCCCACGCCGGTGTTGATCGGGAGGCCCGCGTTAGGGATCACGGAGATCGGGCGCGACGCATGCTGCGTGAGGTACCGCACCGGCTCGCGCATGTGCTCCGGCCCCGTCGAGCAGTTGAGACCGAGCACGTCCACGTCGAGCGACTCGATCGTCGTCATTGCGCTCGCGATGTCTGTCCCGAGCAGCATGCGCCCACTCGTATCCAGCGTCACTTGTGCCTGCACCGGAATGCGGAACCCGAGCTCGGCGAACACTCGCTCGAAACCCGCGAGCGCCGCCTTCACCTCCAGGATGTCCTGCGACGTCTCCACGAGGAGCACGTCGACGCCGCCCTCGATCAGGTACTTCGCCTGCGTGTAGTAGTTCTCGCTCAGCTCCGCGAACGTGATGTTCGAGAGCACCGGATCACTGCTCGATGGCAACATTCCCGTCGGGCCGATCGAGCCAGCCACGAAGCGCGGTCGATCGCGCGTCGCGAACTTCTCGCATGCCGTGCGCGCGACGCGAGCCGCCGCGACGTTGATCTCGCGCACCTTGTCGCCCAGCCCCCACTCCTCGAGCCGGCGCGGCGTCGACTGGAACGTGCACGTTTCCACGACGTCGCACCCTACCGCGAGGAAGGATTCGTGGATCGCCTGAATCACGTCCGGCCGCGTGAGCACGAGGTGGTCGTTGCACCCCTCGAGCGACTTTCCGCCGAAGTCGTCGGCCGTGAGGTTGTACCGCTGGATGTTCGTCCCCATCGCGCCGTCGAAGATGACGACGCGAGCGGCCAGCGCATCGAGGTACCGCGTGTCGCGATACGGGAGTTGGTGAGGAACGGTTGCTGGTAGGGTCATGGCCGGGATGGAAAAACGGCTCGAACGCGTGCGCGCCGAGCCGGCGCTTTAGCGGTTGTTTTACGTGGCCGCAAGTTGCCTTAAATCGCCACGATCGATTGTCGTCCAACGCGTACTACCGGTCGTTATATACCGGCTGCGCCCAACGGCAGCAAGGAGTGTTCCCACGCGGGATGGGAGTGACTCTGCCCCGCCGCTCCTTTTCTAGTCCGACACCACCCGGTCCTCTGGGGGCGTCGGCGGCCGCTCGCGCCCTGAGGCACGGGCTCGCTCCTCGACTCGGCGCACGAGCGTGATCAGCCGGAGTCGCTCCCACGGTAAGATCAGCTCGGCGAGCGTTGCCCGCTGAATCGGTCCCGGTAGCGGACGCGTCACCTCATCGTTGGCCCGGTATACCACGAGCGCGGACCCGGCCGGAAGGCGCAGGCGAGCGAACTCCGGATCGGCTGCCATACTGTGTTCGACGACGGCCACGAGCGGCGAATGCGACACCGCGAGCGACACCGCCTCGTCGACGGATCGCGCTACGACCGCTCGGTGCCCATCGGCAGCAAAGGCCTGCGCCATCCCTTCGAGAAGTCCATCGTCCGAGCCCAGGAGGAGAGTCGTCGCCATCGATTACCCCCGGTTCCGTGCTTCGCCGCTCGCCGCCAACGCTTCCACGCGACGACGATCGACGCCTTCCACTTCAACCACCTTCGAACGGGACGCGACACCCGCCACGATGCGCACCTGGCGGCGCGCAACGCCCAGGAGGTCGGCCATGAGCTCGATGAGCGAGTCGTTCGCCGCACCATCGACGGGCGGTGCCTGCAGTCGAACCTTCAATGCCCCGCCGATCGTTCCGCACGTTTCGCTCCGCGACGCGCGCGGCTGAACCCGCACCGGGAACCGTACCGTCCCCCTGCGTTCGTCGACGGTGACCTGCATCACAGAGCGCTCAAAACGAATCCCGAGATGATCCACACCAGGAAGTAGGCGACGATCGGCGTGATATCGATGATGCCGATGGGCGGGACGACGCGACGCAACGGACGGAGCACTGGCTCCGTGAGCACATACGCCCATCGCACCCAGCGCGATGTCGGTGACACGCTCACCCACGAAAGGATAACGCGTACGATCAATGCGAGCTGAAATATTCCAACGGCCCAGGACACCAGCACGCGCGTGACCCCGCGACCCCCGCCCATCGCCGTCGCGGCCGTAAGCACGGCGAGCTGACCCCGCACGAACCCGAGCGCGACCAGCACGAGAATGCCGGAGAGAACGACCGCGCCGAGTGCCCACCACGGCGCGGTGGAGGGAAGCCCGCCGCCTCGCACGACCCGCCGCTCGATCGGGGCAAGTAACGGATCGACCGACCGCCGAAAGAACCGCGCAATGCCACTGAACGGACTGACTCGCCTGGTGCGGACGGCCCAGTCGACGACACAGACGGCGGCGGCCACGCCAGCGACGACGAGAAACACCACTCGCAGGACTTCGATGGCAATGCCGAGGGAGTCGATCAGCGCGGACATCGGCGAATAGTGGTCGCGAGCGCTGCGCCCAGCAAGCCGACCGGCGCCCATGCGCAGCTACGCTCAACCGCGCAAGCCTTCGCTGGGTCGACTCTCGGAGACGGCGCGCTAAATTCGTCCTACGTCGGGTGTCATCATCGCCAATTCCCACGTTGCCGGAGGGACCGCGCTTGACACGGTGCTGCATTCCATGACGGTCCTCGTGACCGGCGGGGCAGGGTTCATTGGCTCGGCCGTCGTGCGTTATCTCCTCGCGAACGACAGCGGAGCGACAGGCACTGTGGTCAACGTCGACAAGCTGACCTACGCCGGAAACCTCGACTCGCTCGCGTCGGTTGCGAGCAATCCGCGGTACCGATTCGAGCGCGCGGATGTCTGCGATGTGGACGCGATGCGCTCGCTCTTCGACCGGTACCAACCGGACGTCGTACTCCATCTCGCAGCTGAATCGCATGTGGACCGGTCCATCGAGGCACCGGGTGATTTCGTTCAGACGAACGTGGTCGGAACGTTCGTCCTCCTGTCGGAGGCGCGACGGTATTGGGCGTCGCTGCCGCCGGAGAGGGCCGAGC
>DAINRQ010000132.1:6742-9702 GCA_036741775.1 Gemmatimonadaceae bacterium | reverse complement strand
CTCCTGTCGGAGGCGCGACGGTATTGGGCGTCGCTGCCGCCGGAGAGGGCCGAGCGATTCCGGTTCGTTCACGTGTCCACGGACGAGGTGTACGGCTCGCTCGGCCCGTCCGGCCACTTCACGGAGTCGTCGCCGTACGACCCCAGCTCGCCATACTCCGCGAGCAAGGCTGCGGCCGACCACCTCGCGCGTGCGTGGCAGCGCACGTACGGCGTCCCGGTGATCGTGACGAACTGCTCCAACAACTACGGGCCGTACCAGTTCCCCGAGAAGCTGATCCCCCTCACGATTCTCAACGCACTCGATCAGAAGCCAATCGGCGTGTACGGCCGCGGCGAGAACGTCCGCGATTGGCTGTACGTCGACGACCACGCCGCCGCGCTGCTCACGGTGGCCGCGCGTGGACGCCCGGGACAGACTTACCTCGTGAGCGGAGGCGACGAGCGACAGAACATCGACGTGGTGAACGCCATCTGCGACCTGGTCGACGAGGCATGTCCCAGCGGCGGCATGCCGCGGCGCCAGTTGGTTCAGTTCGTCACCGACCGACCCGGTCACGACCTCCGATATGCGGTCGACGCGTCGAAGCTTTACGGGGAGTTGGGCTGGCGCCCCAGGCAGTCGTTCGAGACCGGGCTTCGCGAAACCGTGCGGTGGTATCTCGAGAACAGGTGGTGGTGGGAGCGGGTGCGCAGTGGCGTCTATCGCGGTGAACGCCTCGGTCTCGGAGCAACGACATGAAGGGGATCATTCTCGCCGGCGGATCCGGGACACGGCTGTACCCCGTCACTCAGGTGGTGAGCAAACAGCTGCTACCGGTGTTCGACAAGCCGATGATCTACTATCCGCTGTCGACACTGATGCTCGCGGGAATTCGAGACATCCTGGTCATCTCGACGCCGCAGGACCTTCCGCGGTTCGCGCAGTTGCTCGGTGATGGCACCCAGTGGGGCCTTTCGTTCAGCTACGCGGAGCAAGCGGTCCCGAACGGGCTTGCACAGGCGTTCGTGATCGGGCGGGAGTTCGTGGGCCGCGACCGGGTCGCGCTCGTCCTGGGCGACAACATCTATTACGGCGCTGCGCTCTCGTCGACGCTCCAGGCGGCCGCGCAGCGAAATGTCGGTGCCACAGTCTTCGGCTACCACGTGATGGACCCCGGCCGATACGGCGTGGCCGAGATCGACGCATCGGGGCGGGTAGTTGGTATCGAGGAGAAGCCGGCACGCCCCAAGTCGCCGTACGCGGTAACGGGGCTGTACTTCTACGACAACAAGGTCCTCGACATCGCCGCAGGACTCCGCCCGTCCGCCCGAGGCGAGTACGAGATCACCGATGTGAACGGTGAGTACTTACGGCGAGGTGAGCTGCACATGGAGTTGCTGGGCCGCGGTGTGGCCTGGCTCGATACGGGAACACACGATGCCCTGCACGATGCGGCGGCGTTCATCGCGACGATCGAGAAGCGCCAGGGGCTCAAGATCGCCTGTCCGGAGGAGATCGCCTGGCGCGCGGGTTTCATCGATGACGAGCAACTCGTGCGGCTCGCGTCGCCGCTCCGGAATTCCGGCTATGGCGACTACCTCACGTCGCTGCTGCGTGGGCCGGCGCGCGCCGCGTCCTCGGGCGCGGTCGGAGACCGCGGCTGACCTAGCGGGTAGCTCTCGCCACCGCGTCGCGAGTCTCCTCGATCACTCGATCGATCTCGGCGTCAGTCAACCCCGGCCAGAGAGGGAGGCGCACGAGCCGGTCGCTCACGGCGTGCGTGACTGACAGCGTGCCACTCGCGCGCGCGAAACGCCGGCCCGCGGGCGACGTGTCGAGGGGAATGTAGTGGAACAACGCCGCGATCCCTCGCTCCTTGAGGCGCGTGATGGTTGCCGTGCGCGCCGCGAGGTCCGGGAGCAGGAGGTAATAGAGATGGGCGTTGTGCCCACATTCGGGCGGCACGATTGGTCGCCGTACGAGGCCGGCGGACTCGAGATCAGCGAACGCGTGGTGATACCGCGTCCACGCGTGACGCCGTCTCTCCGTCAGCTCGTGCGCTGACTCGAGCTGCGCGTACAAGAACGCGGCGATGATCTCGCTCGGGAGATACGACGAGCCGATGTCGACCCACGTGTACTTGTCGACCTGACCCCGGAAGAACGAGCTTCGGTTTGTCCCCTTCTCGCGGATGATCTCGGCGCGCGCCACGAGTGGCTCGTCGCGAATGAGCAGCGCTCCACCTTCACCGGCGATCACGTTCTTCGTTTCGTGAAAACTCACAGCGCCCAGGTCGCCAATCGCGCCGAGGGATCGACCACGATACGTGGAGAGGAGCGCTTGCGCGGCGTCCTCGATGATCATGAGGCGATAGCGCTGGGCAATATCGGTGAGGAGATCCATCTCGCACGCGACGCCCGCATAATGCACGACGCAGATGGCGCGCGTGCGCGGCGTGACTGCACGCTCTACCAACGTCTCGTCGAGGTTCAACGTGTCGGGCCTGATGTCCACGAACACGGGGGTCGCGCCACGCAACACGAACGCATTCGCCGTGGAGACGAACGTGTAGGCCGGCATGATGACTTCGTCCCCGGGCCCGACGTCCGCGAGCATGGCCGCCATTTCCAGCGCCGCCGTGCACGAGTGGCTGAGCAGCGCCCGCCGGCACCCGACCGTCTGCTCCAGCCATTCACTACACTTCGCTGTAAACGCCCCGTCTCCAGAGAGATGGGCGCTCGTCAGCGCCTCCGCGATGTTGGCGAGCTCCTTGCCAAGGACCGTCGGGCGGTTGAACGGTATGGGCCTCTGTGGCATGGTAATTCGCGCGTTACGCGGCTGGAAGTCGCGGAAAGGTATGAGGGACTGGGAGCTTGTCCAAGCAAATGGCGAGCATAGAGGGCAGCGCGGAATGGCGCATTTGACGATGCGAGATCGTGGCATCGGCGCCGCGGGTGTAGACCCGTCACCGCAACACG
>DAINRQ010000132.1:5322-6642 GCA_036741775.1 Gemmatimonadaceae bacterium | reverse complement strand
AATGACGGCAGCCACGACGCGAGCTGGCGCGTCATCGAGAATCTCACCAGGCGATACGACTGGATTCGCGGCATCGACCTGATGCGCAACTATGGCCAGCATAACGCCCTGTTGTGCGGCGTGCGCGCGGCGCGGTACGACGTCATCGCAACGATAGACGATGACCTGCAGCATCCGCCCGAGGAGTTGCCGGTCCTGCTCGACGCACTCGACGCAGGCTTTGACGTCGTGTACGGAGCGCCGCGGGCCCAGCAACACGGGTTCTTGCGCAACGCCGCGTCCCGCGTCACGAAACTCGCCTTGCAGGCGACGCTCGGCGCGCAGACCGCGCGACAGGTGAGCGCGTTCCGCGCGTTCCGAGCCACGGTGCGCGATGCGTTCACCGAGTACCGGAATACGTACGTCTCGTTGGATGTGCTGCTGACGTGGGGCGCACAACGTTTCACGGCAGTTCCCGTGCGCCACGACTCACGGGCGATCGGTACGTCGGCCTACTCCGTTTTCAAGCTGCTGCGCCACGCGCTCAACATGATGACGGGATTCAGCACCATCCCGCTCCGGTTGGCGAGCCTCGTGGGTTTTACGTTTACGCTCTTCGGCATAGGCGTCCTCGCGTACGTGCTCATCCGGTACTTCGTCTCGGGTGGCAGCATCCCCGGCTTCCCGTTCCTCGCCTCGATCATCGCCATCTTCTCCGGCGCGCAACTCTTCGCTCTCGGGATCCTCGGTGAGTATCTCGCGCGCATGCACACGCGCCTCATGGATCGACCATCGTACGTGGTGCGCACCAGCGTACAAGACGCGCCAGAGGATGGCCGCTCCAGTCGCGGTGAGTGATCGCAGCGCCGATGCAGACGTGCCGAGCACTATGAGCGACGGTATCGCACAGTCGTTCGACGTGCTGGTATGGGACTCGGACGCGTTCGGGTTCGGGGTCGCGCGCATTCGAGACAGCGTGCGCTCGGCCCAGGCGTTTTCCGCCGTCCTTGGCGCGCTCCGTGAGCGGCATATCCGCCTCGCCTATTTTTCGTGTCCGTGGAGCGACGCGGCGGCACGCACGGTGGCGGTGGAGCACGGGGGTCGGCTCGTCGACCGAAAGGTGACCTACGCAGCCGCCTGCAGCGACATCGTCACCGGCGCACCGGCTGCGGGTGTTACGGTTCGCCAGTTCACCGGCAGCGAGCCCGACGAAGCGCTCATCCGGCTCGCTCGTCTGAGCGGTGAATACTCGCGCTTCCGCGTTGACCCGGACGTAGAGCCGCGCGTGTTCGAGTACATCTTCGAGAGCTGGATTCGAAACTCCGTGACCGCGAAGATCGC
>DAINRQ010000132.1:3379-5222 GCA_036741775.1 Gemmatimonadaceae bacterium | reverse complement strand
GTGTCCATCATTGATCCTTGTTATGCCATCTGGAACTCCTGTCATCGTGGCCGATAGAACCCACCGTGATGTCGCTCCAACTCGCGATGTCGCGCCGGTGGACCGCGTAGTGAGCACTGGTCGCCTGCTTCGTGTGTTCGCGCTCCTCGCGCTCTCTGCTGCCATTACCCTCACCATGCAGGTATGGGTGGGCGGATCTACGGTCTATTCGCCGGAGATCGCAGAGCGACGGGAGCGACTGCACGAGATCATTCTGCACAACCGCGCGCAGACTCCCGAGGAGATCATCACCCTGGGCGCGAACACGACGAACATCCGCGTCGGAGCCGTCTACCTGGCCGAGGGGATTCATCAGGTCACGGGAATGGACGTCCTGCGGGCGTATCGCCTGATCGACACCGTCGCGTTGTTCGCCGCGTTACCCCTGGTGTTCTGGCTCTACCGGCGCGGGACCAGCCGCGAGCACGCGTTGCTCACCATGCTGTACGTGGGGGCGATCCTGCCACTCACGTACTACCTGTTCTACTTCCATCCGTGGGACCGGCCGATGCTGGTCCTGTGGATCCTCATGATCGCGTGCGTCCGCTTCGATCGCCCACTGGTTCTCGCCGCGGTGCTCGTGGTCAGCATGGTGGTGAAGTTCGATGCGTTGTTCCTGCCAGGGCTCTATTTCATGGTCTATGCGAGGCGAGACAACCTCGTATCGGTGGCGGCACGGACCGCTGGCCTGTTCGCGGTGACATTCGGTACGTATACGACGCTCCGGATGATTTTTCCCGGCGGAGCCGCCGTAGGCGACACGCTCTGGCAGATCAGGACCAACTTCGAGCACATGGCGGAGTTCGGGCTCGGATACCCGCCGATGCTCGGTCTGGGGATCCCGGTGCTTCTCGCCATCATTGGGTGGCGGCACGCGGACCGCTTCGCGCGTGCGTCTGTGGTGTTCGCCGCCGGGCTCGCGTGCATCTACTTCGTGAACTCCAACTTCGTGGAGTTGCGCGCCGAGATGCCGTTGTTGCTCCTTGTCATTCCCGCGGCGCTCGCGGGGCTGCGCGTCCTGTTGCCCTCACCGACTCTGGTGCCCGATCGGGGTGATGGCTCGTGGTGATTCGGGACCGGACCGGCGGACCGAACGCGCGGTGAGTGCGCCGCCAATCAGGGCAACGAGCGCGACGCACCAGTCCGACCACGGAGGCCGAGGTGTCGTCGCAACGACAGGCAGGAGTGCGAGCGCGCCGACGATGATCGCGGCGACGCCGAGTTGGAACGCCACCGCACCTGTCGGCGCGCCGGCCCCGATAGATCGCCGCCTGACGTCACCGGCCCACCCGGTCCAGTACCCGATCGGGAAGCAGAACGCGGCGACCCAGAGCGCGCTCAGTGCCCACACCGGCGCGCGACTCGCGATGGTCGGCGGCGTCAGGAACGCCCACCCGATCGTAGGAGCGAGCGGGAGTGCCTCCGCGCCTGCCGCCGGGCCATCGCGTGACACGTGGAGCACGCCGTCTCGAACCCCTGCGCGCAGGTGGAGGGTGTCGATCGGCGGCACGCGCTCACCCGTGTGTCCACGAAGCCTAACGACAGGAGACCGCAACCGTGCGTCGGTCGCGCGCAGCCGGAGCGAGAAGGTCAACGTCCGACCGCTCTGTGCGAGCCGGAACGCTTCGCTTCCGGGGTGCGAGAGCCGCGCTATGGGGCCGATCCCGTCCGGAATCACGCCGGGTGCCACCGCGACCTCCACGTCGACATCGCGCGAGTTCAACGCCGCGAGAACCGGGGCGGGGTCCTCCAATGGCCCGAGCGGGATGGGTATTCCGTTGATGGCAACGTGAACCACCGCGGA
>DAINRQ010000132.1:0-3279 GCA_036741775.1 Gemmatimonadaceae bacterium | reverse complement strand
CGAGGCCGGCGATTCGGCGACGCGTCATGACGCGCGCATTCGTGACCGCGCGCACCAACGACACGTCAGCCCAGCGCGGTTGCGAGCATGGATCGGTCGCCGTATTCTGCCATTCCTCACGCGTTGCCGTCCCGATGCGTTCGCTACCTGCCGCGCATTACACCCCGCAGCAAAAGATGACCCTTCGGCATCACCCACTCAATGCTCGGCGTCGGCCGGTCGCGTGGTACCAAAGCTTCGTGTAGGTCTTCTCGTCGACGGACTCGAGCAACCGCGATGGGTACGGGCCGCGCTCGAGGAAGTCGAGCGGGGCGGCGACGCCGAGATCGTCCTCATCGTTCGCGACGCGACGCCGCCGACACCATCGCCCGGGAAGCTCCGCACCTACGCGCGAAACCGACGGGTGCTCCTCTACTCGCTCTATCGCCGGCTCGACAGCCGCCGCTTCAAGCTCGACGCCGACCCGTTCGCGCCGACCGAGATCGCGTCGATGTATCCGACCACGCCCGTGCTCGATGTGCGGCCGCGCCGCACGAAGCACTCGGATTATTTCGAGGAGTCGGACCTCGAGGCAATCCGGAGGTACGACCTCGACGTCGCGATCCGGCTCGGCTTCCGAATCCTGCGCGGCGGGATCCTCGGCGTCGCACGCTACGGCGTGTGGTCGTACCACCACGGCGACAACAACGTCAATCGCGGCGGGCCCGCAGGATTCTGGGAAGTCATGGAAGGGCACCCAGTCACCGGGTCGATTTTGCAGGTGTTGAGTGAGGACCTGGACGGCGGCCGCGTGCTGTACCGGTCGTACTCCAGCACGGAACGTATTTCCGTAGGCCGAAACCTCCAGAACTACTACTGGAAGACGTCGCAGTTCATCGCACGAGCGCTCCGCGCATTGCGCGATGACCTGCGACGCGGGATCGATCCCACGACGGCGCAACCCCAGCCGGTTGCCGCGTACAGTCAGCGGCTCTACACGACCCCGGGCAACGTCGAGATGGCGCGCCTCATGACGCGGCTCGCGGGGCGCCTCGTTCGCAACAAGGCGCGCGATCTCCTGCAGCGGCAGCAGTGGTGCCTCGCGTACCGGCGGTCGCGAGTGGCGGACACGTCATCGTCGCTCCCCGACCTCACGATGTTTCGTTTCAACCTGATCGAGCCGCCGCCAGACCGATTCTGGGCGGACCCATTTCCGGTCAACGTCGACGGCCGCCAGGTCATCCTGTTCGAGGAGTTCATTTACGCGCAGGGGAAGGGCCGCATCTCCGCAATGGAGCTGGGTAAGTCGGGTCCCGTGGGGCCACCGGTCACAGTGCTGGAGACTCCCTACCATCTGTCGTACCCGTTTGTGTTCGAGTGGAACGGCGAGCGGTACATGATCCCCGAGTCCGCGGACAACTCGACGGTGGATCTTTATCGAGCGCGGAAGTTCCCGTTCGAGTGGGAGCACGTGCGCACGCTGATCGACGGGATCAAGCTGTACGACGCGACGCTCGCGGAGATCGATGGGCGGTGGTGGCTGTTCGCCTCCACCGCGACGTTCGCGGCGTCGACCTACGAGGAACTGAACGTGTATTACGCGGACACCCCGCTTGGGCCGTGGCACCCCCACGAGCGCAATCCGGTCGTCTCGGACGTGCGCCACGCGCGGCCGGCCGGGCGCCTGTTTTGTCACGGCGGCTCGTGGTTTCGGCCGGCGCAGGACGGCTCAGGGGCGTACGGATCAGCGATCGACATTCGCCGAATCACTCGACTCAGCCCTGATGAGTACGAGGAGGAGCCGGCGACCCGAGTCGATCCACAATGGGATCGCCGCATAGTGGGGGTGCACACGCTCAACCACATACCTGGCCTGACCATGATCGACGCCCGAGTGCAGCGGCCGAAGTTCGGGCGGGCATAGGCGAACCCTTTCCAGGCTCAGCACGCTAATTGCTCCCCGACCTCCCTCAAACGCGATGTCAATGCCGGCGTCCAGAGCCGAAAACATGGAGTTGCCAGACGAGGAGCATCGGCGAGCACCCATCTGCGTGCACGCGCCCGATGAGCGTCGCCTGTTGCTCATCAGCTACTACTATCCGCCGGTGAACGTGGTCGGCGCGCTGCGCTGGCAGAAGTTATCCGCCGCGCTCGCTCGACGCCGGTGGGTGCTCGACGTGGTGATGGTCGAGCCGGATCAGTCCACTCCCCTGGATGCGCTTCGTCTCGCTGAAATCCCACAGAGCACTCGTCGGTTCGGCGTTCCCGATACCAGATCGTGGCTCTCCCGGCTACAGCGATCGGCATGGCGTCTGGTGCGGCCCATCGTACGTGGCGGTGGCGACACGCAACAGCAACAGAACCACGAAGCGGAGAGCGGACGGCCACCGCAGGTCCCCGAGCGCGAGTCGCTCCCCCGGGCCTACCTCGCGCGCCTCATGTTCCACGACATGTTCCACTGGGCCGATCGCGCCACGACGGTTGCACGGCGCGTGGCACGCGAACGACCGCCACATGTCGTTGTGAGCTCGGGCCCACCCCACGCGGCACACGAGGTCGCGCGTCGCATTGCGAAGGAGCGTCGGGTCCCATTCGTCATGGATCTGCGCGACCCGTGGTGCTCGGTCGAGAACATGCCGAAGGACTGCGCGAGCCAGACGTGGATGCGGCTCGCCGGCAACGCCGAGCGCCGATGCGTGGAGGACGCGAACGTCGTCGTGGTGACGACCGAAGCAGCTCGCGTCGCGATGGTCGAGCGGTATCCGCATCTCGCGCATCGCTTCGTTCGGGTCATGAACGGCGCAGACCCCGAATCCATCCCCGCCGTGGAGCGAGCGCACAAGTTCATCATCGCCTACGCCGGCAACCTGTACTACGGCCGTGACCCGCGAAACCTGTTTCGCGCGGTGTCTCGCGTGACTCGCGAGCTCGAGCTCTCCCCGGACGCGTTCGAGGTTCAGTTTCTTGGCGGGCAATCGTACGAGGGTAAACCGGTGACCGAGCTCGCGTCGGAGATCGGCGTGCAGGACTACTTCGTTTACATGCCACCGCGTCCGCGCGTCGAAGCCCTGAAGGCGCTTGCTGGCGCGTCGATGCTCGTGAGCCTCCCGCAGTTCGCGCATCTCGCGATCCCGGCGAAACTCTTCGAGTACGTGCAGTTCGATGCGTGGCTGCTCGTCCTCGCGGAGCGGGGGAGCGCAACCGAGCTGCTGTTTCGTGGTACTGCCGCCGATGTCGTGCAGCCCGACGACGTGGATTCGATGGCCGCCATCATTCGCGAGCGATTCGAGCAGTTCCGCC
>DAINRQ010000131.1:0-16406 GCA_036741775.1 Gemmatimonadaceae bacterium | reverse complement strand
CTCCACCCGCCGAAGGCGGGCAGGTTCCCTATGGTTTCGGCGCCAGATCCGGAGGATCGAGCTTGACGTCCAGACGCGCGGTCACACCCGGGTCGATGAACCGTGTGTCTTCGCCCAGCACTCGACGCGCCGCGACGAGCCGGTCGACGAACCATCGGCCGCGCGCCGACCCGAGATCGTCGTAGCGCACACCGTCGCCGCTCGAGCTCGAGTGGAGAATACGGTTGTCGCCCGCATAGATCGCCACGTGGTCTACCACGCCACCGCGCTGCGAGAAGAACAACAGATCCCCAGCGCGAAGGCCCGCGAGCTTGCTGGAGATCGAGCGTCCGGCAGTGGACTGCTGGCGCGACGTGCGCGGCAACGTGACGCCGTGACGGCGAAAAACATACTGCACGAACCCCGAGCAGTCGAAGCCAGCTTGCGGTGTCTCACCGCCGTACGTGTACCGCGTCCCGACGTACGCGTCCCCCGTCGCCAACACCGCTCGCGCCGACGCGCTCGGTGCCGCCTCGGGTAGGCGCGCGCCGCGCGAAGCCGAGGGAAGGGAGATACCCGGAATGCCAGCACCGGGGTTCGAGCGACCGCCGAATCCGATCGAGATGCCGACGCGATACTCCCATCCTCGCTGGGCCACCGACGTCGCATCGCTCGCCGAACCGCTCCAGCTCACGGGGATCCGGCGTCGCGCTTCGGTGTCGATCGAGATTCCACCGATCGAGCGACTCACGCCCATTCCGTAGCTCGTCACGATGCTTTGAGCGCTCTCGCCAGCATTTCGACGAATCCCTTCGACGCCGACGCCGCTGAACAACGTTGGAATGAAGCCGCCGAGCAACGGCCCGATGACGGGAAACCGGGATGGAGAGATCACGGCATCGACGTCCGCGGTCCAACCGCGTTGGGTATCGGACGATGCCGTCGTGCCCGCGAGCGCCCTGACGTCATACGCGCCACCGACACGCATCCCGAGGATTCCGCCCAGCTTCCCCGAATACGTCGTGAGTGAGGCGCCCATCAGCGTCGGCGAGCCCTCGAGCGATCCGTTGCGCGAAGCGAACGGCGAGAGCTCGTATCGTGACTGCGCATCGGCGGCCAGCGCGGTGAGGGCGACCGTTGTCGCGCCGCCGATGGCGGCGACGGTGAGTCGTCGAATCATGTTGAAGTCGCTGTCTACGTCAGTGTGAGCCGGGGCAGGACGGGTGCCGGGCGCGTGGGCCCGTCGAATTCATTGCCAGGCAGTCACTTAGGCCACACCGGCCAACGGGACAAGCACGCCCGGCGTGCTCCTTTGGAGACGACGCGGCGTCGCCTCGATAGGACGCCGGAGCGGGGTACTCGGTATCGTTCCCGGTCCGTTCGGCGGCAACGCTACCGTGAGCGGGACCCTATATCTCGCGGTTCACGACCCGCCGCAACGTAGTCTCGTCGATGTTGCCGCCGCTCGCGACGATGCCGACTCGCTGGCCGGCGAGTCGGTCGCGCAAGGCGAGGAGCCCCGCGAGTCCGGCGGCGCCCGCGCCTTCCACCAGGGAGTGCGTCGTCCGGAGAAGGATACGCACCGCCTCGGCGATCTCTGCGTCGGTGACGGTGATGAAGTCCGCGAGCCCGTCGCGCAGCGCCGGGAACGTCATCGCGTAGGTGCTTCGCGTCGCGAGCCCGTCCGCGAACGTATTCGCGTCCGGCACGGTGCGCGGCTCCCCCGCGTGCCACCCGTCGTGCGACGCTGACGCGCCGGCGGCCTGGACGGCGTACACTCGCACGTTAGGCAGGAGCGCGCGCATGACGGTCATCGCGCCCACCGCCTGCGACCCACCGCCGACCGCGACGACGAGCGCATCCAGCTCTGGCTCCTGCTCCGCGATCTCGAGCGACATCGTCCCGGCGCCGGCGATGATCCGGGCGTCGTTCGTCGAGTGCGCGAGGCAGGCGCCTTCGTCGCGCACGATCGCGTCCGCGACGAGCACCGACTCATCGTAGTCACGGCCTTGCTCGATGAGGCGCGCCCCCAGCGCGCGCATCGCGGCATTCTTTTCGGGGTTGTTGCCCACCGGGACGCAGATGGTCACCGGCACGCCAAACGCCTTCCCCGCGTACGCGATGCCGAGTCCGTGGTTGCCGCGGGTCGCAGCCACCATGCCGCGGCCGCGCTCGTCGTCTCCGAGCGCCGTGACGAGCGAGAACGCGTTCCGGACTTTGAACGAGTTCGTGGGGTTGAAGTTCTCGTGTTTCACGAACACGCGGATGCCGTGCCCCACCTCGGCGTCGAGTACCGGGTACGCGCGGAGCGGTGAGACCGGGACGAACGGACGAATGCGGTCGCGGGCGGCCACGATGTCGTCGAGCGTGATCGGCCACGATGCCGGTGTCGTCGGGGCAGGGGTCGGCTGACCGGGCGCGGGCTGGTTAGGCACTGGGGTCGGAGCTCGGCGAATGGTTAGGCGTGGGATGGAACGATCGTTCGTCAGACGTCGTCGGCGGGATCGACGTGCACGTGCGCCGCGCCCGTCTCATCGTACGATACCGTAACGTGCCAGGGGCGGCAGCAGACCTGGCAGTCCTCGATGTAGCTCTGTGACGCACCGCCGCCCGGATCCACAGCGATCTCGTTCTCCTCGCCGCAGTAGGGACAGTGCACGATCGCCTCGGTGTCGGCCGTGCCGTCGCCGAGCGGGAACTGGTCACTTGGATCGTCGCCGTTGGACGTCATGGATCGCTCGTCGCCATAATAACGCGTCGCGGCGCTGCATGGCGGGCAACTTGCAGGCGGAGGCCCGAACCTCTTCCCCGTCCGTACCGAGGGCAAATGGATCACGTGTCGTTCACCGATAGTAGTGGAGTTCGTTGGTCGGTGAAGGAAGACGGCGCCGAAGACGCGCGTACGCTCCGGAACCCCGATGGCGTGCCGGGAACCGCATGGCTCCGCTTCGAAAGCGAACATGAAGTCCGCCGCCTGTGGCACTACCCGGATGACTGGCGCGGGCTCAGCCCGCTCCAGTTGGAATCGCTACTCGAGCGGGCGAGCACGGTCATTGCACGGTTCAGGCCGGTAACACACAATAGACCGGTGCTCGACACCGGCCGGTCCTCGCTGACCGCCCGAGCTACCAAGCGCTCGGACGAGCCAGACGCGACCTAGTCGGGTTTGCCATTTCGAGCAGAGTAGACGCCGCTCAAAATGACAACGCCGTCAGGAAACCCTGGAACCGTGCGACAGGGCACGGACGGCGCCAGGCCGGTTCGGTACGCTTCGAGCGACCTCATCGGACCAAGGAGAGGAGACTCTGCATGCGAAACCGACTCGTCACGACCACAGCGGGAACGTTGCTGGCTGCCGGCCTGCTCGGATGCGAAGGCCAGACGAGCGGCCATATCATCGGCGGGCCCAGTGGCGATGCCCGCGTCCGCGTATTCAACGCGCTCACGTCCTCGCAAACCATCAACTTGCTGGTCGATGGACAGGTCGCCGCGTCGAACGTCGCGTTCGGGGCCCCGTCCGGGTATGTGGCTCTGTCGCTCGGTAGCCACAGGCTCCAGGTGCAGTCCCCCACCACCGGGACGACGCTTCTCGACTTCACGCGCGACTTCGCCGCCGAGGGCTCCTTCAGCCTCGTCCCGGCGCCCGGGCTCTCGCAGTCCGGAGCGCTGTTCATCGCCGACGATCCGACACCGGTGGCGGGACAGGGCAGGGTACGGGTCGTCCACGTGGCGGCCGCGCCAGGCCCCGTTTCGGTCTACGTAACCGCCCCGGACGTCGAGCTCTCGTCGGCCACGCCCGCGATCCCGGCGCTCGATTTCGCCGCCGTGTCGCAGTATGTGAACATCACCCCCGGCACCTATCGCATCCGCGTAACCCGAGCGGACAACCCCTCCGACGTCCTGCTCGATACGGGCGGTGTGATCGTCGGTAGCGGGTCGGTCCGCTCGCTGTTCCTCACGGACTCGCCGGGCGGCGGGCTCCCGACGACGCTGTCCATCGTTTCCGACGCGACCTAGCACGGTCGCCCTGGCACGGTGATGGTCGTGTGAGACTCACGCTCGCCGCAACGCTGCTGGTGGGAGCCGCGGTCCTGTGGTTGGCGTCGCGGCGCGAGCGTGGGCGCGTACCCCCCTGGGTGCCGATTCTCGCGATCGCGATCGGATCGCTGGGGCTGAGCACGGCGGCGAGCACTCAGCAAGGGCTCGGGTGGAGCATCTCCTCCATCTGCTTCAGCATCATCGCGATCGTCCTCATTCTTCTCGTGATGCGGGAAATCCTGAGGCGGTAAATACTGCGCGATCTCACGCGGCGTCCGCCGCCGGGTGACCGTTCGGGAGAGGGCCCCCCGTGATGATCACATGCTGCCGCTCAAGTGACCGTTGTCGGTGCTTCTCCGACACCGTGACGGCCGGAGTGCCCGCGAGGTTGTGCTGTTACCTCTCGGGCACTTTTCGCGTGATCGAGGAGTACATTCGAGTGACGGCGTCTCTGAAACGCCGGCCGTACCGAGCCGTAGGGGCTCAGTGAGTCAACCTTCCCGGTACCATGTCCCGCTTCGCATTGATACATCGCTCGGGTTTCGCCGGCTCGCTCGTCGCACTCGCGACTGGAAGCGTCCTGGCGACAACCGCACTCTCCGCACAGGTCTCCCCCGTACAGCGCAACGACGCCTCGCTGCCACGCGCGTACGGCGACATCAACTTCATCGTCGCCCAGCCGGTGGGCGCGTTCAACACGTACATCAGCGAGGGGTACGGCGTTAACGGCGGCTTCGTCTGGAACTTCGATCGCGACCGCGTCTTCGGGATTCGCGTCGAGGGCGGGTTCCTCCAGTACGATAGCGAGAACCGAAAGCTGTGCTTCCCGGGCACCTGCCGCGTGGGGCTCGATCTCAACACCACGAACGGCATCGTGTTCGGCGGCGTCGGTCCGCAGTTCTCCGTGCCGGCCGGTCCGGTGCGTCCGTACCTGAACGCACTCGCCGGGTTCAGCTACTTCCATACCGAGTCGTCGGTGTCGGGTCGCAATGACTTCGACGAGGACTACTTCAACACGACGAACCACGACGACGCTGTGTTCGCGCTCACCGGCGGCGGAGGGTTCCTGATTCCACTGTCCATGCGACGTACGCCGGTGCTGCTCGATATCGGCGCCACGTATCATCGCAACGGCGAGGCGTCGTATCTGCGCCGGGGAAGCATCATCGATCACCCGGATGGCAGCATCACGATCAGGCCGATCCAGAGCGAGGCGAATTTCATCACGTACCGGATCGGCGTCTCGATCGGCGTGCGGACGGGGCGGTAGAGAAGCTAACAGCTATCAAGCTATCAGCTATCAGCGAACGACTACTCGCTAACCCTCTAGCGCGTCAGCGCTCCTCGACGGGCTGTGGGCCATGTGCAAGGTGGGTTTGCCCCCTTTGATCTTGCATGTGGTACGCAGCCCGTCGTGCGGTCGAGAAGTGATTGCTATCCGCGCGATAGGAGAACGGCCCGGGCGCCTTGCTGATAGCTGGTAGCTGATAGCTGATAGCTACTCTTCCTTCCACCGTCGCTCGCGTTTCTTTTCGCTGATCCGCTTCTTCTCATCGAGCCGCGCCTGTTTCGCGGCCCGACTCGGTTTCGTCGGTCGTCGCTTCCGTGGCACGACGAGCGCCGCGCGCACGAGGGCCGCGAGCCGCTCCTCTGCGCTCTCGCGGTTCTGACGCTGGCTGCGCCGATCGCTCGCCACCACTCGCACGTTGCCCTCGGCGTCGAGGCGCGCCACAAGCTTCTGCCGCAAACGCTCGCGCTGCTCGTCGCTGAGCACGCGCGACGCGCCGAGGTTCCACAGGAGCTCGATCCGCGTCGCCGAGGTGTTCACGTGCTGGCCGCCGGCGCCGCCGGCGCGTGACGCGCGCGCGACGAGCTCGTCGCGCGGGATGACGACCGAATCGTTGACGCGAAGGCCGTCATCGGCGTCGCCGGTCATCGTCGAGACGGCTAGCGCGCGGCGACGTTCGCGTTAGGCCGCGTCCCGTCGCCCGAGGCCGGCGTATCGGCCCGGTGGACGCGTACCGCGGCGACCCGCCGCCCGTCCATGGCTACGACCTCGAGCGCACCACCCGGGAAGGTCACCCGATCGCCGATCTTCGGAAGCTTGCCGAGCGTGCCGAAGACATACCCGCCGAGAGTCGACCAGTCGCCGTCCGGAATTCGGAGACCGTAGTCGGAGCGGACGTCGACGAGCGACAGCGACCCGGCGAGCTCCAGGACCCCGTCCGTGACAACGGCCGTGCGCGACGCCAGGTCGTACTCGTCCGCGATGTCCCCCACGACCTCCTCGACCAGGTCTTCCATCGTGACGATGCCCGCCGTCCCGCCATACTCGTCGAGCACGACGGCCATCTGCGCGCGCGTCTTCCTGAGGTCATCCAGCACGCGCTCGGCCGGCCGGCTCGACGGCACGTACAGCGCCGGGCGGACTGCTCCCACGAGCGAGAATGGCTCCTTGCCATCGTGGAGCCACAGGTCTTTCGCGAGGAAGACGCCCACCACGTCGTCGAGCGTGTCGCGGTAGACCGGGTACCGGGAATACCGCTCGCGGCGAAGGACGTCCCACACCTCTACCTCGGTGGACTCGACATCGAGCGCGGCGACCTCGGTGCGCGGGCGCATGACGTCGTACGCCTTCTTCTCGTGAAAATCGAAGACGCCCGCAAGCATCGCCGAGTCGGTCTCGTCCAGCGTCCCGTGCGCGCGCGCCTGCATAACGAGAAGCCGTAGCTCCTCGGGCGAGTGAACGTGTTGCGCTTCCGACGCCGGCGCGATGCCGGCCTTCCGCATCATCCAGTTCGCGGTTCCGTTCAGGAGCGTGATCGCGGGTGCCATGACGCGCGCGAACACCATGAGCGGCGCCGCGAGCACGCGGCTCACGGCCTCCGGCTTCACGAGCGCGAGCGATTTCGGCGCGAGCTCGCCGAGCACGATGTGCAGGAACGTAATGATGAGGAACGCGGTGACGACGGCGGCAGTCGTGTGCGCCGCGGCGGCGGACGGCTCGAGGCCGAACAGGCCCAGGAACCGGTCCACGAGTCCCGCGAGCGCCGGCTCCCCGATCCAGCCGAGGCCCAGCGACGCGAGGGTGATCCCGAGCTGCGTGGCCGAGATGTATCGATCGAGATCCTTGATGGCCGCCTGGGCGACCTTGGCCAGCCGGTCTCCCTCGCCGACCATCTGGTCGATCTTGCTGCGTCGCGCGCCAACGAGCGCGAACTCGGCGGCGACGAAAAAGGCGTTCGCGAGCACGAGGAAGATCACGGCCCCGAGACGCCACATCGTGGCGCCGAGACTCAGATGCTCAGTTTCCACGCGGAAACAACCTCCCCCGCAGATCGTCCAGATCGTAGCAGAATGCCATAGGGCTGTCGAAGTCTACTCCATCGCAAGTTGCAACGCCCTCATCCCGTGCGCCCCGCTCCCACCCACGACCCGAGGCGCCAGTCGATGCTCGACCCACACCGAATCCTGCGGTGGGTCTACGTCGGCCGGTTGACCATGTCGGCGGCGATCTTCGTCGCCGCCGTTTTCGCGTGGAAGAACGCCGACGAGGGGATCACGCTGACGGCGTCGTTGTTGATCACATGCGCGCTCGCGTTCACTGCCGGTTCGGCGCTCTACAGCGTCGTGTACCGCGCGGCCCTCCGGCCGGCCTTCCTTTATATACAGTCGCTGTTCGATCTCCTGGTCGTCACCGCCATCGTCCACGTGACCGGCGGCGGGACCTCGCAGTTCGCGGCGCTCTACATTCTCGTCATCGCGGCGGCGGCGTTGTTGCTGCCGTTCTCGGGCGGCCTCGTGATCGCGGCGGTCGGCTGCGTCCTGTACTTCGCCGACGTCATCCTCAGCTCCGGCACACAGCTCGATCTCGGCGTCTGGCTTCAACTTGGCGTTTTCGCCGCTGTGGCGCTCGGGAGTGGGTATATCGCGGCCAGGCTACGCCAGGCCGGTGCGGGAACCGAGCAGCTCGCCGCCGAGCTCGTCAAGGTCCGCCTTCAGGCTGCCGACATCCTCCGGAACATACGCAGCGGCATCATTACGGTCGACGCCTCTGGCGCACTTGTTCACGCAAACCCGGCCGCGTCACAGCTGCTCGGGCTCGATCTCGAGGCGCACGTCGGCGCTCCGATCATGGCGACGATCGCCAACGCCGCACCGACGCTCGCCCGCGCGCTCGAGCGCGCGACCCAGGACGGCACACGCACGACTCGCGCCGAGGGCACCATCACAGCGGGGGACCGTCATTTCCCCATCGGACTGAACACGACGAGCTCCGATGGCGCGGACGGTGTCGGGGCAACGGCCACCGCCATCTTCCAGGATATCTCCGATCAGAAGCGGATCGACGCGCTCCACGCGCGTGCCGAGCGCCTCGAAGCGGTCGCGGAGCTCAGCGCGTCGCTCGCGCATGAGATCAAGAACCCGCTCGCATCGATCAGAAGCGCCGTCGAGCAGCTCGCCCGGTCGCCTCGCACCGACGCCGACGAACGGACGCTCGCTGGACTCATCGTTCGCGAGTCGGATCGGTTGTCGCGACTCCTGTCGGAGTTTCTGGACTTCGCGCGAGTTCGCGTCGCGCGGCTCGAGCCCGTTGATCTCGCGGCGGTAGCACGCGGCGCGGCGAGCCTTGCGGCCGCGCATCCCGATCGTCCGGACGATGTCGAGGTCCAGTGCGACGGAGAGCGCGATGGGATGATCGTCGAAGGGGACGAGGACCTGCTGCATCGCGCGGTCTTCAACCTCGCGCTCAACGCCGTACAGGCCTCTCCGGGTGGCGGGCGCGTTCGCGTCGAGCTCGCGCCGCTCACGATGGATCAGGTCCCCGTCGGCATGTCGTTCGATCGCGGTGGCGTCGCGCTCCGCGTGTCTGACAGCGGCCCCGGCATCCCCGTCGAGATCCGGGACCGATTATTCGATCCCTTCTTCACAACCAAACCGGGCGGCAGTGGACTCGGTCTCAGCATCGTCCATCGCGCGATCGAAGCCCACAACGGCTTCGTACTCGTGGACAGCGACGACGGCGGGACCCGCGTGACCGTGCTGCTGCCGGCCCATCAGTCCAGTAACGGAGAGCTCGCGTGACCGATCGCACGAACGGCGGCCCTAACGTCCTGATCATCGACGACGAGGCCGGGATTCTCGACTCGCTCCGCATCCTCCTGAAGACCGAAGGTTTCACGCCTCACGTGGCACTCGGCGGAAGGCAGGGGCTGGAGCAAATCGAGTCGCTGTCGCCCGACATCATCCTCAGCGATGTGCGTATGCCCGCGGTGAGCGGGCTGGAGGTGCTCTCGGCGGCGCGGCAGCGCGATCCCGACACGCCCGTCATTCTCATGACGGCCCAGGCAACGCTGCAATCCGCCATGCAGGCGGTGAACGAAGGGGCGTTCTACTACATCCAGAAGCCGTTCCGGAACGACGAGCTCGTGGCGATCCTCAAGCGCGCAGCCGAACACCGACGCCTGCGTGTGGAGAATACGTCGCTCAAGCAGGAGATTCGGCGTCGCGACAAGCACCACGGCTCGCGTCCCATCGGGAACAGCAGAAGCTGGCTCGACGTGCTTCGTCTCGCGGAAACCGTTGCGCCCACGGAATCAACCGTGCTCATTCAGGGTGAATCGGGTACCGGTAAGGAAGTCATTGCGCGATACATTCATGAGCTATCCAACCGCACCGACGGGCCGTTCCTTTCCATCAACTGCGGCGCGCTCCCCGAAAGTCTGCTCGAGAGCGAGCTGTTCGGGCACGTGAAGGGTTCGTTCACGGGCGCGGTGAAGGACAAGGGTGGTCTGTTCTCCGCGGCCGCGAAGGGGACGTTCTTCCTCGACGAGATCGGAGAGACGACTGCGGCGACCCAGGTGAAGCTGTTGCGCGTGTTGCAGCACCGTGAGGTGATTCCGGTCGGTGCGACCGAGGCACAGCCGATCGACACCCGGCTCGTTGCGGCGACGAATCGCGATCTCGAGGAGGAGATCCGCCGCGGTGGTTTTCGACGGGACCTGTACTATCGTCTGAACGTGATCGCGATTTACCTTCCGCCTCTTCGCGAACGACGTGATGACATTCCGCTGCTCGTGGACGCGTTCCTCGACCGGGCCGGGGTGGCGCGCGGCGAGGCGCCGAAGCGCCTGAGCCCGGTCGCACTGGACGCGATGGTGAATTACGCGTGGCCTGGCAACGTCCGGGAACTCGAGAACGCACTCGAGCGGGCGGTGATCCTCACCTCGGGCGAAGTGATCGAGGTCGCGTCGCTCCCCGAGCGCGTGACGGCGCCCGAGCCGGCGAAGCTCATCGATGAACGGCCGGCGCGAAACCCGACACTCGAGACGATCGAGCGCGCGTACATCATGTGGGTCCTGCAGAGTGAGGCGGGGAACAAGACGCGCGCCGCCGAGACGTTAGGCATCGATCCGTCGACGCTGCACCGGAAGCTGTCGCGGTTCGGAGGCGAGGCGTGATGCCAGGTCGAGCGCGCGCGCTTCCCGCGCCCGCGTTCGTCGACCTCATGGACCGTGCGGGCGTCCGCCGCGTGTGCCTGCTCACCGTCGCCCTCGCGGCAGCACTCGGCTACGCGAACTCGCTACAGAACGGGTTCGTGCTCGACGACGGCGGCGTCATCGTACGGAATCCGCTCGTGACGTCGCCGGGCACGGCCTGGCGCGCGTTCGGGTCCCCGTACTGGCCAGAAGCGGTCGGCGGTGGGCAGTACCGGCCGCTCGGCATTGTCGCGTTCGCGCTCGACTGGTTCGTCAGTGGCGGCGACGCGACATGGTTCCACGCCGTGAACGTCGCGTGGCACGTCGGGGTGACGGTAGCCGTATGGCTCCTGGCAGCCGAGCTGCTCGCGCCCATGGCGGCGCTCGTCGCGGCGCTGCTGTTTGCCGTCCACCCGGTGCACGTCGAAGCCGTCGCGAATGTCGTCGGGCGGTTGGAGAGTATGGCGGCCGTCTTCGTGCTGCTCGCGCTCCTCGCGCACCGCCGCGGTCACTGGCCGTCCGTGGTATGGTTCGCGGCCGGGCTCCTCAGCAAGGAGGTCGCGATTGTGTTCGTCGGCCTGGCGGCGGCGCACGACCTGCTAGTGGCGGGCGACGCCCGTGCCGCGTTTCGGTCGCGGAAGCGGCTGTACCTCGCGTACGGCGCTGTCATCGTCGCGTTCGCCGGGGTCATCGCCGTTGTCTTTCACGATCGCGCGTTCGTCTCTACCGCACGAGCGTTCAACGGCACCTCGGTCGGCGAGCGGTTGCTCACCGTTGCCTCCGTAGTGCCGCACTACGTTCGGCTGCTCGTCGCACCGGTCGACTTGTCGGCCAACTACGAGCCGGCCGTGATTCCGCTCGTCACCGGGCTCACCGTGGCGGGGGCACTCGGCATCGCGTTGACCGTCGGCTACGCCGCGGTCGTCGTCGTCGCGTGGCGCCGCGCACCTGCGCTGGCATTCATGCTGGCGTGGATCGGGATCGCGCTCGCCCCGGTCTCGAACGTGTTCTTTGCGTCCGGCATAACGCTCGCTGAGCGCACACTGTACCTGCCGAGCGTTGGCGCATGCCTCACTGCTGGCTGGATGGCTCAACATGCCGCGGTCAAGCGCCCGGCGATAGTGATGGCGACGGCAGCCGCGCTGGCCCTGGGCTTCGCGGCGCGGAGCTGGACGCGAACCCCGGTCTGGCAGGATGACAGAACGTACCTAACGACACTGCTCGAGGATCACCCCGAGTCGTATTACGGCCACTTCACTGCGGGACGCGTGCTGAAAGCGACGCGTGACTACGACCGTGCCGCGCACGAGCTCACCATCGCCCGGCGAATCTTCGCGCGTGACCCGGCGGTCTACCGCGAAGCCGCCGAGGTCGCCGCCGCTCGAGGTCGGCCGGACGAGGCCGCACGCTTGCTGGACTCGGCCAGCACGATCGCAACGAGAACCACGCGATGACACACACCTCCTTTGGAACTCCCGCCTCCGTGGCGTCTCTCGTCCCTCGGGTGGTCACCGATGCCGACCTGGGCGCAATGGAGAGAACGCCCAGCTCCACCGCACGCATTCGGCTCGTCGGCGTCATCGTGTTCGCCGTGACATTCGGCGTCGCCGCAGCGGTGCTCCCGAACTGGCCGGCCGGTGTCTTCCAGGATGACGGGATCTACGTCGTGCTGGGTAAGGCGCTTGCTGGCGGTGAGGGATACCGCTACCTGAATCTCCCCGGCGCACCGTACGCGACACACTACCCCCCGGGCTATCCGCTCTTTCTCGCCCTGTTGTGGAAGCTCTCACCGAGCTTTCCCGGGAACGTCGCGGTCTTCGTGTTCGCGAACGTCGCGTTCCTTGCGCTGGCCGCGGTGGCGACGTTCGCCTTCGGTCGGTCCCGCCTTCGTTTGACCACGTTAGGCGCTGCGGTCACCGCACTCGCTGCCGTCGCCGCCGTCCCGACGCTGATCTTCGGTGTGTTCGTGATGTCGGAGCCGATGTTCATGGCGGGCGTGCTGCTGGTCCTGCTGGCGGCGGAGCGCGCGGCGGACCGCGGACACTGGACCGACGGGCTTCTGGTCGGGTTTGCCGGTGGGGCGCTGGCGATGATCCGCTCGCCGGGGATGTTCGTCGTCGCCGCGCTCGTGATCGTACTCACCCTGCGGCGTCGATTCCTCGCCGCGGCGTGCGCTGCGCTGGGCGGCGCTGTCTTTCTCGTGCCGTGGAAACTGTGGGTGGCGGCGCATGGCGCAGACGTGCCGGCCGTGTTTCTCGGGAAGTACGGCCCGTACGACACGTGGCTCGGCAACGCCATCCGGACACACGGCGCCCCGTTCGTCATGGACGTAGTCGTTCGCAACGCGAAAGCGCTCTACGACGTCCTGTGGACAATGTTCGCTGGGGGGCCCGAGGCACCCGCGCCGCTGCGATTCCCGGCCGTTCTCGTGGCGCTGCTGTTCCTCACGCTGGGAGCGTCACGACTGGTGCGCCGCGCTCCGGTCACCGGGTGGTTCCTTGCCGCCTACCTCGCACTCGTCATGATCTGGCCGTTCGAGCCGACGCGCTTCGTGTGGGTGTTGCTCCCGCTCTTCGGCCTGATGCTCGCGCTCGGATTCCAGGTCGTTGCCGAGTTCCAGCCGCGTGCCGGTGCCGCGCGAGTGCTCAAGGTGGCCGCATTCGCCCCGATCGCGCTGCTGCTCATCGGGTATGCGGTCTACAATGCCAACGGTGCACGTCAGCGGTGGTGGGACACGGTGCCGCGCACCGTGGCTACCCGCGCGACACCCGTCGTGGAATGGGTTCGCGGGAACACGAGGCCCACGGACCTCATTGCTACCGATGACGACGTGTTGGTCTACCTGTACACCGGGCGGACGGCGATCCCCATCGGGACGTTCACTCCAGAGGAGTACGTCACCGGGCAGACCTTCGAGTTCGCGACCATTCAGCTGGACTCGATTCTCGCGCAGTACAACCCCACGTACGTGATCGGGACCACGTCGTACGGAGTCATGGCAGCGCGCTCATTGCTGTACCGCAACCCGCCGGAGCTGCGCGTCCGCGAGCTGCTCAAGACGGCGGCGATCTTCACGATCGTTCCTCGATGACGGTCCTCGCGGGTGCCGCGTCCGCGGGCGTCGGGGCCGGCGGCATTGCTCGACGTGAGACTCGGGGTCTCCCGGTCGAGCGCCTCACGCCGGTGGTGATTGCCGCGGTCGTGCTCGCCATCGCGATCGTGACCATAACGCCGTGGCCAGTCGGGACCTTTCAGGACGACGCGGTCTACGTGGTGCTCGCGAAGGCGCTCGCCACCGGGGAAGGGTACCGCATGATCAACATGCCCGGCGCCCCGCACGCGACACACTTTCCTCCGGGGTATCCGCTGTTTCTCGCGATACTCTGGAAGCTCTTTCCCACGTTCCCGGACAACGTCGTCGTCTTCAAGTTCGCGAACGCCGTTCTGCTCGCTGTTGCCGCGGTTGGCACCTATCGTTTCTCGCGCGATCGCGCGGAGCTCGGACTTGTGGGCGCGGCCGTCGCCGCGCTTCTGGGCACCGTTTCCATCGTGGTCATCCTCGTCACGGGCGTCGTGCTGTCGGAGCCCATGTTCATGGCGCTGCTGCTGCCGACGCTCATTGTGACGGAGCGAGTCGTAGATGACGGGGGGATGCGCCGAGCGATCGTTGCGGGGCTCCTCATCGGCGCGCTGGCCATGGTGCGGACCGTGGGAGTCTTGGTGCTCCCCGCCGCGCTGCTCGCACTCGTCGTGAGAGGGCGTTGGCGCGCCGCGGTCGTGCTCGGCGTCGCCGCGGCGATCGTCATCGCGCCGTGGCAGCTCTGGGTTTCGGCGTACCAGGGTGAGATTCCGGCGCCGTTCGTGGGGAAGTACGGCGCGTACGGTCAATGGCTCGTCCAAGGCTACCGTGAAGGCGGTTTCGCACTCGCCAGCGCGGTGCTCGCGAAAAACGCGAACGAGCTCTTCGGCTTCTTCGGTTTCGCGACACTCCCGGTGAACCTCCCCATACCGCGCCTCGTTTCCCTCGCCGCGGTCGTTGCACTCGTGTCGCTCGGCGCGTGGAGGGCCCGCCATCGCGTATCCACGACCGCTGCCTTCATCGTCACGTACATCGCGATAATCCTCGTGTGGCCGTTCGAGCCCACGCGGTTCGCGCTGGTGCTCTGGCCGCTGCTCGTGCCGCTGTTCGTGCTTGGGATGCGCACGGTCGTCGAATGGCGACCTGCTCCTACGGCGGCGCGGGCGCTCCGGGCCGTCGCACTCGTGTCCACGCTGGTTGTCAGCGCAGGCTACGGATGGTACAACATCTGGGGGTACCGTGACCGGTGGTGGGCGACCATGCAACGAGACCTGGGGGGTCGCGCGACGCCGGTTGCCGAGTGGGTCGCGAGCGCCACGATGAGTGGCGACGTGCTGGTGACGGATCACGATCTCGTGGTCTATCTCTACAGCGGCCGGCAGGCGGTACCGACTGTAACGTTCCACCCCCGTAGCCACGTCGCTCCGCTCACGCCGGAGGAAGACACCGAGATGCTGCGTACGATTCTCTCGTTCTATCGACCGAGATTCTACGTCGCGACCACGCCGTACACCGTTGGCATGGCCAAGCGTCTCGCGGCAGAATCCCCGCCACGACTCCGATTCGTTCGCGATACTCGCTCCGCTGTCATCTACGAACCCGTCTCGCAGTGATTCCGTCTCACGTCGAAGAAGCGGTCGCTCCACGGGCGGACGCGTCTCATGGGCCACTCACGACAACGGCGGCCACGCCGCGTCTCCGCGGGCGTACACCGATCGACCGCGACAGCCTTCTGCTGTCGGTGCTCATTCCGGTGTACAACGAGCTCAGCACCATCGAGTTGATTGTGAACCAGGTCCATGCGGTTCCCATTCGCAAGGAGATCATTTGCGTCAATGATTTCTCGACCGATGGAACGAAGGACGTGCTCGACCGGCTCTACGCCGAGGGACGCATTCATCGGCTGATCCATCAACCGCGGAACATGGGGAAGGGGGCGGCCATTCGCACCGCACTCGGCGTGAGCACGGGGAACGTCGTCATCGTGCAGGATGCGGATCTGGAGTACGACCCGGCCGACTGGCCGACACTCCTCGAGCCGATCATCGCTGGTCTGGCCGACGCGGTGTTCGGCTCACGGTTTCTCAGCGGGCCGCATCGCGTGCTGTATTTCTGGCACTCCGTGGGGAACAAGCTGCTGACCATGGTGAGCAACATGTTCACGAACCTGAACCTCACCGACATGGAGACCTGCTACAAGGCGATTCGCGGGGAGGTGGCACGGTCACTCGTGCTGACGTCCGACCGTTTCGGATTCGAGCCGGAGGTCACCGCGCGACTGGCACAGGCGAAGGCGCGGATCTACGAGGTGCCGATCTCGTATTCGGGCCGCACGTACGCCGAGGGGAAGAAGATCGGATGGAGGGACGGAGTCGCGGCATTCTGGCACATCGTGCGATACAACGTGTTCGCTCCGTGATGTCCATCGCGTTATGCATTCAGCGGTTACGCAACCCATCGCAATGCGTCCTTCTGAACGAGCGCGCGCGGCGTTGCGCGATGGGAGAACCGAGCGCGCGGTGGAGCGGTCTGGCATTATGGGGGAGCCGGCGAATGCCGTGGCAGACTGCAACAGAGCGCGCAAAATACTCCCCAATTCAGTGAGTGCGACGTAGCGCACAACGCGTCCAAGTCGTTGCGGGAAAAGGGAGAAATCGGAGCAGGACCGAATGGTCCGCACGTTGCCTTCACCGCAGCCCGAGAACTCGTGCATTACGTCGCGAAGCGTAGGTAGAACCCCTCAGGCATTCGGAGAGAACACGCATGCGCAACACCACTCGCAAGGGCTTCACGCTGATCGAGCTCCTGATCGTCGTCGTGATCATCGGCAT
>DAINRQ010000130.1:0-16781 GCA_036741775.1 Gemmatimonadaceae bacterium | reverse complement strand
TCGAGCTGCGTATGGCTGGCCACAGTAAATGGAAGCAGATCAAGCACTACAAGGCGGCCGCTGACGCGAAGCGCGGCGCCCTGTTCACGAAGCTCATTCGCGAGATTACCATGGCCGCCAAGCAGGGTGGCGGGGACCCCGACGGCAATCCGCGCCTCCGCACGGCCATCGAGACCGCGAAGAGCAACTCGATGCCCAAGGACAACATCGAGCGCGCCATCAAGAAGGGCACGGGTGAGCTCGAGGGCGTCGAGTATCAGGAGATCCTCTACGAGGGGTACGGGCCGGGTGGCGTCGCGCTCATGATTCAAACGGTCACGGACAACCCGAACCGCACCGTCGCGGAGATCCGCCACAAGCTCTCGCGCGGCGGCGGGAACCTCGGTGCCGCCAATTCGGTGTCCTGGATGTTCGACCGCCGCGGCCAGATCTACCTCGACGCCGCGACCATCGACGAGGACGCGCTCATCGAGGCGGCGCTCGACGCGGGCGCGGAGGACGTGAAGCGCGAAGACGACCAGTTCGTGGTCACCACGGCGGTGACCGACCTGCATACCGTGAAGAGCGCGCTCGACTCGACGGGGATGGTGTCCACCAGCGCGGAGATCACCTGGATCCCCAAGAACACCACTCGCGTCGAAGGCAAGGACGCCGAGTCGCTGATCAAGTTGCTCGAGTCGATCGAAGAGCTGGACGACGTACAGAAGGTGGACGCGAACTTCGACATGGACGTGTCGGAGATGGCGAAGGCGTGATGCATCCGTGATCGTTCTCGGGGTCGATCCGGGAACGGCGACGACTGGCTACGGGGTCGTCAGTGGCGACGGCGTGCGCCCGCCGGTGCTCATCGAATGCGGGGTGATTCGCACCCGCCCGCGCGACTCGTTGTCGGATCGGCTGCGCGAGATCCATGAGGGGGTAACCGAGCTCATTGCCCGCCATCACCCGCATGCCCTCGTGGTCGAAGATGTCTTCTACGCCAAGAACGTGCGGACCACCGTGGTGCTCGGCCACGCGCGTGGCGTGGTCCTGCTCGCGGGCGCACAGGCTGGCGTCGAGGTGCACGAATACCCGCCCGCGGAGATCAAGAAGGCGGTGGTAGGCTCCGGGGGCGCGACGAAGGAACAAGTGCAATTCATGCTCACACGACTGCTGCGATTGAAAGCGGTGCCGTCGCCGTCGGATGCGGCTGATGGGGTCGCCGCCGCGCTGACCTATCTCATGACGGCCCGCGTGCCGCGCATTGGTGCGTCGGCGGCGATTCCGCGCCCGGTCATCGCGCCGAAGCCACCGGTCGTCGGGGGTCGGCGGTGATCTCTCAGCTTGCCGGGCGTCTCGTCACGAGAGAGCTCGATCACGTCGAGATCATGACCCAGGGCGGCGTCGGGTACGAGCTCGCGATTCCGCTCAGTGCGTACGAGTCGCTTCCCAAGGTGGGCGACGCGGCGACGCTGCACACGCATCTCGTGGTCCGCGAGGACGGGTGGCAGCTCTATGGCTTCACCACGCCGTTCGAGCGCGCCGTGTTCCGCCGCGTGCTCGACGCGAAGGGCGTGGGCCCGGCGCTCGCGCTCGGAATGCTGTCCGCGCTATCGGCTGAGCGGCTCGTGCGTGCCATTCGCGAGAAGGATATTGCGACGTTGCAGAGTGTCCCGCGGGTGGGCCGGAAGAAGGCGGAGCAGCTCGTGCTCGATCTCGCGGACAAGCTGGATGGGCTGGGCAGCGAGCCGGTGACCGGGCCGCGTCCCGAGGGCGCCGGGGCCGAGGACGCGATTCGCGCCCTCGTGTCGTTAGGCTATACGCTGGCGGAGGCCGAAAAGGCCGTGCGCGCCGCCATCGACGCGAACGGCCGCGCCCAGAGCGCGACAGACCTGATTCGCAACGCCCTCGCGAAGATCCGTGGCTAACTGACCTTTCCGGGCTTCAGATACCGGTCGAGCCATCGCAGCTCGTTCAGCATTCGGTGCACCTGGTTCCAGGAGCCCGTGATGCCATGCGCCATTCCTGCGTAGACGATCATCTTCGCCGGAACGCCGAGCTTCTTGAGCGCGACGTACATCTGCTCCGCTTCGGAGTACGGGACGCGCTGATCCACCTCGCCGTGAATGAACAGGGTGGGTGCCTTCACGCGGCCAGCGTAGGTGAGCGGTGACTGGCGGATCATGATCTCACGTGCCCGGTCCTCCCACGGCGTCCCATAGAACTCGGTCTCCTTCGTGCGGGCGATGTCGGCCGTGCCGTAGTCGCTCACCCAGTTCACGATGCCGGCACCGGGAATCGCCGCGGCAAAGCGGTCGGGATACTGGGTGATGAGCCAGTTCGTCATGAACCCGCCGTACGAGTGGCCGATCGTTGCCACGCGGTTTCGGTCTACCGGGAACCGGGCTATCACGTAGTCGATCCCGGCCATCACGTCCTCGCCGTCCTTCGTTCCCCAGGCGCCCCATGTAGCCCAGAGGAATTTTTCGCCGTAGCCAGTGGAGCTCCGGAAGTTGACCTCGAGCACGAAGTACCCGTTGGCCGCGAGGTACTGGTTCTTGAAGTCGAACGTGTAGCCGTCGGCCGAGTGGGGCCCGCCGTGGTTGCTCACGACGAGCGGGTACGGCCCGCCGTTCGGACGGTAGCCGTACGGGTAGAGCAACCACCCTTCGATGGGCGTGCCGTCCTTGCTCGGGAACCGGAGCCGCTCGGCCTTGCTGAGCGCGATCTCATTCGTGAACGCGTCGTGTACGTGGGTCAGCCGCTTCTCATCGGTCCCGTCAATGTTGGACGAGTACACTTCGGCCGGCGCCTCGATGAGGCCCACCGTATACGCGATGCGCTTGAAGTCGCGATCGAAGCTCAGGCCGGTGATGCGACGCTCGCCCGTCGTGACCTGCTCGACCGGGCCGGCGTTCGGCGACACACGGAACAGGTGCACCGCGCCGCCAATGCCCCCTGTGAAGTAGACGAACCGCCCGTCCGGGCTCCACTGCGCATTGCTCGGCAGGTAGTCCCAGTCCGCGGTGAGCACGCGCTGCGCGCCGCCGTCGGCAGGGACGACGACGAGATCGGTCGGGCCGCCATGGTTCAACTTCTGTCGGATGACCGCGTTCGTCGACAGCTGCCTGGTGAAGAGAATCCATCGTCCGTCCGGCGAGAACCGGGCGTTGGTGTGGTTGTAATCGTTGTCGGTCGTGACGCGACGGACGGCACCATCACGGCTCACCGCAAAGACCTGGTTCGCGGCATAGCGACGTTCGTTGCGGTAGCCGGAATCGGCCGTGAAGACGAGACGCGTCCCATCGCGGTTCCACGCGACCCCCGCCGGACGGAGCCCGAGGTTCGTGATCTGTCGCCCCGAGCCTCCGTCGTTAGGCCCGACGAAGATCTCCTGTGGCGGGCTGACGTGCGGGTCTGCGCGGTTGGGAACCGGGAACGCCTGTCCGTCACGCTGGAAGTCGAGCCAGTCGACCTGGCTCCCCTTGAACCGCTCTTCGTGGCGGCGCTCGAAGTCGGACGCAAACGCACGCTCGCGTCTGGCTGGTGGCGTCTCGCGCACGGTGGCGGTCCATCGGCGGTCCGGACTCACGAGAACCGCCGGCGCGCCGCTCTTGCCCCGTTCAGCCGAGCGGCTCGAATCCTCGCTGATCCGGTTCGCCGCGGCCGGATCCACGGTCCACGGCCTGGCGTTGGCAACGAACAGGAGCTTGCCATCGTCCGACCATCGAACTGTACCGGCGTTGCTTCCCTCGGTACTCACTCGCCGAGCGGGCACCGACCCGTCGGCGGCGACGAGCCAGACCTCGCCGGTCTCCCCATTCGTGGCTTCGATACGCGTGGTCACGGTGAACGCGACCCAGCGCCCGTCAGGGGACAGCTCCGGCGACCCGACGGTCTTGAGCCGGTAGAAGTCCTCGATCGCGAGTGGGCGGCCGCGAGTGGCGGCGGTTGCCGGGGACGTCTGCGCGCCCGCTGGGGCTACGACGGCGCTGGAGAGCGTGACCAGGGCAGAGAGCGCGAGCACGCGCGAGCAGGGACGACGGATCGCGAACACGTTAGGCATGGAGAGCTCGGGGCGAGCAGTAGTTGTCGTTAGTCTGACGCTGCGGCGGCCTGGCGGCTAGTGGCTACGTCCCGGCTCCGTGTCATCCCGAGCGCAGCGAGGAGTCCTCGGCCTCCCGGGAGAGGGGCCCCTCTACCAAGACGCCAAGGATTCCTCGCTGACGCTCGGAATGACGCATGGGCCGCGGGAGCTTCAGGCTGGTTGCAGGATGAGGGCGATGGCGCTCGACACCCGCCGGTACTCGTCGATCTCACGGGCAAGCTGACGACGTCCGGCGGCGGTGAGACGATAGTAGCGCGCACGGCGGTTGCCGTCGGTGCGCCCCCAGTCGCCGACTATCCACCCCTTCACCAGCATCCGCTGGAGGGCCGGGTATAGAGAGCCCTCTTCTACGTGCAGCACGTCCGCCGACGTCCGCCTGATCGACTCGGCGATCTCGAACCCGTGTAGCTGGCCGGCGGGGGCGAGCGTCTGAAGGATGAGCATGTCGAGTGTACCCTGCGGGATCGCGGCGCGCATGACGTAGACATTCTGTGCCACGCATGACCCCTGTCAAGCGGCGTGCGCCACCACTCGTCATTACCTTCGTCGCATGACCGACCCCGATCGGCTCATCGCCGCGTCCCCACGCGCTGATCTCGCTGCGCTCACCGACGGGCGTGCGCGGCGAGCGCTCGTGCTGGGAATCCTGCTCGTCGCCGTGCTCGCGCGCCTGCCCGGAGTATTCTGGGGCACGAACTTCCCGATCGGGGGATGGGCGCGCCACCACCCCGACGAGCGGACGCACGTGCGCGCGGTCGAGAAGATCATTGCCCCCGCCGCCGAGACCTTCCAGGGAAGCCAGGGACGCTTCCGATATCCGCCGGCCACCGCCGTGCCGGTCGCAGTACCGATCGTGGCGTACCGCATTGTCACCGGTACCACCAGTGACCCGCCCCCTCCCGAGCAGTTCGTGGTTCTCGGCGGCCGGTTCGTCTCGGTGCTGTACGGCGTGGGCACCGTCCTCGTCATCATGCTTTTCGCGCAGCGTCTCTGGCGCCGTACGGACATCTCGCTGTTCGCTGGCGCGGTGACCGCCCTCGGGGGACTCCACGTAACGCAGAGCCACTTCTTCCTGGCTGACGTCCCGGCCCTGTTCTGGTTCGTGCTGGGGCTCTACCTGCTATTCTGCCACCTGGAGCGTAGGGCCGAATCGCGCGATGAGCTGGAGCTGTTCCTCGGCAGCGCCTTCTGTAGTGGCGCCGCGTTCGGACTCAAGCTCACGGTGTTTGCGCTCCCGGCCTTGGCGATCGCGGCGCTGCTCCCGGGTCGGCGTCTGCACAAGATCGCAGGTGGCGCAGTGTTCTTTGCTGCGGCCGTCGCGCTCATCAATGCGTTCCTTTACACGCCTTTCGACCTCCGCGAGACCCTTCGCACCGGAGTCACGATCCCGTTCGAGTTCAATCGCGCGTTAGGGTCGCTCATCTACCTCGTCGAGCTTCCCAGCGTGTTCGGCCTGCCGGCAGTAGTCCTCGCGGTGGTCGGGGCGATCGCATTGATGCGCGGCGTATCGGGGGTCTCCACGCGGCGATTGCGCGGAGTCGCGCTGAGTCTCGGACTTCCGACGATCGTGGCTGCGTACTTCGTCCTGTTCACGCTCGACCCGTTCCCGCGCCACCTGCTGCCATTCCTCCCGGTAGTCGTGCTTCCAGCGGCGTTCGCCCTGGCGCACAGTTTCGAGCGGGCACGGAGAGGGCGAGCACTGGTACCTGCACTCGCGCTCGCATGGCAGGCGCTCTTCGTGTTCGACGGTGAGCGCGTGTTTCTCGATGAGCCGCGCAACGATGCCGCACGATGGATCCGCGCCAACGTACCACCTGGTGGCGAGTACTCATGGCAGTGGCACGACCTCGCCGGCTACAGTCACAAGTATTTCGACGAGTGGAATCGGCCGCCGGTGCTCGTTGTGGAAATGCACCTGGCCAACCACTTTCTGACCGGCGTCGGCTGGCGCAACAGCTTTCCTCGTGACGCGCGCAACGTGTTCATGATGGAATCACAGTCGCGGCTCGAGCTGTTGCAGGCGCTATTCCGGAATGAAACGGAGTACCAAGAGGTGGCTCGTTTCCGGGAGGGCTACTTCATGCCCGAGTACGTGGTGACGAACAGGCTGCTCGGTGACCGCTCGCGGAGCTATGTGACCGAGGTGCGCGTTTTTCGCCGTGGTGAGGCGGCGCCGCCCGCGCGTCGTCGGGACCAAGGGTAGTGCGGTGATGGACCAGCCACCTGACACCGAGGCGGAGCACGCCGGTGGACACCGCGTGATCGTCGTCGTCCCCGCGTACAACGAGGGGGCAACGATCGAAGCGGTCGTACGCGAGCTGCGCGCGGAAGGCGTTCGGGTGGTCGTCGTCGATGACGGCTCGAAGGACGACACCGGCGCCGTCGCGCGGAGCGCGGGCGCCGAGGTGCTGCGTCACGCGATCAACCGCGGACAGGGCGCGGCGATCCAGACCGGCATCGCCCATGCGCTCCGTCGCGCAGCCGACGTGGTGGTCACGTTCGACGCAGACGGCCAGCATGATGCGAAGGATATCCACGGACTGGCCGCGCCGGTGTTGGCAGCCCAATGCGACGTCGCACTCGGCTCCCGCTTTCTCGATGGCCGGTCGGATGTGCCGCCGGCGCGGCGCGTCGTCCTGATGCTTGGGGTGCTGTTCACGCGACTCATCTCGCGAGTGCGCCTCACAGACACGCACAACGGGTTGCGGGCCTTCTCTCGTCGAGCAGCGAGGGAGCTCACCATCTCCATGGACGGCATGGCGCACGCATCCGAGATCATCGATCAGATTCGCACGCATGGCTGGCGCTACCGTGAGGTGCCGGTCGCTGTGCGGTACACCCCGTACAGCCTGGGCAAAGGGCAGCGCTCCTCCAACGCCGTTCGTATCGCACTCGAGATGCTCGCCGAGAAGCTCCGCTGATGACGGCCTTCCAGATCATTACCATCCCCATCCTCGCAGCGCTCGCCGCGCTGAGCCTTCGTGCGGTCATCCGCGCCGAACGGCCGCGGCTGATGCGGTTCCTGCGCTTCGTCGTGTTCACCGCGGCGGCCGTGGCGATCTGGAACCCCGAGCTGACGAACCGCACCGCGCGCGCGTTGGGCATTGGCCGTGGGGCCGATCTGCTCATCTACGTGGTCGCCATCACCGTCATCGTGGGCTTCTTCTACTTCTACCAGACCACGCGACGTCTCCAGCGCGAGATCACTGGCCTGGTTCGCGACATCGCGCTCGAGCGAGCGGCGCGGTCAAACGCCACGGACGTGGAAGACCGCGGCGGGGACTGAGGCACGGCGGACACCGCGCATCGTGGTCGTAGGTCCCCGCCGTGCCGCCGTCCCTTGTCCGCGGCCACGCGCGTCTTCACCTTCTGCGCATGCCAGCCTCCAGAACCGCGACATTCACCGAATCGGTGATCCGCGAGATGACGCGCGTCGCGCAGCAGCACGGTGCGATCAACCTCGCCCAGGGGTTCCCGGACTTCCCGATGCCGGAAGCCATGAAGGACGCGGCCTGCGCCGCCATCCACGGGGACCTGAACCAGTACGCCATCACCTGGGGCGCCCCTGCCCTGCGCCTCGGCATCGCCGAGAAGTACCGGCGGTGGTACGACATGCCGGTGGACCCGGAACGCGAGATCACGGTGACGTGCGGCGCGACCGAGGCCATGGCCGCCGTGTTCCTCGCGCTCATCGATCCGGGCGACGAGGTCATCGTGTTCGAGCCGTGGTACGAGAACTACGGCCCGGACGCCATCCTCGCCTCGGCCAAGCCGCGCTACGTGCCGCTGGAACCACCCGAATGGCGCTTCGACCCCGAGGTGCTGCGCGCGGCGTTCAACGAGAAGACGAAGGCGATCGTCGTCAACACGCCGCACAACCCTACCGGACGCGTGCTCACACGCGAGGAGATCGGCTTCATCGCCGAGCTGTGCATCGAGCATGACGTGTGGGCGATCACCGACGAGATCTACGAGCACATTCGGTATGCGGGCGGGCACCACGTGCTCGCGACGTGGCCGGGCATGCGCGAGCGCACGGTGACCATCTCCGGCCTCTCGAAGACGTTCAGCTGCACTGGATGGCGTCTGGGTTATGCGATCGCGCCGGAGCGCGAGAGCGTCGCTATTCGCAAGGTGCACGACTTCTTGACCGTCGGCGCTCCCGCACCGCTTCAGGCGGCGGCCGCCGTGGGGATGGCGTTCGACGCCGAGTATTACAACCACCTCGCCCTCGATTATCGGGAGCGCCGCGACTCCCTGCTGCCGGTGTTGGCTGACGCGGGATTCACGTTCTCGTTGCCCGAGGGCGCGTACTACGTGCTCGCCGATTTCTCGTCGCTCAGTGACACGGACGACACGACGTTCGCGAGGTGGATGGCGGCGGAGATCGGCGTTGCCGGCGTGCCGGGATCGAGCTTTTATCACGCCGGCGCTGGACGCGGGAAGTCGATGATCCGGTTCGCGTTCTGCAAGAAGCAGGAGACGCTGGACCAGGCGGCGGAGCGGTTGTCGCGGCTCGCGGCGCGCGTGTAGCTCGTTAGGCGGCGCATGGCGAAGCTCGGGCGGTCGGTGGCGGCGATCGGTGTCATGGGCGCCATCGTCGCCGCCCTCTTCGTGCTCTTCACCCCGCGCAGTGCCTCTCGCCGCTCGGCGATCGACGCACCTGCGTCGCGACAGCCGCCGGTGCGCGTGCTGGTGCTGGACTTCGATCCCGTGATCCCCGACAGCGGCCGCCGGCGCATGCACCAGGCGTTCGGGTGGACTTCGCCTCGCACGCTGGCCACGGGCTACACTCGGGACGTCGCCGAAGCGAGCGGCGGCCGCATGCGGTACGACATCGTGGAGTGGCGGACGCTCGACGAGTTTCCGCCGAAGCGCGACGGGTTTCGGTACACGCCGGCCGCGTACGCCGCGTGCCTCGCCGATACCAACCGGTGCCACGAACCCGATGGTCTCGACTACGACGGCACGCTCACCCGGTACGGGGTACCGGCGCTCATCGACGTCGGATCGGTGGACGAAGTCTGGCTCTTCGGGGGTCCGTATTTCGGCTACTTCGAGTCGGCCATGGCCGGTCCTGGCGCGTTCGACATCAACGGCGACGCGTTCACGGCCGTGCGGAGCCAGCGTCCGTTCGTGATCATGGGCTTCAGCACGGAGCGCGGCGTGGCGGAGATGCTTCACAACCTCTGCCACCGCATTGAAGCCACGATGTCGCGGGTCTACGGCGGCTGGCAGGCCGAGTCGTTGACGACCGCGTGGGCACGGTTCGCGGCGAACGCACATCAGTCGGGCGGCCGGGCCGGCGTCGGCAGCTGCCATTATCCGCCGAACGCAACCGGCGACTACGACTACGCGAATGCGCGCGCGGTGGAGAGCGATGCCGACGATTGGCTTCGCTACCCCAACCTGACCGGCGCGCGGAAGCCCGTGTCGGCGGCGACCTGGGGTGGCCCGGACCACCATCGGGAGTACATGCGCTGGTGGCTCCGCCACTTGCCGAGGGCGCCAGGGACGAACACAGACGGTCGTCTCAACGATTGGTGGCGCTACGTCGTTCAGTTCAACGACATGGTCATCGGCAACGCGCCGGCCAGGTAGCAGGACGTTGCGCGGAAACGTGCGGTTTAAATCTGACCCGTCAGCACGCGGCGCCCGTGGAATTCGCACACCGGCACGACACAGGAACGGTACGGCGGCGTCCACCTAACGAGGAGCGTTGGGGAGGCGGGCGCGTCGCGTCGGAGGCGGCCTATGCGAGGCGCCGGCGGCCGGCGGGACAACCTCCACTCGATTGGACGATGCGGTCGGCCCGCCGGCCCCGGGCGCGGAGCATCCAGCCGCCGGAGACGCGATGCGCACGCCGACCGGGGCGATGCCAACCACGTCCGATGCCGACCACGCGCGACGCCGACCACGCGCGATGCGACCGCAAGGTGTCTGGGAGACAGGACCAGTCGTGACGGTCGGTGTTTCTTCGGTTAAATTAGCCGCTCACCCTGCGACGTTTATGGACGATGTCCCCACGCGAAGTTACGACCCCGGAAGAGCTCGCTGAGGAAGGGCCTGTAGAGCTCTCCCTCAGGCCGCAGCGCCTGGCCGAGTTCATCGGGCAGCAGAAGGTGAAGGACAGCCTTCGCATCTACATCGACGCCGCGCTCAGCCGGCGCGAGCCCCTCGACCACACCCTCTTCTTCGGCCCACCCGGCCTCGGCAAGACGACACTCGCCGAGCTCATCGCGCGCGAGCTCGGTGTGAACATCCGGACGACATCGGGCCCTGCCCTCGAAAAACCGGGCGACCTCGTTGGCACGCTGACGAACCTCCGGTCGGGCGACATCCTCTTCATCGACGAGATCCACCGCCTCCGCCCGATCATCGAGGAGTTCCTCTATCCTGCGATGGAGGACTACAAGATCGACATCCGGCTGTCGGAGGGGCCGAAGGCGCAGACGATCACGATGCCGATCGAGAAGTTCACCCTCATTGGCGCCACGACGCGGCTGGGGATGCTCACCCCGCCCATGCGCGCGCGATTCGGCATCGAGCAGCGGCTGAACTACTACCCGTCCGAAGATCTCGAGCTCATTGTCCACCGCACTGCGGAGGTGCTCAAGGTGGCGATCGTGCCCGAGGGCGCGTCGGAGATCTCGCGCCGATCGCGTGGGACGCCGCGGATCGCGAACCGGCTCCTTCGACGCGTCCGCGACTACGCGCAGGTGAAGGGCAACGGGACCATCACGAAGGACATCGCGCAGGAAGGGCTTCAGCTCCTCGACGTCGATCAGTTCGGGCTCGACGACATGGACGCGCGCATCCTCAAGTCGATCATTGAGAAGTTCGAGGGCGGCCCGGTCGGCATCAACACGATCGCCGCGGCCGTGGGCGAGGACGCGAGCACCATCGAGGAGGTGTACGAGCCGTTCCTCGTGCAGAACGGGTTCCTGCAGCGGACGCCGCGTGGTCGCCTGGCAACGCCAACGGCGTATCGTCACTTCGGGTACACGCCTCCCGCACAGCACGGCCAGGGAACGCTTTTCGAGGGGTGACGATTGCCCGGTGAGGTCGGGTCGCGGACGTCGGACTACGATTTCGATCTTCCACCCGGGCGCATCGCTCAAACGCCAGCCGAACGGCGTGACCAGAGCCGCCTGCTGGTGGCCGATCGTGAAACGGGAGTCATCGCGCACGCCCGGTTCGCGGACGTCCTGAATCTGATCGCGCCGGGCGATACGATCGCCCTCAACACCACGCGCGTGCTGAGAGCGCGGCTCCTCGGCACGCGCGAGTCCGGCGCTCCAGCCGAAGTGTTCCTGCTCAAGCGCCTCGACGGCGATCGGTTCGAGGCGCTCGTCCATCCGGGCGGCAAGCTCAAGCCGGGGCGCCGAGTCCGGATCACGACGGAGCTCGAGGTCGATGTGCTCGAGGTAACCGAGCGCAGATCGCGCGTGGTGCAGTTGCGATCGCCGCTTGCCATCGACGACGCGATCGAGCGGTTCGGGCACGTCCCGCTGCCGCCATACATCGCGCGCTCCGACGCCCCCGCTGACGTGGAGCGATACCAGACCGTGTACGCGCGCGAACCGGGATCGGTGGCGGCGCCGACGGCCGGGCTCCATTTCACGCCGGAGTTGCTCGCGGCCCTCGCTGAGCGCGGCGTGTCACGCGCCGATCTCCTGTTGCACGTGGGCGCCGGTACGTTCAAGCCGGTCGAGACCGACGACCCCGCGGACCACGTGATGCACGAGGAATGGTTCAAGCTCGATGACGCGGCCGCGCGCACGCTCAACGAGACGCGCTCGCGCGGTGGACGCATCTGGGCCGTCGGGACCACGTCGGTTCGCACGCTCGAGAGCGCGGTACGCGACGACGGAACGTTCGCGCCGACGAGCGGCGAGACGCGCATCTTCATCCGACCGCCATATCGCTTTCGCGGCGTGGACAAACTCATCACGAACTTTCATCTTCCGCGCTCCACGCTGATCATGCTCGTTGCCGCATTCGCCGGGTACGACCTCACGATGCGCGCATACCGGACGGCGCTCGAGGCAAATTACCGGTTCTACTCCTATGGCGATGCGATGGTAGTGCTGTGAGGCCGTCAGTCCTCGCTGTGCTCGGGACGACGGTGGTCGGAGCCTGCGTGTCCACCGTCACGCACTATTACCTGCCGAACGCGAACAACCCGCGCTTCGACACCGCCGGCGCCACGCAGATGCTCTCGCAGTACGTGCGCGTTCAGTGTCCGGAGCGGCGCGCCGCGCAGAAGCCGGAGCAGGGCGATGTGCGCATAACGATTCTCACCGACACGTCCGGCGCGGTCACCCGTGCCGAGCTCATGTCGTCGACGGGCGACGAGGTACTGGACGGCGTGTTCGGGACGGTGGCGGCCCAGCTCAAGGTCGACTCGCTGCGTGCCGTCGGTGCACCGACGGCCACGCGGAGGCTCCGCGTCGCGTACACCTGTGAGGCGGACGCCCCGGGCGCGACGCTCGAGGTGATCGGGCCGTGAGCGACACGGCCTCGCGCAACCCAGCGTGAACGTCCTGTGAGCTTCGCCTTCGACCGGCTCGCGACGGCCGGCGCGGCGCGCGCCGGCGTGTTCACCACGCCGCACGGCCCGGTGGAGACGCCGGCGTTCATGGCCGTCGGCACGCTCGCCACGGTCAAGGCGTTGGATCCGAGCGAGCTTGCGGCCATGGGATGCCAGATGGTGCTCGCGAACGCGTACCATCTCCACCTCCGCCCGGGCGACGAGCTCGTACGCGACCTCGGTGGCGTCCACCGGTTCATGGGGTGGAGCGGCCCGATGCTCACGGACTCCGGCGGCTTTCAGGTCTTCTCGCTCGAGTCGCTCCGCACGGTCGATGAGGACGGCGTGTCCTTCCGCAGTCACATCGACGGTTCGCGTCATCGATTCACACCGGAGACGGTGATGCACATCGAACGCAACCTGGGCGCTGACGTGATCATGCAGTTCGATCACGTAATTCCCGGACAGTCGGACGAGGGACTGGCTCGCGATGCGAGTGAGCGCAGTATTCGCTGGCTGGTCCGTTGTAAGGCGGAGTTTGAAGCGCTCGGGAATCGGGAATCGGGAATCGGGAATCGAACGGCTGGGAGCCCTGAACCGGGAGCCCGGAACCGGGAACCGGGGCTCGGGGCTCGAAGCCCGCAGCTCGACCCGCCGATTCCCGATTCCCCCCGCCCGATTCCCGATGGCCAGGCCCTGTTCCCGATCCTCCAGGGCGGCATCCATGCGAACCTCCGCCGCGAAGCCGCCCACGCGATCCGCTCGCTCGGCGACTGGCTCGGCTACGGCATTGGTGGCCTGTCGGTCGGCGAGGCCAAGCCCGACATGTACGCCATGCTCGATGTCGTGAACGAGGAGCTGCCGGCCGACAGGCCACGGTACCTCATGGGCGTCGGCTTCCCGGAGGACCTCGTGGAGGGCGTTCGGCGCGGGGTGGATCTGTTCGATTGCGTCGCACCGACACGTATGGGACGCAACGGAACCGCGTTCACGAGCGACGGGCGCGTCAACGTGCGGCGGGCGGAGCTTCGTTCCGATCCGCGACCGCTCGACGAGACCTGTGACTGCTCCACCTGCACGCGGTTCTCCCGGGCGTACATCCGGCACCTGTTCATTGCCGACGAGATCCTGGGGCTGCGCCTTGTCTCGCTGCATAATGTACATTTCCTGGTCGCGCTCATGCGCCGCGCGCGTGCCGCGATCGCCGATGGTAGCTTCGATGCCTGGAGCCGCGACTGGCTCGCGCGCTACCACTCACGCCCCGCACCGGTCCCATGATCGCTTCCTTTGCTTCCGCGCTCGTCGTACAGGCCCCGACTGGCGGCGGCTCGACGCTCCTGCCGTTCCTGTTCCAGGTGGTCGCGATCTTCGCGATCTTCTACTTCGTGATGATCCGGCCGCAGCAGCGACAGCGGCGCCAGCACGAGGAGCGCCTGCGAAACCTGAAACGTGGCGACGAGGTCGTAACGACGGGTGGGATCATCGGCAAGGTGATGCACATCACCGAAACGGTGAAGGACGGCAAGGCGAGCGCGACGATGGATGACCGCATAACGATCAAGTCCGACGAATCTCGGCTGGTGGTCGAGCGCGGGCGGATAGCGCGCGTGTTGACAGCGGCGGAACCGGCGGCGGCGCCGGCGGCGGCCAGCAAACAGGCAAGCAAGTAGCGCTCAGCTCCGGTTCCCTGTTCCCCGTTCCCGGTTCCCAGCGTCCCGTCCCTTGTCTCTCTTAGAGATTCACGTCCTCGGCGCCCCGATTCTCCGTCAGGAGACGACGCCCGTCGATCGCATGACCGATGAGCTCCGCCGCCTCACGGACGACATGTTCGAGACCATGCACGCCGCGAAGGGCATCGGGCTCGCCGCGCCTCAGGTCGGGCGCAGCGAGCGGATCGCGGTCATCGACATCGAGAACAACCCCATCGTCATCGTCAACCCCGAGATTGTTCTTACCGAGGGCTCGGCGCGTGGCGAAGAGGGATGCCTCTCGATTCCCGAGATCTTCGGCGACGTCGATCGCGCCGCGCGCGTCACCGTACGCGCATTGAATCAGGACGGCGAGCCCTTCGAGCTCGAGGCGGATGAGCTGCTCGCGCGCTGCCTCCAGCACGAGATCGATCATCTGCACGGTAAGCTGTTCATCGACTACCTGAGCTTCCTCAAACGACGGTCGGCCCTCGCGAAGTGGGAGTCGATGAAGAAGGACTTCCCGCAGAATCTGCGGAAACTGCCGCCTGACGAGATCGCCGGGCGACACGGAGAGGAGGCGCTCTGACGGCGCGATGAGGGTCCTCTTCTGGGGGACGCCGGAGTTCGCGGCGCCGCCGCTCCGTGCGTTGCTCGGAGAAGGGTTCGAGGTGGTCGGCGTCGTGACGCAGCCGGACCGACCGCAGGGTCGTTCGCGATCGGAGCTCGTCGCGTCGCCCATCAAGCAGATCGCGGTCGAGGAGTCGCTCACGATCTTGCAGCCGGAACGGCCGCGAGGTCCGGAGTTCCTCGATCAGCTTCGGGCGCTGGAGCCGGAGATCTCCATCGTCGTCGCCTATGGCCACATCCTGCCGCGCGACGTCATCGACGCACCGCGGTTAGGCACCCTGAACATTCACGCGTCGTTGCTTCCGCAGTGGCGCGGGGCGGCGCCGATTCAGGCGGCCATCCGCGCAGGGCAGACCGAGACCGGCGTGACGATCATGCGGATGGTGACCCGTCTCGACGCCGGCCCGATCCTCCTGCAGAACGCCACGCCTATTCTCCACGACGAGACGTTCGGTGAGCTGCAGCTTCGCCTCTCCGAGCTCGGGGCACTCGCGCTGATCGAGGCCCTGTCGCTACTCGACCTGGGACAGATCACCGAGCAGCCGCAGGACGAGGCGGCGGCGACGTACGCGCCCAAGATCGAGCGCGAGGATGCGCGCATCGACTGGACGCAGCCCGCGTCCGATGTCGCGTGCGCCGTGCGCGCCTTCGACCCGAAGCCGGGCGCGTTCACGACGCTGCGTGGCTCGGAGATCAAGCTGTTCGGCGCACGACCGTGGCCGCACTCCCCCGCAGCGAGCGGGCAGAGCGCGGAGCCGGGGACCGTCATCGCCCTGGACGACGACGGAGCCGTGGTGATGACCGGCAACGGCGTCATCCGAATCATCGACGCCCAGCCGTCGGGTAAACGGCGCCTCAGCGTCGCGGAGCTCGCCCGCGGTCGGGGGATCCATGTCGGCGACCGGTTCGGCGCCTGACCCTTCCGTCGCCCGCGACCGCGCGTCCGACGCGGCACGCATCCCCATCCTCCACGCCGTCACGAGCGACGAGATCGTGATGCAGGCGGATTTCGCTCTTCGTGCCCGACGCGTCATGCACGCAGGCGCGGGCCGCGTTGCCGTTCACCTTCGCGTGCAGCGTCTTGGCGACCGAGCGCTCTACAACCTGGCGTGCCATCTGGTCGAGGTACAGGACGCAACCGGGGCGTGGCTCGTTATCAACGATCGTGCAGACGTCGCCCTCGCGGCCGGCGCGCGCGGCGTTCAGCTCACGTCCCGCTCCATGTCGGTCGAGGATGGTCGCCGCGCTGCGCCATCGCTGCCGATCGGTGCCAGCGTTCATTCCCCGGAAGACGCCGCACTGGCGGTCGAGGCCGGCGCGCGCTGGATCGTTGCCGGCCACGTACTCGACACCGAGGCTCGCCCGGCGGAGAAAGAGCAAGGCGTCGCGTTCATCGAACGGCTCGCCACGGTACACGCGGTGCCCGTGATCGCCATCGGGGGCATTCGTCCCGAGCACGTGCCATCACTGGAGGCGGCAGGCGCCTACGGCATTGCCGCCATTCGCGGCGTCTGGCACGCGAGCGATGCCGGGGCAGCAGTCATCGACTATCTTTCCGCGCATGGCGCACTTGGCGGTCGGTAGCGAAGTTGTTGCGGTGACGTCGACGCCGGAGATGGTCGCATGACCGACGAGAACGAACACCACACCGCTTCGGCGACCGCTGCGCGCGGCGGCGTAACGGACGCGCGCGTCGCGGCGGCAGACATCTGCGCCGACCTCCGCGCGGGCGAGCTGTTGGACACGTCGTTCGAGCGTCGCGTCGAGCTGCTCGATGCGCGCGATCGACGCTGGACGCAGGAGCTGCTCTACGGCATGCTGCGCCGGCGCGCGTGGCTCGACG